>JAVBNQ010000011.1:0-28764 GCA_031551405.1 bacterium | reverse complement strand
GACAAATAATTCAATATCGCGGCTGTCAATGTCGTCTTACCATGGTCTACGTGTCCTATTGTTCCTATATTTACGTGCGGCTTTTTCCTCTCAAATTTCTCTTTTCCCATTTATCTTTTCCCTCCAAGGTTTTTGGTTTGTTTTATATAAAGAAAACACAAAAAAAGCGAAGTTTATCGCTTCGCTTTAAATTTTTTGTTAGTTAAAAAATTAATTTGTCCCACCAGCTTTCGTGATTATCTTTTCTGCGATGCTATTAGGCACTGCCTCATATTTCGCAAATTCCATAGTATAAGAGGCGCGACCTTGAGATAAAGATCTTACGTTAGTTGCGTATCCAAACATCTCAGAAAGAGGTACGTCGGCTTTTACAATTTGGGTAGTGCCTTTATGCTCAATGCCTGAAATTTTTCCGCGGCGAGAACTAAGATCGCCAATAATATCTCCCATATAAGTCTCAGGAGATGTGACTTCCACACTCATAACCGGCTCCAAAATTTGAGGATTAGCCTTTTTCATTCCGCTTTTCATTGCCATAGAAGCTGCAATTTTAAAAGCTGCATCGCTTGAGTCAACATCATGAAACGAGCCATCAAATACTGAAACTTTTACGCCCATGACAGGATATCCAGCGACCGGGCCTGATTCCAAACTTTCTTTTGCGCCTTTTTCTATCGATGGAATATATTCTCTTGGTATGATACCACCAACAATTTTATTCACAAACTCAAAATCTTTTCCTTCTTCCAAAGGAATCGGCTCAATCTCAAGCCAAACATGCCCATATTGTCCTCTTCCACCAGATTGTTTTATATATTTACCTTCTTCTTCAATTTTCTTATTTATTGCTTCCTTGTATGCCACTTGCGGATTACCAATATTTGCTTCCACATTAAACTCACGCTGCATTCTATCCACAATAATTTCCAAATGCAATTCACCCATTCCCGCGATCACAGTTTGCCCAGTTTCTTTGTCAGTTTTAATTTTAAAAGTAGGATCTTCCTCAGCAAGTCTAGATAATGCAATTCCCAATTTTTCTTCGTCAGCTTTTGTTTTTGGCTCGATTGCAAGATGTATCACTGGTTCTGGGAAAACGATTGATTCCAAAACTATTTTTGATTTTTCGTCTGAAAGAGTATCTCCTGTTACGCTGTTTTTCAATCCCACAACTGCAACAATTTCTCCAGCTGAGGCTTCTTTCACTTCTTCTCGGTGATTAGAATGCATTCTGAGCAACCTACTAATTCTCTCTTTGTTGTCTTTGTTAGTATTTATAACGTACGAACCAGAAACCAATTTTCCAGAATAAACTCGTATATACGTCAATTTACCAATAAAAGGATCGGTTACAACTTTAAACACAAGAGCTGAAAAAGGCTCATTTACGTCGGCTTTTCTTATTGCCTCATTACCATTTTCATCTTTTCCAGAAACAGCCGCAATATCCAATGGAGACGGCAAGAACGCATTAACTGCATCAAGTAGTTGTTGGATTCCTTTATTTTTAAATGACGCTCCACATAGCATTGGCATAAATTTTGCGTCTATTGTCCCTTTTCGCAACGCATCATATATTTCTTTTTCAGCTATATGTTCACCTTCCAAAAATTGCTCCATAATTTTATCGTCAACCTCAGAAATTGCTTCTAATAAATTTTCACGATATTTTTCGGCTTTTTCTTTATACTCTGCAGGAATTTCAATAGTTTTTAAATTGCTGCCGTCATCATCTACAAATTCTGTTGCAGTCATTGTTACCAGATCAATTATTCCCTTAAAATCTGACTCAGCCCCTATTGGAAGCTGAATTGGAACTGCATGGGCTCCAAGTTTTTCTTTCGCTTGACCAAGAACATTAAAAAAATCTGCTCCAGTTCTATCCATTTTATTAACAAAAATCATACGAGGGACTTTATATTTGTCAGCCTGTCGCCAAACAGTTTCTGATTGAGGCTGAACTCCTCCAACTGCGCACATGACAACAACTGCTCCATCCAAAACCCTTAGTGATCTCTCAACTTCAACCGTAAAATCAACGTGACCCGGAGTATCAATCAAATTAATTCTGCAATCCTTCCAAATCGCTGTCGTTGCAGCAGAAGTAATCGTAATTCCTCTTTCTTGTTCTTGTTCCATCCAATCCATCGTCGCTGCCCCTTCATGAACTTCACCAATTTTATGGATTTTTCCAGTGAAAAATAAAATTCTTTCGCTTGTTGTTGTTTTTCCCGCGTCAATATGTGCAATAATTCCAATATTTCTAAACTTATTTAACGGGATATTTTTTTCATTCACACTCATTTTTTTATCCTTTAAATCCTTGAGTTACCACTTATAATGCGCAAAAGCTTTGTTTGCTTCCGCCATTTTGTGAGTATCGATTTTTTTCTTTATTGAATTGCCCTGTTCATTGTATGCATCTATCAGTTCTGATGCTAATTTTTCGGAAAAAGATTTTCCTTTTCTCTCTCTTGCGAAATTTATAATCCATCTGAGCGCCAAAGCATTCGCTCGCAATGCTTCAACTTCTACTGGCACTTGATATGTTGCTCCACCAAGTCTACGCGCTTTTACTTCGAGCTGAGGTTTTACGTTATCCGTAGCTTTTATCAAAATTTTCAAGGGTTCATCTTTAATTTTTTCTTTCATTATTTCCATCGCATCATAAATTAATCTGGAAGCTATATTTTTTTCACCACTTAACATTATTCGATTTATATAATGACTTACTAGCAAGCTGTTATATTTCGTATCTGGTTTCAAACCTCGATCTTGCCTTTTTTTCTTTCTAGACATAGTTTTTTGCCTCGTATATTAAATTTTATTTTTTACCTTTTGCTGGAGCTTTTCCATCTGTTGGTTTTGGCCTTTTTGCGCCATACTTAGATCTACTCTGATTTCTATTTGCTACGCCAGTTGTATCTAAATTTCCTCGTACGATATGATATCTCACACCCGGCAAATCTTTTACACGACCACCTCGAATCAAAACGATTGAATGCTCTTGCAAACTATGACCAATCCCTGGTATGTATGCGGTTACTTCTATATTATTCGTAAGCTTTACACGAGCAACTTTACGCAACGCAGAGTTAGGCTTTTTAGGTGTTGTAGTATAAACTCTACTGCAAACTCCTCGCCTTTGCGGACAGCTCTCAAGTGCAGGCGTCTTACATTTTTGTCCTATCTTTTGTCGTCCATTTTTTATTAATTGGTTAATCGTTAACACTGGTTTTCTCCTAAAAATTTTGTATATTTAACATATTCAATATTCGGTTGTCAAGTTATTTTTAATTTTTTGCTGTCATCCTATTTTTTTTGAGACCTGTCCCAGCAGGAATTAGATGACCAATAATTACATTTTCTTTCAACCCAATCAAGTGATCTTTCTCGCCATTAGCGCTCGCTTCTGTTAAAATCTTGGTAGTTTCTTGGAACGAAGCAGCAGAAATGAAGCTGTCTGAATTTAAGGAGGCCTTCGTAATACCGAGTAAAACTGGGCTCGCGACTGCCGGCTTCAAATTTTTCTTAGTTACATCCTGGTTTATATTTCTAAATTTAAAACGGTTTACCATCTCACCAACCAAAAGCTCAGTATCTCCAGGCTGTTCTATTCGATAATTGGACAACATCTGACGAACAATAATCTCGATATGTTTGTCATTAATGATCACGCCTTGCAAGCGATAAACTTCTTGAATCTCATTCAATAAATATTCTTGAACAGCTTTATCTCCTTTGACGCGCAAAATGTCATGCGGATTAGCTGCTCCATCTGTAAGCGGATCACCTGCTCTGACTCTATCTCCTTCGTAAACGACTAGATGTTTTCCTTGAGGAATAATGTATTCCCTCGTAATTCCATTTTCATTTGTGACAACTATTTTTAGCAAAAATTTACTCGTTGTTTCTAGAGAAACCACCCCATCAATTTCCGAAATAATAGAAATATTTTTCGGTTTTCTCGCTTCAAAAAGCTCTGCAATTCGAGGTAATCCTCCGGTAATATCTTTTGTTTTGCTTACTTCTTGTGGAATTTTTGCTATGACGTCGCCAGGAAAAACCTTTGAATCGTCATTAAACAAAACATACGTGTCTGCTGGCAAAGTATAAGTAAATCCTGGATTTTTCTCTGATTTTACTACGAGCTGCGGGTTCAATCTATCGTTTGCTCTGTGTTCCAAAATAATCGTCTCAACCATTCCAGTAATTCGGTTTTTTTCCTGCTGCATAGTCTTACCTTCTACGATATCTTTCCAAAGCACTTTTCCGGCAATTTCTGAAATAATCGGCAAACTGTATGGATCCCATTCTGCAACCAATTGATCTTTTTCAACAACAGCATTGTCTTCAAAATAAAGCTTTGCTCCATACGGAATCGTGTAAATATCTCTCCTATGCTTTGCCTTTATACTTATTTCACCATTTCGGCTTACGACGATCAAATGTCCATTTTTATTCTTTAAAGTCTTAATGTTGTGATATTTTAAAGTTCCAGCATTTTTTACCGTGAGAGACGATTCTAAAACAACTCTACTTGCTGTTCCTCCGATATGAAAAGTTCTAAGAGTAAGCTGTGTTCCCGGCTCTCCTATCGACTGAGCTGCAAGTATTCCAACTGCATCTCCGATATTCGCCTCTTTTCCATTCGCCAAATTTACGCCATAGCATTTTTTACAAACACCGTTGTTCGCCTCGCAAGTCAAAACTGAACGAATCCTGATTTTTTCAATACCGGCTTTCGCCAATTTTTTAGCATTTTCTTCAGTGATTATTTCGTCAGCTTTTAAAATTAGATCCTCATAAAATTCGCCGTCATTTCCTTCTATAAGCCCGACGACATTATCAAGAGAAACTCTTCCAATAATTCTTTCTTCCAATGGTTCGATTATTTCGTCACCCTCTTTTAAAGCTCCTATTTTGATACCGTTCACTGTCTCGCAATCGTCTATTGTCACAACAGTATCATGTGCTATGTCAATCAATCTTCTCGTCAAATATCCTGCTTCAGCAGTTTTGAGAGCTGTGTCAGCTAAACCTTTTCTTCCTCCGTGCGTCGATATAAAGTACTCCAGAACTGTCAATCCTTCTCTAAAATTAGCAGTAATCGGCGACTCAATAATTTCTCCGATTTGTCCGGTCAATTTTTTCTGGGGTTTTGCCATAAGTCCGCGCATACCAGCCAGCTGTCTTATCTGCTGTTTGCTGCCTCGAGCACCTGAATCAGCCATAATGTAGACTGAATTAAATTTCGATTCACCTTCTACAAAATCTCCATCGTCTTTTGTTTTCAATGACGAAAACATCATATCTGCGATCTCATCAGTCACTCTAGTCCAAATATCGATTACTTTATTGTATCTTTCACTTTCTGTGATGACACCCATTTGCGCCTGTTCCAAAATATCTTTTACTTCTTTTGTGGCTCTATCTATGATCTCATGTTTTTCCTTTGGAATAAGCATATCCGAAAGCGAAATTGAAATACCGGCTTTTGTTGAATATTTATAACCAAGTCTCTTCAAATTATCTAAAAGTTCAACTGTCTCTTCTTTTCCTAGCTTTTTATAACAAGTCTCGATAAGAACAGCCAAATCTTTTTTTGTGATAACTTTATTTATGAAACCCATTGCTTTTGGAATAATTTTATTAAAAATCACTCGGCCAACTGTTGTTTCAAATATCGATCCATCTAGACAAATTTTTATTTTGGCATGCTCATCAACTTTTTTGAACTCATAAGCCATTTCTAACTCTTCAACCGTTGAAAAAATCTTGCCCTCGCCTTTTGAACCTTTTTTCTCTTTTGTCAAATAATAGCATCCCAAAACAATGTCTTGCGACGGAACGGTAATTGGTTTTCCGCTAGCTGGAGACAAAATATTGTTGGTTGCAAGCATCAAAATTTTGGCTTCAAGCTGCGACTCAACCGAAAGCGGCACGTGGACAGCCATCTGATCACCGTCAAAATCCGCGTTAAATGCAGCGCAAGTCAAAGGATGAAGCTGTATCGCATTACCCTCGACCAAAACTGGTTCAAACGCCTGTATTCCTAGACGATGCAACGTTGGAGCTCTGTTTAATAAAACCGGATGATTCATGGTCACTTGCTCCAAAATATCCCAAACTTCAGTCGTAGTCTTCTCAATCATTTTTTTAGCGCTTTTAAATGAAGTCGCAATATTTCGCTCCATCAGTTCTCGCATAATAAACGGTTTGAAAAGCTCAAGCGCCATTTTTTTGGGAAGTCCGCATTGATGTAATTTCAACGCTGGACCAACGACTATGACTGATCTTCCGGAATAATCCACTCTTTTCCCGAGCAGGTTCTGTCTAAATCTTCCTTGTTTTCCCTTTAAAGTGTCAGACAAAGATTTTAGCGGTCTATTGCCTGAACCAACGACGGTTCTATTTCTGGCTCCATTTTCAAATAAAACATCAACTGCCTCTTGCAAAAGTCTTTTTTCATTGTAAATCATCACGTCCGGAGCTTTTAAACTTTGGATGTGTTTTAATCTGTTATTTCGATTTATGATTCGTCTGTACAAATCGTTTAAGTCAGATGACGCAAATCTTCCACCATCCAGTGGAACCAAGGGTCTCAAATCCGGTGGAATTACCGGAACTGTGTCAATAATCATATTTTCCGGTTTATTTCCAGACCGCAAAAATGCGTCAACAACTCGCAATTGCTTTATGATTCTGTTTCTGGTTGCGTCAGATTTTGTGTTTCTGATTTCTTCTCGTAATTCTATTGCCAAAATTTTTAAATCTACTTCTTTGAGCAATTGTTTTATTGCAGAAGCGCCAATTCCTGATTCAAAACTTTGCCCATATTTTACTTTGCAATCTTGATATTCTTCTTCGGATAAAAGTTGCTTGTATTTCAAAGGCGTTTCGCCAGGCTTTAGAATGATATGTTTTGAAAAATAAACTACTTTTTCTATATCGCCAAGCTTCATATTAAGCAAAATTGCAAGTCTAGACGGAGATTTCCTCAAAAACCAAATATGAGAAACCGGCTCAGCAAGCTCAATGTGCCCCATTCTTTCTCGGCGGACTTTTGATTCCGTAACTTCGACTCCGCATCTATCGCAGATTACGCCTCGATGTTTTATCCATTTGTATTTTCCGCAATTACATTCCCAGTCTCGTATTGGACCGAAAATTTTCTCGCAAAACAAACCATCTCTCTCGGGTTTAAAGGTTCGGTAATTGATTGTTTCAGCTTTTTTTACCTCGCCGTACGACCAATTACGAATATCTTCCGGAGATGCGATGCTTAGTTTTATCGTGTCGAAATTAGCAAAATTTATTGTGTCGATAATTTTTTTTCTGATTTGAATTTTGTTTTTATTAAGTTTAGCCAAAGGAGAATCCTCCTAATTTCGGAATATTTAGTTATTTTCTTTCAAGAGCTCAATATTTAAACACAAACTCTGCAATTCTTTCACCAAAACTTTAAATGATTCTGGTATTCCCGGATCTGTCATTATCTCGCCTTTTATTATCGATTCATACATTTTTGTTCTGCCATTCACATCATCACTTTTTACAGTCAAAAATTCCTGCAAAATATGACTTGCGCCGTATCCTTCTATCGCCCAAACTTCCATCTCTCCAACTCTCTGTCCTCCGAATTGTGCTTTTCCTCCAAGCGGCTGACGAGTAATAAGAGAGTACGGACCAGTCGAACGCGCGTGAATCTTATCCTCGACCAAATGTGAAAGTTTCAGCATGTACATGTATCCGACGGTAATTTTCTCGTTAAAGGTTTCACCAGTTCTTCCGTCATAAAGTGTAGTTCTACAATACTCGTCCGGTAAATATTCTTCCTTATAATTTTTATTTTTCATCAAATTTTTCTTAGCTTTTTTGATGTTTTCTTTTATATCGTCTTCAGTTGCTCCGTCAAAAACTGGGGTAACCATTTGTGTGTCGAGATTTACTCCAGCCCAACCCAAAATCGTTTCCATAATCTGTCCAACGTTCATACGAGATGGAATAGCTAGCGGACTCAAAACTATATCGACCGGTCTTCCATCCGGCAAATACGGCATGTCTTCTTGCTTCATAATTTTTGCGACAATACCTTTATTTCCATGTCGACCTGCCATTTTGTCTCCAACAGAAATTTTACGTCTGCTCGCAATCAAAACTTTCACAATTTTATTAACTGTTATCGGCAATTCGTCATCTTTGTTAATTTTATCTTTTTCATTTGCCAATTTTTGCTTTAAATCTTGCTCTTGATACTCGTAAAACTTGTTTATCATTTCCAAATATTTTTTGTCAAAGTTTTTCTCTGCTTTTAAATCTTTTACTTTTTGGTCTTTCTCTTTTTTCAAATTCGCGAACATCTCGTTATATTTTTCTTCTAATTTTTTTACAAACTTTGCTTCTTCTTTTTTCGTCATTTTTTTTGATCTTGACAAAACTTTTACGTCCAAAACTTTTCCTCGGACACCAGGTGTTACTCGTAGAGAAGCATCTTGAACGTCCTCAGCTTTCTTTCCAAAAATGACTTTTAAAAGTCTTTCTTCCGGCGTCGTGAGCTGCTCTCCTTTTGGTGTCACTTTTCCGACCAAAATATCTCCGGCCTCGACTTCAGCACCAATTCGAATAATCCCGTTTTCATCCAAATTTTTCAAAGCTTCTTCTCCGATATTTGGGATATCTCGAGTAATTTCCTCGACTCCAATTTTTAAATCCCTAGCCTCGACGTTAAATTCTGTAATATGAATCGAAGTCAAAACGTCTTCTTTTACCAATTTCTGATTGAGCAAAATCGCGTCTTCAAAATTATATCCTTCCCAAGGCATAAACGCTACGAGAAGATTTTTACCGAGAGCCAATTGTCCTTTATCAGTCGCAGCTCCATCAGCAATTACATCTCCCTGTTTTACTCTATCACCAAATTTGACCAAAGGAATTTGATTGATTGAAGTATCCTGGTTAGAACGATTGTATTTTTTCAGTTTATAAATCTCGATAGAATCATTTTTTTTCGCGTCAGACCAAATTATGATTTTATTTGAAGTTACACTCAAAACCACGCCGTCTTGTCTGGCAATAATCGTAGCTCCGGAATCTTTCGCAACAACGTCCTCGATTCCTGTTGCAACGACAGGTTTTTGTGTGATCATAAGAGGCACAGCCTGTCTTTGCATGTTTGCGCCCATCAGAGCTCGGTTAGCGTCGTCATGCTCCAAGAACGGAATGAGAGCTGTAGACGGGCTCACGACTTGAATTGGCGAAATATCCATGTATTCGACTGCGCTTTTTGGCAAAAGTGGAAAATTGTCAGCATACCTGCAAGCCACTAAATCACCAGTCAAATTTCCATTTTTATCGATCGGCGAGTTCGCCTGAGCTACTCGCAAACCTTCTTCTTCATTGGCCGTCAAATATGAAATCTCATCAGTCACTTTTCCATTTTTAATTTTTCGATAAGGCGTCTCAATCAAACCATAATCATTGACTTTCGAATAGCATGACAAGGAAGTTATAAGCCCAATGTTTTGTCCTTCTGGAGTTTCGACAGGACAAACTCGGCCATAATGCGTATAATGAACGTCTCTGATCTCAAATCCTGCTCGTTTTCTATTCAATCCTCCGGGACCCAAAGCTGATAATCTTCGTTTGTGCGTCAATTCTGCGAGAGGATTGACTTGATCCATAAACTGAGACAATTGTGAGGTTCCAAAAAATTTACGAATAATTCCGACGAGTGGCGCTGCGTTTACAAGACTTCGCACAGTCAATTTATCTCTGTCTTGCATATTCATTTTTTCGCGAATAAGTCTCGCCATGTGAGAAAGTCCAACTCGAATTTGGTTTTCCAACAATTCACCGACTGATCTAATTCTTCTGTTTCCCAAGTGATCGATGTCGTCGATTTCTCCAGATACTTCATTGTTCAGATTTATCAAATATTTTATTGTTGCAACGACATCTACCCGTGTCAGAACTCTCACGTCTTCTGTTGGCATTTCCAAAACTTTATTTTTCTTAAATTCATCAAAAATTTTTTCAAGCTTTTTATTGATTTTGTATCGTCCAACTTTTGTTAAATCATATTTTTTTATGCTGTTAAAAAGCATATTATAAATAAAATTTTTTGCTTGTTCTGCAGAAATAAATTCTTGAGCCCTTAATTTTTTGTAAATATCAAAAATAGCGTCGTTAGCATTTCTAAAATTATCTTTTGCCAAGGTATTAATTATCGTGATGTCATTTATATTTTCAGGAAAAATTATTACACTTACGTCTTTTATTCCTCGCAATTTTAAAATCTCGAATTTCTCAGGAAGAATCAAATTTCCGGCTTCCATCAAAATTTCGCCAGTATTTTTATCGATCGCGTCTTCAGCCAAATGCATATTTATCACATTTTTTGTTAAAGCTTTTTTTTCTTTTTTATAGAATAAATTTAGAATAGTCTCGTTTGATTCATAACCCAAAGCCCGCAAAAGCGTAGTTGCTAAAATTTTACGTTTCTTATCTATTCTCACGTATAAAATATTATTTAGATCATACTCAAATTCAACCCAAGCCCCTCGATAAGGAATGATTCTTGCAAAAAATAATTTTTTACCGAATGAAGAAATCATTTTTTCTTCGTCTTCCTCAAAAATCACACCGGGAGAACGATGCATCTGACTAACGATCACACGTTCAGCTCCATTAAAAATAAATGTAGCATTTTGCGTAATCATCGGAAGATCACATAAAAAAACCTCTTGTTCTGTGATTTGTTTTACTTTTCCGGAAGCATCTCGTTGGGTTAGACGCATATTTGCCTTCAGTGAAAGCGTATAAGTTACGTCTTTTTCAATAGCTTCGTCTTCAGAGTATTTTGGTGGGTCTAAAGTGTAGTCGACAAAATCCAACACTAAACTTTCATCAGAATTTGCAACCGGGAAAATATCTAAAAATGCAGCTTGAAGCCCTTGCATTTCTCTCTTGTTTGCAGAAATGTCTACTTGCAAAAAACTTTTGTAGGATTTTTTTTGCATTTCAACCATATCAGGTAAATCTAAAATTTTGGGAATTCGAGCAAAATTAACAATATTTTTAAAAACTTCCATCAAAACTTCCCCTCCCTTTTCGTTATAATAAAAATCAAAAGTGAAGCGAACGGAGTATCAAATTAATCTGACAAAAATCCAACTTAAACGTAGTTAAAATAGATTATGTGACTTGAAAATTGAAAATAGCAAATGGAATAAATCTACTCCATTTGCTATTTTTTTATATATTTGTTTGGAAAAATTTTAGTTATTTTATTTCTACTTTTGCGCCAGCTTCCTCTAATTTAACTTTAATCTCATCGGCTTGTTCTTTTGTTACGCCTTCTTTAACAGGCTTTGGAGCTGCGTCAACTAAATCTTTTCCTTCTTTGAGTCCAAGACCTGTTATTTCTCTCACAACTTTTATAACTTGGATTTTTTTATCTCCTGCTGAAGCCAAGATCACATCAAAAGCTGTTTTTTCTGCAGCTTCTGCAACTGCTCCGCCAGCTGCTGGAGCCGCTTGAGCGAATCCGCCCATTGGCATTGCAGGCATAGCGCTGACTCCAAATTTTTCTTCCAAGTCTTTTACTAGCTCTGATAACTCCAAAACACTCATGCTTTCTATTGCTTTAATCAATTCTTCTCTAGACATCTTTATAATTCCTCCTGAATTTTTTTATTTTTTATCGCATTTAATGCGTAAACTAACTTTGAGATTGGATTATTTAATGAAAATACAAATTTTGAGATTGGAGACTGCAATTGTGATAATAATTTTGCGATTAAAACCTCTCTGGAAGATAAATTCGCGATACTTTCAAGGCTTTTTGCATCGACTTTTTTCCCTTCGACATAACCAGATTTTATGAAAATCTTTTCATTTGTTTTCACATAATCTGCTATTACTTTTAATCCCTTAAAAGAACCAGTCTCATTTAAAACAGTAAGCATCGTCGTTTCTGCTAATGAATCCTCGAATCCGTCTATACTTAACTCTTTTAAAGCCAAAAGCAATAAACGATTTTTTATAACGTTAGATGAACAATTTACTCCTCGTAATTTATTACGAATTTCCTCAATTTCAAAAACGGATAAGCCTTTGAAGCCAGCTAAAACAAAATTTTTATTATCAACTCTATTTTTCAGAGTTTCAATCAATTCTTGTTTTTCAACTTTATTCATATTTTCTCCCCTACAAAATTTTACAAATATAAAAAAACACTACGCTCATAACGAGAGAGTAGTGTTTAAAAAACTCGTCTCGGTAGGATAATTAAGAGCAAAACTCCCCTACTGTCTTAGACATATTTTAATTTTAACTTATTATCTATTAGCTAATTCCAATAAATCTATTTTAATTCCAGGCCCCATCGTAGAAGAAACTGACATGGATTTTATAAAATTTCCTTTTACTGTCGATGGTTTAAGTTTAAGCAAATCGCTTATAAATGACTTTATATTCTCAACTAATTTAATCTTATCGAACGACATTTTTCCGACACAAACATGCAAAATTCCAAAACTATCAACTCGAAATTCCATTTTCCCGGATTTTATTTCTTCTACAGCTTTTTTTATTTCCATTGTAACTGTTCCAGATTTTGGATTAGGCATTAACCCTCTAGGCCCTAAAGCTTTACCTATTTTCCCTAGATCTTTCATCATGTCTGGCGTTGCAATCATCACATCAAAATCAAACCATCCAGATGCTATTTTTGCTATCAAATCGTCATTTCCACTATATTCAACTCCAGCATCTTCGGCTTCTTTTAGTTTTTCCCCTTTTGCCATAACAAGAATTCTTTTTGTTTTCCCAATTCCATGAGGCAAAATAGTCGTTGACCGAATGTTTTGGTCAGCTTTTTTAGGGTTCACATTCAAATTAATTGATACTTCTATTGTTTCATCAAATTTCAATTTTGGCGCATTCTTTAAAAAATCTACTGCTTGTTCCAAAGGATAAATTTTTGCCCTATCGAATCCTTTGTATAAATTCTCAATTCTTTTTCCTAGTTTCATTATATCTCCTTAGTAGTTCAACGCTAAAATTAGCTCCTACTAGCACACTTATTCCGCTATTTCAACACCCATATTTTTTGCTGTTCCGATCACCATTTGTTTTGCTTTTTCTAAATTATAAGCATTTAAATCCGGCATTTTTTGTTTTGCTATTTCTTCAATTTGCTTAGCATTTAATGTTGCAACTTTTGATTTATTTGGCTCGCCTGAACCTTTTGCTATTCCGCAAGCATTTTTTATTAGCGAAACCATTGGTGGCACTTTTGTAATAAAAGTAAAACTTTTGTCTTCATAAATCGTCATTACAACAGGAATAATCATGCCTGGTTCTTTGTCTTTTGTTAAAGCATTGAAAGCTTTACAAAACTCCATAATATTTACGCCTTGAGGCCCAAGAGCTGTACCAATTGGAGGAGCCGGATTAGCAGCGCCAGCTGGAATTTGAAGTTTAACAAGAGCTTTTATATTTTTTGCCATATTTATCTCCTAGAAATATTAAATCTTCTCAACTTGTAAAAAATCTACAACAACCGGAGTAGCTCGCCCAAATATAGTAACCATTACAGTTAATTTACCTTTTTCATGATTAATTTCGTCAACTAGCCCTACAAAATTTGCAAAAGGTCCTTCCATTATACGAACATTTTCATTCTTATCAAAAGTTATTGCAGGTTTTGGTTTTTCTAAGGTTGAGGTATTCACTTTATCTAATAATGCTAAAGCATCATTTTCCGGCATTGGAATAGGGTGTTGTCCACCCAAAAATGCCGTGACTCCGGGTGTGTTTTTCACAACCCAATATACATCGTCATCTAAAATCATATTGATCAAGATATATCCCGGGAAAAACTTTCTTTTTTTTATATATTTTTTATTTTTTCTAATCTCAATGACGTCTTCAGTTGGAATAATTATGTCAAAGATTTTATTGTCTAACGATCTTTTAGTAATTTCATTTTGAATATGTCTTTTTATTTTATCTTCATAAAGTGTTCTTGTGTGAACGATGTACCATTTTTTTTCTTGCATATTTACCTCAATATAATTCCCATTATACGAGTCAAAATTAAATCTACTAACCCTATAAAAATAGCCATAAATACAATCATAATTAAGACCATTATTGTAGAGTTAATTGTTTCATTTTTAGTCGGCCAAGACACTTTTTTAAATTCAGCATATACTGACTGTAAAAAAGTTTTTATATCGCTAATTTTCAGCATTATTCTAAAGTCCTTTAAAAATTGTATAAAAATAAAATTTAAATTTAATAACATATAAAAAAAAATAAGTCAATAAATTTTAGATAAAAAATACAAATTTAAATAAAAAAAACCCGGCAGTACCTACTCTCCCATACCGTCACCAGTATAGTACCATCGGCGCAAATGGGCTTAACTTCCGTATTCGGAATGGGAACGGGTGTATCCCCATTGCTATGACCACCGGGAAATCGTATATTTATAAATATTTATTTAGTCTTTTTTAAAAGAGAGAAAATATAATCAAAAAATATGGTCAAGCCGCACGACCTATTAGTATCTCTAAGCTAAATTTATTACTAAACTTACACACGAGATCTATCAACCCAGTAGTCTCCTGGGAGTCTTTAGGCCCATAAATGGGACGTGATATCTAATCTTGAGGTGGGCTTCACACTTAGATGCTTTCAGCGTTTATCCCTGCCAAACTTAGCTATCCAGCCGTGCCACTGGCGTGACAACTGGTACACCAGAGGTTTGTCCATTCCGGTCCTCTCGTACTAGGAACAGATCCTCTCAAATATCCTACGCCCACAGCAGATAGAGACCGTACTGTCTCACGACGTACTGAACCCAGCTCACGTACCGCTTTAATTGGCGAACAGCCAAACCCTTCCCACCTGCTCCAGCGGGAGGATGCGATGAGCCGACATCGAGGTGCCAAACCTCGCCGTCGATATGAACTCTTGGGCGAGATAAGCCTGTTATCCCCAGGGTAGCTTTTATCCGTTGAGCGACGGCCCTTCCATTCAGAAGCCGCCGGATCACTAAGCCCTGCTTTCGCACCTGCTCGACTTGTAAGTCTCGCAGTCAAGCTCCCATATATCTTTACATTCAATGCATGATTTCTATTCATGCTGAGGGAACCTTTGGGCGCCTCCGTTACATTTTAGGAGGCAACCGCCCCAGTTAAACTACCCACCTAACACTGTCCCTAAGCCGGATTACGGCTATAAGTTAGAATCACAGAATAATAAGGGTGGTATTCCAAGGTTGACTCCATGCCAGCTAGCGCCAGCACTTCAAAATCTCCCACCTATCCTCTACGTATTAACCCATAATTCAATATTAAGCTATAGTAAAGCTCCATGGGGTCTTTTCGTCTTGCTGCGGGTATCCTGCGTCTTCACAGGAATCACAATTTCGCCGAGTCTCTCGTTGAGACAGTTCCCAGATCGTTACGCCATTCGTGCAGGTCGGAATTTACCCGACAAGGAATTTCGCTACCTTAGGACCGTTATAGTTACGGCCGCCGTTTACTGGGGCTTAAGTTCAATGCTTCGCCGAAGCTGACATCTCTCCTTGACCTTCCAGCACCGGGCAGGCGTCAGACCCTATACATCAATTTAGATTTTAGCAGAGTCCTGTGTTTTTGTTAAACAGTCGCCCGGGACTCTTTACTGTGGCCTTTTGACCCTTGATATGTAAAATATCTCAAATCAAATGGCGCTCCTTTTCCCGAAGTTACGGAGCTAGTTTGCCGAGTTCCTTAACGAGAGTTTTCTCGTACACCTTAGGATTTTCTCCTCATCTACCTGAGTCGGTTTGTGGTACGGTCAGCAATAAAACTCACTACGAGGTTTTTCTCGTCAGCGTGGTTGGGTCAGTTCCTCCCTTCCGGGAATCCCATTCATTTCTCGGGGTTAAGATCATCCGGATTTTCCAAAATAATCCCCCTACAAACTTAGAGCCTGAAAACCATCTCAGGCATGACTTACCCTTCTGCGTCCCCCCTTAGCTAATAACGCGTTATTGCTGGTATCGGAATATTAACCGATTATCCATCGCCTACCCCCCATTAAACGAGGACTCAGCTTAGGACCGACTAACCCTGAGCAGATTAACTTTACTCTAGGAAACCTTAGATTTTCGGTGAGCCGATATCTCATCGGCTTTATCGCTACTTATATCAGCATAATCACTTCTGTTTCGTCCACCTTTCCTCACGATAAGGCTTCAACCTACAACAGAACGTTCCTCTACCACTCCAATAAAATTGGAATCCGCTTCTTCGGTAATAAGCTTTAGCCTCGGATATTTTCGGCGCAAAATCACTTGACCAGTGAGCTATTACGCACTCTTTAAAGGATGGCTGCTTCTAAGCCAACTTCCTGGCTGTCTAAGTAATTTTACATCCTTTACCACTTAGCTTATATTTAGAGACCTTAGAAGGCGGTCTGGGCTCTTCCCCTCTTGAAAATGGAGCTTATCCCCCACTTTCTGACTCCTGTAGTAGTTGCAACAGCATTCGGAGTTTGATTGGATGAGGTAGGGCAATATGCCCCCCGGCTCCATTCAGTGCTCTACCACCATTGCATAGTTCTACAAGGCTAGCCCTAAAGCTATTTCGAGGAAAACCAGCTATCACCAAGTTAGATTAGCCTTTCACCCCTAACCACAGCTCATCCAAAAGTTTTTTAACACTTACTAGTTCGGTCCTCCATTTCGTATTACCGAAACTTCAACCTGGCCATGGTTAGATCACTTGGCTTCGGGTCTATATCATGCAACTAACGCCCTATTAAGACTCGGTTTCCCTGCGGCTCCATTGCCATCTTTCAATAACAACTTAACCTTGCTGCATAAAATAAGTCGCTGATTCATTCTACAAAAGGCACGCCGTCACCCTGGTCCAAACGACATAGGGCTCCGACTGCTTGTAAGTGTACAGTTTCAGGTACTTTTTCACTCCCCTCCCGGGGGACTTTTCACCTTTCCCTAACGGTAATTGTTCACTATCGGTCACTGATTAATATTTAGCCTTACCAGATGGTCCTGGCAGATTCACACTGGATTCCACGTGTCCAGCATTACTTGGGTGTCTAATTAAGAAGAATACTTCTTTTTATTTACAGGACTATCACCTTCTTTGGTCATATTTTCCAATATATTCAATTAAAAAGTATTTTTTAACTTCTCTCTACGCTGTACCATAGAACATTAGATCCCACTACCCCATTTAAACAACACATACAGGTTATCACGTTTAAACGGTTTGGGCTGTTTCCCGTTCGCTCGCCACTACTTAGGAAATCACTATTTGTTTTCTTTTCCTCGGATTACTGAGATGTTTCACTTCAGCCGGTTCCCATCCATACACTATGAATTCATGTATGGGCAATTAGACATTACTCTAATTAGGTTTCCCCATTCGGAAATCTCCGGATCAAAGGCTGCTTACGCCTCCCCGAAGCTTATCGCAGTTAACCACGTCCTTCATCGGTTTCAGTGCCAAGGCATTCACTATACACTCTTAATAGCTTGACCATATTATTTCATTATATTTTTGTTACCCTAAACAAAAAAGACTATATAAATATTTCAAAGAGCTTTTAATAAAATTATTTTTTACTTATTTAATTAATTTAAACCCAAAATAATAAATTTGGAGATGGCGAGATTTGAACTCGCGACCCCCTGCGTGCAAGGCAGGTGCTCTCCCAGTTGAGCTACATCCCCAAATCAATTACGTATAAATTGCAATATTACCAAAATTATACTTGGTGGGCCTATCCTGACTTGCACAGGAGACCTCACCCTTATCAGGGGTGCGCTCTAACTAACTGAGCTATAGGCCCTCTTGATAATAAAGCCTACCTAAATTTATTATTTAATAATATAGCAAGTGTGAAGAGGTCAAAGATTTTTAAATTCTCCTTAAAAAGGAGGTGATCCAGCCGCACCTTCCGATACGGCTACCTTGTTACGACTTCACCCCAATCACTAATCACAACTTGGGCGCCTGCCTCCCTTACGGGTTAGCTCAGCGACTTCTGTTGCAATTAACTTTCGTGGTGTGACGGGCGGTGTGTACAAGGCCCGGGAACGTATTCACCGCGGCGTTCTGATCCGCGATTACTAGCGATTCCGACTTCATGAGGGCGAGTTGCAGCCCTCAATCCGAACTGAGACTGACTTTGTGAGATTGGCTCCATCTTACGATATTGCGACCCTCTGTATCAGCCATTGTAGTACGTGTGTAGCCCTGGACATAAGGGCCATGAGGACTTGACGTCATCCCCACCTTCCTCCTGGTTGTCCCAGGCAGTCTCATTAAAGTCCTCTCTATAAATAGAGTTAGTAACTAATGATAAGGGTTGCGCTCGTTGCGGGACTTAACCCAACATCTCACGACACGAGCTGACGACAGCCATGCAGCACCTGTGAATCCGTCCTTGCGGACTATTATATCTCTATAATATTCGAAAACATGTCAAGCCCAGGTAAGGTTCTTCGCGTTGCGTCGAATTAAACCACATACTCCACCGCTTGTGCGGGCCCCCGTCAATTCCTTTGAGTTTCAGCCTTGCGACCGTACTCCCCAGGTGGGTCACTTAATGCGTTAGCGTCATCGCAGAGATTATATCCCCACAATTAGTGACCATCGTTTATGGCTAGGACTACCAGGGTATCTAATCCTGTTTGCTCCCCTAGCTTTCGCGCCTTAGCGTCAGTATTGGACCAGAAAACCGCTTTCGCCATCGGTGTTCCTCCTGATATCTACACATTCCACCGCTACATCAGGAATTCCGTTTTCCCCTTCCATACTCTAGTCTGGTAGTTTTAGAGGCAGGCTCGTAGTTAAGCTACGAGATTTCACATCTAACTTTCCAAACAACCTACACGCCCTTTACACCTAGTAAATCCGAATAACGCTTGCACCCTCCGTATTACCGCGGCTGCTGGCACGGAGTTAGCCGGTGCTTTCTTTAGAGGTACCGTCAGAATTTCTTTCCTCTAGACAGAAGTTTACAACCCTAGGGCCGTCATCCTTCACACGGCGTCGCTGCGTCAGGGTTTCCCCCATTGCGCAATATTCCCCACTGCTGCCTCCCGTAGGAGTCTGGACCGTGTATCAGTTCCAGTGTGGCCGTTCACCCTTTCAGGCCGGCTAACCGTCGTAGCCTTGGTAAGCCATTACCTCACCAACTAGCTGATAGTGTATGGACTCATCTTAGAGCGATAAATCTTTAATCATAATTTGTTCCCAAAAAATGATGTTATGAGGTATTACCCCAACTTTCGCCGGACTATCCCTCTCTCTAAGGCAGATTATCCATATATTACTCACCCGTTTGCCACTATAATTATAATTCATCGGCCGAAGCTTCAAAACTATAATCACCGTTCGACTTGCATGTGTTAAGCACGCCACCAGCGTTAATTCTGAGCCAGGATCAAACTCTCCATATAAAATTACACCTATTGAAAAGACCCTTCACACTTGCATATAATTATTTAAAAGAACGTTTTCACTACAAAAAAATTCAAGAGTCAATTTTGACATTTTACTCTTTTTTTTTTATTTGTCAACAAAAAAATATCTTTATTTTTTTCAAAGAGAGTTAATCCCACGAAAAAAATAAATGTTTCATAATTCTACTTATTATTTTTTCAATGTCAAGCTTTTTTGTTTTTTTATTTAACGTCGAGAAAACAAGATCTAATCCAAACTCTTTATTTTTTGCAAAAAAATATCGTGTATCTCGTCTGACGAACTCACACCAAAGCCTAAAATTTCGCGCCAAATTTCTTCGTCTTCCATGCAAAAATAAATAAAAGCCTCGGGATTTCGTTGCTTGATAAAAGTAACGATTGCTTTATATTTTTCCTTTCGCAAATCTTTGATATATCGCATTTTTCCATCAGCGCCTTTTATCATTTCAGCATAAACAATCTTTGAATTATCGTGTCTATGCTCAATAATCGGCTTGAGTTTGGCATTAAAACGCAGAGTTCCCAGGCTAATCCAAATGATTTTTTTTGGATCAATCTCGTCAAAAATGCGATTAACAACAAATTTGTAACCTTCTTGCCACGACGGATAATCAATAATTGGATCAAAATGCAAAGCCACAAAATATCCTCGAGAAACGCATTTTTTCATAGCTACAAGTCTTTCTTCAAAAGTCGCAGCATTCTTCTCTTCTTCCCTGGAAATTTTCAAAGTATTTATCGTCCAGCCTACAACTTCTTTCCCGGTTGGCTGAAATTTTAAAAGATTCAAAATATTATCGCTTTTTGTCTTGTACTCGATCAAATAATTTTTGTAATTTTTCGCAAGAAACGTGCTTATTTTGCCTGTGTAATCGAGTAAATCGTCAAAAAATAAAGAATCCGCATACTCTCCAAAACCTATCCTAAAAAACTCATTCGGATTAGATGACAAAAGCTCGTTAAATTCGTCGAAAAGTTTGTCGAAATTCACGTAAAAAGTCGTCGCAAAAACGTTTTGATATTCCTGTAAATAGCAATACGAGCAATCATACAAACATCCGACGGAAAGCTCAACGACATAATACTTACAACCCAAATAACCTGGAGTGCAAGGACATTTTTTCAAGAAAGCACCTTTTTGATTTGCCAAAATTATAGACTCTTTCTTTTCAAAATAATGCGACGGAACTTCGTGGAAATTATTAATCCACGCTATTTTATCAGGAAATTTATCGCAAAATTTCGAAACAAATTCGTTATTTCCCAAATCTTTTTCGATATAAATTTTCTTGATATCGTCTATTTTGAGCATAAATTTTTCTCTAATTTTGCTAACATTTCTTTCAAATCCGAAAAATTTTGTAAATCCTTAAATTTTAAAGAAAGCACGTACTCTTCTCTCTCAAAAAACGGAAAATATTTTAAATCAACGTTTTTCTTTTGATCCAAATTTTCCAACATTTTATTTTTTATTTCTGCGAAATTTTCTTCTTTTTGCGTCAAAATCGGAAATTTTGTTTTGAATAAAATTTTACGAATTGTTTCGATCTTTTTAAAATTATCAAAACTTTCGTCGTCTCTAATTCCTGTAAGCTTTGACAAAAATCCAAGAAAATCTATCGTCTCAGATTTGTACAAATCCTTCAAAATTTCAGACATTTCTTTCGATAAATTTATGTTTAGTTTAAGTCGATCAAAAATATTTTCAACAATTTTTCGCTCGATAACAGGAAAAATCGCCAAATTACAAGCAGCTTCAGTCGGCAAAACATTTTCTAAAATCTTGGATTTCAAGTCGAAAGGCAAATTCGAAATTTGCACGTATTTTCGGATAGAAAATTCGGAAAAAGAGATTTTTAAAAGCTCGCAAAATTTTTTCAAAATCGCATCGTTAGCTTGCATTTCATTCAAAAGTTTGGTTAAAATATTCGCTTTTTCGATTTCGTCTAAATTCCGAAAACTCAAATTTTCCTCGATAGAAAAAAACAGCGCATCAAACTCATTCTCGTTTACAAATATGTACGACGGAATTTCGGCAAATCTTAAACTTTGAGCTATAAAAAATCTTTTTACGCCGGAAATAATTCGATAAAGATTTGGCGCTTTTTCCTCTACGACAATTGGGTTCAAAATCCCAAATTTTTCTACTGAATTTATAAATTTTTCATCGCCAACTTTTTTAGAACAATAAACATATTTATCGTCTAAAATATCGATTTCGCTAAGTTTAATATTTTGCATCTGTAAACATTTTTTCATATTTTAAGTCAACTTCCGCTCGAGGCTTATTCATTTATTTTTTTGTAGCCAAAACAAACATCTCTCCAAAATTAAGTCTAAAAGGCTTGTTCAGCAAATATTTTGGGAGATACCCGATTAATTTAAACATGAAAAGTCCAAATTTCCCAGGATACATTTTTTTCAATACATTTCTCGCATATTCTAATGTTAAATATTTAGGACCACTCTTGCAAATAACCACATTGAAACCGTTTTTTTCTAAAAGCATTTTAATGTTTTTTTTGGAAAACGAATACAAATGTTCAGGCAAAAAATGTCCCCACTGACGTCCTAAAATATATCGTGAAATAGAAATTGTATCCGGCAAAACAATGATAATGCTGCCTCGATCTTTCAAAAGCGAGTGAATAATTTGTAAAGCTTGATTTGGGTCGCGCAAATGCTCTAAAAGGTCAACCATGCAAATTACGTCGAAATAATTTTTTCCCCACTTATTTACGATCGCTTCTTCGTTAAAATATCCATTAAAAACTCGTTCTTCCCCAAATCTTTTAGCAATCAACTCAGCCACATCTCTCGCTGCCTCAATTCCAAAAACTTCATAGCCTTTTTCATTTGCTATTTGCATTAAAATTCCAGTCGCGGCTCCGATATCTAACAATTTTCTATTTTCAGCCCGTTTTACATTCGGGAAATGTTCAAGTAATTTTGCAAATGTAAGCCTTTTAAGCTCGTTAAAAACATTTTCATCTTCGCCCCAAACTTTATGATATCCATTGTTATAAATATTATCGAGTTCTTCATCGGACAACTGTGGGTAAATACGAATTAAACCACAATTATCGCAAATTTGATACGGATACCCTGCTTTTTTAAAAAGAGATCGAATATTGCTGTTTTCACATACTTCACAACGCGTTTGGCTAGACATAAAAATTCTCCCATAGTTATTTTTTGGAATAAAAAACTTTTTTATATCGCAAATCTTGCAAAAAATCTATTTAATTTTCTCGAGTTTTGCACAAAAAAAACCATTCATTTTGTGCGTAAATGGCAAAATTTTTATAACTCCATTTTCATCAATAATTTTTTGCAAAAGCAAATCATCTGAATTTCGAAAAATTTCCTTAATGTTTTGTAATTTAAAATTTGAGTTTGTCAATAAAAAATTCTGGACAACTTCATCTGTTTCTTCTCTCGTAAAAGTGCAAACTGAATAAACCAAAACACCGTTCGTTTTAAGAATTTTTGCGGCTTGACATAACATTTTTTGCTGCAAATCGCGGAATTTTTCCAGATCTTTAGCAAAATTACTTCGCTGGAATTTCGCCTCAAAATGTTTATTCCAAACTCCAAGCCCGCTACACGGCGCATCAACAAGAATTCTGTCGAAACGTAAATTTTTCTCCTCTGCGTTTTTAGCAAATTCAAAAAAATCTTGCGTTAAAATTTCAATATTTTTTAAGCCAAGCCTTTTGACATTTTCACGAATTTTTTTAGTTTTCTCATCAGAAATATCGAACGCATAAACTTTTGCTTTTTCTTTTGAAAATATCGAGATGCCGCAGGTTTTTCCGCCGGGACTAGCACAAGCATCCAGCACAAAATCTCCATCTTCTGCTCCCAAAACCAGGCTAACAAGTTGCGAAACCTCGTCTTGAACAAAAAAATGACCGTTTTTAAATTCTCGCAAATCTTCGATATTTTTCGCGCCTATCACGGAAAATCCAATTTCTTTCGTCACACCTAATTTCGGCTCGCGAATTTCGCAACCTCGAGAAATAAACGAATTTTTCAAGGTTTGAACGCTGGTTTTCAAGTCATTTACTCTAATGCTTAGCCTCGGAGAAATATTATTCCAAACGCAAAATTTCACGACATTTTTCAAACCAAAACTCTCGCTAAAATATTTTAGAAACGAAATTGGGTACGAATACCTGACAGAAATTCTTGTCAAAATATCATCGTTTTTAGCTGCAGATTGCAAAATCTCATTCTTATCAAAAGCCAAGCTTTTCCTCAAAGCTGCATTAATAAATCCAGTCGCATAAATCTGCTTAAAATATTTTGCAGAATTGCACGCTTCGTTTAAAATCGCATAATTTTTGTGATTTTCCGGATTCTCACTCGAGAAAAAAATCTCGCAAATCGCAATTTCTAAAATCAAATTTACGAATTTATTCGTAATCTTTTTCGACGTTAATCTCTGCAAAATCTCGTCGATAAAAATTTTGTTTTTGATTACGTTTTGGCAAATTTTTTTGATAAAAATAATATTTTTCAGATCTTTTATTTTATGTTGGCTGAGAATTTTTTTAAAGCTCGTCTTAAAACTTGCTGATTTATAAAAAACTTCATACAAAATTTTTACGCAAAATATTCTTAAATTCAAAATTTATTATCCTTACAAAACAAAATCAAAAAACAATATCGTCGAAAAACAAAACTTTCTTGAAATCTTTTAGCCTTTGCAAAATATCGTCGTTATTTATACGTTTGAATTGATTCAAGCTAAAATCCTCGACGTTAAGCGACGACATCACTGTACCGACGACCGAAGCCTTCCGAATCGACTCGTGGGAAATTTCTCCGATATTCGAGATATAACCCATAAATCCGCCGGCAAAACTGTCGCCTGCTCCGGTCGTATCTCTGACGCATTCTAAAGGAAAAGCCGGAAGCGTAAAAATTTGGTCTTGCTCCAGAAAAATCACGCCGTATTCACCTCTTTTAATCACGACGTAATCAAGCCCATACTTAAAAATTTCTTTTGCAGCTTTGATCACGTTAAATTGCCCGGTCAGCTGCTTGATTTCCGTGTCGTTTATGAAAAGAATGTCAACCTGAGAAATCACGTCCAAAAGCTTTTTCTTTTTAATGTCAATCCAAAGATTCATCGTATCAAGAGCGACGAGCTTTGGGCTTTTAATCTGCTTCAAAATATTCATCTGGATATCCGGGTCAATGTTCGCCAAAAAAACATACTCGCTATTTTTGTAATCCTCTGGCAAAACGGGATTGAAATTCGAAAAAACGTTAAGCTCAGTTTCAATCGTCTTTGCTTCGTTCATGTTTTCGCCATACTCTCCTCGCCAAAAAAAAGTTTCTCCATCTTGAACAGACAAACCTTTTGTATCGATTCGTCGACTTTTCAAAAAATCGAGATCGCTCTTAGGAAAATCTTGACCGACTACACCAACCAATTTTACCGAATTAAAAAAAGAAGCCGAGACTGAAGCATAAACAGCTGCTCCACCTAAAACTTTTTCTACTTCGCCGAACGGTGTTTTTACAGAATCAAACGCTATCGAACCAATCACAAGTAAACTCATTTTTCTCTCCAAAATTTTATTTTAAATTTTCTAAAAGTTTGCAAATTTGTTTATTTTCTTTCACATCGTGAACTCGTAAAATATTCACGCCTTTTTCGCAAAGGTACGACGAGATTGCTAGATTCGCTGACAAATTGTTTGTTTTATCGAGGCCAAGCGTTTTATTTATGAAACCTTTCCTCGAAGTTCCGAGCAAAATCGGTTTGCCGAGAACGCGAAATTCCTCGATATTTTTCAAAATTTCAAAATTATGTACGATCGTCTTGCCAAATCCTATTCCCGGGTCAACAACGATTTTATTTTGTTTTATGCCAAATTTTTTCAAAATTTCAATTTTATGCGCAAAAAACGCTAAGATTTCACTAATCACGTCGAAATAAACCGGATTTTCTTGCATATTTTGCGGTGTATTTTGCATATGATTCAAAATTATCGGGACATTGTATTTTATCGCGATTTCCGTCATCATCTCATCTAAATTAAAAGAGGAAATGTCGTTAATAATATCTGCACCTTCCTCAATGCATTGCCTCGCAACTTCGGACTTGTAAGTGTCGATTGAAATCGGAATTTTCGTTTTTTTTCGCACTAATTTCAAGGCCGGCAAAATCCTCTTCAATTCTTCGTCTAAACTTATCGGAGTAGCTCCAGGTCTCGTCGATTCAGCTCCAATATCAATAATATCTACTTCATTCTCAACCATCTCGTCGAGCTTCTGTTCTATGAATTTCAAATCCAAATATTTTTCGCTCGTTCCGTCAAAAAAAGAATCTGGCGTGACATTAAAAATTCCCATTATTTTTGTAGAACTTAAGCCCAAAACCTGACCACTCGCAAGCTCCAAAACATAATTTTTTGACTCGTAATTTGCAATAGTTAAAGCCAATTCTTCGCCGAGTTCTTTGAGTCCAAAAGGCTGAATTTTAGATTTTTGAATAATGCCAAAAATCTGTTTTTTCGTTGCCATCAAGACGCATGCGTTTTTCCCGGGTAAAAAGCGTACCACGTCAGCGTGAACAGCTAAATCTCCTCCTAGAGAAAGCGCATCCTGCTTCAAAATATTCGCAGCGCGATTGTCGAGCTCGTCAATGTAAATATTGAAAACTTGCGTTTTTGCAAGCATAATCTCTGCGCCTTCGTCGTAAACGCGAATTTTGTCACGCAAAAATTTTCTATCAAGTGAAGTCAAAATTTTCATCATAACTTAATTTATCCCTATCGGTTGAAAAATCGAATTTCTAACTGTATGCCACAGTCTCCCCGATGGATTAACTTTTTTGCGTTCTTTTATAGCCAAATCTATCGGAATATAGACGTAATGATTGTTAATATAGCTCACCAAAACATTGGTTTTCCCGGCCATGCCGGCGTGAACTGCTGCTTGTGCCAGCATAATGCAATAAGCCGCGTCCATAGCATTTGCCGGAACGCTTCGAATTGAATAACTTGGATCAAAATATTTTATATTCACCTCGATATTCTGGTCGTCAAAATAATGTTTAATCTTATCTTTCAAATAAATGCCAATGTCTTTCAGCTTAATATTCCCTGACGGATCTTTCTCGATGTTTTGATCTGACTTTCGCAACAAATCTTGACCGGCTCCTTCAGCTACTAAAATCACAGCATGCCTCTTCTTTTTCAATCGTTCCCTCAGAATTTCCAAAAATTTTTCCAAATCAAACTCAACCTCGGGAATAAAACAATAATTTACGTTAATGTTAGCGAGAGTCGTATAAGCAGCTATAAATCCGGATTCTCGTCCCATCAATTTCACAAGTCCAATGCCATTTGGCGCGCCTTTTGCCTCCTCGTGAGCACTCTCGATAATCTTTGCAGCTTCTTGAACAGCTGTCTCAAAGCCAAAAGATTTATCGACGCAAGCAATGTCATTATCAATTGTTTTTGGAATTGCAACTATCGAAATATCTAAATTTTTCTCTAAAATATATTTTGCAAGCTCAGAAGCGCCTCTTATTGTTCCGTCGCCTCCAATAGCGAATAAAATTTTTATGTTGTATTTGACAAGCGTTTTAAGCATATCATCTAAATCTTGCTGCCCTCGTGACGACGCCAAAATCGTGCCTCCGCGTGCGTGGATATCATCAACGATTTCCGGAGTCAAAATCATTGGCTCAAACTCCGAATTACTCGTAAGTCCTCGGTATCCGTATCTAAAACCCAAAATATTTTTTACGCCATATCTCTTATAAAGCTCGACTACAACGGCCCGAATAACGTTATTGATTCCGGGGCAAAGCCCACCACAAGTCACTATTCCACAAGTAATATTTTTGTCAAAATATATTTTTTCCCTCGGACCGGCAATCTCAAAAAAATGTAATTCTTGATCTTGGATTGCTGTGAAAAGCTCGGCTTTGTGGACTTTTGAAATCAGAGATTTGCCATCATCGATAAAAGTTTCATTCCAAGCTTTTAAAGGTGACTCAAGCTTCGGCTCTCCAACGGAAAGTATTGGGATATTTAAAATTTTCATGATTTTGTCCTAATTTTCAAATTTTATGTTCAAAAAATACTTTTATCTTTATAGCTAACAGTTTTCAAAAAAAGTCCTTCCGGTTTTGCAATTTTCATTTGATGTTTTCTTTTTCCGGATTCTAAATTTTCTTTTATTTGCTCAATCGTTAAATTTTTTTCTCCGACTTGTAAAATCGATCCAACGATAAATCTCACCATTTTATGTAAAAAACGATCGCCTTTAACAATTACATAAATTTTATTCCCAAACTTTTTTACGTCGATATAAAAAATTTCACAAATCGTATTTTTGTCTTGAAATTCAATTTTATCAAACAAACTAAAAGCTCTAAAATCATGCTTCCCCAGAAAAATTTTACTATCTTTTTTCATGGAAAATATATCGTTTGTATCTAACTTTTTATTCAAAAACTGACAAAATTTATCAAAAATTTGCGTCTCTTCGGGATAAAAAGTTAGACGATAAATGTAAACTTTTGATTTTGCAGAAAATCTGCTAGAAAAATTGTCATCGACATATTCTGCTTCAACAATTTTAATATTTTTAGTAAAACTCGCCAAATTCGAATTTATCGCTTTTTTAAGATTTTTCGGTGGGATAAAAAACGGTGAAAAAAAATTCGCGCAAAAACCTTTTGCATTTACTCCTCGATCAGTTCTAGACGAGCCAAACACATTTATTTCGGTTTTGTAAATTTTCGCAAGAGCTTTTTCCAAAATACTTTGTATCGAGAAAACCTCAGTTTCATTTTTTTGTTCTTGCCAACCCAAAAAATCTTTTCCATCAAATGCAATAATTAGTTTTACGTTCAAGTTAAAATCCTGCAATTTATTTTACTTCGAAATTTGCTTACAGTGGAAAAATTTAGAGAATTTATATTTTCGTTTGTTATATTAAAATGTCGTTTTTCCGTATCAAGTCCACGCGTTTTAAAAGTGAAAATTTCACAAAAATACAAAAAAATGTTCACGTTTTTTGCTCTTACAAAACTTTTTTATTTTTCAGTCCTCACGACGATGTTTTCATTTTCCACGTGCGCGGCGTTCTTTTCTTTCGAAAAACCAACTCCAAAGCCGTAGGTTTTTCGAGCTTTTCCTAGGCTTTTCCTCGCAAAACTCGCTCCACTCCGTTTCGCTCATACAGTTGCGAGCAAGGTTTTCTTATTTAACCCCCGC
>JAVBNQ010000005.1:0-164664 GCA_031551405.1 bacterium | reverse complement strand
AGTAACCGCGCAAGTGGTAACAAGCACAAACGTAAGTGTGGATGTAGCCGGTGGCCTGGTAAATCAGACGACGTATTATGTATATGTTATAGCAGAAAACAATCTCGGCCAGAAATCCGCGTTAGCGAAGACGGCGGGAGTGTTAGTGGATTGGAGAACACCGGTTTTGCAATATATCAGAAGCGGTGAGACATTTGTAGATCAAAAAATCACGACTAGTAGCGATACTATAAGCGCAAATTGGAGTTTTACGAATAGTCCGGTCAAATACTATTTTCATATCTCGACAGCTTCAAATTTGATTAATATAAATTTTGTAAAAACGTCAACAGCAACCTTGATTATCGAGAAAGTAGCGGGCGGATTGATTAATCAAGCGACGTATTATGTTTATGTGGTGGCTGAAAATAGCTTTGGATTTAAATCACAAATTGCTCGGACAAATGGCGTTTATGTAAATTGGGACACAAAAACGCCAATTTTAAATCATATTTACAGCGGATTAGACACGACGAAAGATCAAACTATTTCAAATAGTACTACTACGATTTCCGCGAATTGGAGTTTTACGAATAGTCCGGTGAGATATTATTATGAGATTTCTTTGAAAGATAATTTAACGAGCATAGGGATGACAAATTTTACAATAAATAAGTTCGTATCTGAACAATGGAGTTTACAAGATAAAACAACATACTATGTCTACGTAATTGCAGAAGACACAAATGGCGTCAGGTCGAGTTTAGCTAGAACAAAAGGCCTATATATTGATCTCGGAGCAATACCGGACGTTGAAATTTTCCTTATAAATTACAAAAAAGATTATGCTATCACCACGAAAAAAGGTTTTGATCTCGTAATTCCGGCATTTACATTTAAAGAAGACGTGAGTCTTGAGATTGAATATTTGAAAGATTTTCTCGAGCTAATCAAAATAGCAAATGGAAAAATTCCAGACTTGAAATTGCGAGAATTTGCAATTAATAATGGTATTTTTGTGAAGCTAAAAGCTACGAGCCAAACCGGGCAGGATATTGCCAGTTTCGATAAAAATATAAAATTGACAATGCATTACAGAGAAGACGCGACTGTAAAGCCTCAGAGTTTGTCTATTTTTTATTTGAACGAAGATTTGATTGAATGGCAAGGTTTTGGAATTCCTGAGTTTAATTTGCAAAATAAAACTGTGAGCATAAACTTGACGCATTTTTCAACTTACGGGCTTTTGCAAACTAATTTTAGCGACGCTGTAAAAGACATAAAAGTTTATCCAAATCCATTTTATTTTGATAAGTTCAGAGCTGTAAAATTTGGTAAATTGCCTCTTGATTATTCAAATATCACCGTAGAAATTTTTGATATTTCAGGCAAAAGTATAAAAAAATTAGATGCTCGAAATTTTATAATGGAAGTGAGCGGAAACGTTTTACTTTGGGACGGAATGGATTCAAAAAATAATAAAGCCGCTAGCGGAGTTTACGTTGCGTTGATAAAATACAAAGATGATAAAAAACTCGAAAAATTTGCTATTTTGAGATAAGAAGAGATTTAGGGAAAAAATGTTAAAAATTCACGATAAAGAATTTAAAAGTCGGCTTTTTTTGGGGACCGGCAAATATCCGTCGAATGAAATAATGAACCAAGCAATTCAAGAGTCCGGAACAGAAATGGTTACAGTTGCTTTGCGTCGGGTTGATTTTGAAAATGCGATACAAAGAAATATTGTTGATTTTATTCCAAAGAACATTCAACTTTTGCCGAATACGTCCGGAGCCAGGACTGCTGACGAAGCCGTCAGAATTGCCAGGCTGTCTCGCGAGCTTTTGGGAACAAATTGGGTGAAGCTCGAGGTCATATCGGATAATGTTTATTTGCTGCCTGACCCGATCGAAACATTAAAAGCCGGCGAGATTTTGGCGAGAGAAGATTTTGCGGTTTTGCCGTATATTGGAGCTGACCCTGTTTTAGCGAAGAGGCTTGAGGACGTTGGGGTGAAAGCAGTAATGCCGCTTGCGTCACCGATCGGTTCAAACCGTGGTCTCAAAACTATCGAAATGTTGAAAATCATAATTGAAATGAGCAAAATCCCGGTCGTGATAGACGCCGGAATTGGAGCGCCTTCTGACGCTAGTTTATGTCTCGAATTAGGAGCGAGCTCTGTTTTGGTAAATACTGCGATTGCTGTTGCCAAAGATTCTGTCAAAATGGCGCGAGCGTTCAAAATCGCGACTGAAGCCGGTCGACTGGCCTATGAATCTGGGCTCGGAAAAAAGCTAGATAAAGCCAGCGCTTCAAGTCCTTTGACTGGGTTTTTGAGATAAAAATGTTTAAACTCGAAGCATCAAAAATTTTTGAAGTTTTAGAAAATAAATTTACTGAACAAGATTTTTTAGAAGTTTTAAATTCTGAAAACCAAAATATTTCTTTTGATGATTTTGCAAAATTAATTCTGACCGAAATTTCGGTTGAAGCGTTTGAAAAATTAGCAGAAAAATCGAAGCTCACGACGCTAAATCGTTTTGGAAGAACAAAAGGCTTGTACATACCGCTTTATCTGTCGAATGAGTGCAGCAATTCCTGCGTTTACTGCGGCTTCCGACGAGAAAATCAAATCCAACGAATTACCCTTACAGAAAAAGAAATCGAACAAGAATTAAGGCTTATTTTTGAAAAAGGCTTCCGAAATATCCTTTTGGTATCCGGAGAATTGGAAAATTTCAAAAATATCGATTATCTTGAAAACGCGATAAAAATTGCGAAAAAAATTGGCTTTCACTCGATTGCAAATGAACTCGGTTCTGCGAGCGAAGAATTTGCGAAAAAGCTCGCCACTGCCGGTTCAGAAAGTTTTGTGCTTTATCAGGAAACTTATCACGAAAAAACTTACGAAAAAGTTCATTTGGGCGGTCTAAAAAAAGATTATTTTTACAGGCTGGCGTCTCAGGAAAGAGCTTTGAAGGCCGGTTTTAAAAAAGTAAGTTTTGGATTTTTAGCCGGACTTTTTGACGCGAGATTCGAGGCTTTGGCAATGTTCGAGCACTTGAAATTTATTCGTCAGAATTTTTGGAATGCGGAAATTGGGATTTCTATCCCTCGAATGACTTCGGCTAAAGGCGCGGACATTTCAAGATTTAAAGTGCCGGACGAATTGTTCGCGAGGATACTTATGATTTTTAGAATTGCTTTTCCGGATATCACGATTTCGCTTTCGACTCGCGAAACACCGGAATTTCGAGATGGTCTTGCAGATATTTGCATTACAAATTTGAGCGTTGAATCAAAGACTAGACCGGGCGGATATTTTGATGCAAAAGAGACTGAGCTCGAACAGTTTGAAGTAATCGATAACAGAAATTTGTGCGAAATGATAGAATTTTTGAAATCGAAAAATTATGACATTCACGTTAAAGATTGGGAAAAAATATTGAATGAGGCTGGAAATTAAGTTATGAAAATTTTGAATATAAGCTCGTCGGGCGGAATCGGTGGACGCGAAATGCAAGTTTTGACGCTTTCCGAAGGTTTGCGAAGTAAAGACTGCGATGTGAGACTTATTGTAAAACCTGGCACTTGGCTCGAAAAAGAAGCAAGAAAACAGAAAATACCAATTTATTCGCTGCGAATGCAAAAATACGTAGATTTGGTTTCGATCTTTCGAATCGGTAAAATTTTACGTGAATTTAAGCCTGAAATTGTACATATTTACTTTATTTCTGACATTTGGTTAGTTGTGCCTGCCGTAAAACTTTTCTCGCCAAAAACCAAGATATTTTTGCTTAGGTGTATGCAATCCGTTTCAATGAAGGATTTTTTGCGTACAAAACTTTTCAACGCTTTAAATAAAGTTATGGCTGTTTCGGACTTTATAAAAAACGATTTTTTAGAGCAGACAAAACTAAAAAAAGAAAAAATAGAAACAGTTTATATCGGAACTAATTTGAACAAATTTGACTGCGTTAAGACGGAAAATGTGTTAAAGAAAGATTATGATTTAGATAAAGACAGTCTTTTAATTGGTATAGTCGGGAGAATAGATGATGGCAAAGGTCAGGAAGATTTTGTGATTGCAGCGAAAAAAACATTGGATTCTCTCGAGGAAAAGAAGCCGGAATTTTTGCAAAAGATTAAATTTTTTATCGTCGGCAGCAGCGAAAAAGGTAGTGGCATAAATTACGAAATGTACTTGAAAAGTCTAACATTAAAATTTGGAGTTGAGCAATATTTTGTGTTTACAGGTTTCAGGAGCGACATTGCTCAAGTAATGAAGTCTTTGGATATTGCGGTTTTTCCGTCAAAAAAAGAGGCTTTTGGGTTGGTTGTGATAGAGGCGATGGCGAGTGGAACTGCTACGATCGTTTATAATACCGGGGCTTTTTTGGAGATTATTACAGACGGGGAAAATGGAATCGTGAAGCCGAATAATCCACATGATTTGGCCGACGGGATTTTGGAATTAATTTTTGATGAAAACAAACGAAAAAAAATTTGCGAGAGTGGACGAAAAACCGTGGAAGAAAAATTTAGTTTGGAGTTGACGCTTAAAAGATTTTTGGAAATTTATAACGAATAGAGTTTTAAAAATGCAGAATATTGACGAGTTATACAAAAATAAGTTCAAAAATGTAGGAAAATTTGTTTTTGATGAAAAAGTCGCGAATGTTTTTGAAAATATGCTGAATCGTTCAATTCCAAATTATGATTTCGTTTTGAAAATAATCGGACAAATTTCAAAGGATATCGTCAAAAATGAGACGAATGTTTATGATCTTGGTTGTTCTTTGGGCGCATCGAGTTTTTTTGTTCTAAAAAATAATCCGGACAAAAATTTTACGATTTTCGCAGTCGACAATTCGCAAGCCATGATTGAAAAAGCAAAAGAAAATTACAGAAATTTGGAGTTTATGCCAAATCAGAACATTGAATTTTTGACAAAAGATATTAATGACTTGAGTTTCGAGAACGCGAGCTTTGTGATTTTGAATTTTACTTTGCAGTTTGTAGACGTGAATTTGCGTTTTGAGCTTTTGCAAAAAATCTTTAAAGGATTGAATAAAAATGGTGCATTAATTTTATCGGAAAAATTGAAATTTGAGAATGAGCAAGAAGAAAATTTATTGACGGATTTGTATCATGCTTTTAAAAAAAATAACGGCTACTCCGATCTTGAAATCAGTCAAAAGAAAACAGCGCTCGAAGACGTTTTGATTCGGGAAACTGAGAAAGAACATTTTGAGAGGCTTAGAAAAATTGGCTTTACGTCGGTCGTTACAATACAGCAGGCTTTTAATTTTGTATCGTTTTTAGCTGTAAAATCTTAAATTGACGAGGGAAAAAGTTGAAAAATAGTGCTATTTTATTGCTTTCATGTTCCGATCAAAAAGGAATCATCGCCAATATTTCGGATTTTATTTTCAAAAATGGCGGCAATATTTTGAATTCTGATCAATGTTCTGACCCAATTACCAATACTTTTTTTATGCGACTCGAGTGGGATTTGGAAAATTTTAAAATTTCGCGATCTGCAATATCAGCACGGTTTGAAGAAGTGATTGCGAGAAAATTTAACATGAATTTTTCTATAAATTTTTCATCTGATAGGAAAAATATCGCGATTTTTGTGTCAAAATATAATCATTGTTTGATAGATTTGATTTTACGGAAAGAGATGGATGAAATTAATGGGAATATTAAGTTTATCGTAAGCAATCATTTAGATTTGGAGTATGTCGCAAAATTACATAATCTCGAGTTTTTCTATTTTCCGATAACAAAAGAAAATAAGAAAGAGCAGGAAAAAATGGAACTTGAACTTTTGAAAAAATATGAGATTGAGTTGGTGGTTTTAGCGAGATATATGCAGGTTCTTTCAATGGAATTTTTGACAGAATTTAAACATTCTATTATTAATATTCATCATTCGTTTTTGCCGGCTTTTATGGGCGCAAATCCGTATCATCAGGCTTTTGAACGTGGGGTAAAACTCATTGGTGCTACCAGTCATTATGCTTCAAATTTATTGGATGACGGTCCGATAATTTCACAAGACGTGATTCATATTAAGCATAATGATAGTGAATCGGATTTGGTGCAAAAAGGGCGAGATTTGGAAAAATCGGTTTTGTCAAAAGCTGTAAAATTGCATTTGTCGAATAAAATTTTGGTCCACAATAATAAAACTATAGTTTTTTAAAGACATTTTGATTTTTATGTTTTGAGATGGAAAAATAATATTTCTAGGCAACAAACGAAAATATATTTATCTAAGTTTTCTCATTTTCCTCCATGATGAATTGCATCGCAATTTGTAGAGATGAAACCAAAACAAAAACTTAAAGTTTCCAATTACGGCAAAGCCTGCGGATTTCAAAAAACAAAAGTTTGGTCAAATCTTTATTTTCTTTTTTGGCAGCGAGATAAAACTTTATAAAAATTTTAGAAAAATAAAGCTAAAAAATTCCATCTCCCGGCAAAGCGTGCGGATTTCGAAAAACAAAAGTTTGGTCAAATCTTTATTTTCTTTTTTGATATTGCCCAAAAAAGAAACAAAAAAGGCTAGTCTGCTGTACTTCAGAGATAGGGAAAAAATTATCAAAAATCTAAATTTCTAAAACTCGCCGCTCACAAGTGAGGGCTCAAACAGTTAGAAATTGCAAACGATTTTATCAATTTTTTCCATCTTCTCTTCGCTATGCAGACATTTAAAAATAGAAAAAAAAGAAAAACCCATAAAAAGAACTAAAAAAGCTCACGAGATTGATAGAATTTAAACAAGAATTAAAAGAAAAACGTTTAGAAAGAATTTAAAAGCTGGGCGAGAGGACTTTAGGAAGGAACAAAAAAATTAGGCGGGGATTAAATAAGAAAACCTTGCTCGCAACTGTATGAGCGAAACGGAGTGAAGCGAGTTTTGCGAGGAAAAGCCTAGGAAAAGCTCGAAAAACCTACGGCTTTGGAGTTGGTTTTTCGAAAAAAAAGAACACCGCGCACGTGGAAAATGAAAAGCTCATCGTGAGGACCGAAAAATAAAAAAGTTTTGAAAAAGCAAAAAAATATAAACTTCTGAAATTTTAAACCGATTTTTTTGTTTTTCAGTATTGAGAAATAAAAATTATATCCTGAATTAGTTTCTAATAAAAATTCAATAAATTAAAAGGCTAGCGTCTATGCATCGCGAATATCAAGCAAATATGCGTTGGAAAATCAATGCTTTTGCAGTTTTAATTATTTTTATATTCTCAGTATTATTTTTACGTATTTTTTATATACAGACTATAAAAAGTTTTTCTTACAGAAATTTTTTGAAAAAACAGATCTTAAAACCTGAGGAAGTTCGTCATTTGCGTGGTAATATTTACGATCGAAATGGCGAAATTCTAGCATTTTCCAGCCTAAAATATTCCTACTTTTGCTTCCCAAAACAAATCAAAAATACTATAGAGGCCGCAAATTTTACAGAAGAATTCTTGGGTTTTGATAGAAATGAATTTTTGAAGGACTTGCAAAAACATCGAGGATTTTTCTGGTTAAAACGTAAATTTGATTCAAATAAAATGGCAGAAAAATTACCGACAGGAATTGCGAGGATAAAGGAAGAAAAAAGATTTTATCCGTCGAACGAAATACTTTGTCATACTCTCGGTTACACTGGTCTCGACAATAGAGGACTAAGCGGGATTGAGTTCAGCAAAGAAAAGATTTTGGAAGGCAGCGTAATCAAAATTTATAATGAAAGAGATGCGAAAGGGCGAGATATTGGGCAAGAAAAGATTTTAGAAATTGAAAATTACAAAGCCGAAAATATTTATTTGACAATTGATTCGAACTTACAGCTTTACATTGAGAAAAATTTAGACAGAATTATGGAAAAAAGTAAAGCTTTGACTGTCACTATAATTGTTCAGGATATAAAATCAGGAGAAATTCTAGCGATGGGGAATGCGCCTAGATTCAATCCGAATCAAACGCAGAAAAATATTTCGAGTCTCAGCAATAACGCAATCAGCAAAGTTTTTGAGCCAGGCTCGACGTTGAAGGTTATGGTTGTTGGAGCAGCGTTAAATGAAAATGTTGTAACTTTAAAAACCAAAATTGATTGCGAGAACGGAAAATTTAAAATTTACAACCACACGATAAAAGATCATGGCCAAAAATATAATAAAATCACAGTTGAAGATGTACTCGTAAATTCCAGTAACATCGGAATGGCAAAAATTGGTGAAATGCTTGGCAAAGAAAAATTGTACTATTATTTGAAAAAGTTCGGATTTAATTGTTATACCGGAATAGAATTACCCGGCGAAGCAAAAGGTTTGCTAAAAGACACAAAAAATTGGTCTGGGCTTTCGCAGTACATTATCCCGTTTGGACAGGGGCTCGGAGTGACTTGCTTGCAAATCATAAGCGCCTATTCGAGTATTGCAAATAATGGAAACATGCTCGAGCCGCGTATTATAAAAGCGATCGAACAAGACGGGAAAATGATAGAACAAAAGCCTAGATTTGTTAGACAAATTTTGCCTGAAAATATTTGTAAGGATTTGCTTAAAAGTATGGAAGCAGTTGTAACGCGAGGCAGTGGGCAATTCGTGAAAATGCGCGGATATAGAGTTGGCGGGAAAACCGGAACTGCTCAACAAATTGATCCGAGAACGCGAAAATATTCAAATACCGATTATATTGCATCTTTGGCTGGAGTTTTTCCGATCGATAATCCACGATTTTCGATTTTGGTTGTTGTGGATTCTCCTCGCGGTGGTTATTGGGGAGGCGAGGTGTGTGGCCCGGCTTTTAAGGATATTGTGGAATTTTTAGCATTCTATTATAAAATTCCGTGCGAAAAAAAAGTTTTATAAGTTAATTTTTGTTATCTTCAAAGTCTAAAATATCATTTTTTGCCAGAAATTTGGACTTTGCAATTCCGTGAGATAATTCCAAAACATAGCCGGATTGCGATTTTAAAAAAATTTTTGTGATTCTGAATGGCGGCATTGAATCGTAAATTTCGAGTATTTTTTTGTTTTTATCCAGAAAAATCACGTCTATCGGAAATCTCATAAAAAAAGTGTGAATTTGCACGCTTCCTTTAAATAAAAGTCCTTCGTTAGAATTAAGATTTTTTCTGTTTAATAAACCAATCAATCTTGAAAAAAAAGTCCCGGCTATTTTTACTTTGTCAGCGACTATAATATCTCCTTTTTTGATGATCATTTTTATTCGGTTACGTTTATTCCAATGTCTACTGTTGAGATTTCACCGGTTAGCGTTTTGGTTTCGTCGAGCTCAAATGCCTTTTTATACGAGGCGATCGAGATTGTGTGATTCGCTTTTACGCAAACGCCCCACTCAGATCCATCGTTTACGTTCAATCCTGAAGGCGCATCGAGAGAAATTATTGTTTTCTTCGCTTTATTAATTTTGTCGATAGCTTTACGTTCGAGTCCGATAATATCCCTGTTTATTCCTGTGCCGAAAATCGCGTCGACCAACAAAAATTTTTCCGGAATTTTTACTTTCATCAAATCTTTTTCTGAGAGAAGCGGATAAGCTTCGACGCCAAGTTTTCTCAGAATTCTAAAGTTTAACTCTGTATCGATTGTAAAATTTGATACGCCTCCGACTATATAAACCTCAACTTCAACTCCTTTTACGAATAAATGCCTTGCAGCGACTAGCCCGTCTCCGCCATTATTTCCAGTGCCGCAAAAGAAAAAAACTCCGTCATATTCAGTTTTTGTTGAAAAATATGTGTTGTATATTTCATTCGCAACTGCCGAACCGGCGTTTTCCATCAGGACAATCGATGGAATTCCTATTATTTCCGTAGCCCAATGATCAAATTGTTTACAATCTTCGCTAGTAAAACTTATTTTTTGCATTGATAAAACGCCTCCTCTCTGAGTGATTAAGTGATTAAGTGATTATTTGTTTAGGCTACTAAAATCTCTGGTTCCCGGTTTTTGAACAGGCAAACCTTTTTTACAAAAAGGGCAGTTCTCTACCGCATAATTTTGTAAATTCAAATTTAGGAGGGAAACGGTCTCGACTCCAAAATCGAGTTTTCCGCCACTTCTGTCGACTATCGAAGCGCATAAGACAACATTTGCTCCAATTTCGTTTATGAGGGCGATTACTTCACGAGTCGATTTACCAGTCGTAAAGACGTCCTCTACGACAGCGACTTTTGTGTTTTTCTCAATTGTAAATCCTCTCCTTAATTGCATTTTCCCTTCATTTCTTTCTGTGAACACAAAATTAACGCCAAGTTCTCTAGCAACTTCATGACCAATTATGACACCGCCGAGAGCAGGTGAAACGACTAGAGAAATATCAATATTTTTAGCTTTTATTTCGTCAGCAATTTTTTTGCCAAGGATATTCGCTTTTTTAGGATCTTGCAGAACTTTGGCAGATTGCATGTAAAAACCGCTGTGTAATCCGCTTGACAAAAGAAAATGTCCCTCGAGCAACCCTTGATTTTCTACAAACATTTTTTTTATATCCATCGATATCTCCAACATTAAACTTAATTCATGCTTTGAATTGTAAGAAAAAAAGCACAAAGAAAAAACTAGCATCCCAAAAATGAGAAACCAGTTTTCCCTTGTGCTTTCTTAAATTGTCAAAAATTTTAATTTAATTAAAATGTTCCGTTAATGATTACCATAATAGGAAGTGTGCCGTTCTGGATATAGTTTATAAGTCCGAATTGAAAACCCTTCTCCATGTTAAAGGCTAAATTTATAAAACCAAATTGAGAACCTTTAATATTTTTTGCGATATTTATGAAACCGAACTGTGCGCCTTCGATGTGTTCAGCATAAGTAATTAGTCCACCTTGATAACCTTCGACTTTATCCGCATAAGCTAAAAATCCGCCTTGTCCACCTTTTATTTTTTTTGCGTTAGTGATGAAAGCTCCTTGAACGCCAGTCATATCATCAGATTGCGCATAAATCCAAACCCATTGAATACCAACATTTGTAGCTGTCTGAGATCCGATAATTCCAAAATCTAACCCTTCGACAGAATCTGCTTGAGGAATAGAAATTTTGTCCCAGAGAGATAATTTGAAAATTGAAGAAGCAAAGCATGATACCGAAAGAGTGAAAACTAAAACTAAGATGCTTAGAAATTTTTTCATGATTCCTCCTTAAAAAACGAGATTAATTTTGCGAAAAAAACTAATTTTCAATCGCGTCTACCGGGCAAACGCCTTGGCAAGCGCCGCAATCAAGGCATTTCTCTGGATCTATTTTTCTTTTGCCTATTGCCGTGTCCTCGGAAATTGCTTCAACAGGGCAAACAGGTTCGCAAGCGCCGCAATTAATACAAACATCTGTAATTTTATACGCCATTTTGTACCTCCTCATAAAAAATGTTCGAAATTATAATAAAAAAATTTTTTTAACGCAAATTATTTTGTTGGTTTACCGTGATAAAACTTTCAAAAAAAGTTAAAATACTAGAGAAATTTAGTTTGAATTTTAAATTTTTGAGAATTCATAAAAAAATACGGCTGCTGCACAAGAAACGTTTATTGAGTCAAAATTATTCTTCATTGGTATTTTGGCTAAAAAATCGCAGTTTTCTCTGACTAGTTTTTTTATGCCTTCGCCTTCGCTGCCAAGAACGAGGCAAATATTTTGTTTTTTCAGGTTTAAATCATTAAGATTTTCGCCGTTAATGTCTGCTCCGATTATCCAAAAATTGTTTTTTTTCAAAAATTTTATGGTTGATACGATATTCGTGATTTTGATGATCGGAATAAGATTCGAGGCACCGCTTGATACTTTTGAGACTGTGGAATTTACGAGGCAAGAATGGCGTGTTGGGATACAAACCGCGTCGAATCCAAAAGCGTACGCACTCCGGATAATTGCTCCGGTGTTGTGAGGATCCGTGATATTGTCTAAAATCGTGATTTTTAAATTTTTACTGGTTTTCTTTCGAGAGATAAATTCTTCAATTTCTAGATATTTTTGTTTGTTGATATAAGCGACTACGCCTTGGTGGTTTTCGCCAAATTTGTGATCAAGTTCACGTCTATCCAAAAAATTAAAAATCACGCGTTTTTTTTTGCATAAATTCACAATATCGTCGATAATTGCGCCTTGAGAACCTTTTGCAAGATAAATTTTGTTGATCTCGACATTGTTTTCGAGAGCGGTTAAAATGACTTTTCTTCCAAAAATAAAATCTTCTAAATTCCTCATATTTTCATCGCTTGTGTTCCATTTTTTGTATCTTTTACTTCAAATCCTTTCTGTCTTAAAATATCGCGTAGCCTATCTGATTCAGCCCAATTTCTTGCGTTTCTGGCTTCATCTCTTTGCTTCAATATTTCTTGAATTTCAGTCGGGATTTCGTTTGATTTTTCTGTTAATTCGAAATTTAAACCTAAAACTTTTGCGAGTTCGTCTAAAACTAAAAAACTGGCAAAAGCGAGTTCTGCGTCGGATTCTTTAATTTTATTTCCAAATTCTAAAATTTCATGCAACTCAGCTAGAGCAGCTGCAGTATTAAAATCATTGTTCATTGCGTCGCAAAATTTTTTTTTCATAGCTTCTAAATTTTCAAAGTTTTTCAAGTTTGCGAAAATTTCTGTTTTTGTTTTATCATCTAATTTTAAATTTTTGACGTCTCTGTAAAAATTCGTGAATTTCGCAAGTCTTTTTGTGTTTTCTTCCAATTTGTCATCGGAAAAATCCAGCGGTTTTCTGTAATGATTTGTAAGCAAAAATAGCCTCAAAGCCATTGGTTCATATTTTTCCAAAATGTCATTTAATGTGAAAAAGTTGCCCAAAGATTTACTCATTTTTTCTTTGTTTATCATCACGAAACCGTTGTGAATCCAGTATTTCGCAAATTTTTTGTCAGTCAATGCTTCGGATTGCGCGATTTCGTTCTCGTGATGAGGAAAAATGAGATCCGCTCCGCCGCCGTGAATATCAATTGTTTCTCCTAGATTCGCAGTCGCTAAAACGGAGCATTCGATATGCCAACCAGGACGTCCTTTCCCGAGTGAAGACTCCCAAAACGGTTCGTTTTCTTTTGCTTTTTTCCAAAGTGCAAAATCGAGAGGATTTTCTTTTTTTTCATCGATTTCTACGCGTGCACCTTGTTTCAATTCTTCAAGATTTCTGCCCGATAATTTACCGTAATCCTCAAAATTTTTGACTCGAAAGTATACGTTTCCGTCTATATTGTAAGCGTAGTTTTTTTTCACCAGTCTTTCGATAAAAGTAACGATTTTGTCAATATTTTCGCTTACTTTGGGATTTGAGTTTGCGCGTTTTATGTTTAGTTTGTCCATCACGATAAAATATTCGTCTATATATTTTTCGGAAATTTCGTTGTATTTTACGTTTAAGGCATTGCTTTTGTTTATGATTTTGTCGTCGATGTCAGTAAAATTTTGGATGTAATTTATCTCGTAACCTAAAAATTCAAAATATCGACGGATAGTGTCAAAAACTACGTAGCACCTCGCGTGTCCTATATGACAGCTGTCGTACGGCGTGATTCCACAAACATACATTTTGATTTTGTTTGGCTCTATGGATTTGAACTCTTCTTCGCGTTTTGTAAGTGTGTTAAAAAATTTTAGCATTTTTACCTACTTTGTAGACTGAGATTGAGACATAAATATTTTGGGATACATTATACATTTTTATTTTGCTCATTGATAGAGATTTTTGTTTTGTCGTGGAATTTTCAGTGTGAAAATTATATTCCGGATTTTTGAATTTTCACTCGCAATTTTTTGTTTTAATTTTCAAAAATTTTTAATATAATAACAAACTTAACTTTTTTCAAGGTTAAACAGTAAATCTCGATAGGAAATTAAATTATGTCGCAAAAAATTGATAGGATTGAGCCGAGTAATATCGACGCGGAAAAAGCAGTTTTAGGCTCAATGCTTCTTGATAGCGTTGCAGTAAATATTGCTTTGGAAATTTTAAAAGAGCCAAATTTTTATCTCGAGTCGCACAGGCTGATTTTTGGGATTATCCAAAACTTGTATAATCTTGGAAAACCCGTCGACATAATAATTATTATTGACGAGCTTTCAAGGGTGAATAATCTGGAAAAAATCGGTGGAAAAGAATATTTGAGCAGCTTACTGAATAATGTTTCCACCTCTGCAAATGTCGAATATTACGCTAATATCGTTAAAGAAAAAAGTGTTTTGCGTAATCTGATTCATTCGTCGACAGAAATTATAAACGATTGTTACAATTCCGAGGAATCATCTGACACAGTACTCGACAAAGCTGAACAAAAAATTTTTGACATCTCCGATAAACGTGAAGCCAGAGGATTTAAGCAGATTTCTGACGAAACGCATCACACTGTCGAGAGAATGCAATATTTTTTTAACGAAAAAAAGAGCGTGACTGGTTTGAGGACCGGATTCACGGATTTTGACGCAATGACGGCCGGGCTTCAGGATTCAAACCTCATCATTATCGCAGCTCGCCCTGCTATGGGAAAAACCTCGTTTTGTTTGAATATCGCGGAACATGTCGCTATTACGGAAAAAAAGCCGGTTGGTATATTTAGTCTAGAAATGTCGTCTGAAGAATTAGTTTTTAGGATGATTTGTTCTCAGGCGAAAGTCAGCTCGCATCACGTGAAAACCGGTTTTTTGTCGCAAAAAGCCTGGACACCAATTACGAATGCCGCAGAAAGGCTTGCAGAGTCACCAATTTATATCGATGATTCTCCGGGATTGACTGTCCTGGAAATGCGATCGAGAGCGCGAAAGTTGAAACTAAGCAAAGGTTTAAGCCTTATAATTATTGATTATTTGCAGCTCATGAGCGGAAAAACCGGAAAGGCTGAGTATAGGCAGCAAGACGTTTCTGAGATAACTCGGGGGCTTAAAATGCTTGCAAAAGACCTAAAAGTTCCAGTTATTGCTTTGTCTCAATTATCGAGAGCAACTGAAAAACGTCCGGATCAAAGACCGCAACTTTCGGATTTAAGAGAATCAGGTTCTATCGAGCAAGATGCGGATTTGGTGGCATTTTTATATCGAGAAGGTTATTATAAACAGGATATTCCGGATCTGGCGAATAAAGCTGAGGTAATTATCGGGAAGCAAAGAAATGGTCCGACCGGAAGCGTTGAAATGGTTTTTAGAGGAGAATTTACCAGGTTTGAAAACATGTCGAACATTGTGATTTAAAAGGAGCAAACAATGGAAATAATTCGTCCAGCTTTTTGCAAAATCCACGTTAAAAATTTACTACATAATTATAAAATTTTAAAGCATAAACTTAAGCCAAAAACGCAACTTTTAACTGTTGTGAAAGCCAACGCGTATGGACACGGCAGCTACGAGATAGCAAATTCTCTCGAAAAATATATTTTGGATAAATTGATTTTTGGAGTGGCTACGATCGAAGAAGGAATTTATTTGCGGACAAAAGGCATAAAAAGTCAAATTTTGGTGCTCGGAAGCATTTATCCGTTCTCGTCTTTTGATTACATAATCAACTACAATCTAACGCCAACAATTTCGAGTCTTCAGATTGCAAGAAAAATCAGCATTTTTTGTAAAAAGCTGGATATAAATTTAAACGTTCACATAAAAGTTGATACCGGAATGGGGCGAATTGGGATGGCGGTAAAACGAGCGAGTGGTTTTATCGAGAAAATTAGCTTTTTGCCTGGACTCAAGATCGAGGGAGTTTATACTCATATTTCCAGTGCAGACAAAGATGCTGAATTCACGCAAAAACAAATTGCATCGTTTTCGAACCTAAAGTCTGACTTAAAAAAAAAGGGCGTTAGTGTAAAATATTTTCACGCAGCTAACACAGAAACTTTGTTTGGATACAAGAATGCGGAGTTCAATATGGTGAGGGCCGGAATTTCGCTTTATGGATTATTTTTTCCTCGAGATTTTAATAAAAAATTTAAGCCTGTTTTGGAATTAAAAAGTAAAATCGTTTTTTTGAAAACAGTTCCTGATGGGACTCCAATTAGTTATGGCGGGACTTTTGTGACGACGAGAAAAACAGTTGTGGCTACGATTCCTATTGGTTATGCTGACGGATATCGAAGGGCTTGGTCGAATCAGATTGACGGAATTGTCCGAGGGCAAAAAGTAAGACAAATCGGAAGAATTTGTATGGATATGTGCATGTTCGATGTGACAGACGTAGCAAATGTTAAAATTGGCGACGATATAATTTTAGTTGGTGGAAGCAGTGAGCAATCGATAAAAATTGAGGATTTGGCAAAAAAAGCTGAGACGATTCCGTACGAGATTGTGACTCAATTTACGTCGAGATTGCCTAGAATAATTTCGTGATAAAGCAAGTAGATCAAGAATTTCCGATAAAAATGCTGGGTTGTAAAAGTAACACAAGGTTTTTTCGTGGGTTAAAATAATGAAATCAAAACGAATTGTCGCTCCATTTTTAGATAGAAATATTTTCTCTGGTTTAGCAGTCGGTGACGAAGTACTTTTAAGTGGAACTATTTACACAGCTCGAGATGCTGCTCACAAAAGAATTTTTGACGCAAAAAAAGCGCCGTTAGAATTGAAGGATCAGGTGATTTACTACTGCGGCCCATCTCAGACTCCACGAGGTAAAGTAATCGGTTCTTGCGGTCCAACTACGAGTAGCAGAATGGATTCTTTTACGCCGTTTATGCTTAGTGAAATAAAAATAGCAGCTACTATAGGAAAAGGAAAACGAGGCGTAAAAGTAATAGATTCGTGTGTTAAAAATAAAGCGATTTATCTGGTCGCTCCGGGTGGGTGCGGGGCGCTTCTCGCAAATTCCGTAAAGAAATGCGAGGTTGCGGCTTTTTCGGATTTGTTGTCTGAAGCTATTTACAAACTTGAAATTGTTGATATGCCTTTAATCGTCGGTATTGACGTAAATGGAAATTATATTTACGAGAAGCTTTAAAAAGTTCGTAGGAGGGAAAAATGGAATTGGGATTATTTTTCGCAATGTTTGGAGCAGCAGTGTCGACGTTTTTGGGAGGATATGGATCTAGCATTGGTCTAGGAATATCAGGAGCTGCCGCTAACGGTGTTCTCAGCGAGAAACCTGAGAAATTCGGGACACTTCTTCTTTTGATAGCTCTTCCTGGTACGCAGGGAATATATGGATTTTTAGTTGCGTTTTTGATAATTCTGAAACTTCAATTGCTATCCGGAGCTCCTGCTGTTGTTTCGAATATCCAGGGTTTGCAAATTTTGGTTTCTGCACTTCCGGTCGGAATCAGCGGCCTTTCATCCGGTATATTCCAGGGAAAAGTTTGTGCTGCCGGAGTTGCAGTCGCAGCAAAGCAACCAGAAGCAAGTATGAAAGCTTTAGTTTTTGCCGCTCTCGTTGAGACGTACGCAGTTCTTGGACTTGTTATCAGTTATTTTTTATTGAACAGTATAAAATTATAGTTGGCGGAATACACACGTGAGTTTAGAAAAATTACTACAAAAAGTTGACGAAAAAGATAAGGAAATAATCAGCAAAATTATTGCTGATGCGAATTTTGAAATAGAGCATTTACAAAAAGTTTTCGACACAGAAATTGCAAATTATTCGAAAACCGTTGAAGCGCGAGTCGAAGAAAATTTACAATTTTTACAAAATAAATCCAAAATTGACCTTGAGATTTACAAAAAAAAAGCTATTCTTGAGATAAAATCCAGGCTTCTAGATACTGTTTACGAGTCTTTTAGATGTGTTTTGAAGTCTTGGGATATAAGGAAATATGAAGCGTGGGTTCTGAAAAAAATTAACGAGATCGATTTTTTGAATAAATCCGGCGAATTAGTCGTGGGAATTGGAAGTTTTGCTGATAAAATAGACGATATTTTTAAAAAAAATATTTTTGATTCACTTGGGAAATTAAGTTTAAAAACTGTGAAGTTGAGTTTTGAAACTGAACTGGAGTTTGGCTTGAAATATTACGAAAATACCGTAATTATAGACGAAAGTCTCGACGTTTTTATGCTTGCTTTGAGAGAAGAAAACGAGCTCGCGTTAAACCAAATTTTGTTTCCGCGAGAGGGCTGAGATTAATGCAAAAATATGATTATCAGATCGGCGTGATCAGAGCAAAAGAAGACAGGCTTCTAAAGAGGCTTGATTGGGATCGAATCGTTGGGATTATTTCTCTCAGAGATTTATGGGCTGAGCTCGTTCGAGTGGATGTTGGATATAAAGATATTGTTGATTCGGATTTGACCGAAAATATTTCGCTTTATTATTCGAAAAACACTTTGGATTTATATCGAGAAATTGCAGATTATTTTTTAGAATTGGATTTAAAAAAATCGTTTTTGTATGAGTTCGATTTTTATAACCTCAAACTTTTTTATAAACAAAAATTTTTTGGAATTAATTTTGATGAAAATTTTTCTAATTCCGGTTTTTTTGATATTGCTGAACTTAAAGATTATTTGCAAAATTCGAATAAATATATTTCGTTCGACGAGGATTTTTTTTATCAAATTGTTCAGATTTTGCGAGATGAAAAAAATACAATTTTGCCTGCAGAATTTGATATTTTGCTTGATGAGTATCTGTTTGGTTTTAGGATAAAAACGGCGAAACAGTTAAAAAACGAATTTTTGGAAAATTTTTGGAAAATACAAGTTGATTTTTATAACTTGAAAACTCTTATATCTAAAAACTTTAAATTTTTTGAAAACGGAAATATTGATATTGAAATTTTAAAAAAAATGACGAATTTGAGTTTAGAGGAAATTTTCGTTATTTTGGGAAAATATGGTTATGGCGAAATCGTAAAAAATGCTTTTCTGCTTGAGACGAACGCCAGTCGTTGGGAAATCGAAGAAGAAAATTTTTTGCTGAATTTTTGTCAAAACGCGGTATTTTACTCGGAATCCGTTGAGCCGATTATAAGTTATTTTTATAGACGGCTTTGTGAGATAAAAAATATCAACAGAATTTTGTGTTTGAAATCGATCATATCGAGAGATATTTTGCCGTTGGAACAAAAAATCAGCAAAAGTTATTTTGCGTAAATCGAGGCGAAAAATGATTGCTTTAATAGGTGAAAAAGAGATTTGGAGAGGATTTAATTCGTTCGGGATTAAACTTTTTGAGGTTTCGTCTGAGATCCAAGTCTTGGATTCTATCACAAAAGTTTTAGAAGAAAAATGCGATTTTGTTTTTATATCGGAATTTGCAGCAAAGTTAATAAAGAGCAAATTAGATGAGCTATATAAAAAGCAAGATTTAAATATCATAATTTTGCCTTCGCTCGATAGAAACCAAGAAAAAGATGAGCAAATTTATTTTAAAAGGCTGAAATCTGTTGTTGAAAAAGCTATGGGTGTCGACGTTCTTTCTTGACAGATGATAATAGCTGATCCACAGAAATTTAGTACAGCCGTCATGCAAATTATGTTTTACTCAAACAAAACAGTCTAGTGAACGTGAAAATGAAAATGCTTAAAAATTTTTTATGTTTCGAGATTGCTCAGATTCTCTATAAAAATTTTTAATTTTCAAAACATGACGACATAAGATATTTGGGAGATTATTATGAGCCAAAAAATAGGCGTAATTCAAAAAATTTCTGGACCTCTCGTGATCGCTCAAGGACTCGAAAACGTCAAAATGTACGAGGTCGTAAAAGTTGGGAATCTCAAGTTAATTGGTGAGGTTGTCGAATTAAACGGAGAGTTTGCCTCTATACAGGTTTATGAGGATACAAACGGTTTAAAACCAGGCGAACCTGTCGAACCGACCGGAGATGCTTTGAGCGTGGAGCTCGCGCCAGGATTGATTTCTTCGATTTATGACGGAATAGAGCGTCCTTTGGAAGTATTTTATGAGAAAACCGGAAATTTTATTGCTAGAGGATTTGAAATACCCGCAATAAGTCGTCAGAAAAAATGGTTTTTTAATCCAATTTTGAAAGTTGGCGATCGTGTTGATTTTGGCGATATTATTGGTTTTGTCGATGAAACAACAATTGTAAAACATAAAATCATGATTCCGTTTGGTATAAAAGGGGTCATAAAATCCATCGATTCCGGAAATTTTACCGTTGAAGAAACGATAGCGATTGTTGAAGATGAAGAGACAAAAACTTTGAAAAATATTGTGATGCTTCAGAAGTGGCCTGTTAGAATCTCGAGGAAATATAAAAAAAAATTGACTCCAAATGAGCTGTTTGTAACGGGTCAAAGAGTAATCGATTCGTTTTTCCCTCTTGCAAAAGGAGGAACCGCGTGTATTCCCGGTCCTTTTGGCAGCGGAAAAACTGTAGTTCAACATCAGCTCGCTAAATGGGCGGAAGTCGACGTTGTCGTCTATATTGGATGTGGCGAAAGAGGAAACGAGATGACGGATGTTTTGAATGAATTTCCGGATCTAAAGGATCCAAAATCTGGAGAGCCCTTGATAAAACGAACAGTTTTGATAGCAAACACTAGCAATATGCCTGTTTCTGCTCGAGAAGCGTCAGTCTATACTGGAATTACGATTGCGGAATATTTTCGAGATATGGGATACAATGTTGCTTTGATGGCGGATTCTACGTCGAGGTGGGCAGAAGCTTTGCGAGAAATGTCAGGTAGACTTGAGGAAATGCCAGGCGAAGAAGGATACCCTGCGTATTTATCAACGAGAATAGCAGAGTTTTACGAGAGAGCCGGTAGGATTCAGTGTTCCTCGAACGTAGAGCGTCCTCGTGAAGGAACCCTTACTGTTATTGGAGCAGTTTCTCCTGCAGGAGGCGATTTATCCGAGCCGGTTGTTCAGGCGACTTTACGTGTTGTTAAGGTTTTTTGGAGCCTTGAATCAAAGCTAGCTTTTCGTAGGCATTTCCCGGCGATAAATTGGCTGAGAAGTTATTCGCTTTATATCGAAAATATTCGAGAGTTTCTCAATAAAACTAATTTGTTGGATTTCATCGATAATCGGAATAAGGCAATGAAAATTTTGCAAGAGGAAGCTTCGCTCGAAGAAATCGTAAGATTGATCGGCTACGAATCACTGTCAGATAAAGACAGACTCACACTCGAGACAGCGCGGTCAATTCGAGAAGATTTTTTGCATCAAAATGCTTTTGAAGACGATGACACCTATACGTCGCTTGAAAAGCAATATTTGATTTTGAAAGCAATATTGAGATTATATGATATTTGTCTTGAAAGAATTAATGATAAAAAAGTTGTTTTTAGTAAAATTTTAAGTTCCGGGGTTTATGAAAAGTTTTTAAAAGTCACATATAAAAATGAACAATATGTTAAAAAATTGCTTGATCAAATAAATACTTTTAGTACAAAAGAAATATTATCCTAAAACTTGGAGTCAAAAATGGAAAATCAAAAGATCAAAAAAGTAGTTTTGGCGTATTCCGGCGGACTTGATACATCGGTAATAGTGCGTTGGCTGATCGATAAATACGGCTGCGAAGTCGTTTGTTATTCAGGAGACATGGGACAAGGCGAGGGAATGAAGGATTTGGACGCGCGCGCAAAAGCTGCAGGAGCGAGCAAACTTATTATAGAGGATTTGAAGGCTGATTACGCGAAAGACTACATTTTGCCGGCAATGCAAATGCATGCTCTGTACGAAAATCAATACGATCTAGCAACGGCCTTGACTAGACCGCTGATTGCGAGTAGGCTCGTCGATTTTGCGATAAAAGAAGGAGCTGACGCGATTGCTCACGGCTGTACCGGAAAAGGCAATGACCAAGTCCGTTTTGAGACGACAATAAATGCTTTGGCCCCGCATTTGACAACTCTTGCGCCAGTCAGAGAATGGGATTTGACGTCGAGAGAGTCTGAAATCGAGTATGCGCAAAAACACAATATTCCGATTGACGTTGACAAAAAAAAGGTTTATTCAATTGACAAAAGTTTATGGGGAATAAGCATCGAATGCGGTCCACTCGAAGATCCGTGGACGGAGCCGCCGGCAAATACTTACATCACAGTGGCAGAACTACAAAATACGCCAGACGAACCGGAATATCTTGAGCTTGCGTTTGAGAAAGGCATGCCAAAAAAAATTAACAATAAAGAATTTGATTTGGTCGATTTGATTATAGAGCTGAATAAGATAGGAGGGAGACACGGAGTAGGTCGAGTTGATATGATCGAAAATAGGCTCGTTGGAATAAAATCTCGAGAAGTTTATGAGACGCCTGCCGGAACTATTTTGATAAAAGCGCACAGAGATTTGGAGAGCTTGGTTTTAGATAGAGAGATGCTGCATTACAAAGACTTGCTTGCAAACAAATTTTCCGAGTTAATTTATTTCGGGCTTTGGTTCTCGAGCTTGAGAGAATCTATCCAGGCTTTTAACGACGTAACGCAAAAATATGTCGACGGCACGATTCGTATTAAACTTTACAAGGGAAATGCTATTGTAGTTGGACGAAAATCAAAATATTCACTTTATCAAAACGATTTGGCTACTTATTCCGAGGACGATAAATTCGACCAGAAACTGGCAAAAGGTTTCATTGATCTCTGGAGCTTGCCTTATAAAATTGCAGGCAAAGTCCGAAAATAGTGAGGTATTTTTTTGTGAATTTTAGATTAATTTTAAAAAGATTTTTTTTATTTTTTATAGTATTTTTTATTTTTAATAAAATAGTTTTTGCGACGGATTTGGTTAGAGATATTCGAGTTGAAGGAACGAAAAATTTTAACGAATCTGTTGTTCGAGATAAGATCAAGCTAAAGAAAAAAGACAAAATCAAAAAAGAACAAATTGGCGAGGACATTAAGGCGATTTTGGAAACCGGATATTTTGACGATGTGACATCTGAGACAAAAATCATAAGCGGTGGAATCGCCGTGATTTATCGCGTAGTCGAAAAACCGATGATAAAAAAGATTTTGATTGAAGGTAATCAGAATATAAAAAAAAGTAAAATAAAAGATAAAATTCAATTAAAAATAAAGGGGTATTATGACGAGTTTTCGTTGAATTTGGCAAAACAAGATATTTTGAATTTTTATAAGGAGCAAGGCTATACCGATGTTGCGCTAGAAGCTTCTTATTATTTTGACGATAAAGAAAACAGCGTCGAAATATCATTTTTCATTAGCGAAGGCGTTTTGACAAAACTTGATTCTTTTGTGATTTCCGGGAATGCTGAGATAAAAACAAAAAAAATAATTGCAGCACTTGGAATGAAGAAAAAGAAGGTTTTTAAGGAAGATGCTTATAAAAAAGGCTTAAAAAATATTGTAATGTTGTATCGAGACAAAGGATATTTGGATGCTGAAGTTACTGAAAAAAATCGTATTTTTAACGAAGAACGCAGCAAAATTATTGTAGAACTAGAAATAAAAGAAGGCCAGAAATACTCGGTTGGTGAGATAAATATTTTAGGTAATAAAGAATTTTCTCGAGAAGAGCTTTTTGCAAAATTGACTTTAAAATCAAACGAGCTTTTTAGGCAAAGTTTATACGAAGAAAGTATTGCAGCCCTTCACAATATCTACGCTGAACGAGGATACGTTAGAGCTGAAATAAAACCGGAAATTATTTATAAAGATAAGTTTGTCAATGTGAATTTTTCTATCGTAGAAAATGGAATTGTCTATATAGATAAAATTTATATTGACGGGAATAATGTCACGAAAGATCATGTAATTCGGCGTGAAATCGTTATAAAAGAGCATGAGCCTTTTAACGTGACCAAAACTCGTCGAAGCCAGGAGCGAATTTTTAATTTAGGCTTTTTCAGAGATATAAACTTGGACGTAGATCAAGTCAATAACAATACTGTAGATTTGATTTTTAAGGTCGAGGAAAAACCTACCGGAATGGCTACGATTGGAGCCGGATATAGCTCGGAGGATGGAGTAATTGGTAATTTGCAGATTTCAAAAGCAAATCTTTTTGGTCGAGGACAAAAGCTGAGTTTTATGTGGGAATTTGGTAAGAGAAAACAAAATTACCAAGTTAGTTTTTTTGAACCCTATTTGTTTGGAAGTTTTATTTCGTTTGGAACAGATCTTTTTGATATGACAAGGAGTCGAGATTATGTTTATACGGATGATAATGGCATTCGCAAAACTGATGTTTATACGGAAAAACATCAAGGAGCTGCTATAAAATTTGGTCGGCGTTTTTTTGATGATTATTTGGTTAATGTTTCTTACGGCTTTGATAGAGTGAAAATTTATGACGTAGACGACGATACCTCTGTGAATCATATGCCGCTCGTCGAAGAACAAAAGAAAGGCGAGCAGGATACCAGTAGTATTACGACGACATTTTCACGAGATACTCGAGATAATGTTTTTTTTACGAGACGAGGGACTTACACGAGATTGTCGGTAAAATACGCTGGAGGCGCTCTTGGTGGTAATAATAATTTCGTTAAAGGTTTATTCAATCACAGCAGGTTTTATAATGTGTTCTGGAATTTCGTTTTGGCATTCAATCTTGATGCCGGAAAAGTTGATAGTTTTACTCCTTCTAAAGAAGTACCTATTTATGAGAGATTTTATATCGGGGGATCTGAGAGTGTTCGTGGATACGATTATCGAGGCGATATCGGGCCTCAAGACGGAGGTTTGTATAAGATCGTTTATAATGTCGAGTACAAGTTTCCTATCGTGATGGATAAAAAACAAGTGGTTTTGGAAGGCGCGATATTTTATGACGTAGGCGGTTCATGGGCGAATGGAGGAGATGTCGATTTACGTATAGGACGAGGACCTAATATGATGAGATCCGGAGTGGGCGTTGGGATTAGATTTACAACTCCGGCATTCCCAATCAGACTTGACTGGGGCTACGGTTTAAATAAAGAAGAAGGCCGAGATCCGGCGCAATTTTATTTCACGATTGGGCAGATTTTTTAAAATAAACACTTAAAAATTTGGAGGTTGGAAAAAATGTCAGGACATAATAAATGGGCGAGTATAAAACATAAAAAAGCTGCTACCGATGCAAAACGTGGAAATTTGTTCACAAAACTTGTGAAAGAAATTACAGTTGCGGCAAAGCTTGGCGGCGGAGACCCGAATATTAACGCGAGACTACGAACTGCAATCGAGGCTGCTAAAGAAGCCAATATGCCGGCTGACAACGTCAAAAAAGCTGTCCAGCGAGGAACTGGAGAATTGCCCGGAGTTGCGTATGAGGAATTAGTTTACGAAGGATATGGACCCGGCGGAGTTGCAATTATAGTCGAAGTCACGACGGATAATAAAAATCGCGCAGCAGCTGAAATTCGAAAAATATTTTCGCTTTACGGTGGAAACTTGGGAGAAACAGGTTGCGTTGGATGGATGTTTGATTCTCGAGGTGTGATAGAAATAGAAAAAGACGTTAGCAAAGAAGACGAAATCATTGAACTCGCTCTCGAAGCCGGCGCACTGGATTTTAAGAGTGAAGATGATTTTTTTATGATTATTACTGAGCCAAAAGACCTTGAAAAAATTACTGCTGAATTAAAAAACAAAGGTTTGAAAATCGAGTCTTCGTCACTTACGAAAATTCCGCAAACTCGAATAAAACTTGAGGATAAGCCAGCTGAGCAAATGTTAAAGCTAATGGAAAAGCTTGATTCTCACGACGACGTACAAAACGTTTTTGCTAACTTTGACATTGACGATTCGATCATGGAAAAATTGGCAGAAGACGAGTAACATGAGGATTTTGGGAATTGACCCGGGTACAAATATCATCGGTTGGGGAATCATCGAGAAAACGCAAAATCGAGACTTGCAAGCGTTAAGTTATGACAGTATTATCATAAAAAAAGGCGCGACTTTGAGCGAAAAATTGACGATTATTTACGATAAGTTAAGCGAGCTGATTACTCTTTATAAACCTGAAGTAGCGGCTGTAGAGGAACTTTTTTTTGTGAAAAATATCACGACAGGAATTTCTGTTGGACAAGCTCGAGGCGTGATTTTGCTGGCTTTGAAACAGAATAATGTTAATTTATTCGAGTATAAGCCGAGAGAAATAAAGCAAGCCGTGACTGGCTACGGAAATGCCGAAAAACCTCAGGTTCAGGTGATGGTTACGAAACTTTTGAAGCTTAAAGAAATTCCAAAACCGGATGATACGGCTGATGCTTTAGCAGTTGCGATTTGTCACGATTTCAAATCAAAATTAAATAAATTTATCAATTTGCAAAATTAGGAGTAAAATAAATGGCAGAAATAAAGCCTTTCAAAGCAGTCAGATATAATTTGGAGAAGCTCGATATAAAAAAAGTCGTAGCTCCGCCGTACGACGTAATTTCGAAAGAGCAGCAGGAAGCTTTGTATTCTAGGCACGAGAAAAATATTATTCGTTTAATCCTTGGGAAAGAACTTCCAAGCGATGACGAAAAAAATAACAAATATTCGAGAGCAAACGATTTTTATGAGGCTTGGCAGAACGAAAAAAATCTGATTCAAGAAGATAAAAACGCAATTTACGTCTACAAACAAGATTTTGAAGTGTACGGTAAAAAATACTCAAGAACCGGATTTTTGTGTATTCTAAAACAGGAACCTCTTTTTGGCGGAACGATTTATCCGCATGAGAGAACACTGTCAAAGCCTAAAGCTGATCGTTTGAATTTGACGAGAGCGTGTAGAACAAATTTCAGTCCGATTTTCGGGCTTTATAACGATGACGGATCAGTAAAAGAAGTGTTGGATGAAACGATTTTGGATAAGCCGGCAGTAGATTTTATCGATGACTCAAACGAAAGAAATCGTGTTTGGATTATAAAAGGCGAGGATAAAATAAACAAAATTGTGACAGGTTTAAAAGATAAAAAAATTTTTATTGCCGACGGACATCATCGTTATGAAACTGCGATGAATTACAATAAAGAAATGCAATCACAAGGCAAAAAAGGAAATTTCGATCACGTTTTGGCGTTTTTATGTGATATGTCAGATAAAGGTTTGGCGATTTTTCCGACGCATAGAGTTGTGAATTGTAAAATAGATTTCGCGAAATTTACGAAAGATTTGGAAAATTATTTTGAAATTTTGCATTCGTCGAAAAATAGCGTAAAATCCGATTTAGAAAAAGAATATGAAAATCAAAATATTTCGTTTGGTTTTTATAACGGAGAAAACTGTTTCGTTTTAAGGCTGAAAAATAAAGAAAATTTGCAAAATTTAACGCAAGGCTCAAAATATTACAGGGAATTAGACGTGGCTGTTTTGGAAAGTTTAGTTTTTGAGAGGATTTTGAATTTTTCAAAAGAAGATATTGCCGAGCAGAAATATTTGAAATACATAAAAGATTTTAGCGAGACAATCGATAGCGTCGATAATAAAGAATTTACAGCGGCTTTTATTATGAATCCGACGAGAATTGAACAAATACGAGACGTTTCTTTGCAAGGCGAGGTTATGCCTCAGAAATCGACGTATTTTTATCCCAAGCTTTTGACAGGTTTAGTAATAAATAAATTTGAGGTGGAAAAATGTTAACAATCGATATTGTTTTGGTTGCGATTCTTTTAATTTTTTTGGGATTTGGCGTATATTTTGGTTTTTTAAAAGCCTTTTTTTTGCTTTTTTCGATTTTGGTGGGCGGAATAATAGCAAATAAGTATTATGTTTATTCGATAAAGATTTTACAACCAAGTAAGTTTACATATTTTTTGGCCTTTTTGGTTTTGTTTATTTTGTCAGCAATAGTTGTGCTTTTACTTACAAAATTGCTTACTAATGCGATTTTGAAAGTTATGCCTTCGGTGATAGATAAAATTTTAGGAAGTCTTTTGTTTTTGTTTTTAGGCATTCTATTTTTGGGCGCGGTTCAATATTTCTTAGCAAATTTGGCGCCAAAATTAATAAATTTGACGAATTTAAATAATTCAAAAATTATGCCTTGCATTTTAAAAGTTGACGGGAAAGTTTATAATCTGGTACCGGCAAAATGTAAAACTAAAATCTCACAAAAAATTTCAGAACCGTCGGAAACAGAAGCTGTAAATATGGAACAAATTTAAAATAAAAATAAAATTTAGGAGGAAAAATGGCTTTAGTTTCGAGTAAAGAGATGTTCAAAAAAGCTTATCACGGAGGATATGCAGTCGGAGCTTTCAATGTTAACAATATGGAAATTTTGCAAGCTATCGTCGAAGCAGCTTCCGAAGAAAAAGCGCCGCTTATTTTACAGGTTTCGTCAGGAGCGCGAAAATATGCTCGTCACGAGTATTTGATAAAGTTGGTTGAAGCAGCGGTTGAGACTTCGAGTATTCCAATCGTTTTGCATCTGGATCATGGCGACAGTTTTGAGCTTTGCAAATCTTGTATCGACGGAGGATTTAGTTCCGTGATGATAGATGGATCCAAATATTCGTTTGAGGAAAATATTGCTTTGACGAAAAAAGTTGTAGATTATGCACATCCGAGAGGTGTGACAGTTGAAGCCGAGCTTGGAAAATTAGCCGGCGTTGAAGATGATGTTAATGTCAGTGAAAAAGATGCGATTTTTACAGATCCGAATCAAGCAAAAGAGTTTGTCGAGAAAACGGGTTGCGATTCTTTGGCAATCGCGATAGGTACGAGTCACGGAGCTTACAAATTCAAGTCTGAACCAAAACTCGATTTTGAAAGATTGCAAAAAATAGCGAATTTATTGCCGGAATTTCCTATTGTTTTACATGGAGCTTCGTCAGTGCCTGAATATTTGGTCGAATACTGCAATAAATACGGTGGAAAAATCCCGGGCGCAAAAGGCGTACCGGAAGATATGCTTAGGAAAGCTGCTTCAATGGCAGTTTGTAAAATAAATATTGACACGGATTTGCGTCTTGCAATGACTGGATCGATCCGTAAAGTTTTTTGCGAAGATCCATCAGAATTTGATCCAAGAAAATATTTGGGACCAGCTAGAGACGAAATCAAAAAGCTCGTGCTGCATAAACTTAAGAACGTTTTGGGCTGTAGCGGAAAAGCTTAGTTCTTATTTTTAGATCGAATGTAAAAGGGAAGTTTGCAGCTTCCCTTTTTTATTTTGGGAGTTTTCATAAAATAAGGCGAAATATGAATTAGCTTTTAATTAGATCTAAATGGTATAGATTTTGTATAAATTCACAGTCTTAAAAGAGAACAAAATGAAATGTAATCCTCAAAAATCTTACTTGCAAATTTATAAAAAATTTTATGGAATAATAATTTTACTTGCATTATTTGTAGGGTACTATGTATATCTCGATATAAAAGCAGTAGATATTCCTATTTTTTTTACTTCAGATGCGAAAGGTAATATGTTTGATCTCGAGGGCGACCAAATTTCCGGGTTGATTTCCTTGCCTTACCTCCTTCCTCCAGAAAAAAATTATTTATTATTCGATCTCGGGAATAATTTTTACAAACGTTTTAAAAATGAATCTAATATTTTAGAATTTGCGAGATTTGTCGAAAAATTAAATTACGATGCGTTGAATATTGGATTTGGAGAATTGTCGTTAGGAATTGAGGAGCTTGAAAATTTAAAGAAAAACTCTAATTTGCCTTTTGTTAGCGCAAATTTAAAAGCAGTCGGCAAAACGAATCTTTTTTTGCCATACATCGTTCGTGAAATCAAAGGAATTAGAGTCGGTGTGATCGGCTTTACTGATAAAGACAGTCTGGATTTGCAGCCTATAAGTAAGGCGCAATTTTTTGAATTTAATTTGATTTTTCAGACTCTGCGTAAATATATAAGGATTTTGAAAAAAGAAGAAAAGGTGGATATTATAATTCTTTTATCGAGGTATGATTTTTTTCAAGGCAGAAATTTTATTAAAAATAATTTGTATCATCTTGATAATATGGTAATTGCAAAAGAACTTCCTGAAATAGATTTGATAATTTTTCCTACTGAAAAATTTGATATCATTACAAAAAATCACGTTACTTTGACAGATTCGAGAAAACATAAAACAATCATTTGTAGTTCGTTGAACGACGGAAAATTTCTAAATAAAATTACTTTGGTCGTTAGAAAAAAAAGTAAAAATATAATTAGTTTTAGCACCGAAATTTTTGAGAAGAAGATAGACGAAGAAATTGTGAAAGATGATGAGATTTTTAAAAAATTAAATGATGAGAAACAAAAATATAGAAAAGTTATTGGTCGAACAAATTTTAAATTGAAAAAGAAATTTGAAGCAGATTCAAATTTGGGGGATTTTATTACAGATGCGATTCGTATTCATTCAAATGCTGAAATCTCGATAATTAAAAATGAAGACATTATGAGCGAATTCAATAAAGGCGAAATTTTTTACTCGGATCTTGTTGAGATTTTTCCACACGACTACAGAATTTTGAATTTCAAAATTAAAGGGAAAGCTTTAAAAAAATTTCTTGAGTTAGGTCTTTACAGAGGTTTGGGTGATTACATTAATACTTCAGGAATGACGTATTCGTTTGTTAAAAGTTTGCCGGTTTACGCAAAAATTGTTAATGTAAAAATGGATAAAAATAACGAAATTTTCGATGAAAATAAAATTTATAGCGTGAGCACAATTGAGAGGACTTTGTTTAGTAAACTCGAGCGTAATTTGCCTCTAGAAGCTTTTGATATCAATGACACGGGCTTGAAAATACGAAATGTTTTAGAAAATTATCTTACAGCTTATATTCCAATTCATGAGAAATATGATGAAACAAACCCAAAAACATATAAACAAAAAAGTTTTGTTTTTAAAAGAAATAAATGATTACATTTATTGTAAAGAGCTTTGGCTTAAATTCTTTAAAACCGGAATCTATGAAAAAAAATATTTGTTCAATAAACAAAAAAATGACAAGAAAAAATTTATTTTAATTTTACGAATTTGTGGTTTGATTTTGCTGCTGCTAGGATTTTATGCTTTGGTTTTAAAAAAATAATTTTGCGGAAAATATAAAAATGAACGAGGCTAAATTTAAAGAAACGATTGATTTTCTTCTTGAAAAAACAATTAAACTAGCAAAAAAGTTAGATGTTAAAGTTTTTTTAGTTGGCGGATTTATACGAGATCTTTTGCTTGATAATAAAACTTTTGATTTGGATTTTATAGTTTTTGGAAATTCACAGGTTTTTGCGAAGGAAATAGCGGCTATTTTGAAAGCAAGTTTTGTAGTTCTGGACGATCAGCAAAAAAGTTATCGAGTTGTGAAAAATTTTGAAGTCGAAGAAAAAATAGTTAGTTTAGATTTTACGCAAGCAAAAGGTAAAACTTTAGAGGAAGATTTGAAGACTCGAGATTTTACGATCAACAGTTTTGCGATAGAATTAACAGATGAACAAAATTCGATTTTTGAAGGTTTTGAACAAAAAATTATCGATAAATTGAACGCGTTTTCTGATTTGAAAAACCAAACGATTCGAGCGATTTCAGTAAATATTTTTGACGATGATCCGCTGCGTCTTTTGCGAGCGTTTCGTATTGCCGCAAAATATAAATTTCATATCGACAAATCTACGTTGGTTTTGATTGAAAAAAAAACAGGTTTGATCAAAAATTCTGCCGGAGAGAGAATTCGCGAAGAACTCGTGAAATTTTTTTCTTATGACGATATTTTCGAGTTTGTACTTGCGATGGATGAAACTGAGTTGTTTTCGCAGATTTTCCCTCAAGCAAATTTAATGAAACGAGAACAAGAAAATTATTATCATAAAAAAGGTTTGTGGGGGCACTCGCTCGAGGTTTTGTTTTGCTTCGAATTTATACTCAAGAATTTAGAAAAATTGTTCGATTCGAAAATTGCAAGTTTTTTTCGAGATTATTTGGAGCAAGAAAATAATGTTGGACTTTTGAAAATCGCGTGTCTTTTTCACGATGTGGGAAAACCTGAAACTTTAAAGATTGAAGGCGAGAAAATTCATTTCATAAATCACGATGAGATTTCGAGCCGGCACACAAATAAAATGTTAAAAGATTTGAAATTCGGCAATAAAGAAACGGATAAAACAAAAAATTTTGCGAAATTTCACATGTATTTTGGGAATTTGGCGAGGGAAAAAGAGATTACTGATCGCGCCTATTTTCGATTTTTTAAGAAAACTGAGGATGAAGCAGTCGGACTTTTGTTTTTTACTTTGGCGGACTGGCTCGCATCGATCCGTGGAGCTAGGCTCAAGACGTACAAAGGCGGTATAACTTTCGAGGATTTTGAGTACAGCGATTTTAAAATTTGCAAATTTCAAGTCGAAAAAATATTGGCTTGGCATTTCAAATCACTCGAAAATAAAAAACCAAAACTATTAATAAATGGTAATGATGTTATGCAAAAATTTGAGTTGCATCCGTCGCCATTGATTGGGAAATTATTGGATTTAGTCGAGGAAAATCAGGCAGTAGGTGAGATTTCGAATACAGAAGAAGCCTTTGATTTGCTTGAAAAATATTTGCGAAGCTTGGAATAGTGCGTAGCTGAGGCTTAAGAAAAGTAAAAATTTGCAAACGATTGAACTTTAGGAAGGAACGGCGGGGGGGGGGGGGGTTAAATAAGAAAACCTTGCTCGCAACTGTATGAGCGAAGTGGAACGTAGCGAGTTTTGCGAGGAAAAGCCTAGGAAAAACTCAAAAAACCTACGGCTTTGGAGTTGGTTTTTCGAAAAAAAAGAATACCGCATGCAATATTTCTAGCCCAAAAACGTGTGGACTTGAGATGAAAAAACGAATTTTTGAGCAAAAAACGATGGGTTTTGTTTTTTTCTTTAAGTTATCCTGAGAAAAAAATAAAGTTAAAAATTTTCATTTTCCGGCAAAGCCTGCGGATTTCGAAAAACAAAAGTTTGATCAAATTTCTATTTTTTTTGCAACGAAATAAAAATTTACAAAAATTTTAGAAAAATAAAGCTAAAAAATCCATTTTTCGGCAAAGCCTGCGGATTTCAAAAAACAAAAGTTTGGTCAAATCTTTATTTTCTTTTTTGACAGCGAGATAAAAATTTACAAAAGTTTTAGAAAAATAAAGCTAAAAATTTATTTTTTCGGCAAAGCCTGCGGATTTCGAAAAACGAAAGTTTGGTCAAATTTTTATTTTCTTTTTTGGCATTGCCCAAAAAATAAACAAAAAAGGCTAGGCTGCTGTACTTCAGAGATAGGGAAAAAATTTTCAAAAATCTAAATTTCTAAAACTCGCCGCTCACAAGTGAGGGCTCAAACAGTTAGAAATTTCAAACGATTTTCTCAATTTTTCCATCTTCTCTTCGATATGCAGACATTTAAAATAGAAGAAAAAAAACCATAAAAAGAACTAAAAAATCTCACGAGAAAGAGAAAATTCAAACAAGGTTTTTAAAATTTATCGTCTGTAGGCTCCTAAAAGTAGACAAAAAAAACTTTAGGAAGGAACGAAAAAATTACATCGTAATTTTTAGAAAAAAATGAAGAAGAAAATAAAAAAAACGAAAAAATAAGCAAAAAATCTCGCGAGAATGAGAGAGTTTTAATCAAATTAGGAATTTTATGACCGACTTTTTGAAGAAAAATTTATTTAAATTAATTTTAACACTAGCAGGAATCGTTATAATAATTTGTGGTGTTTTAACCTACAATTTTTTACAAACTTGCATGCAAGATTTGCCTTCTATCGAGGAATTAGAGGAGTATAAGCCAAAGCTTTCTACAAAAATTTTTGATATAAACGGTAAATTGGTCGACGAATTTTTTATCGAACGTCGTGCATTTGTACATCTCAAAGACCTCCCACCAAACCTAATAAATGCTATCATAGCGACGGAAGATTCTGATTTTTATGGACATTGGGGTATTTCGCCAATGGGGATTTTACGTGCATTAATCAAAGACTTTGCGCACGGCAAGTTTGTACAAGGCGGAAGCACAATTACTCAACAAGTCTCAAAAACTTTATTTTTAACCAGCGAAAAAAAGATTTCGAGAAAAATTAAAGAAGTGATTTTGGCTGTAAAGTTCGAGCAACGTTATTCAAAAAATGAGATCTTGGAAATTTATCTTAATCATATTTATTTTGGACACGGAGTTTATGGAATTCAACTCGCATCTGAACTTTATTTTGGAAAATCTCCGACGGATTTAAACTTGGAAGAATGTGCTCTTTTGGCAGGTTTACCAAAAGCTCCGGAATACTACTCTCCATACAAAAATCCAGAAGCAGCTATAGCTAGACGTAACACCGTCATAAAAAGGTTACTTAAAGATGGATTTATAACGAAAGGCGATTATGAAAACGCTTTGGAGAAGCCTACAAATGTTTTGGAAAAATTTAGTCGGCAGAGATATGCTTCGTATTTTGTTGAATATATCCGCCAGAAACTTGAGCCTTACTATGGAGACGTTTTGTATAAAGGCGGATTGCGAATTTACACGACTCTGGACCTTGACATGCAAATAGCAGCTGTTAACGCATTTGAAGATAATCTTGCTAAGTTCGATGCAGAAAAACTTTCGAAAATCCAAAAGTTTTTAGAAACAAAAAAAATTACTTATCCAGATGACGATTTGAAGATTTATGCTAGTACGGAAGCTTACAAAAACGTTCAAGGCTCTGTCATTGCTCTTGATCCAAAAACCGGGCAAATTCGAGCTTTGGTTGGCGGTAGAAATTTCAAGCAAAGCCAATTTAACCGTGCTACGCAGGCAAAACGGCAACCCGGATCAAGTTTTAAGACAATAATTTTCACTGCTGCAATAGATCAAAAAATTCCGCCAAACACAATTCTGGACGATTCACCAGTAGTTTACTACAACAACGGAATTGATTGGCAATTAGTCGGGAAAAATCATGATCTCTCGGATCTTCCTCAAGAAATAAAAGATAAATTGCGTAAACTCGAGGATATGCCGGAATACAAAGACAAAGCAAAACGAAAAAAACAAAGAACTCCGTACGATCCTTTGCAAATTTGGATGCCCGGGAATTACTCTCACAAATATTTAGGTAATATAACTATGCGTCAGGCTCTTGAAAATTCTGTGAACATTGCAGTAATAAAGCTTCTAGAACAAGTGACTTCGAAAGTCGGTGTTGAATACACGCAAAAACTCGGGATAAAAAGCAGTGTGAGTCCGTATTTGTCAATGGCTCTTGGAACTTTCGTTGTGACGCCGCTTGAGCTTACAAACGCTTACGCCACTCTTGCAAATAATGGAATTAGGACGGAGCCGTATGCAATTATAAAAATTTGTGATAATCAGGGGAATATTTTGGAAGAACATTCGCCAGAGGAGACAGCTGTATTGAGCGAAGAAACTAGTTATGTTGTAACCAATCTTTTGCGTGGAGTAATCAATAATGGAACAGGAATGCGAGCTAAGGCTTTGGGTCGTCCGGCGGCTGGGAAAACGGGTACGACGAATGATTATTCAGATGCGTGGTTTATTGCTTATACTCCGGAGCTTGTTGCTAGCGTGTGGGTGGGGTATGATGATCAGAAAACTTTGGGTCGAAACCAGACTGGAGGGAAGTTGTCAGCGTCTATATGGCTCGATTTTATGAAGGAAGCGTTAAAAGACAAACCTATTTCAGATTTTGTAATGCCTGAAAATTGTACTCTTGTGCCTATCGATAAAAAAACAGGTTTGAGAGCATTTGAGATGAATGAAAATTCGTACATGGAAGTTTTTATAAAAGGCACGGAACCGGCTGAATTTGCCATGGATTCGAGCTTTTATTCTAGTAATAAAATTATAAATGATATTGAAACTGATAAGTCTGGATTTTAAAATAAATAAATTTTTTGTTGCTAAAAAACTAAATTTCTAATATTCTCTCGTTTTAAAATAAATTGCGCCCGTAGCTCAGCTGGATAGAGCGTCGGACTTCGAATCCGCAGGTCGTCCGTTCGAATCGGACCGGGCGCGCCATTGCATAAGACTTATATTTATCGATAGCTCACACAATAGTTTTAATATTGTTACGTACAGTTTGCTGTACGCAGTATGCGCCATTAGCTCAGTTGGTAGAGCAACTGACTCTTAATCAGTAGGTCATAGGTTCGAACCCTATATGGCGTAAGTTTTTTTGAATCCTCAACTTACGAGCTATAGCTCTCCAAAACTACGATTTAACGCATAAGATTTGCTGCGTTTTCCTATCGTAAAACACAAAATAAAACTTATAAATTTTTTCCATTTTCCTTCATGAAATAATGGGATAGTGTTTTTTTCGTAAATTTTTTAATGCTGAATAACGCTAAAATCCTCCAGATAAAAATAAATGTTAACGGGTCAAACTATGCAAAATACAGAAATTTTTTTGTTGGGAGTAGCTCTGCTTTTAATCACCAGTATTTTTGGCAGTAAAATGTCTAATAAATTTAGCATTCCTTTTTTGCTGGTCTATATTGGGATTGGGATGCTCGCAGGCTCGGAAGGGATAGGCAAGATTTATTTTGACAATGCTGAGGTTTCAAAATCTTTAGGAGTTGTAGCGCTTAGTTTTATATTATTTGCCGGCGGATTGGACACCGAGTATAAATCTATAAAAAAAGTGTTCAAAGAAAGTTTTTTATTATCAACATTCGGAGTTTTATTTACAGCTTTAATATTGGGTTATAGCGCGTCGCTAATTTTAAAAATTCCGCTAAAAACCGGATTACTTCTTGGAGCGATAGTTTCGTCGACAGACGCTGCCGCTGTTTTTTCAATATTGCGATCAAAAAAAATCAGTTTAAAGGGAGTATTGCGGCCATTATTAGAATTTGAGTCGGGAAGCAATGATCCAATGGCTTTTTTCTTGACAATATTTTTTATCGAGCTAACCAAAGTTTCAAGTTTTTCGATTTTGGATTTTATACTTTTATTTCTGAAAAATATTTCAATAGGAATAGTTTCAGGTTTTTTGGTCGGGAAAATTTTATTCCATTTTATAAAAAATCTTAGACTTGAATATGAAGGGTTATATTCTGTTTTTACTTTTGCTGCAGTTCTTTTTACTTATAGTGCTACGACGCTTATGACTGGAAATGGATTTCTTGCGGTTTATGTTTTGGGAATTTATTTATCGAGTAAAAATTTTTTTTACAAGGAACATTTGAGCAGTTTTCATGATTCTTTGGCGTGGCTCATGCAAATCGTTATGTTTTTGGCTTTGGGTTTACTGGTTTTTCCGTCTCAACTAACCAAAGTTTTCTTTCCCGGACTAATTATTACTTTGATTTTGGTTGTTTTGGCAAGACCGATAAGTGTTTTTTTATGCCTCGTCTTTTCCAAGATAAAGATTCGTGAAAAAATAATGATTTCGTGGGTGGGATTGAGGGGAGCTGCGCCGATCGTTTTGGCAACATTTCCGAAGCTAGCCGGTGTTGAAAATGCAGATATTATTTTTAACGTAGTATTTTTTGTCGTAATTATCTCGCTTTTAGTTCAAGGCACGAGTATTCCATTTGTTGCTAAACTGTTGAAAGTCGAAGCTCCGTTAAAACGTAAAAAAACGGTTTCTCTGAAATTTAGCGAGAGTGAGCAAGTCGATGCGGATTTATTTGAATTTATAGTTCCATACGACAGCAAAATGCAAGGAAAAGCAATTAGCGAGATAAATTTTCCAAAAAATAGTTTGGCTATTTTGGTATGCAGAAATGATAAATATATAATAGTAAAAGGAAATACGGTTTTGGAAGCTGGAGATGTGGTGTTGTTTTTAACGAATAAAACGCATTTTTCGATTATTAGCTCGATTTTTGCGAGTGAAAAAATTTAAGAAATAGAACATTTTACAAAAATAATTTCGTAGGTTGCGATTATTTCTCCAAAAGATTTTAAATAAAATTCTTCCAACTTGAGGATTTTATTTTTCGTCCAGATTAGTTTGTTTTTTTGTCCTTGAGTTCCGGTTTGTTTAATTGTTTTTAAAAGTTCGAATAAATTTTCATATTTTTTAGTGATAAATTTTTTTGTTATTTCAAGTCCCGAATTTTTAAAAATTTCATTAATTAGTTTTTTGTATATTAGCTCATCTGCAAAACCTTGTGACGGAATTTCGATAGCAAAATCCAATTTGTTTAAAGCAAAATCTAACTCGCAAAAAGTTTTTGGGCCGAAACTTGAGAATAACATTATTCCCGACCGATTTAAGATTTGCTTTAGTTTTTGAAATAAAATGTTTTTTTCGTGAATCCATTGAAAAGTTGCGTTTGAAGTAATCAAGTCAAATTTTTGCTCTTTTACAATTTCGTCGACATTTTCAGCATTCCCGACGAGATATTTTGTGTTTGTAAAATTCGCGTTTTTTTGAGCTAACTTTATCATTTTTTCCGACGCGTCGATCGCCAAAATGTTTGAATTTGGAAATCCTTTTGCGATCATTTTTGTGTAATTCCCGGGACCGCAGCCGAGTTCGAGCGTAAAATGAGGGCAAAAATTAGATTTCTTGAGCATTTCGAAAGTAATTTCAGCGGCTTCTTGTTGTACGCTACCAAACTTTTCGTAAGTTTCCGAAGCTTTATCAAAATTTGTAATAATTTCATGCATTTGAACTTTCTCGACTAAATTTAATAAAAAAATTTCGCTGATTATAAATAATTTCGAGGAAAAAGTAAAATTATTTTAAAAAAGCTTGACAACAAGAAAATTCGATAATATTATTACCCTTAAATTCAAGCAAATCATAGCCTACAATTATTATTCCAAATTTAAGCTTATGAAATTTCTTCAAAATTCTTTTTATCAAATCATTTTTCAAATCTAAAAAACATAAAATCAAGAAAATCAAAAATTTTATTATAAATTTAAATTTTTCATCTAGGAGGATGGATGGATATTACTTGTTTATCCAAAATGACTTTATCTGAGCTTCAAGCTGAGGCAAAAAAATTGGAAATCGAAGATGTTGCTAGTTTATTAAAACAGGATTTAATCTTTAAAATTCTGCAAAAACAAGCCAGTGAAAACGGCAATGTTTATGATGAGGGCATACTGGAGATTTTGCCTGATGGATTTGGATTTTTGCGATCTCCAAACTACAATTATTTGCCTGGTCAGGACGATATTTATATTTCTCCGTCGCAAATAAAAAAGTTTGGTTTGAGAAAAGGCGACATGGTTTCCGGACAAGTTCGAGCACCAAAAGAAGGTGAGAGATTTTTCGCTTTATTGAGAGTTGAGGCTGTTAATGGCCTTGATCCAAATATTACACGAGAGAGGATGTTGTTTGATAATTTGACACCTCTTTATCCGTCACAAAAAATCAATCTTGAAACTACGCAAAATGAGATTTCAATGCGAATAATGGATTTTGTGTCGCCGATCGGGAAAGGCCAGAGAGGATTAATAGTCGCGCCACCGAGGACAGGAAAAACTATTCTTTTGCAAAAAATTGCTAATAGTATTACGGCGAATCATCCGGAAATTACTTTGATGGTACTTTTGATTGACGAAAGACCAGAGGAAGTTACTGACATGCAGCGATCAGTGAAGGGCGAAGTGATAGCGTCGACATTTGACGAGCCTTGCGAACGGCACGTGCAAGTCGCTGAAATGGTAATCGAAAAAGCAAAACGTATAGTCGAGACAAAAAAAGATGTTGTGATTCTTTTAGACAGCATCACGAGACTGGCAAGGGCTTATAATGCAACAATGCCGTCGAGCGGACGAGTTTTGTCCGGGGGAATTGATTCAAACGCTTTGCAAAAGCCAAAACGGTTTTTCGGAGCAGCTCGAAATATTGAGGAGGGCGGAAGTTTAACGATTTTAGCAACAGCACTGGTTGACACCGGAAGCAGAATGGACGATGTGATTTTTGAAGAATTTAAAGGAACCGGAAACATGGAGCTTTGCTTGGACAGAAAATTGGTCGATAAGAGAATTTTTCCTTCGATTGATATTTTACGATCCGGCACTAGAAAAGAAGAGTTGCTATTGAGTCCTGACGAATTAAATAAAACTTGGGTTTTGCGCAAAGTAATTTCGAGCCTAAATATCGTCGAGGGGATGGAGCTTTTGGCTGATAAAATGCGAGCAACAAAAACAAATAAAGATTTTTTAAAAGCTATGGAACTGGAAAGCCAGCATTATTTGAAGGACAGAGATTAAAACTCGGAGATTTTTATGGTAATTTCGATACTTAAAAATTTGAGCGCCGTAGTTTTATTTTATTTTTTATTGCAAATTTTTAAGAAAAACTTTGTGTCGAGAAAATTTTTTGAGTTTATGAAAACTAAAGCTGATGAATTCGAGGCTAAGCTGAAGGATATCAGTGAGCAAAATTTTGAACTAAAAATAGAGCTTGCGAAAAAAGATGAAATTGTCAAAAATTTGGAAGAATCAAGAGAAAACGCTAATTTAAATTCTACTAAAATTAATGAGACTTTTGAAAATTTAGCGAATAAAATTTTAATTGAGAAAACTAAATTTTTTTTAGACGAAAACAATAATTTTTTAAACATGATTTTGAGCCCGTTCAAGGAAAATATAAAAAAATTTGAAGAAAAGATTGAGAATTATTTTGTGGCGGAAAGCCAAGAAAAATCAAATTTAAAGCACGAAATCAAGAATTTGTTTGAATTTAACAGAAAAATTTCCGATGAAGCAAACAATTTGGCTTCTGCGCTCAAAAGTAATGTGAAAATTCAGGGAAATTGGGGTGAGTCTCAGCTCGAGAGAATTTTGGAAATATCCGGATTGCAAAAGGGTATAAATTACGAGTTACAGCAAAATTTTACGACTGACGAGAACCACAGGTTGCAACCGGATTGTATCGTAAAATTAACAGACCAGAAAATTTTGATTATTGACGCAAAAGTGTCGCTGATAGCTTATGAAAAATATTTTTCTGCGACGGAAGAAGTGGATAAAAAAACATATTTGAAAGAACATGTGGACAGTATTTATTCGCACATAGACAATTTGAGTAAAAAAAATTATCCGTCGATTGGGTTGAAAAATCCTGATTTTGTTTTTATGTTTGTGCCAATAGAATCTGCTCTCGTAATTGCGACTCACTTTGACATGAATCTTTTCGAGTATGCGCTCAACAAAAGTATTATTTTGACTCCGGCTTCAACGCTTGTGCCGGCTTTGAGGACGATCGCGCATATTTGGAAACAAGAAGATTTGCGGCGAAATTTTCTCGAGATCACTAAAACCGGAGCGGATTTGTACAACAAAATGTCCGGGTTCGTTGGCGACGTGGAAGATATCGGAAAACATTTGGCTTTGAGTCAAAAATCTTATGAGTCAGCTATAAACAAGCTTACGAAATCTGCTCGAAAAAGCGACACTATCATTGCAAAAGCTGAAAAATTAAAAAGCCTTGGAATTCAGACTGACAAAACGATTTCAAAAAATCTTTTGGATTTGATCGATGAGTCTGAAGAAAAAGAAATTTTCGAGGAATAAAGTTAAAAACTGACATTTTTATTTTGCCTTGCCAAAATATATAATTAATTGACAGAAAAAAGAACTTGTTTTATAATTCGAGTTTTAAAATTTTAGATTGAAATGGGAGAATTACGATGAAAATGACTTACCAGCCTAATAATAGGCGACGACGAAGAACACATGGTTTTTTGGTGCGAATGAGCTCAAAAGCCGGACGAAATGTTTTGAAATCAAGAAGACAGAAAGGTAGAAAGGTTTTGTGCGTGTAATTTGAAAAAAAATTCGTTTGCTTATAATGAAAAAATCCGTTTAAAGAGAGATTTTACGCGGTTGTTCACGTGTAACACTAAAGTTTCAAGTAAAATTTTTTTGGTTTATTTCTGTCCGAACGGTTTAGAATTTAATCGAATCGCAATTTCGATAAAAAAGTCCGTTGCCATTGCAGCTAAACGAAATAGAATGAAAAGATTAGTTCGAGAGATTTTTCGGCTTCACAAATCTGAAATATTTGACTTGGAAAAGAAAGATATTCTTGTAATTGCAAAAAAAGATTTTTCGGACTTGAAGATGTCCGGCATACAAGAGGAACTACTAAGTTTGTGGAAAAGATAAAATTTTTTGTTAAATTAGATAAAAATCTAGTGAAATTTTTATGTTTGCCAATCATAAAACTGTACAAAATTACCTCACAATTCTTCCCCAAAAGATGCAGATTTTATCCGACGTGTTCTGAGTATTCCTTGCAGGCTTTTCAGAAAAAAGGGTTTTTGAAAGGGCTTTTTTTAACCGTGAACAGGCTCAGAAAATGTCATCCGTTTTGTGAGGGAGGAATTGATTATTTGGAAGATTAATTTTTTGAATTTTCTTTGTGATTTTAGATGATAGGAATAAAAAATATGGAAAAAAATACTATTTTCGCTGTAGTTTTATCTTTTTTGGTGATATTTTTGTGGTTTATGTTTTTCAACAATAAGAAAAAAGTTTCAAATCCTCGTGAACTTGCTAATCAGGAAATGAAATCCGAGGTTGTTACTGCTGACGAGAAAGTCCAAGATATAACGTCTGTAAATGACAAGCTAGAGATGGCAAATTCAGATGATAAATATTCGTTTGTTCTGGAAGATAAAAATCGAAAAATTACTTTTGATAAATTTGGTGGTATCACGAGCTATGTTATCAAGGAAAAAAATAATAACGTTGAGTTGATTTATTCCGATAAAATTTATCCGCTTACAATTCATCCGAATGTGACTTATTTTCAGACGCCAGTCATGCAAGACGAATCGAGCTTGATTCTGATCGGAAAAATAAATGATGAAATCGGCATTGAAACGGAATATAGATTTGGCGACGACGTTGGATTAATTAACATAAAAATGCAAATTCGCAATTCGTCTCGTGAAGCAAAGAAAATTACAAATTTCAGAATTGGACTTGGACCAGGCATAGGCACCGATGAAAAATTGAAATATAATCAAGAAATTAAAGACATGAGTTTTTTATTTTTTAATAATGACAAAATCACAAAAAAGCCAAAAGAACAATTTTATGATCTCGGGAAAAATTCTTGGTTTTCGATAAATAATCATTATTTTTGTTCAATTTTGATAGATAAAAATAATTTTTTTAGTCAATTTAACGTCATAGATTACAAAATTCCGAATGCTTATTATTCGACAAATTTAGTATTAGAACCAAATTCAGCTACGACGCTAGAGCTCGACACGATTTGGGGCATAAAAAACTACAAATATCTCGCGTCATTCGATAAAGACTTAGAAAAAAATCTGTCTCTTGGAATTTTTAGTTGGCTCGTGAAATTTTTACTGTGGCTTTTATCGTTATTTTATGCTTTTACAAAAAATTACGGCTGGTCGATTATTATCCTAACCGCAATTCTTCAAATCCTACTTTTCCCTCTTAACAAAAAAAGCTATTCCGCAATGCATGCCATGAAAAAACTTCAACCAAAACTCGAAGCTTTGAAACAAAAATATAAGAACGATTCTCAAAAAATGAATATGGAAACCATGCTTCTATATAAGAGCGAAAAAGTTAATCCATTTGGAGGATGCTTACCGCTTTTGCTTCAGCTGCCAATTTTTTGGGCATTATTTTCGACTTTGCGGAATGCGACGGAACTAAGACACGCGCCATTTGTTTTATGGGTGAAAGACCTTGCAAAACCTGATACAATAGGACATTTGGCCGGGATTCCTATAAATATTTTGCCAATACTTATGGGGCTAACTATGTTTTTGAATCAGAAAATTAATACTGTTACGTCGTCGGATGATATGCAAAATAAAATGTTTTTGTTTATGCCAATTTTGTTTTTATTTATGTTTTGGAACTTTCCGTCGGGATTAGTTTTGTATTGGCTTGTAAGCAATATTTTTACTTTGGCTTTGAATTTTTATTTATCAAAACAAAATAAATAGTCTTAAAAAATTTTGTAAAGAGGGAAAATATGAAAACTTTGACTTTAAAGGCTAAAAGTTTTGAAGAAGCTGTGAAGCTTGGGTTAGAAGAATTGAAAACCACAAAAGACGCAGTCGATATTGAGATTTTGGAAGAGAAAAAGGCTGGATTTTTGAATTTACTCGGTGATACTTATGTCAAAATAAAGATGTCTCTCAAGGATCCAAAAATAGATCTTTCTGATCTTCTTCAGGACGTAAAGTGGAAAGTCGAACATTTATTAAAATTGATGAATTTGAAGCTGGATATAAAAGCCACAGTTTTTGGTGGCAGAATTTTGATAAAACTATATGGCGACGATAGAAAATTTTTGATAGGCAGATCCGGTGATATTTTGGACGCTTTTGACATGATAGTAAATTGGATTGTTGCAAAAGAACAAAAAAACAACATAAAAATTGATATTGATGTCGATAATTATAAAGAACAAAGAAAAATTCAAATCGAAGAAATGCTCGAACATGTTACAAAAAAAATTTTAGAAACCGGAAAACCATATAAATTAAGACCCATGAATAACAGAGATCGAAGGATAATACATTTGATTCTTGACTCAAGCAAAGATTTTTATTCACAGTCAGAAGGAGAAGGCAGAGATAGATGTATTGTAGTTTATAAGAAAAGTTAGATTGTCAATGGAGGACAAAATGAAAAAAGTTTCAAAATATATTTATTTGGTGTTATTTTTAGCAATAGTTGCAGCAGGAATTTTTTATCTTCCACGAGGAGTTCAAGTTTATAAAGAGTTATCGCAATTGCAAATTCAAATTAATGAAGAACAAGCTTTTTTGACCACTTTTCAAGAAGAAATATTAAAAAAAGAGCAAGGAATTAAAGATTTAGAGCAAAAAATAAAAGAATTGAAAAATAAAAATGATCACAATAAATATATAAAAACTGTTCAAGAATACAACAGCGAAATAAAGAATTATAATGATAAGCTTGCTGAATACAAAAAACACGAGACAAAAATCATTGAATTGAATAATAAACTAAATCTTCTCGTTATGAAAAATCTTTCAGTTAGAAAAAAACAATAGAAATTTAGAGGCAACGCTGATAATGCAAAAAGTAGCGATAATCGGAGCATCTGGATACACTGGGCGAGAGCTGATTAAATTTTTATTACGGCACCCAAATGTTGATCTTTGCAATATAATTTCCGATACAAATTCCGGAAAATCACTCGGAGATTTGCATCCTGAGCTTAGGAATAAAAAAGATTTGATTTTTGAAAAATATGACTGGGAAAAACTTAAAAAAAACGTCGATATAGTTTTTCTGGCTTTGCCACACACAATTGCCATGACTTTTGCAAATGAAGCGCTTTCAGATGGAAAAATTGTGATTGATCTTTCGAGCGATTTCCGCATTAAAGATGCTAGACTTTACGAAAAATGGTACAAAACCAAGCATTTGCATCCGGAATTATTGCAAAAAGCAGCGTTTGGATTGCCTGAAATTAATCGAGATAAAATTAAAAACGCAAGACTAATCGCAAATCCTGGTTGTTATGCTACGAGCATGATTCTTCCGCTTTTCCCGTTGCTAAAAGAAAATCTCATAAATCCAAAAGATATTATAATTGACTCTAAATCCGGAGTTTCCGGCGCAGGCAAAAAGCTTGACTCAATGTATCTTTACAACGAGCAAAACGAAAATTTTTTGCCTTACAGCCCGGGAAAACATCGTCATATTCCGGAAGTTGAGTCGATCTTGGAAGAACTTACGAAAGTAAAAATCAATCTGACGTTTACGCCGCACTTGACGCCGCTCACGAGAGGAATTGTGTCGACAATTTATGTGACTCCAACGAAAAGGATTACGACGAACGAAATCCGCGAAATTTATCAAAAATATTATAAAAACGAGTATTTTATTCGAGTTTTGCCTGATGGAATTTATCCATCAGCTAGGGCAGTGAGCTATTCTAATTTTTGCGATATAGGTTTCACGTATATCGACGAGACAAATAAGTTAATAGTTTTTTCTAGTCTCGACAATTTGGTGAAAGGCGCTTCCGGACAAGCTGTCCAAAATATGAATATTTTATTAGGATTAGATGAGAGAATTTCGTTAGACTAATTTTTAGGAAAAAAAATGATTAAAGTAATCGAATTTGATAAAATTTCAAAAGTTTTTAAGAACAAACAATTAGTTTTGAATGAGACTTCGTTTGATTTTATGAGTGGCACGAATTATTTTTTGTTTGGTGAAAGCTCGAGCGGGAAAACCGCTATATTCAAACTTTTGCTGAAGGATATAAAGCCTACGTCCGGAATTGTGCGAATTTGTGGCGACAACCTTGCGAAATTTAACAAAAAGCAAATTCTTACATATCGGCGAGAGTTGGGAATTATTTGGCAAGAAACTATACTTCTCGAGAATAAAACGATTTTTGAAAATATTGCGCTGCCTTTAGTTTTGCGAGGACAAAAAGAAGACGTTATTTCTCAAAAAGGTAACGAAATTTTGAAAGAAGCAGATTTGTTTACACTAAAATATGCTTTTCCGGACGATTTGACGCTCGGACAAAAACGTATTGTCGAAATCTTACGCGCGATTATCACAAAACCGAAAATTATTATTGCTGACGAACCTTTTAATCACATCGATTCAAATAAAAAAAATTTGCTTTGGGATTTGATCAATAAACACAAAGATCCAAATGCAACTTGTCTTTTTATGACGAGCCAAAAATACATGCTCGAACATTTTGCAGCCACAGTCTTAAATTTGAAATCAGGAAGATTTGAATTATGTTAAAACAAATTTTTTTAAATATTAGACGTTATAGCTCAGTAAGTTTTGATATGGTGATTTTTATCGCTTTATTTTTGTTTATACTCGGAAGCATGCTTTTATTCAGAACAAATTTTGAGAACTTTTCGGATTCTGTAAAAGATAAACTTGAGATCGCGATTTTTGTCAAAAATGGGATAAATTTAACTTCGGAAAAAATCGATGAATTAAAGAATAAGATTTTGGAAAATGACGAAAAAAATGTAAAAAATATCATTTTTGTCGATAAAGAAACGGCACTCAAAACTTTTATTGCAGAAAATCAAGACTTTAGCGAAGAATTTCAAATTTTGAAAGAAAATCCGCTCAAAAATTATTTTATAATCAAATTAAAAAATAAAAATTATAAAAAAATTACAAACTTTGTTGATGGAATCGTGAGACTTGATTTTGTCGATGATTTGGTTTATAGCCAGGATTTGGTACAAAATATCGAAAATTTTTTGAATAAGCTGACAAAAATTGGATTTATTTTGTTTCTAATTTTGTTAGCTCTTGCATTTTTTATTATTTTGTACACTATAAAAATTTATTTGCATTACAGAAAAAATGAATTTTTGCTATGGCGATATTTTGGTGCAAAAGCAAGAACAATTTTTACCTTGATTTTTGGCGAAGCTTTTATTTTGGGATTTTTAGCAAGCGTTTTGGCAATAGCGTTAGTTTATTTGTTTTATTATAGTATTTCTGTTTTGCTATTTAATATACAATTTTTGCAACTCGAATACGTAGGATTTATTTGTATTTTTGGCATCTTGATGTCAATGATTACAAATCTCATCGTCTACACGAAGAGCCAGCATGGAACTTTTTAATATTCAAAAAATAAAAATTTTAGTTTTGCTGCTTTTTTGCATTATATTTTCCTGCTCGACTACATCTGTTTTCTGCGATACAAAGCAGGAATTATCGCAAATCAAAGAAAATATCAAAAAAACAAAAGCCGACCTAGATATCTCCAAACAAAAAGAAAAAAAAATAAAAAAAGAAGTTGATGTAATCTCCAAAAACCTCCAAAAAACTCTGAAAAACATTAAATCTCTCGAAAAATCAATAGACGTTTCCAAAAAAGACTACGAATCCGAAATTCATAAATTAAACGACGAGAAAAAGCGTGAACAGCTCTATCGTAAAATGCTGAAAAAAGAGCTTGAGCTTCTTTATAAACAAAAATTTATCAATAGAAACGATTTTCTTTTGGTATTAAATTCGTTTTTTGTTGAAGATAATTTAACTCGAGAAATGGAATTTTTATACAATATCAAAACTTTTTTGTTTTACAGCCACAACAAATACAATTATTCGATGGCGCAGCAAAATTTGATTATAGAAGCGCAACACAAAATTGAAAAAAATATTAATGTTTTGAGTCAGAAAAAACAAACAAACAAAAAAACGCAAGAAAAATTATCAGGACAGAAAAGTGAGAAAGAAAATTTGATAGAGGAAGAGCACAAGAAACAGAAATTGTACGAACAGCAAATTAACGAAATGAACCAAGCCGCAAAAAAGCTCGAAAATTTGCTTAATAGTTTGACACAAAATAAACGTGGAAATATTGGCAAATATTCAGAAGTAATCACAAAATTTGGATATATTTCCAAGCCTTGCGTCGGTGAAATTTCGATCAGGTACGGCAAAAACCAGCATCCGAAATACAATACTTTTTATGTAAGCAATGGAATCGAGATCAAAAATGCCTCCTCAGTCGCAGTAAAAGCGGTTTTGCCCGGGAAAGTCGTTTTTTGTGATAAATTCAGCAGCTACGGGAATACAGTTATTATCGAGCATCAAGATCAAATTTACACAGTTTATGCGTATTTAAACACGATTTCCGTTACACATGGACAAGTTTTGACGAAAAATACGAGCCTTGGAACAACCGGTTTTTCTGCGATCAGTAATAGTAATGCGCTTTATTTTGAGGTTCGTTTGAACGGGATTGCGATGGATCCTGAAGTTTGGATAAAATGAGTACTGCGTACGGCTAATATTGGCAAAGAAAAAACGTTTTGTTTTAAAAAATTTTCGCTGGAAGCGATTAAATATTCTCCCGTCGTACAACGATAAAATATAAGGAGCGGATGATGGAAAAATTTGTTTATTTTTTTAGTTACGAGGCAACGGATGGAAATGGCTCAATGAAAGACTTACTAGGCGGAAAAGGCGCTGGTCTTGCAGAAATGTCGAGCTCAGGAGTGCCTGTTCCTCCGGGATTTACGATTACGACTGACGTTTGTAGATATTATTATGCAAATTCAAAAACTTTGCCCATTGACCTTGAAAAACAAGTTTTGGAAGCGATAAAAAAACTCGAGCAAGTTACAAATAAGAAATTCGGAGATGCAACAAATCCGCTTTTGGTTTCAGTCAGAAGCGGAGCCAGAGTTTCGATGCCAGGAATGATGGACACTATTTTGAATCTGGGATTGAATGACGAAGTTGTGGCAGGACTTGCTAAACTCACAAATAATGAGAGGTTCGCATTTGACTCGTACAGACGATTTATTATGATGTTTTCAGACGTGGTTTTGGGAATAGACAAAGCGATTTTTGAAGAAGATTTCGAAAAAATGAAACATGAGCTCGGCGTAAAACTTGACACTGAAGTGAGTTCTGAAAATTTGAAAAAACTGGCAGAAATTTTTAAAAATATTGTGAAACGCGAGAAAGGAATTGAGTTCCCGCAAAACGCAATCATACAATTATTTATGGCTCGCGACGCAGTTTTTAATTCGTGGAATAATCCGAGAGCAAATACTTATCGAAGATTGAATAAAATTCCAGATGATATCGGGACAGCTGTGAACGTCCAAGCGATGGTTTTTGGAAATATGGGAAATGATTGTGCGACTGGCGTTGGGTTTACGAGAAACCCTTCTACGGGCGAAAAAGAGTTTTACGGCGAATATTTGGTTAATGCTCAAGGCGAAGACGTTGTAGCCGGTGTCAGAACACCGAATCCGATTATCAACTTGAAAAACGATATGCCTGAAGTTTTTGAGCAATTGAAAAAAATCACGACTAATTTAGAAAACCATTATCGAGATATTCAGGATTTTGAGTTCACGATTCAGAACAAAAAACTTTATATGCTTCAAACGAGAAATGGAAAAAGAACCGTAAAAGCAGCGATAAAAATCGCTGTCGATATGGTGAAAGAAGGTTTTATTTCAAAAGAAGAAGCGATTTTGCGAGTCGATGCAAGTCAGCTTGATAAACTTCTTCATCCTGTCATCGATACGAAGGAAAAATTGAACATTATCGCAAAAGGATTACCGGCGTCTCCTGGAGCTGCGAGCGGAAAAGTAGTTTTTAGTTCAGACGACGCGGTCGAACAAGCAAAAGAAAATCCGGTGATTTTGGTTACTGTCGAGACTTGTCCTGATGATATCCACGGCATGAACGCTGCTCAAGGGATTTTGACCGGGCGAGGCGGAATGACGTCTCACGCTGCAGTTGTTGCTCGCGGAATGGGGAAATGTTGTGTTGCTGGCTGTGAAGAATTAAAGTTGGATTATGCGAAAAAAGAATTTTATATCAAAAATAACGTCATAAAAGAAGGTGATTGGATTACTCTTGACGGCGGAGTGGGGAGTGTAATTTTAGGAAAAGTCAAAACCGTTGACCCTGAGCTTACCGGAGAATTTGGTGAATTTATGACTTGGGTTGACGAGTTCAGAAAACTAAAAGTCAGAGCAAACGCAGATATACCTCGAGACGCGAAAACAGCGCGAGGTTTTGGAGCTGAAGGAATCGGGCTTTGCAGAACTGAGCATATGTTTTTTGCAGAGGACAGAATTCCAATCGTTCAAAGTATGATACTCGCAAAAACAAGAGAAGATCGTCAGAAATCTTTAGATAAACTTTTGCCAATGCAGGAGCAAGATTTTTACGGATTATTCAAAGAAATGGAAGGATACGCAGTCACAATTCGACTCATGGATCCGCCGCTTCACGAGTTTTTGCCGAAGAGAGAAGATTTAATGCTCGATATCGCGATTTCAAAAGAAAGACATGGAGACGTGACTGAAAAAGAAATTTTATTGAAACGCGTTGAGGAATTGCACGAGATAAATCCAATGCTTGGGCACAGAGGTTGTAGGCTTGGAATTACTTACTCGGAAATCACGGAAATGCAAGTAAAAGCGATTTTTGGGGCTGTGATCGAGCTCACAAAAAATGAGAACAAAAAAATTCTCCCGGAAATAATGATTCCTCTCGTCGGAAGCATCAATGAGCTAAAACATCAAAAAGAAATCATTGACAGAGTTGCCGAAGAGTTGATGAAAAAAACCGGAACAAAATTCGAATATTTAGTCGGAACAATGATAGAGGTTCCGAGAGCGGCTTTGGTGGCAGATGAGCTGGCAGAAGTCGCAGAATTTTTTTCGTTCGGAACTAATGATTTGACGCAAATGACTTTCGGATTCAGCCGAGATGATGCCGGGAAATTTATCCCGCTTTATCTTGATGCAAAAATTTTGAAAGATGATCCATTCACAACGCTCGATCAAAATGGCGTAGGGAAATTAGTTGCTATGGCGATCGAGAAAGGCAGAAGCGTTCGAAAAAATATTAAACTCGGAATTTGCGGCGAACACGGCGGAGATTCTGAGTCAGTCAAATTTTGCCACAGAATCGGGCTTGATTACGTGAGTTGCTCGCCATTCAGAGTGCCAATTGCAAGGCTTGCTGCTGCTCAAGCTGCGATTGAATCCAAAAAATAAGCAGGTAAAATGTTTGAATTAAGCGTAAAATCAAAATTTTCATCAGCGCATTTTTTGCGAGAATACGAAGGAAAATGCGAGAATTTGCACGGACACAACTGGAAAGTCGAAGTTTTTGTTCGAGGAGAAAAACTCGATAAAATCGGTTTGCTCGTAGATTTTAAAGAATTAAAAATGATTTTGAATGAAGTTTTAGACGAGCTCGACCACAAATTGATAAACGATTTGGATTTTTTTAAAACAAAGAATCCGTCGTGTGAAAATTTGGCTTTTTATTTGTACAAAAATTTATCGGGAAAAATAAATTCGCAAAATGTGAAAATTTCAAAAGTGACAGTTTGGGAGACGGATGATTCAAGCTCGAGTTATTTTTTGGAATAGAAAAATTTAAAAGCAAAGACCCGGAGAAAAAATGCAGTTATTTAAAAAAAGACAAAAAACAGAAGAAAAAAAATAAAAACCTAGAAAAAGGACAAAAAAGCTCACGAGAAAGAGAAAATTCAAACAAGGTTTTTAAAATTTATCGTCTGTAGGCTCCTAAAAGTAGACCAAAAAAACTTTAGGAAGGAACGAAAAAATTAGGCGGGGATTAAATAAGAAAACCTTGCTCGCAACTGTATGAGCGAAATGGAGTGAAGCGAGTTTTGCGAGGAAAAGCCTAGGAAAAGCTCGAAAAACCTACGGCTTTGGAGTTGGTTTTTCGAAAAAAAAGAACGCCGCGCACGTGGAAAATGAAAATCTTATCGTGAGGACTGAAAAATAAAAAAGTTTTTTAAAATCAAAAAAACGTGAACATTTTTTTGTATTTTTGTGAAATTTTCTGTCTAAAAACGTGTGGACTTGAGATGAAAAAACGAATTTTTTAGCAAAAAACGAAAATATAAATTTTCTAAATTTTGTCCGATTTCCTTTATTATGGAGTCGCCTCTTAATTTTTGGAACTGGACAACAAGGAATTTACAATTCATTATTAGGTGTCGTTCACTTTTGGCTAAGCTCAAGAATAAAATTATTTTCAATTTGCTTTAAACTTTTCAGCTCGAGTTTTTTAGCGTTTTTTATGGTTTTGATTCCTAAATTTTGAATTGCAGGAATTCCGTCGTTCCCGATGAGTATTGGCGAAAAAACAATATAAATTCTATCAAACAAATCGTTTTTTATAAAATTCGTGATGACTTTGCTCCCGCCTTCAACTAAGAGCGTTTTCACTCCGATTTTCTCTACATGCTCTAGGATCTCGCCCAAATCCAAGCCTAAATTTTCGTCTACATTTTTTATTTTGACAGTTTTTATATTTTTTTTGTCCAAAAATTTTTGTTTTTCGTCAGAAATTTTTGTTTTGTTTGAAATAAAAATTATCGTTTTGATTTTATTCGCGGTTTTTATAATTTGCGATTCAAGAGAGATTTTTAGGTTTGAGTCGAGTATGAGTCGAATTGGATTTTGTCCTTTCACTCGTCGAACTGTTAAGAGAGAATCATCTTTCAAAATTGTATTTATTCCAACCAGAATCGCGTCATTTTTTGCCCTAAGTTCGTGAGCAAATTCGAGCATTTTTGGGTTGCTTAGCCATTTTGAATCGCCGGTTTGAGCCGCGATTTTTCCATCTAGACTCTGCGCGAATTTTAGAGTGATTTTTGGTCTTTTTGCACGGTTGAAATATGGGCAAATATCTTTCAAAAAACAAATTTCGCATTTTGGATTAATCGCACGGCAAAATTTTCTACCGTGATTCACGAGCATATAATTCGTAATCAGCCAATCTTTTTTTGGAATAAAATTCATCAAATCTTTTTCAATTTTGTCCGGATTTTGACTCGCAGAAAACAAGAATCGATGTGATAAACGAATCACATGCGTGTCAACAGCAATTCCTTCAGCTTTGCCGAAACACGATGAGAGAATGATGTTCGCGGTTTTGCGCGCCACTCCTCGTAAAGTAATCAAATCTTCCATCTTCTCCGGAACTTTTCCGTCGTAAATTTCAAGGATGCGTTTGCTCGATTCAATGATGCTTTTTGTTTTGTTGCGAAAAAATCCGCAGCTTTTGATTTCTTCTTCAAGTTCGAGTTGCTCGGCTTTTGCAAAGCCTCGAACGTTTCTGTATTTTTTGAATAAATTCGGTGTGATTTTATTAACGCGCTCGTCGGTGCATTGACTTGATAAAATCGTTGCTACGAGAAGCTCAAAAGGTGTGCTAAAATCCAGAGCTGTTTTTGTATTTTTGTAATAATTTTTTAGTCTCTCGATTATTTCTAAATTTTGTTCTTGCATTTTTACGTTTTTAAACTGTTTTTGCTTCGAAGTTTTTTGTGATAAGTTATCGCAAATCTGTGAGCTTCGTCTCGCAAGTGTCTGATTAATTTCAAAATCTCAGAATTCATCGGCAAACGAATCCCATTTTTTTGATGCGGCAAAAATATGATTTCTTGTTTTTTAGCTATGGAAATTAACGAAATATTTTTTTTGTAAAATTTTAGCAAATTTTCCGCGACGTTCAGTTGCCCTTTTCCACCGTCGATTACAAAAAGATCAATTTTTTCGATATCATCGCCTTTTAGTGTGCGCTCAATTACTTCGTTCATCATCGCAAAATCGTTCGGTTTTTCTGTGCTTGTGTATTTGATTTTGTATTTCCTGTACATACTTTTTTCTGGTTTTCCATCGACAAAAACAACTCGTGAGCCTACAGCGTGTTTTCCGGAAATATTCGAAATATCAAAACAAGCGATAGTTTTGACTTTTTTCGGCAAGTCAAAAATATTCTCGAGATTTGCTAATTCCTGTTCTTTTTTATCGTAAATTTGGTGCAATTTCTCGAGATCATCTTTTTTTATTTCCCAAACCTTTATATTCCAGTTTTGCAATTTTTCCAAATTCAAAATTTTTTGCTTTAGAATTTCTGCTTTTTCAAAATTCAGATTCGTCGAAAGTTCTTGAATTTCTTTTTTCCATTTTTTGAGTAAATTTTTGTAATCGCATTTGACGAATTTTTTTATATCTTTCAAAAGCTCACTAGAATCTTGCGTTTTTATTGCGTAACAGCAAGGCCCCAAACATTTGTTCATAAAAAAATTTAGGCACGGACGCTTCTCTTTTTTGCCTGTCAGCTTTTTTTTGCATTTTCGCAAATTGAAAATTTGTTTTATTAGGCTCACGACCCACTTGAGCGTTTCTACATCGACATACGGCCCAAAATATTCGGCACCGTCATTTTCTACTTTTCGCGTGATGTAAATTGAGGGAAATTTATCGGTTGTTAGCTTGAGATACGGATAAGTTTTGTCGTCCTTCAAATCGATGTTATATTTTGGCGAGAAGCGTTTTATGAGAGTATTTTCCCATAAAAACGCTTCCTCGTCCGTATCAGTCACTAAAAAATCGATGTACCTGATATTCGGCACCATCATGACGACTTTAAAATCTTTTTTGCCCACGAAATAACTCGAGACGCGTTTTTTTAGATTTTTCGCTTTCCCGATATAAATTATGGTGTTTTTCGCGTCTTTAAAAAAATAAACGCCAGAGCTATTTGGTAAATTAGTTAAAAAATTTTTGATATTTTCGATCATTTGCTAAAGTTTAAATTGGATTTTAAGTGACTCTGTAAATAGGAATGTCAGTCAATATTTAAAGATAGCATAAATCTAATTTTTTTCCAATAAATCCAAAATAAAAATTCTAAAAGGCAAAACCTGCATTAAAATAAATCGTGTTTGCATTGGCTTTAAGTAAATTCTTGTCGGTGTCATCAGAATATTCGATCATTTCATGTTTCCAGCCAGCTTCGAGATTAACGCCATACGGTAATTTGTACTGAATTCCGCCATAAATTGCTGATGCATCAGTTTTCAAATTATTTGCAGCAGTTTGCTTGAACGTCGTAATTAAGTAATCGCCTTGCCCAAAAATCGTCAGATTTTTCGTGAAATCGTAAGCAGCTCCGAAATTAATCGCGTCAGAATTCAAATCCTTGAAATGCGCTGCATTCGAACTATTTATCCATTCTCCCCAGACAAAAAGTTTTTCGTTAAAAATCGGCCGGAAGCTCGCAGCTAATCCAAAAGCTGTATTATTTTTGCTAAGAGTTAAATTTTTTGGGAAATTATAAAATTGTTCGTCGGCAAAACGGCTGAAATAATTCAGAAAACTCGCGCTTAATTGGACACCATTTATGTGATTTGAGACGATCCTTCCGCTGAACGAACGAAATCCGTCGTCGCTAGAATCGTAATTGGCAAAATTTGTGCCTGTGAAAGTATCATTTGAGCCAATATTTTGAAAAAGCGACAATTCAAGTCGCAATTTTTCGTCGGCATCTTTCCAGTACGGTGTGATTTGAGTGACTCTTTTGACGTCCCAGCCATTATGCGGCAAAATGAGACCCATGTCAAAGAACGTAGAATCTGTGAATCCAAACGCGTAAATATTTTTGGCTGCATTGAAATAGTTTGAGCTAGATCCAGAGTCAGAAATTCCTTCGCCTGAGCCGGAAACGTAAGTCCCCAGAACTCCGGGATTATCTCCTTGCCCGAATTTGAGCGTGTCACGTCCGACTAAAATCCCGAAGTTGCTATCATTTATTTTTTGCCAATAAACATAAGCTGCTTCTGCGATATCTGAGTCTCCGTTGGCAGAAATTCCACCGGAAGATTGCAGATCGAGTTGAATGAATGCTCCGAAACATTCGTTTATTGAAATATCGAAATTGACTTTCACGTCTCTCATTGACAAATCGCCTGCTCCAAAATCTTGTTTTCTTTCGTAAGTTCCATAAATCCAATCAAGATAATCGTCCCCGCCATTATTAAATGTATTAATTGTATTTGCGTCTATGTTCGCAGATCTAATCGAATACTGCGACTTGATTTCTCCGCCGATTTTTATGCTCGCATTCGTATTAAAAACGTTTAAGCGTTCAGAATTTTCGATTTCTTTAGCAATTGCAAAGCCAGAAAACAGGAAACAGAAAATTAGCATTAGGAAAGCGTGGAATTTTTTCATTTTATATTTTTCTCCTTTTAATTAATTTATCTGAAATAGAAAATTTAAAAGCCTCCTTATGTAAGTTTATATTTTATAAATATTAGTTGTATCTAACATTTGAAATAGAATTTTTTTATGAAGTTTAAAGTTAGGTTGTAAAATAATAAGTTTTCTAAAAATTTGCAAGTATTTTTTTAGTTTAACCTAATATTGTTAGTTTTGTCTAATATAAAAAGCATAAAAACTGAGTACATTTGGAAGTTTTGTATTTTTTGTTACTTTAGATAATTTTTGTTATTGTGAAAAAATCTATAAATTTAGACTGGCAGAAATGTAGTAAAAATAATTTGACTTTTTTAATAAATTATCGTAAATATATGAAAATTTAATTCAGCCTACCACAAAATTGGCAAGAATTTTCGACAGGTTTTTAGGCTTGTAATTTTGGATATTGCCTAGGTAGCTCAATTGGCAGAGCAGGGGTTTTGTAAACCTCAGGTTGTAGGTTCAAGTCCTATCCTAGGCTTTACAAAAATTTAAAATATATAGTTTTTAAAACAGAAATATTTTTTTAAAAGGAAAGTATTTTTGTGTATTATATTGTGGAGTTTCATTTGCATTTTTCTCCAGAATATAAAAATATAAGGAGGAAAACATGCAAAACAACAGTAAATTATACGTAGGGAATTTGAATTACTCAGTCAATTTCGCTGAGCTAAAGGATCTATTCGCTCCATTTGGCGAGGTAAAATACGCTAAAATTATCGAAGGGAAAGGTTTCGGATTCGTCGATATGGCGAGTGAAAGCGATGCAGAAAGAGCAAAAAACGAATTGAACGGAAAGGATTTCAAAGGAAGAACTTTAAGAATAGATTTCGCTAGACCTCAACAAAATAGAGAATAGTCTTAAAATTTAAATCCAGTAAATTTAAAATAGGCTGCGTTTTTTAGCGCAGTCTATTTTTTTATATACAAGAGTTTTTTGTATGGATAAAAAAAGATATATTTTGAGTTTTTTTAGTTCCTGCATCGTTCATTTATTAATATTTTTGATATTTATTATAGCGCATAGAACAGAAAATTCTATGAAAAATGTTTTTTTGGAATTTCAACTCGTAGAAATTGATAAACAAACATTTACATCGAAACCAAAATTTTCTGAAAAACTTTTTTCTGGCAGTAAAGTTACTGCAAAGGAAAAAGACAGAAAATTGTCAAGTGTAGATTCTGCAAAAAAAATAATTTCCTTAGAAAATTCCGAAGATGAAAAAAATACACTAGATGAAGCAATAATAGCGAGCGATTCTAGCAAAAACTTAAATGCTTATATTGAAAATATTTACAGGAAAATAGACGCAAACAAATTTTATCCAAAATTAGATCTTAAAAAAAAGTATGAGGATTTTGTAAGCTTAGAATTTATTGTTGATAAAAATGGAGTTGTTTCTCGTATTAAAATAACTAGGAAATCAAATTTAAAAAAACTGAATAATGCAGCTTTGGATGCAGTTTTAAAGGCGATGCCGTTTGATAAAATGCCGGACTCGATGCCCAATGAAATTCAAATCAAAATAAATTTATATTTCCAGCCAAAATGATCGCAGAAAATTTTTGACAAAAAATATAATTATGCTAAAATCCTGCAACAAAAAAATTTGCTTAGCGCCGATGTAGCTCAGTTGGTAGAGCGGCTCATTCGTAATGAGTAGGTCGGAGGTTCAAGTCCTCTCATCGGCTGTTTAAAATAAAAATTAAAGCTTGTTGGTTAATTCCGGCAGGCTTTTTTTTATTTTAAGTTTTTAAGCTAATTTGAACTTTAGACCGGCAAAATATGTTCGTCCAGGCATTGGATAACCAAGTCTCGTCTCATATTTCTCGTCAAAAACATTTTTTACGCTCGCAAAAAGTTCGAAATATTTTAAGTTTTTTGTGACATTAAAATCCAGCGTAAAAATTTCATCTAAACTATATTTTCCAAAACTATCCTCCCAAGTTTGTTTTCCGACGTAATTTAAAGCTGAACTCGCACAAAAATAATCATTCTCGTCGATTAAAAGCATGTAAGTAATTTTATTGTACGGAGCATACGCCTCTGCCCCAAACTTACTTTTCTCGTCCTCTTTCGTCCTCGCCACCAAATAATTGTAGCAAATCGAATGCTCCAAAATCCCTGTTTTTAGCTCAATGCTCGTCTCAAATCCATTTGATTCTCCGATTTTCATTTGTTTAGGATTATTCCAGTCGAGCCAGGAGATTTTATTGTTAATTTTTTGTAGAAAATAATTCGCGTGAAATTTCAAATTTTTCGTTAATTCAAAGTTTCCTCCGACGTCAAAACCGTATCCGTCTTCAAATTTGTAGTTTAGATTGTTGTTCGTGTAATAAATTTCTGAGAACGACAACATCCGAAAAAATTTCGAAAGATTCAAATAAACAGAAATATCGTCAGAAAAATTGTAAATACTCGAAAATTTTGGTGTAAAATTTTCGCCAAATAATTTATTGTAATCGTATCGAACGCCAAAGCTATTTTCCCAATTTTGCATTTTAAAAATTTTTTGTAAGTAAAACGAATGAATCCCTCGCGAATAATCATAAATTGTGGTTTTTAGTGAGCTGTTTTTATAATTTGATTCGTCGTATTCAAATTCATAGCCAAATAAAAATCCTTTAGAATTTAAAAGTTTTAGCTTAGCGCCTACAGTAAAATCCTGGAAAAAATCGTTTTTATTAACGTCAGGATCAATGTCGTTTTTTTCGTAGACTTTGCCATAAAATTTCATTTCAAAAGCCAGATTTTCCTGCTCTGAAGAATAAGTCATTTGCATCAAATTTCCTTTTGAGTTCAAGCGATTGTTTGGAGTAAGTGCTTTTTTTTCGGATTTTCCGTCATAGTCTTCGAGTTTCACGATGCTCATTCCAGGGAGTCCAAGTTTTGATTCGTCGTAAAAATAGCTTACCTGTACTTTTTTTGTTTTATCGATTTTATTTTCGGTTTTTAGGAAAAAATTTGTTTTTTTGTAGTCGCTGTTTTCTCGAAAACCGTCTGAAGTTGCTGTGTCAAAACTAGAGATCAGCGCTAAATTTTTTTCGTTGCTTTGCGACTCTAAGCCATAACTTCCGTTCAAATTTAAGTGTTTGTATTCATTACTCCCAACGTCAATTTTCGCGTTGAAATCTCGCGGTTTTTGTGACCCGGATTTCGTGATGATGTTGACGATGCCGCCAACGCCGCCCGAGCCGAATTCAACCGAATTTCCGCCTTTTATTATTTCGACCTTCTCGATAACGTCAGGACTTAAAAAATTCGGGTCCGCACCACCTAAACTCGGAGAATTCATCGGAATGCCGTCGACTAAAATTAGCGAATAATTTGAGGACAATCCTCGAAATCTCACGCTTTTCGCAACTCCAAAATCCTCATCGGTTGCTTCTGTGATTCCACTTTCAAATTTGAGAATTTCGCCTAAATTTTTGTAGCCTGATTGTTCCAGTTTTTTTTGTTTAATGATTTTTGTTGTCGTACTATTTAAACTCGAGAAAGTTGTGAGTTTTGGCAAAAACTCATTTTTGGCATCGAGCGATTCTTCGACAAAAATATCTTTTGTAAACGAAAGAATTTCACAAAAAAGATTTTGCGTCTTGAAAACAAGTAAAATCAAAATTAATTTAATAAAAAAAGTCGTTTTGAGTCTCTTCAATTTCATAAACCTCTTTGATAATTTTTTTGAAAATTTGCGTATTAGAGTCTTTTTTTCGCAAATCCGAATGTGTTTCTCCCAGTTTCAGAAAAATAAATCTATCGAAAAATTTGTAAGCCAAATGCAAATCGTGAATAACCATCACAATCGTAATATTTTTTTTCTTGAGATTTGTCAGAAAATTTAAAATTTGCAGCTGAAATTTTATGTCTAGATGCGATAGCGGCTCATCTAAAAAAATTATTTTTGGATTTTTGATTAAATTTTGAGATATCAAAAGCCGTTGAAATTCACCACTCGAAAGCTCGAGAATAGGTTTTTTTAAAATGCATTTTAAATCAAAAAAATCGATAATAAAATCCGTTTGCTGTTCAATTTCAATGAGTTCGTATCGAGATAAAATATTTTGAATTGGTAAAATTCCAAACTTTAAAAAATCTTTAGCCAAAAAATTGTAGGAAATGCTCGCGATTTGTGGAACGGCTGCTATGTTTTTTGTTAAAATTTTTGGCTCGAAATTTGTTAAATTTGCGCCTTCAAAAAAAATTTCACCGGCAAAAATTTTCGTTAAACCAAAAATAGAATTTATGATTGTACTTTTTCCGGAGCCGTTTGGCCCGAGGATCGCAACAAGTTCTTGTTTTTGTAAATCAAGACTAAAATTTTTTAGAATTTGCTGGTTGTGATAACCCGCAGTTAGGCTTTTGAAATTAAAAACAACATTATTCATATTTGCCTCGTTTTATGAGGATCGCAGCGAAAAATATTCCACCTAAAAATCCGGTGATGACTCCGACCGGAATTTCTTGCGGATAAAAAATAGTTTTTGCGATAAAATCCGACGCCAGCAAATAAGTCGCGCCGAGCAAAGCGCTAGTGATAATCACATTTTTGTTTTGGTATCCGACGAGTTGTCTCGAAAGATGTGGAATCATGAGTCCAACAAAACCAATAATTCCTGTTTGTGCTGCGCAAAATCCCACGAGAATTGAAGCTAGCAAAAATAAATTTTTTTGTTCAGATTTTACGTTTATTCCGAGATAAATCGCATGTTTTTCTCCTAAGCTCAAAATATCCAAAACATGGGATTTTTTGTAAAAAAAATAGAAAAGCCAAAATATCAAGAAAACCATGACGTAAAAAGTCATATCAATTTCTGACGATAAGTTCCCTATAAGCCATGATTTCGACGCATAAAGATTTTTGAAATCGAGGAAATTCGATATGAATTCGACAATGGCGAGGGAAACTACGTTCAGAGTGATGCCGATCAACAAGATTTGAGGGGTGGAGAATTTTTTAGACGAGAAGATTTTATAAATTATAGTTGTGGAAAGGAATGCGCCAAGAATAGCTGAAAAAAAATTCGGAATATTGAGGCGGAAGAAACGCTCGACGAAAAGGTTGAAATTCACGCACAAAACTACCATCCCGGAAATCCCGAGAGTGTACGGCTCGGCGAGTGGATTTTGTAAAATGCTTTGAAATACGACACCGGAAATAGAAAGACCAGATCCGACGATAATTCCCAAAATTAGTCTAGGAATACGTAGAGAAAAAAGAATTTGTCGCACATTTTCAGCAGAAAAATTTTTTAGTTCAAGCCCTGTTATTAGGTAAAAAAAAACGAGTATTAATAATAAAATAGTAATACTGAAATTAATAATAAAAAATTTATTGGATTTAAAAAATGGTAGGAATGAGTTACGGTACAAAATGTCTCCTCAATCGCGAAGGATTTTTTTTAAAAATTATTTGATAATTTGGCATTCTGACTTAGAAAATTTTAGCGTATAATGCTAAATTTTCATCACAGCGGCGCGTCCGTGGCTGATTTTAACAGCGCTTTCCCATCATATCGATTTTATGGTTGAATTTAGATTTGCGAGGCTAATTATAGATAGATAAATTTGCTTGTAAAGAAATATTTAAAAAATTTGCAAAATAAGTTTTAAAATGAAAACATAAGCAAAATTTATTGAAATTTTAACAAAAGTCATAAGAACAAATTTATTGTTTTTTTCAATTTATTTGATATAATGTGACTTAAAATTTTGTGTCAAATTCAATGTTTTTTTGCGTGTTTTGCCGGGGTGGTGGAATTGGTAGACACAAGGGACTTAAAATCCCTCGGATGGCAACATCTGTGCCGGTTCAAGTCCGGCCCCCGGCAGATTATGCCTGAAATTTGTTTAAGGCTCGTAGGAGTTTATGCTCTTATGAGTCTTTTTTTTTGTTAAATCGTGATTTTTTTATATCGATTGCACCAGCATGAAATACTGACCGCAACCGGAAGTCCGGCAATATGCGTAGGACAAACATTTATGTTCACATCCAAAACGGTATTTTCCCCACCTAATCCAAAAGGACCTATGTTGAGAGAATTAGCTTTTTGTAAAATTTCGTTTTTTAAAAGATTCGTAATTTTTTGATCATTTGAGTCGACGATAGAATCCAAAATTCCGATTTGAGCTTTTTTGGCAAGAGTGAGCGCGATTTCACTTGTTCCACCTATTCCTATTCCGAGAAACATTGGAGGACATGGATTTGCTCCTGCAGCTTTGACTCGTTCGACGATAAAGTTTACGATTTCTTCCGGTTCAGCGGTAGGATTGAACATTTTGAGGCTCGTCATGTTTTCTGAGCCAAAACCCTTTGGATTTATGTAAATTTCTAATTTTTCTCCGGGCGTTTGCTCCAGATGTACGAGCACAGGAGTATTTGTTTTTGTGTTTTCTCGAGACAAAGCATAAACTACAGATTTCCTAAAATAGCCGTCAGAGTATGCTTTTTCAGCGATTTTATCAAAAAATTCCTGGAAGTTTTTGTAGCAAGATTCAGAGAAATCTAAAAAAACGTTGGCTCCGATTTTAACAAAAATTTCAAGAATTCCCGTGTCTTGGCACATAGGTAATTTTTGTTTTTCAGCGATTTCGCAGTTTTTCAGTATATAATTTATGAATTTTTGATGTTTTTCGTCTTGATTTATTGCAGAATTTTGAATATGTTTTTTGATGTTTTCGTCCAAACTTAAGTTTGCATCGAGAATATTCTGATAAATTTTTGCCTCGATTTCGTGAGGTTTTAGTATTCGCATTGAAATCCCAATTTTCAAAATTTTATGAAATTAAATTGTGTCGGTTATGATCGATTTTATGACGTAATCTGCCAAAATAATCCCAAAAATGTTTGTAATCGTCGCTAAACTTCCGATTTCAGAATTACGGTTTTTATTTATTTTTACGTTTTGTTCGTCGGAATAAACACAAGGAAGTTCGTCATTAATCCCGCGTTTTTTTAAATTTTTGCGGATATAACGAGACAGCCTGCAATTTTTCGTGTCAAAAATATTTCCGACTTTCACGCAAAAAGGATCCGTTCGGAATCCTGCTCCCATCGATGAGACGAATTTTACGCGATTTTTTGTGAGATATTCGATAATGTCAACTTTTTGTTTTACAGAATCGATCGCGTCTATGACAAAGTCGACTTTTTTCTCGAGAAATTTATCGATATTAGCGGCATCCACAAATTTCGGAAAGATTTCTACGTCGATATTTGGGTCAATTGCGAGCAGCCTATCTCTCGCTACGTCAACTTTTTTTTGTCCGACATTTTTGCTAGTCGAGAGAATTTGTCTATTCAAATTTGTTATGTCGAAATCGTCAAAATCAACCAAGCAAAACTGCATAATCCCTATTCTAGCTAGAATTTCCGCTGAAATCCCGCCGACTCCTCCCAAACCCAAAATTAAAATCCGTGACTTTTTGAGTTTTTCCAAATTCGTTTTACCGAGAAGAAGCTCGGTTCTGTAAAATCTGTCCATTTAATTTTTTATTTTTTTGCATTAAACTTTAAATTATCGACGAATATTTTGTAATTTTCAAACAAAATTTTTTCTAATTCGTACGAATCAATTTTTTTGATTTCTGCAATTTTTTCGTAAAATTTTTTTAGTTTTATTTTATGCGCTTCTAAAATTTTTAATGTAATTTCGTCGTTAAAAAAAACATCGGTTTCGAGGAATAATTTGTCGAGTGGCGTGAGCTCGATTAGTTCTTGTAATTTTTTAATGTTGAATGAAAATTCAATCTCGTTAAAAGATACGTAGCCGCCGAGCCTTAGAATTTCGTTTAGAACTTCTCGTGATGAGTAAAATTTGTGCGCTAAAAACGGAATTTTTGCTTCTTCCCAATCGAATTTTTTCAAATTCTCAAGCATCAAATTCCATTTGCCGACGCAATGTAAAACAAAAGGTCTTTTGTACTTGAATGCAAGTTTAAGTTGCGCTGAAAAAAATTCAAGTTGGTGAGAAATATCGAATTTTGAATTTTTATCCAGCCCAATTTCGCTAATTCCCAAATTTTTGTTTTGCTCGATTAATTTTTCTAAATTTTGTAAATTTTCGTCTAAAAAAAATGGAGGAATACCAGAAAAACAAAAGAATCTCTTGTCAGAAATTTTTGAAATTATAGACGCAAAATCAAAGTTTAAGACACTGAATAAATAACAAATTTCGTTTTTATGTGAAAATTTACGAAAAGTTTCGATTTCTTCTGGATTTTTGAGCTCAAAATGCAAATGTGCGTCGACAATCATTTTAGTAATTTAAGAATACTTTTGATTTCTTTTTTTATGTCGTCTAATATCAAAAAATGTTCTTTATTTGTTGCTTCAAGCGTTTTGTCTTTTTTGCCGGATAAAATTTTTTTTACGCCTTTTATACTGATTTTATCCTCGTACAAAAGTTTTTTTATGCGGAAAAGTTGTTTGATATGCTCGCTGCTGTATCGCCGCTGCCCGTTGTGAACTTTGAGCGGCGTTATCAGCCCGTTTTTTTCCCAATATCTCAGGATATGCGCATTAATACTCGTCAGTTGAAAAACTTCCGTAATGCTCAAATATTCTTTGTTTTTTAGATTTTCTGAGATTAATTCGTTGATCATTTTTTATTCATAAAATTTTTTCGAGGCTTTAAATTTTACAACCCGACGTTCTTTTATGACGATCTTTTTACCGGTTTTTGGATTCCTGCCTTCTTTAGCGCTTTTGAATTTTGTTGAAAAACTCCCAAAACCGGAAATACTAATTTTCTCGTCGTTTTTTAAGCGTTCTTTTAACGTCGTAAATACAAGTTCAACAATCTCTCTTGCGTGTTTTTTGCTGATTGTTTTTGTAGCAATGACCTCTACGATTTCATTTTTGTTCATTTTTCCCCCTAAATTCATAAGATTTTTTCTTCCTTGAGCTCGCGGCTCATAAGATTGGAAACAGCTTCTTTAGAGGGTTTTTTATTATATATAATATTATATATTTCATTGATTATTGGCATTTCGACATTTTTTTCTTTTGCCAAATTGTAAATTGATTTTAAAACGTTCACACCTTCGACGACCATTTTCATATCTTTCAAAATATTTTCAGCAGCCTCGCCTCGTCCTAGCCTTTCACCAAAATTGCGATTTCTGCTGTGCTGGCTAAGGCACGTTACGATCAAATCTCCGAGTCCTGATAATCCAAAAAATGTTTGAGGATTCGCGCCAACCGTTTTTCCTAGACGAACAATTTCCGTTAATCCTCTCGTGATTATTGCGGCTTTTATGTTGTCACCTAGGCCAATTCCATCGGAAATTCCGCATGCTATCGCAATTATATTTTTGACTGCTCCTCCGAACTCCACGCCTTTTTTGTCTTTTGTAACATAAACTCTGAAATATTTGTTCGAGAATATTTTTTGCAGCTCTTCTAAAATCTTATCGTTTTCTCCTGCGAGCAAAATCGTAGTAAGCATTTTTTTAGAAACTTCCTCGGCGTGTGTCGGACCAGAGAGCGTGTAAATTCTCTCAGAACCTATTTTTAAAACGTCGTCTATTACTTCCGACATTGTGAGGTAAGAATTGTCCTCGAGCCCTTTCACTAAACTTATAATTATTTTGTCTTGAAAATTTAAATTTTTTAATTTCAAAGCCACGTCTCTGACTGCAAAAGAAGGAACTGCGAAGATAATAATCTCAGTATTCTCGCAAGCCTTCTCTAAATCGTCAGTTATAAAAAATGAATCTTTCGTCGGGATATCTTGATTTTCAAGTAAATCGAATTTTTTTGTTTTGAGGATGGTGTCGATACGTTTTTGGTTTATGTCCCAAATTTTTATATTAAAGCCATTTTCATGAAGCAAAAGTCCAATAGAAAAACCCCAGCTTCCAAGTCCTAAAATTGTAATATTTTGTATATTCATAAAATCCTATTTTATAATTTTATTTTCAGTACCGTTTATTAAGCGTTTTATATTTTCTCTGTGACGATAAATCACAAAAATACTCGCTAAAACGGACGCAAAAAAAATATAATAATTGTAGCCTAAAAATTTGATTAAAATTGGAAGAAAAATAGACGCTAAAATGGAACTTAGCGAGACATAGCCAAAAAGTCCGAGTATGCAAAAAAATAAGATTATCGAGATGAACATCGCCGGAGTCGCCAAAGCTAAAAAAACTCCGATCATAGTAGCCACGCTTTTGCCGCCTTTGAATTTCAAAAATACTGAATAACTGTGCCCGAGAATAGCTAAAACTCCGATGACAACGTGAAAAAAATCAAGATTGGGAAACAAAAAAATTGCAAGTTTCACGCTAAAAAAGCCTTTCAAAATGTCAACGATAAGAGTTAAAAGCGCAGGTAATTTTCCGACGTTTCGATATACATTCGTTGCCCCTGTATTTTTGCTTCCAAGCTCACGAATATCTTTTTTTATCCAAAGTTTTGTGATCAAATATCCCGTCGGTAATGAGCCCAAACAATACGCGAAAATTGCAGTTAAAAAAATTTTTGTCATTATCATTTTTAAAAATCCTGTTTAGATTTTGGAAGTTGAATGTAAATATTTTATAAAGTTTTCCAGTAATTTTATGCCATTTTTTTGGCTTTTTTCTGGGTGAAATTGCAGGCCAAAAATGTTTTGTTTTTGGATTCCGGACGCAAATTTTGTTCCATAATCAGTCCAGAAAATATCTCCATCAAAATTTTTGTCGACTGAAACGTAATACGAGTGTACGAAATAAAAATACGAATTTTGTGCAATGCCTTCAAACAAAAAGTTTGATCCAAAATCCACTTGATTCCACCCGATATGCGGAACTTTTTTGTCAGCGTTAAATTTTTTTACGCTTCCTTTTATGAGCGCTAACCCATTATGTTCGCCGTCTTCAAAACTTTTTTCGAATAAAAGTTGGTAGCCTAAGCAAATTCCCAAAATCGGTTTATTCTCTGCAAAAGTTTTGATAGTATTGAAAAGTCCGAGTTTTTTCAAATTTTCGACAGCAGCTCCAAAAGCCCCGACTCCGGGTAAAATTAAGCAATCGGCATTTTCTATAAAATTTTTGTCTCTCGTATTATTTATTGAAATTTTGTTTTGCAAACCTAGATTTTTTGTAGCTAAAACGAATGCTTTTTCGACGCTGTTTAAGTTGCCCATCTCATAATCTAAAATCGCAAGTTTCATTAAAAAATTCCCTTTGTCGAAGGAATTTGTTCAGCATATTTGTCTTCGATCGATACAGCTTCTTTTAACGCGATTCCAAAAGCCTTGAATCCGGCCTCGAGATTATGGTGCAAATTCTCACCGTAAAACAAGTTCAAATGTAACGTTAATCCTAAATTGCACGAGAGCGAATTAAAAAAATGTTTGTAAAGTCCATATTTTTCTTTTTCTTCAAAAATCGTGAGATTTGCAACGAGCATATTGTAAATTAAAAACGGTCTGTTTGAAATATCAAGGCTACAATTGACGAGTGAATCATCCATCGGAATCGACGCAAATCCATATCTTTTTATGCCTCGTTTTTCGCCGAGACTGTTTTTTAGCGTTTGTCCTAAACTTATTCCCATGTCCTCGATAAGGTGATGCTCGTCGATATTTGTGTCTCCTTTCGCGTTTATCTCGAGATCAAATTTTCCGTGTTTTGCAAAGAGACTGAGCATGTGATCCAGAAAAGGAATTGTCGTCGAGATTTTATGGTTTCCCATTCCGTCAAGATTTAGTTTGATCGAGATATTTGTCTCGAGCGTCTCTCGGTTAAATTCACAAATTCTTTTATTCATAAAAACCTCAAAAATTGGCTTTTTTAGATGAGAAACATATTGAAAATAAAAATTATCAGGCAAAGCAAATAAAGTCGTAAATAACGAAAATTCCTCTTAATATCGGGCAAAATAGGCAAAAATAATAAAAAAATTACTAAATTTAACAAATAAAAAACATCAAAACTAGCTTTAATAAAAATACTGAATTTATCGTGAAGAGCAAGGCAAATTTCGAAAATTTTGTTGAGTAGAAAACTATTGAATACGGCTAAAAATTTTGCGAATGAAAGAGAAATATACGAAACCCCGACAGTTGCAAAAGTAAGCCACATTATTATACCGACGAAAGGCACGAACACAAGATTGAACAAAATCGATGATAAATTCAGACTTTTAAAATAAAAACATACAAAAGGCGACAGCAAAGTTTGTGCTGCTAGCGAGACAAAAAATATTTCACGCAGAGTAATTATCGGGTACAAAATTATTTTTTTTAGCAGGTTTTGATTTTTATTTTTTATCGGATTTTTGGGAAATATCGATGTAAAAATATTCTTCCAAAAATCGAAGAAATAGATTATAGAAAAAACGCCTAAAAAAGAAAACAAAAAACTTATTTGAAATAATTGCCTTGGATTTATAACGAGCATCAAAAAGCAGGTAATGACGAGATTATTGATGGTAAAAGCTGATTTTCCAAAAACATTCGCTACGACCAGAAAAGTCAGCATAATTGCTGAACGAACACACGACGGACTAAACCCTGTTAAAAGAGAATAAAACCAAATCGCTGTCAGTATGGTTACGAAAAAAATCCAACTTTTTTTATTCTTAAAAAAGAACGATATAATCATAAAAATTATCGCAAGATGCATGCCGGAAATCGAGATGATGTGGCTAAGTCCTGCCGACGACACGAAATCCTTGGTTTTTTTAGAAATAAAGTTGGTGTCGCCTATAATAATGGCCGGCAAAATTTCTCTCGGAAAACCGGTTTGATACAGCAAAAGTATTTTGTTTAAAACAGCTTTTCTCGTATCAACTAAAATTTCTTTGAAACCATCAGATTTCCTTATGTTTTTGTAATTTCCGATAGAATTTTCAGAAATTTTGTAATAAATATTTCGATATTTTTGGTTTGTTTCGTAACGATTTTTGACGTCGATTTCTTCTATTTTTGCATTAATTTCAATCACATCACCATAATCTGGAATATAGTTTTGCCATAGATTGAGGTCTACAAAAAGTTTTATATTTTTTCGAGATAAATCAACATTATTAATTTTTTTTAATTTTAGTGTGAATTTAGTTCGTTTTTTATGAAATTTTTCATAAAATTGCGCAAAATTTGAAACCTGACCAACGACTAAAGCGCGTTCTCTAATTAAATTTGGCGGTAAAGTTTTTGTTTTTGCAGGAAAATTCCAAGCCCCAAAATAGTTCGCAAAAATTATACCAAAAAGATACATAAAAAATATCGACACAAAAATTTTACGAATAAGTTTTGCAGTCATTTTTTTAGTTTGGCTTTGAATATTGAGGTTGTTTTTTCGATGTTTATCGAGTCAAAAATCGCTCGAACTACAGCGACTCTTTTTATGCCATTTGCTAAAATATCGTCGAGATTTGAAAGATTTACGTTTCCTATCGCGAATGCTGGAATCTTCAATTTTTGGGTCACAAGCTTTGCAGTTTCTATACCAATCGGAATGTAAGTCGGTTTCGTTTCCGTCGCGAATAAAGGTCCAATCCCGACATAAGAAGCGCCGTTTTGTTCCGCTTCTTCAGCTTGAGCTAGCGAGTGAGTCGAGATGCCGATAAGAAAGTTTTTTTGGCTCGAGTACTTTTGTGTGAAATTTTTTGCTTCTTTGACGCTCAAATCTTCTTGTCCCAAGTGGACTCCGTCGGCTTGTCCCAGTATTGCAAGATCGATTCTATTGTTTACTATCAAAATTTTTCCGAAATCTTGAGTCAAAATTTGAAGTTTTTTTATAATTTTTAATCTTTCTTTATCTGTTCTATCGCTCGAATCACGATATTGAATCACGTCTGCTCCGCCTTTCAAGGCTTTTTCAACTGCGGTTTCGTAATTTTCAAAGTTTTTAGGTTGCTTTGTCACAACGTATAAGAATGAATTGTCGAGCATAAAATGACCTTTTTCACTTTAATTTTTAAAATAAAACTCAAAATCGCTAATTACGACTAGATCTCCCTCGCAAATTCCTTGTTTTTTTAATTCGTCATCAAGCCCCATTTTTTTTAAAATATTTTGGAATCGCATTAAAGCTTCCGGCTCGTTAAAATATGTCATAGACACTAGAGTCTCAATTTTCTTCCCTGTCACATAAAATACGTTTTCATCTCGAGTAACTGTAAAATTTGGCTCAAGCTTGAATTTCGTGATATTTTCCTTCTTCTCGTTCTCGTCAGCTTCGTTTAAAATTTCGCTGTCCATCAAATCGCGCAAATAATCCAAAAATTTTCTTATGCCATCGTGAGTAACAGCAGAAATCTCAAAAATTTTTAAAACGTTATATTTTTTGCTTGCTAGAATTTTTTTCTTAAGTTTTTCAAGCTGGTTTCTAGTATCTCTTGTATCGAGAAATGTATCTATTTTTGTAATCAAAACAACCTGTTTTTTCTTGGCAAGATTCGGGTTGTATAAGAAAAGTTCTTGGTTCATCGTGATAAAATTCTCGTAAATGTTTTTTTTATCCTGGCCGTTCACGTCGATGAGATGAAGTAATAATTTTGTCCTCTCAACATGCCTCAAAAAATCAAATCCAAGACCTTTTCCTTCGTGAGCTCCCTCGATAATACCAGGAATATCCGCAATCACAAATTGTCTATCGAAATATTTTACGACGCCGAGATTTGGAGTTAGAGTCGTGAACGGGTAATCGGCAATTTTTGGTTTTGCATTAGTTGTTGACGCGAGAAAAGTCGATTTCCCGGCATTTGGATAGCCCAAAAGTCCAATATTTGCAATTAATTTCAACTCGAGAACTATTGCGATATCATCGCCGGGCTCACCTTTTTCGGCAATTCGTGGGGCTGTTCGCGTTTGAGTTTTGAAAGTTGCGTTGCCTCGCCCTCCTCGTCCGCCGTTCGCGATTTTGAATTTGTCGCCGTCATTTACCAAATCGACTTTGAAAGTTTTTTCGCCGGTTTCTTCATTAAAAAGGTAAACCTCAGATCCGCACGGAATTCTTATAGTTAGATCTTCGCCGCCCGCGCCATTTTTTAATTTCCCTTCACCACGAGCTCCATCTTTTGCAAAAAAATGTCTATTCCTCGTGAAATCGTACAAAGTTACGTAATTTCTATCAGCCACAAAATATACGTCGCCGCCTTTGCCTCCATTTCCACCGTCTGGACCGCCGAATTCTACGAATTTTTCACGCCTGAAACTGATGCAACCATCGCCACCGTTTCCGGCTTTTATAAAAATTTTTGTTCTATCTACAAACATTTTTCCTCGTTTTTTTATACAAATTTATCTTTTTTGTCTGTTTCAAAAATTTTTTCTAATGCTTTTTTATCGTCTAAAGTTAAATTTTCCATTTCTTTTTTGATTAATTCATAGCCGCGTTTTTTCAAATTTTCATTCGCGAAATCATCCAAATATTCCTTCAAAGTAATTAACGAATTTAGACTACATTTGCCTTTGATTTTTCCTGGTTTTGCGAGATCCATAAAATTTTTACCAGTTCGATTGCTTCTGTAGCAAGCCGTGCAAAAGCTCGGGATGAATCCAAAATTCAAAATCGTCTCAATCATTTCCTCGAGATTTCGGTGATCACTCACGCAAAACTGTGAATTTTCGTTCTCGTCGGAATAACCTCCTGGCGCAGTGCTGGATTCTGCACTCATTTGTGAAATCCCAAGGCTTAAAAGTTTATCGCGCATTGCAGCAGTTTCTCTAGTTGACAAGATTAAGCCGGTGTATGGCACAGCGAGCCTCAAAACAGCGACGATTTTTTCGAATTCCTCGTCTTTTACAAAATGAAACTTTTCGTTCGTAAAATCCACGCCTATTGCCGGCTCAAGTCTTGGTACAGAAATCGTGTGTGGTCCGACACCATATTTTTTTTCTAGAGCTTCGACGTGCGCGAGCATTGCCAAAGTTTCGAATTTGTAGTCGTAAAGTCCGTACAAAACGCCGAATCCTACGTCGTCAATTCCAGCCTGAAAAGCCCGATCAATTGCAGAAATTCTGTTGTCTCCATCGTTTTTTGGTCCGGAAGGATGCATTTTTTTGTATGTTTCATCGTGATATGTTTCCTGAAAAATTTGATACGTTCCAATTTTTGCTGCTTTCAGTTTTTTGAAATCCTCAACTTCAAGAGGAGCGCAATTTATGTTTACTCGTCGTATCGAGTGTCCATTGTATTCCACTGAATAAATCGCCTCGATACAAGACACATAGTAATCAATCAATTTTACTCCTGGCTTTGCGGCTTCGCCAGCTACGAGAAGAATGCGTTTGTGGCCACGCTTTAGAAGCCACAAAACTTGCTCGCGAATTTCCTCTGGAGACAAAGCCTTGCGGATAATTTGCTGATTATCAACACGGAAAGAGCAATATTTACAATTGTTTACGCAGAAATTACTGACGTAAAGCGGCGTAAACATCACGACGCGTTTTCCATAGATTTCGTTTTTTACGAATTTGGCAGCATCAAAAATTTTTTGTAGGCTAAAGCTATCTTCGCAATTCAATAAAAATGCCGTTTCTTCTAAACTTAGACGTTCAAGTTTTTTTGTTTTGTCGAGAATTGAATCGAGATTTAAAGTTGATTTTTTTGTAAGAAGTTCATTGATTTTTTGTTCGTCGATGTATTTCATTGTGGTGATCCTTAAATTTGGATGAAATCTAGAGTTTAGATATCTTAGAAACGAGATTGCGAGCCTTGTTCATTTTTTTTGCTCGTCCAGAAAGAAAATGAACCAAAAGAAAACGACGCCCCAAACATTTCTGAGATAGGGAAAATTTTCAAAAAATGCTGCGCACAGCTAATATTAGCAGAGTCAAAAAGTTTTACTCTAAAACTTTGATGCGGAGCCACGAATTATTGCCCGTTATGCAATGACCGGAGAGAGGGGGATTCGAACCCCCGAACGGTTGCCCGTTTCACGCTTTCCAGGCGTGTGCACTAAACCACTATGCGATCTCTCCAAGCAGTTTTTTACAAGACTTATTTTTTTTGCTGTTTTTCTTGATAATTCTGAATTGCTTTTTTGAGAGCGTCAGCTCCAAGATTTGAACAGTGCATTTTGTGAGATGGAAGTCCGCCGAGCATTTCTGCAACTTTTTTGTTTGTTATTTCAAGGACTTCCTCGATAGTTTTATTTTTTGCCATTTCTGAAACCATCGATGAGACTGCAATCGCAGCTCCACACCCAAAAGTTTTAAATTTTATGTCGGTGACGATATTGTCTTTGACTTTGATGTAGAAAGTCATTATGTCGCCACAAGCAGTATTTCCGACTTCTCCAACTCCATCTGCATTTTCTATTATTCCGACGTTCCTCGGATTCTCAAAGTGATCCATCACTATATCTGAATATAAAGCCATTTTTTACCTCGACTCAATTGAAGATTTTTTGTTTATGATTTTATTGTAATACTCTAAAAGCAAACACGTGAACGGGATTGCTATTAAAAACCCTAAAAATCCGAAAAGTCTGCCCCAGACAGAAAGCGATAAAATTATCATGACGGGATGGAGTCCGGTCGTTTTTCTGACGATTCTAGGCACTAAAATAGTATCTTGAATAATTTGGACGATTATTATTGACAAAAAAGTTAAAGCAATCGATTTCCAGATAGGCATGCCGGTGTTGATTGACTTTAAGATGGAGAGAATTACAGCTGGTAAATAACCAAAAACTTGCATATACGGAATGATGTTTAAAATTCCAAAAAAAATACCGAGAATTAGCGCCATAGGAAGTTTTAGGATAATAAAACCTATCGAAAATAAAATCCCAACGCAAAGAGCAACTAACGTTTGTCCTCGGAAATAATTATTCATTGAAGTGTTGAAAGTACGTATGAAATCTAAAACTTTTTGCCTGTAATTTTCTGGAATTAGAGTTTGCCATTCGTATTTTAGTTGATTGAAGCCAAACATCATGAACGTTAAATACAATAAAACCAAACATAGGCTCAAAATGAATCCGACTAAGCTGAGCGCGCCATTGAATATCGATATTACAGTTGGGAAAACGGACTTGCTGAGCTCGTTTAAAAGGACTTTAAAACTTTCAACTTTGGTAATAATTTTGATTTCGTCGCGCTGGAGGAAGTTTTGAACTTTTGTCCAAAAGAAGGAAATGAGATTATATTTGGAATCCTTGTGATCGAGAATAGCTTGATTTTCCAGTAAATTATTCACGAAAGTGTAAGTTTGCGTTAATTCTTTGGAAATCTGCGGGATTATCACCAAAATCGCAAATAAAGTTATGAGAAGCAATAAGAATATTGTGATCCAGACTGCAAGTACACGGCTTTTTACGTGTTTTTCAAAGAAAACTATTACAGGATTTATGAGGTACGCTAAGAGCAAGGCTACAACAAATGGGATTAAAACCGGACTCAAATATTTTAGCAAAAAATACAAACAAATTAAAATTGCCGTTGTGAAAATTATTCGTACAAATTTATCGAAAGTATATTTTGAAGTAGGTTTGTCCATAATTTTTATTTTTGAAGACGATCCTCGCTATTAAATTTTTTGAATTATATACAAAATTTCGTTAATTTAAAAGTTATATTTGCCAAAAAATTTTAAATAATGTAAAATCCAACATTTTATAAAATATGACGATAGACATATGAAAAATCTTGATGAATTTTTTATGAATGAAGCGTATAACGAAGCTTTAAAAGCCTGGGAAAATGGCGAGGTTCCAGTCGGGAGCATAGTTGTTTTTGAATCGAAGATAATCGCTCGCGGACATAACCAAAGTATTTTGGATGCTGACGTTACTGCTCACGCCGAAATAATTGCCCTTCGAAATGCCTCGAAATATCTGAAAAATTATCGCTTGAACGAATGCTCACTTTACACGACTCTCGAGCCTTGTCCGATGTGCGCATATTCGCTCGTGCTGGCTCGGATAAAGCGTCTTGTTTTCGGAGCATTTGATCCAAAGGTTGGAAGCGTAGAATCACTTTTTTCTTTTTGTGAACATAAAAGTTTTAACCATAAAATCGAGGTAAAATCCGGAATAATGCAACAAAAATGCGAAGATTTGCTGAAAGATTTTTTTGTTTCAAAAAGGAAATTTTTAAGTTAAAATATTTTTTAAATGTTGTTTTTTGAAAAATTAGAGGAGAAAAATAAAAAAATGTTAATTCATAAAACTGCAATCATTGACGAGAAAGCAATTCTTGGTCAAAATGTAAAAATTGGACCTAACGCAATAATTGGCGCAAACGTAAAAATCGACGATGAGACTGAAGTGGGCGCTAATGTTGTAATAGATGGACACACGAAAATCGGCAAAAAATGCAGGATTTTCACTGGCGCGATTATCGGTACTGAACCGCAAGACCTAAAATACAGAAATGAACCGACTGCAGTCTCGATAGGCAATAATTGCACAATTCGCGAATATGTAACGATAAATCGAGGAACTATAGCAGCAGGCGAAACAAAAATTGGAAATGGAATACTTTTGATGGCTTATGTTCACGTCGCGCACGACTGTATAATCGGTGATCATGCCATTCTTGCAAATAATGCGACTTTGGCCGGTCACGTTGAAATCGAGGATTTTGCAATAGTCGGTGGCCTAACACCGATTCATCAGTTCGTTAGAGTCGGGAAACATGCAATTGTCGGCGGTGCGAGCAGAATTTCACAGGATGTTCCGCCTTTTTGTAAAATCGCCGGAAGCCCTGCAAAAAATTATGGTTTAAATTCCATCGGGTTAGCGAGAAGAAATATATCAGACGAGACTATTTCCGAGCTGAAAAAAGCTTACAAAATTATTTTTGAGTCAAAAAAACTTATGAGTCAGGCTCTTTCAGAATTGGACAACCTGGATTTTGAGTCGGACGAAGTAAAGCATTTTATCAATTTCATCAAAAATTCTAAACGAGGAATTACGAGAGATTAGTTTATGGAAAAATTGGCTCTCATAGCCGGCAATGGAAATTTTCCGTTTTTGTTTCTGAGCGAGGCAAAAAACAATAATCAAGATTTGATAATAATTGCGTTAAAAGGCGAAACCGACGAAAAAATCGAAAATTTTGGATATAAAGTTTTTTGGTCAAACATCGGAAAGTTAAACACGATCATAGAGATAATAAAAAAAAATAACGTCACAAAAGCAATAATGTGCGGACAAGTAATTCACACTAAGCTTTTTACTGAGATAAAACTCGATTTCCGCGCTATAAAACTGCTTGCAACAATCGCGAATAAAAAAACTGACAGTATTTTGGGAGCAGTAGCTACTGAGCTTTCGAAGGAAGGCATTGAGCTCATTTCGTCAATAACTTTTATGGGAAAATGGTTGCCGAAATCAACAGGTTTTCTGACGAGTAAAAAAGTCTCGGAACAAGTTTTTGAAGATATTTTGTTTGGCTTAGAGACTGCGAAAAAAATCGCTGGGCTTGATATCGGACAAACCGTAGTTGTGAAAGACAAAGCTGTTGTAGCAGTCGAAGGGCTCGAAGGAACTGATGAATGTATTTTGCGAGCTTACAAGCTTGCTGGAAAAGAAATTGTCGTTGCAAAGGTAAATAAACCGAATCAAGATGAGAGATTTGATGTTCCTGTTGTTGGGAAAAAAACGTTTGAAATATTGCAAAAAGTCGGCGCAGCTTGCATTTGTTTTGAAGCCGGGAAGACTTTGTTTTTCGATAAAGATGAATGTTTGAAAATTGCCGACGATAATAATATCGCGGTTTATGGAGTTTAAATGATCGATTTATCAAAACCTGACATTACGAACCTCGAGAAAGACGCTGTAATGCAAGTCTTGGAAAGCGGCATTTTGGCGAGTGGACCTAAAGTTAAAGAGTTTGAACAAAAATTTTGCGAATTTAATGGAGTCAAACATTCGATTTGCGTCTCAAACGGCACAACCGCTCTTCACGCGGGACTCCTGGCTGCCGGGATAAATCCAGGCGATAAAGTCGCAACAACGCCATTTACTTTTATCGCTACATCGAACTCCATCTTATTTTGCGATGGAAAAGTTGTTTTTGCTGATATTGACGAAAAAACTTTCAATCTCGACCCAAATCACGTCGAAGAAATCCTAAAAAAACAAAAAAATATAAAAGCAATTTTGCTAGTTCATTTATACGGGAATCCGTGTGATATGGACGCGTTTTTGTATCTGTCGCAAAAGTATAATGTCAAAATTTTCGAGGACTGTGCGCAGGCTGTTGACGCAAGCTATAAAGGAAATAAGGTCGGAAGTTTTGGCGAATTTGGTACTTTCAGTTTTTATGCGACTAAAAATATGATGACAGGCGAAGGCGGAATGATAACGACGAATAACGACGTATTGGCTGAAAAAATAAGATCTCTCATCAATCATGGCCGAAGCGGCAGATTTTCTCATTCGGAATTGGGTTACAATTTTAGGCTTACGGATATGCAAGCTGCGATCGGAATTGTTCAGCTTTCGAGGCTAGAAGAATTTACGCAGAAACGTAAGAAAAACGCAGAATTTTATCTAAAAAATTTGGAAGGTCTAGACTGGCTTACTTTACCGACGGAAAATGCGAATGCAAAACACGTTTTTCATCAATTTACGCTTAGAATTAACGAAAAATACCGAGATAAATTCCTGGCTTACCTGAATGAAAACGGAATAAACGCAGCTCCAATTTATCCAATTCCAGTTCACGAGCAGACTTTTTATCGTGAGGTCGAGTTTTTTGATTGTCCAGTCGCTTCGAGAATTGCCAAAGAAGTCGTTTGTTTGCCTATTCACACGAAGCTTCGATCAGAGGATTTGGAAGCAGTTACAAATTGTATTAAAGGATTCCAATTATGCTGAGAGTCGGAGTAGTCGGAGTCGGGAGTCTAGGGCAACATCATGCCAGGAATTATGCAAATCTCAAAAATGTACATCTTGTCGCAGTTTCAGACGTCGACAAAATTCAAGGTGAAAAAATAGCGAAAAATTTCAAAGCGGAATTTTTCCAAGATTATCGTGAAATGCTCGAAAAAATTGATGCTGTAAGCATTGTTGTTCCGACGCCGCTGCATTTCGAAGTAAGTAAGTTTTTTCTTGAAAACAAGATCCATTGTTTGATTGAAAAGCCGATTACATCTACTCTCGAACAAGCCGATGAACTGATAGAGATTGCTGCAAAAAACGATTTGATCTTACAAGTCGGGCATATCGAGAGATTTAATCCAGCCATTATAGAAATTCAAAAATATATTGACAATCCAAAATACATCGAGGTTAATAGACTTGGAACTTTTAGCCAGAGAGCAACAAATGTCGGAGTTGTTCTCGATTTGATGGTCCATGATCTAGACATGGTTTTGTTTTTGACAAATTCGCGAGTAATTTCAGTTGACGCAATTGGGACGAGAGTGATTTCCGATTTCGACGACATCGCGAATGTTCGACTCAAATTCGAAACCGGTTGCGTGGCAAATATTTCCGCGAGCAGGATTTCGATGGAAAAATTACGTAAAATTAGGATTTTCAGTGAGAACTCGTATATTTCACTCGATTACGAAAGCCAATCTTTTAAATTATTTACTAAAAAAAAGGAAAAAATCGAAAGTTTTTCTGATATAAAAATTGTGAAATTTTCTCCTAAAAAAAATGAACCTCTTTTTTTAGAACTTGAGGATTTTGTGAATTGTGTTTTAAATAGAAAACAGCCGAAAGTTTCCGGAATCCACGGGAGAAATGCTCTGGAATTAGCGCTTGATGTGACAAGCAAAATAAATGCGTATCTCGATGGAAATTATAGTTTTTCCAGTAGATAAGAGAACTTATTTAGAAGTTAAGAATTGTAATTTTTTGTGATGAGAGGCAAAAATGAAAAAAGAATACACGGAACTGAGTGCTATCGTCGGGCCGCTAATATTGGTCGAGGCTACGAATAATGTGAGCTATGGCGAGGTGGCAGAAATAAAACTCGCAAATGGAGAGATGAGACGTGGTCAAGTTCTTGAAGTTTCAGAGAACAAATGTCTGGTACAGCTTTTTGAGGGAACCTCAGGTTTAAATTTGAAAGGAAGCCGAGTGAATTTTATTGGGAAAAGCATTGAAATTCCGCTATCAAGCGATATGCTCGGGCGAATTTTTGACGGGCTTGGAAGGCCGAAAGACGGCGGCCCGGCATTGATTCCTGAGAAAAAAGTTGATATAAACGGTTTACCGATTAACCCAAGCGCAAGAAATTATCCGTCAGAGTTTATTCAAACAGGAATTTCTAGCATCGACGCGATGACAACTTTAGTGCGAGGGCAGAAACTTCCGATTTTTTCAGGGTCCGGAATGGCGCATAATGAGCTTGCAGCGCAGATCGCTCGTCAGGCAAAAGTTCGAGGGAAAGACGAGAAATTCGCGGTAGTTTTTGGAGCAATGGGAATTACGTTCGAGGAGTCGGATTATTTCATAAACGAGCTGAACAAAACGGGCGCAATTTCGAGATCTGTTATGTACTTGAATCTGGCGAATGATCCGGCGATCGAGCGAATTGCTACTCCCAGAATGACGCTTTCAACTGCAGAATATTTGGCGTTTGATAAGGGAATGCATGTTCTGGTGATATTGACGGATATGACGAATTATTGCGAGGCTTTGAGGCAAGTATCAGCTGCTCGAAAAGAGATTCCGGGAAGACGAGGTTATCCTGGTTATATGTATACGGATTTGTCAAGCTTGTACGAACGAGCGGGGCGACTGAAAAATACCGAGGGCTCGATCACGCTTTTGCCGATTTTGACTATGCCTGAAGATGATAAAACTCATCCGATTCCGGATTTGACCGGTTATATTACTGAGGGACAAGTGATTATTTCTCGAGATTTGATGCGACGAGGCATAAGTCCCAGCATTGACGTTTTGCCATCTTTATCACGTTTGAAAGAAAAAGGCATCGGGGACGGAAAAACTAGAGAAGATCACGCTCAAATGACTAGCCAGCTTTTCGGAGCGTACGCTCGAGGCAAAGAAGCAAAGGAACTCGCGATTGTCCTTGGGGAATCGGCGCTAACTGATCTAGACAAAATTTATGCGAAATTTTCAGATGAGTTCGAGTTGAATTTCATTACACAGGGTTTATATGAAAATCGTAATATTGAAGAAACCCTCGATATTGGCTGGGAATTGCTCGCCAGCTTACCAAAAACTGAGCTTAAGCGTATTAAAGACGAGTTCGTTGAAAAATATCTCAAAAAATAGGTAAAAAATGGCGCTAAACGTTAATCCGACTAGGATGGAGCTTATAAATTTAAAAAATAAACTCGTGATGGCTCGGCGTGGGCACAAGCTTTTGAAGGATAAATTGGATGAGCTGGTCAGGGTTTTTATGGGATTAGTCGAGGACTTGAAGGCGCAGAGAAAAATTATCGATGATTCTTTGGCCCAAGCAATAAAAAGTTATGTCATTTCAAAATCAACTTCTCTTCCGTATGTGTTATCAGCTGCTTTCAAGATTCCATTTAAAAAAATTAAACTCGATAAAAGCGAAAATCATTTAGTTGGAATCAAAGTTGAAAATTATAGTATTTCGTTAGAAGAAGATTCTGCATCTCAAAATAATCTTAAAACACGTTTTTTTAATCTTTCAAAAGAATTCGACAACACGATTGAGAAAGAAACAAATCTTTTGTTTGAGATGATAAAACTTGCGGATCTGGAAATGAAAGTGAATGTTTTGGCAAGTGAAATGGAAAAGACGCGTCGTAGAGTTAATGCGCTCGAGTATACGATGGTTCCTTCATTACTTGAAACAATCAAAAGTATTTCGAGTAAAATCGAAGAAGCTGAACGATCGACTTTAACTCGGCTGATGAAGGTGAAAGATATTGTTCGTTCAAGATAAATATATTGTTCAGCGACTTAGCGGAATCGAAAGTCAATACTCTAAATCTTAAATTACATGAGGCAAAAAATGGCGACTGAAATTATAAAAGACGGAATAGAAAACGTTCGTAAAAAAGGCAGCAAAGTTTTTAAAGAATCAAAACACACTTTACCTAATATTTCTTTGATGTTTGCCGAGGGATTTATCAAAAAAAAGGAAGATTTGGAAAAGCCGTTTGTGACGATCGTAAATTCTTTTTCAACGCAAATTCCGGGTCACGCGCACCTCGATAAGCTTGGTTATATTTTGAAAGAATACTTGGAAAGTCTCGGCGTAAACGTCTGGTACACGAATATCGGAGGAGCAGTTTGTGATGGAATTGCGATGGGACATTACGGCATGAAATATTCGTTAGCGTCGAGAGAATTAATTACAGATCAAATTGAAACAATAATTTCTGCGCATCCTTGCGACGGTTGGATCGGGATTGGAAATTGCGACAAGATCGTGCCGGGAATGTACAATGCGATGGTGCGATTGAATATACCGTCGATTTACGTGAGCGGCGGACCGATGCTCGCCAGTTGCCAAAATAAAGATTTGATTTCTGTGTCCGAGGCAGTCGGCGTGAATGCAGTCGGAAAAATTTCGGACGCTGAGCTTGAAGATTTAGCTAAAACGGCGTGTCCGGGTTACGGAAGCTGCGCCGGAATGTTCACAGCAAACACGATGAATTGTATCGGAGAAGTGTTGGGATTTGCTCTGCCGAAAAACGGGACGATTCCGGCGACAAAAAAGAGGGAAGGCGAAATAAGACAATTTGAAATTAATCCAGACCGCGTTGATCTCGTCAAGAAAGCCGGATTCACGCTGATTGATCTGATGAAAAAAAACGTGAAACCTCTCGATATTCTCACAAAACAGTCGATTGATAATGCTTTTGTTCTTGACATGGCAATTGGTGGATCGTCGAACACGGTTTTGCATCTATTGGCCTTAGCGAGTGAGGCCGGAATAAAATATGATTTGAAATATCTGAACGAAATTTCTGAGAAAACGCCGAATATTGTAAAAATTTCGCCGTCGAATCCTGATATTCACATCGAGGATTTACAAAAAGTCGGCGGAATGGGCACGATTCTCAAAACAATTTTCGAGGAAAGTGCGTCACTTTTGAATTTAGAGCAAAAGACTTGTTACGGAAAATTGAAGGATTATGTTTTGTTGTCGCCTGAAGCAGACGGAAAAATTATAAAAAATGTGAAAGACGCATTTTCAAGTCAAGGTGGGCTTGTGATTTTGTTTGGGAATTTTGCAAAAAACGGCGCAGTTTTGAAGACGACCGGCGTTGAAAAAGATATGTTTAATTTCCGAGGCAAAGCGAAAATTTATGACTCGCAAGAAGACGCAATAAGAGGCATTCTTGCCGGAGAAGTGAAAGATGGCGACGCTGTAATAATTCGATTCGAGGGACCAAAAGGCGGACCCGGAATGCAAGAAATGCTTTCTCCGACGGCAGCTATCAAAGGCGCCGGAATCAAAGCTGCTCTAATCACAGACGGAAGATTTTCCGGAGGAACTCGCGGACTTTGTATCGGCCACGTGTCTCCTGAAGCTGCGGCAAAAGGAGAGATTGCAATTCTTCAAGATGGCGATATCATCGAGATTGACATAAATAAGAAAAGCTTGAACGTACTACTTTCCGACGAAGAAATAAAAAAGCGTTTTCAGCATTTAAAAGAGTTCGAGCCAAAAGTAAAACGTGGTTGGCTGCTTAGATACTCGAAACTAGTAACGAGCGCTGATCAAGGCGCTGTACTGAAAGCCTAAGAATTATAACAAAGGATTTGTTGTTGTGAAAAAATGGATTAATTTGTTAATTTTTTTGTTTTTTTGTAATACTTTTTTATTTGCTGTAGTGATAAATACTGAAAAAACTGCTGTAGTTGATATGAAAAAAATTTTTAACGAGTACCCAAAAACAAAAGAACAAAAAAAAGATCTAGAGATAAAAAAAGTTCAACTCAGAAAAAGTTTGGAATTTAAGCAAGCGCAAATAGACGAAATGGAAAAAAAATATACAAAACTTTTTGAAGTAGAAAAATCTACGGAAAATACAAAAGTTTCAGAGGAAATGCAAAAGACTACTGCTACAATTGAAAATTTGGCAAAAAACGTAGAAATTCAAAAACCTGAAGTTCCCGACGCAAAAAAAGAAACATTCGAAATTTCTGACTCAACAAGCACAAAAAATACTGAAGATTTGCCAGAAAATTATTCTGTAAAAATTTCAACTGAAATAAAAAAAGAAGAAGTTTTGAATCAAGGTATCGATAGTTTTGACGTTAAAAAAAGTACGGAAATTGAAAAAATTGAACCGGAAGTTTTGAAAAAATCAATCGAGACAAGCAAAAAAGAACTGCTCGAATATCAAAAAAAAGTTGAGAAAGAAATAGAAACGCTAGAGAAGAAATATTTGCACAATACGATGGGAAAAATTTACGATAACATAAATTTCATAGCAAAAAAGCTTGGATATAGCGTTATTTTCGACAAGAGCGATCTTGCTTATTCCGACAAAGCCTCAGACATTACCGACCTAATCATTCGAGAAATGACTTTGAATTCTAAGTAATTCTCGACGTGACCTAAAAAAATCAAAACTTATATTTAAAAATTGAAAATGTTTGACAAATAAAAAAAAACTTAATATACTTAGCGCTCAAGCATATAGAGCGCTAAATTATGGGTTATTTATGACGCTAAATTGTATTTTAAATTGAAAAATGAATAAATTAAACGATAGAAAAAAACAAATTTTGGATCTTGTAATTAAAGAGTACATACGCTCCGGAAAACCGGTGAGTTCCCAATATATTTGTGATAATTATGGTCTGGACTACAGTCCTGCGACGATCAGAAATGATTTGGCTAGCCTCGAGAGAGATGGATATTTGACGCATCCGCATACTTCGGCCGGGAGAGTGCCTACTGACGACGGATATCGTTATTACATCGATTTTTTAATGGAGATTCAAAAATTAACGAAAGATGAAGAAAAACGTGTAAATTCTGAGTTCAATTCGCGAATAAAAGAGCTTGATAAAATAATGGCGCAGACTTCAAAAATGCTTGCTGCAATTAGCGAATGCGCCGGATTTGTGATTGCGCAAAATATCAAGGAGAGCAAGATTAATTATTTGGAGCTTGCGAAACTCGCGCCGTATAGATTTTTGTTGTTAATTGTGACGGAAGATAGCTTAGTAAAACATAAAGTGATTCAGTCAAAATTTGATATTGAGACGGGGAAAATTTATAATCTTAATGTGATTTTGAATAATAAATTTAAAGGAAAATCGGTTTCGAGTTTAAAAGAAAATGTACTGGAAATTATTATTGAGGAACAAAAAGAACAGGAATTATTTTCTTTGTTTTTGAATAATATTGTCGACGATTTAACAGATATTTTTGAAACTGAGATTTGTTATTTGGAAGAAAACTTTAGTTTGCGTAAAAAAATTGATGTGAGAGATTCATTTGAAAATATTTTCCAAGACGATAAATTTGTGAAAAATTTGTTTTCTGACTTATCAAAAATTACTGATGGCGTGAAAATTTATATTCCGGAAACAGAAGAAAGTGGGAGTGTGAGAAATTATAGCCTTATTGCGAGCACGTACAAGATTGGCGATGATGCTGTTGGTGCGTTGGGAATAATTGGACCGAAACGTATGAATTATAATAAAATGGCGAGTTTTGTCGATTACATTACAAAAGTTTTGAATAAAATTCTCAAGGAAAAATAGAGGACAAAATGCAAGACGAAAAAAATAACGAAGAAAAAAAAGAAAATCTGGAAGATTTAGCTCGAGAAGAAAAAATTTCTGAGCTGGAAATTTTGAAACAATCTGTCGAAGACGCGCAAGCTTTGAACAGAGAATTGAATGATAAAATTTTGCGTCTTAACGCGGAATTTGCGAATTACAAAACCAGAGTTGAAAAAGAAAAGTTTGAGCTTTTGAAATATTCTTGCCAGGAAACTTTGATTTTGCTTTTGCCGTTTTTGGATGCTTTTGAGAGCGCACTCAAAGCGAAACATAATAACTTCGACGAATGTTTGAAAGGTTTTGAGCTTTTGCAGAAATCTTTGCTTGATATTTTGCAGAAAGAAGGTTTGGAGAAAATTATCGCGACCGGCGAAAAATTTAATCCGGCTTATCACGAAGCGATTGGATTTGATAGTCGAGAAGATTTAGACGAAAATGTGATTACGTGTGAGATGCAGTCAGGATACAAGCTCAAAGAGAAGGTTTTGCGGCATTCGATAGTAAAAATAAATAAGAAATAGAAAATTTATAAAAAAATCTTGCGAAAATGAGAGAATTTTTTTTAAAAAATTTGTAAAAGTAAAGTAAAATCCAGAAAAAGAAATTTTTTAAAATTTTCATTCTTGGCAAAGTCAGCGGATTTCAAAAAACGAAAGTTTAGGTTAGTTTTTAAATTTTTTTTGAAATTGCACAAAAAAGAAAATGAACCAAAAGAAAAGGACGCTCCAAACATTCCGGATATAGGTAAAAATTTTCAAAAAGTATTGCATACGGCTAATAATAGCAGAGAAATAAAGTTTTACTTGAAATCTTCGCTAAGCGGAGGCTGATGCTTGTCCTGCAAAGGACAAAACTCGTCACAAAAATTGGGCTCAAACAGTTTTTCAAAAATTTTTCCACTTTCCTTCATGGTGGGGTTTTGAGTAAAATTTGCAAAGCAATTTTTAGAGAAAAAGCGAAAATATAAATTTCTAAATTTTTTATCAATAAAACAAAAAATAATACTTTTTTATATCGGAGGAGTAAAAAAATGGCAAAAATAATAGGAATAGACTTAGGAACTTCAAATTCAGCGGCTTTCGTTTTGGAAGGCGGAAAACCGACGATAATACCAAGCGCTGAAGGAACTAGCGTCGGAGGAAAATCTTTTCCGTCGTACGTAGCTTTCACAAAAGAAGGCGAACTTTTGGTTGGAGAACCGGCGCGCAGGCAAGCAGTCGTAAATCCGGATGGTACTGTAATGGCTGCAAAAAGACGAATGGGTGAAGATTATAAATTCAAAGTCCACGGCAAAGAATACACGCCACAACAGATTTCAGCTTTCATTTTGCAAAAAATCAAAAAAGATTCAGAAGCATTTTTGGGCGATAAAGTAGAAAAAGCTGTGATTACAGTACCGGCTTATTTTAACGATAACCAACGGCAAGCGACGAAAGATGCCGGAACTATTGCAGGACTTGAAGTCGTCAGAATTATTAATGAACCGACGGCAGCAGCACTAGCTTACGGGCTCGACAAAAGCGGGCAAGAACGTAAAATTTTGGTATTTGATTTGGGCGGAGGAACTTTAGACGTTACAATTATGGAAATGGCTCATGGAGTTTTCGAAGTAAAATCAACCAGCGGAGACACGAAACTTGGCGGAACAGACATGGATAAAGTGATCATCGATTACATTGCCGAAGAATTCAAAAAAGAATCCGGAATAGATGTGAGGAACGATTCTATGGCGATTCAAAGGCTTCGTGAGGCTGCTGAAAAAGCAAAGATCGAATTATCGACTACGCTCGAGACGGATATAAATTTGCCTTTTATTTCTGCTGATGCGACGGGACCAAAGCATTTGAATCTGAAACTAAGACGCGCGAAACTAGACGATTTGGTATCTGGGATCGTGGGAAAATGTAAGGCTCCTATCAAACAAGCATTAGACGACGCCGGATTAAAACCATCGGAAATTGACAATATAATCATGGTTGGCGGACCGACGAGAATGCCTATTATCCAAAAAACCGTCGAAGATTTTATCGGGAAACCGATTGAGAGAGGAGTTGATCCGATGGAATGCGTCGCGATGGGAGCTGCGATTCAAGCCGGAGTTTTAACCGGCGAAGTGAAAGACGTTTTACTTCTCGATGTGACGCCGCTTTCTTTGGGAATTGAAACTTTGGGTGGAGTTTGCACGAAACTTATTGACAGAAATACGACTGTTCCGACTCGAAAAAGCCAGGTTTTCTCAACGGCGTCTGACAGTCAGCCTGCTGTGAGCATTCGAGTTTTACAGGGAGAGAGAGCTTTGGCTAACGATAACGTCGAGCTCGGAAGATTTGATTTGGTTGGAATTCCGCCTGCACCTCGAGGAGTGCCACAGATTGAAGTGACGTTTGACATCGACGCAAACGGAATTATCCACGTGTCTGCGAAAGATTTGGGCACGCAAAAAGAGCAAAGCATAAAAATTAGCGCATCGACAAAACTTAGCGACGAAGAAATCGATAAAATGGTGAAAGACGCGGAAAAATTTTCCGATGAAGACAAAAAACGAAAAGAATCGATTGAAGTCAGAAATAATGCCGATAATTTGGTTTATCAGACGGAAAAATCGCTAAAAGAACACGGCGATAAAATTTCTGTTGAAGAAAAAACTGCGATTGAAAATGCTGCGAGTGATTTGAAAGAAGCTTTGAAAACAGAAAATTTAGACGATATAAAAGCTAAAACTGAAAGTTTGCAGACTGCGTCGTATAAATTGGCAGAAGCGATTTATAAGGAAGCTCAAGCAAAAGGACAAAGTCAAGATCAAGCGCAGCCGGAGGGAAGTTCAGATTCTTCAGGCGAAAACAAAAAAGACGACGAGAATATTGTTGATGCGGATTTTGAGGAGAAGAAGTAAAGTAAAACCAGGCTTTTTCCCTTGGCAAGCACAAAAAGACTAAAATAAAATTTTTATTCGGAGCCACGAAAATACGTGTGTAGTGCAATGACTTGGTTTTTCGAGAAAAAAGAACGCCGAGTACGAAGTTTTGTGTCTAGAAACGTGTGGACTTGACACGGAAAAACGAATTTTTGAGCAAAAAAAGAAAATATTTGACATTCTTTTGATTTCAAAAATTTAAAAATTGAAATATTAAAATTCTCCTTGTCTTTTTTCATATAATAGCAATTTATAAAAATTGTTCGGCAATTTTTTTTAAAAACATGTTCTAAATTTAACGATATAAAATTTATTGGAGCAAAAAATTGGCAACAAAACGTGATTATTACGAAGTTTTAGGTGTGAACAAAAATGCGACGGAACAAGAGATAAAAACCGCTTACAGGAAATTGGCACTAAAGTATCATCCTGACAAAAATCCCAATAACAAAGAATCTGAAGAGAAATTCAAAGAAATCAATGAAGCTTACGAGGTTTTGAGCGACAAGCAAAAGCGTTCAATGTATGATCAATTCGGACACGCCGGAGTTGGTGGAAACGCTGGTCAAGGTTTCGGGCAAGGCTTTGGCGGGCAAGGTGGATTCGAGGGTTTTGATTTTAACGTTGGAGGCGATATTTTTGGCGAAATGTTCAGCGATTTGTTTGGAGGAGGGAGAAGAGCTTCGTCTGCAAGTAAAGGCCCTCAAAAAGGGCAGGATTTAGAATACGAGCTTAAAGTAAATCTTTCGGAAGTGGCGTTTGGAATGAAGCGCACAATAAAAATCGAGCATACCGAAAAATGCGAAGTCTGCAACTCGACAGGCGCTAAACCAGGCACAAAAATTGAGAAATGCTCGCGATGCGGCGGAGCTGGAAAAGTTCGGTTTTCTCAAGGGTTTTTCACGAGCGTTCAGACTTGTCCGGATTGTCAAGGCTCCGGTCAAAAAATCAAAGAACCTTGCGAGTCGTGTTCAGGTCGAGGATTTGTTCGAAAACAAAAGACAATTGACGTACAAATTCCCGGAGGAGTTGAAACCGGTTCGACTTTGCGGCTTAGGAACGAAGGAAATGCCGGTATTCGAGGTGGCGCAAATGGTGATTTATTCATAGTTTTGAATGTGATAAATGACACGAAATTCAGGCGAGAAAAAGAGAATTTATATATCGAAGAGAGCATTAGTTTTACGAATGCTACGCTCGGAATTGAAATTACGGTTCCAATTATTGATGGTCAAGCCGGACTTAAAATTCCAAGCGGGACCCAAAATGGCACGATTTTTCGTCTAAAAGAAAAGGGTTTGCCGATTCTTGGAACAAAACGAAGGGGGGATCAGTTTGTGAAAATTAACGTGAGTATTCCCAAAAAACTGACGCCTGAACAGAAACAAAAACTGAAAGATTTTGCTGCGAGCATGGGCGAGACAATTGTAGACGAAGATAAAGAAAATTTTATAAAAAAAATGTTTAAATAAAAAAATGCCGCAGTTTTTAATATCCAGCAAAAATGTAAATGTTTCGCAAAATAAAGTTTTTTTGACAAACCACGACGCCGATTTCAAGCATCTTGTTTATGTTCTGCGGATCAAACCTGGCGAAAAAGTTTATTTTTTGGATCAAAATGGAAGTCAGTATTTTGCAGTTTTTATCGAGATGAAAGAAAATGTTGTGTTTTTTGAGATTTTGAACAAAAAGAATTGCGAAAAAAAGTACGATTTCACGCTTTTTCAAGCCTTGCCAAAAGCGAATAAAATGGATTTTATTATCGAGAAAGCAGTTGAGCTCGGGATTACAAAAATCGTTCCGATCTTGACAAAAAATGTGGTCGTAAATTTAGACGAAAAATCTGGTCTTCACAAGCTCGAACGCTGGCAAAAAATCGCTCTTTCCGCCGTAAAACAATCCAAAAATCCAATCATTCCTACCATTTCTATTCCCCAAAAATTCGAAAATATTTTGAAAATTTCAGAGCCAAATTCGCTAAAATTGATCGCTTGGGAAAAAGGCGAAAATCCGTTAAAACCGATTTTGAAGAATTATCGCGAAAAATACAAAAATATAAATCTTATCGTCGGAGCTGAAGGCGGTTTTGAAGATTTTGAAATTGAGCAAGCGAAGAAAAATAATTGGCAGGATTTTCATTTGAACGGAAATATTTTGCGAGTCGAGACTGCTGCGCTTACTTTGGTTTCGATTATTGAATATGCATTTGATTTGATTTAGCGAAATTTTTTCCACCGGTTAAACAAAAATGTATATTTTCGTTTGGCTTGTTTGAGCTCATAAGTTTTGACTAAAAAATTTGACTAAAAAAAAACGAGAGTCTAAAAGTAAAATTTTAAACTCTCGATTAGTAGATTTATTTTTTTAAAGTTAAGCTTTTATGCAGCGCTATCCAAATGCCTCATGTTCGCTGTATCAGTAGTTCGAGGGAAAGCGTCGGAAGTTCGCCTGATTAGACCGGCTTCAACTCCCAAACTGCGAACACTCTTTTTGAATTCCGCCGCAAAATTGGCAGTTTGAGTTACGTCAGATTTGCCCATGTAAGTGACATATTTAGCAAAAGATGCGTCAGCTCCCTGGAAAGAAGCAACAACGCTTCCTGCGATAACAGGTAAACTAAAGTTTGGCTGAACTGTTGTACTTGCTCCACCGATTTTTCCAAAATCAATTTTTTGTAAAGCTGAAGCATTTACAGGTTGAAGTTCGCCTTGGTAGCTACGCAAAGTTTCTAGTTTTATATCGTGAGAACGACTGATGATTTCGTAATGTTTAACGAACTGTTGTACTTTGGCGTTATTAGTCGCTAAGATTTGGCCACGTTGAGTTATGGTTAAATCTTTCAATTTGCCGCTTTTTATCAAAGCATTTAATTTGCTCCAGTCAGTAAATTTATCTCTGAATTTTAGATTCAAAACTATAGAATAATTAGTGTAATCTACGCTGGCAGCTTGTTCGTCCAAAGTTGCGAGGAACTTATTCAAGTCTTCCAAGCTTCCTACGTCTTTTACAATAGCGCCGGCTTCGAACAATGCTTCTCTCCAAATTTTAACTTCGCCGGAATTTGTCTTTACTACTACATCGCCGCTAAAACCCTTTTGAGTTAAAAAATTTGTTAGAAGTAAAATGTCGCTAGGAGAATTTGCGAGTTCTTCAGAGATTTCGATTTTTGTAAAATTAGCAATATTATTTTGGTCGAGCATATTTAAAATTTGCTTATTCAATCGTACATTCGTTATTCTTAAAGATTGTGCAGCAATACTTGTTACGGCATGGTGAGAAGCCGGGTCAATTATTACTTGCCCTAATTTATTGACTAAAGTTACATTTTCTCCAGGGAAAGACCTCGCAATAACTTCTGTAATCATTTGTATAGTTTCGTCGGTTAACTTTTCAACAGAGCCCAAGCCTAAAGTTACGCCTTCGCCTTTTTCGTCGAGAGCTCTCATTTCATCGGTTTTGAGAGCGTTTTGCAGCCAAGCTTTGAAAGCAGCGTCAGTAGAAAAAACAGTTTCCGGCACAGCCAAAACATTTTTACCAACGCTTAAAGACGTGGTTTTTTCATAGTTGTCAGGCTTATTAGTGAAAAGTAAGTTGCCTGCAGAATTTAGAAGCCTGAATTCTCTGGCATCAGTTTTATATTCGTCTACAAAAGTTTTTAAGGCTGTTACAAGATTTGCTCTAGTTTCCGTTAAAGAAGAGTCAGTTGTCGTTGGAATAACTATCTCGAGATCTTTGCCTAAATCTTTGAATTCGAGCTCGATCTGCCGCAAACCTTTTATGAATTTTTCGAGGGCATTATATTCAGCGCCAAAATATCTCAAGTTTTCAGGATCAATAGTTATTATAACTTTGTTTGCGGTCACGTCTTTTTTGAATAAAGCTTTAGTCGTCGGACCATTGTCGCCTTCAATTTCTATTTTACCGTCGAAATATTCACGTCCTTCGTATGTTTTGGCAAGAGCGACCTGATCAGCCTCTTGTCTAAAAGGTTTTTCTGCAAAATATGAATCAGTTAAATTAGGCTTGAGTGTGTCTTCTCGCAAAAGAACGTCCGGATTTTGCTTGCTAAATGATAATGATGCAGAGTCCGCTAAAGCTAAAGTTCTTTCAGCTCCACTCCAGGTTTCGAGGTAATTTCTCAAATCAGCATCAGTTGCTCCAAAATATTTACTGCCTTTTTTGAAGACAACGTTTCTTGGCAAGTTTTGATCTTCGAATATCGCAGAATAAACGCTTTTTACGAATTCTTCTACATTTTCGTCAGCAACTTCGCTTAAATCGATAGTTACTGAGCCATCTTTTTTCTGTTTACTGAGCTCACTCATTAATTGTTCTAGTTGCTTGGATTTTTTGCCAAATGTAAAAGATTTAATTTTTATTTCACCGACTCCGCCGTTAGCTCCCAAGCCAGCAGGAGGCGCCATACCTTGTTGCGCGAACATAGCCATCAGCTGTTGCATTTGATCACTAGTGTCTTCTTTGCCTCGAGTAAGCCTACTTTGGATTCCTGCGTTTCTGCTTTCTAGTTGACCATTCCTTAATTCGTAAATATCTACGATTTTTCCTTTAGAATTTTTTACAACCAGAGATTTTGGTAAACTTTGTCTTGGAGATGAAGTAACATAGCGTCGAGTTTCTTCATTAGCTTTTTGTACGCCATCTCTTAGAGCTTTTTCAGCAGCGTCTTGGACTTCTGTACTTATAACGATTTCTAGCTGACTGACTCCTGTTTCTGTTAAAAGTTTGTCGCGTACTTCCATGGTCACGAGAGAAGTGTATTGTGTTTTAGCAGCAGTTGATGGTCCTTGGCTAGAGGTAGATTTGTTTCCTTCCGCTTCATTTTTAAGTTTTGCTTTTGCATCTTTGAGTATCGCAGGTTGAGCCAAGTCTAATCTGGCATTTTGAACTACAACGGGCTGTTGAGGTGAAGTCGTAGCATTAGCATCAGCATTTACAGTAGGCTGATAAACGCCTGGGAATACGTCTTTTCTGTATTGTTCTTCTATTTTTGCATATCCGGCATTAACAGTAGCATCAGTAGTCATGAGTAGTGTTGAATGCGTCATAACTTTAGATTGTTCAGTAGGGGCTGCAGTTCTAGCGATTGCAAGCAATTTATCTTTTAAAGCTTCATTTTTATCGTCTCTAAGGGTTGTATATTGTTGTATGATTTGAGGCGCTTGGTCTCCTCTTACAATATTAGCGAGAACAGCCAAGTTCCCTTGATCTAAAAGTTCTTGGCCTATAACTTGAACTTGCGTCTGAAGAGCTTGTGCTTCGTCATTTAATCTATCCATTTGTGCTGCCAATTGAGGAAGTAAAGTCTGAGCTTTTTTTGTTAAAGCCAAAGCTTCTTGTTTGTTTGTTTTTGTGTCTATTATTTTATCCATAGTTTCGAATATTCTTACCTCAGTTTCTAGGGCAAGTAGTTTTTGTCTTTCGACTTTAAGGTCTTGTATTTTGGCTTCAAGATCTTTTTTAGTAACAAGCGCTTCTTCATTAAATAAAGCTTCAAGGCCTAAGCTTTCTAGGTCTGATGCTGCTCCCTTTTCTTTTTCTAGTCTGGCTATTTCTGATTCTTGAGCTTCTATTAACAGCGCAAGAGCTTCGGATCTAACAGTAGGCTGTGTCGAGAGCTTACTGAGCACGGAAGTTGCGATTTGATTTCCCTTAAGACTCGTATCCACTACCTCCTCTCTCAAAACTGCGGTTACTTGACCGGTATCTTTACCAGCGTCCCTAGCGCGTTCACTTCGTAATTGCGCTTCTCGTCCCAATTGTGCTATAAATTCTTGTCTCGCCTTTTCTGGCATTGCATCAAATCGTTGTTTATCAATAGCGATTTCTAGATTAGTATCCAAATCATCCCAAAGCTTAGGGTCAATACCTGCTCGCAAATCTCTTGTTTGAATTTCAAAAAGTTTTTGTAAATCTTTGTCTTTTTTCTTATCTTGAGATGAGCTGCCTAGAACTATTTGAGTGGCATTTGTTACAATAGGTGGTTTAAGAGCTTGTGCTTGTCCAAGTGCTTGTTCTAGCGTCTTGGCTCTTCCATTGGTTATATCTTGATCACTGTCTGCTATTAAAATTTTAGCTTGTCCTGTTGCGAATACTCCATGTTTCCAATCTGTAGTAGCTACAATTTCGGCTTGGAATCTTTTATAAGCAATCGGATCTTGCTGTAATGCTATGAGTTGTCTATTAGTCAAAACAATGGCACCTATTCTATCGCCTTTTGTCTTGTAATGCTCCAAAGACGATACCAGCTGTCCTGCATTACTGGTATTTACCCTTACGGCTTCTGTCCCTTTTACGCCGGTAAGAGCCTGGTTGGCTATTCTTACGGTTTGTTTTGGAGCGTATGAGTCTGATGCCGTAGTTTTCCGTTGAGGATTCAAATCTTTCGCTACATAAGTTACGGTTTCCAAGACTTGACGACTTATTTGAGGGTTATCCATTGAATTAATTTCTGATAAAGTAGTCAGTTGTCCGGATTTAGCTTTTTCAGTTGCTTTAGCTCTGGTTTCATACCAATCTCTTTTGCCTATTGCTTGGACTTCCATTTTCCCTTGTTCTAAATCCAAAACACGAGTTCTAACTTCTCTTAATAATGTTGGATCTTGTAACCCAACATTGAATTCACCTATTGCTACTTTTCTTGTAATAGGTGAAGCTACTTTTTCCATCATGCTTTTTGGATCTGTGATTCTTACTGCATCTAACATTTTATAAATTTGAATGGCAGCCTCGTAATTTGCTTTCATCATTTTTTCAAAAACTTCTTTTGGATTTTTCCATCCGGACTCTTGCAAGATCAAAGCATCTGCCGTAGCTCCTTTGTTTGTTCTGATCATTTCATCTATTATGCGTTGGATCAAAGCTGCGTCATGAGTATTACCCATAGCTTCAGCTTTGGCTTTCATCCTTTCAAGAGGAATTTTTAGGATCGCTGACCTGACGCCTTCGCCTATTTGATAAAGAGCTGCTCCGTTGGATTTAAATTCTCCTTGTATTATTGTGCTGGCTCGGATCATTTCTGCGGATGACGCTTGCGTAAATGATCCTTTATCAAGCTGTTTCTCATATATTTTTAAACTTTTTAAGTTACTTTGTAATTCCGTCCACTCTGCCCTGAATGCTTGTTCTGATTGAGTAATTTGCCTATCTGCAGGAGGAGCTTTAAGGCCGCCTCCTTGTTCGATAAATTCTTTCCCTAGAGTACTGCTTTGCATGAATTCTTTTTTTTGTTGCAAAATTTCAATTTGTTCCGTAAAAGTAGATTTTAGTTGAGTAGGATTGACTAGAACTGTTCTATGGAATACATCTCTGGACTCACCGCGACCAACACGTCCGGATATTTGTAGGAAATCATTTTTTGCAAGCGAATCAACATCCGTGACTAGTAATTGCATTTTTCCTCTAAAATCCATGCCTCTGCCTGCTTTTGCAGTAGAAAAGACAATATTGCCATTTGCTGAAGTATTTTTTGCTAGACCACTCACGCTTTCAGGATTAGTGTAATGATCTATTACTATGATTTTTTGTAAAGTTGCTCTATGATTTTCTGGGATATTCAATTCTCTCATTGCTGTTGGAGACGCTAAAATATCACCTAAACTTACTTTGACTTCTCTGCCAGACACTGTTTCAAAAAACTTTTTCCCATTAGATCTTACTAACCCGTCTGTAATAGCTTGGTTGAGACTTATGAATCCACCTCCTTGTCCTTTTATGAAAACCGGATCGACAAAGGCTGAGTCTAATTTTTCTATCGCGAATTGTACATCTGAGATTCGTTCAACTTTGCCGCTAGTGCTAGCCGCATTTTTAAATGCTGCTGCAGCTTCCGGGCCTGCTACTTTTTCTATTGTAGCCAAGAGGTTTTCTGCTAAATTCTCTTGCGATTGAATGATAAGTCGTCCCCATTTACCCTCCAAGGCTTTCCCGGCAAATGCAGCCACCACATCTGTTGTTCGCTGTCCGGGTTTTTGTACTTGCGTATTGAACGCATAGTTAGCAAAAGAGGCTTCGGAGATTTCTGCTACCGGAGCAGTGACAGCTTCGCTGATACGTTTAGCGCCGCCTGTTGTTCCTGACCCTCCGAAAACGTGCAATCTAACTCCGGGTGCCCTGGTAAGAATTTCTTGCGCGGCAGATTCAACCGTAGTTTTTGAAACCGTAGCAGCAAATTCTGATACACTCGCTCCTGTCGTTGTTTTAAATCTTTCGATTGAGAAAGTAACTCCTTGTGGTGCATTTTTTTGGAATGCATCTATAATTTGAACGGCAACTGAGTTGTAGTTGTTTCCATCTTGAACTCCGACTTGAATACCACCAACAGTGTCTACTTTGAATCCACCTTTTGTTTCCCCGGAAAGCACCTCGGCACGACCTCTCAAAACTTGGGTTATCATTGCGCTGGTTTGTCCGGTCCATTCTTTGTCACTTAAACTAAAAAGTGATTTTTTAAGGTAAGAGCTTTGATCTTTTTGGAATTCAGCGTTGGTTTTTAGCTCGGCCAACATTGCATCCAAAAAGGTTTTGTCAGCAAATCCGCCTTTTTTAGCATCAAATTTTTCTGCACCTTCACCTTTCAATTTTTCGTAAGTTTCTAGAATCTTCGCTACTTGGTTTTTAATCAGATCGGTTGCTGGCAGCCTTTCTGCATTAATAAAAGATTGTTGTTTTAGAGATAAGGCATCAGCTTCGTCAATAGCCAAAATATCTATTTTGTCTAGGATTTGCAGGCTTTTATTAGTTCTGATCTCGTGAGACAAATGTCCTCTTGTCTCTAAGTCAAAGACAACTATGACTTTTATACCGTCTCTTTTGTGGCTGGCGAGTGTTTCTCCTAATTTATTTTCTGCATGCAACTTGGTTCCATCAAGCATTTTAACACCATAAAAGGTTTCCATGTAATCTTTATTGCCTAACATATTAGCGATTTCTTGTTTTGAAGAAACCAGAATTTCACCAATACCTCCGCCTATTCCTTTTTGCATCATAGAGCCTATTACAGTAGGATAAACTCTGGTTTTTCCTCCTCCCATTCCAAGAGCAGCAATCATTCCTTGGTCATTGGCTGCCATCATCAAGATTTGTTTTTGTGTAAAATTGAAGTTAGGGTCAGTGAGTGCAGCTGTCCTGGCTGTTATGGTTCCGTCACCTATTTTGTTATGTCCTTCTATCAGTTTTAACCCTACGACTCTGAGTGCGTCAGCTTGAAGATGTGTTAGTTGATGGTTTTCTCCGAATAATTCTCTTTGAATATATTCGGCTGAAGTTAATTTTTTTGCACTGGCAAGTTCCTGGACTTTTTGATAAAAAGTTTTATCTCCTATTTTGCCAGTTGATAGATCAAAAGTAGAAATCTCTGCTTTTGGAATACCGGCTGCTTCCATTATTTTATACATTTTTTCCATTAGAGGTAGATGCTCTCTATTTAAAATTTCCAAATATCCAGCGGATGCTTTTTCTACACCTTTCATAATGTAGTCTTCTAGTTTTTTATATTCGGCAATAAGAGCATTAGAGGCAGATTTTTGGGCACTTCCGGCTGCGTTCTTATACGTTTGTAGCTGATTCATTCGTCTGGAAACAATCAAGTTTAACGCTTGAGTGGCTTCCGGACTTGATTTTGTTTGTTCGATTAACTCGCTCAATCTCGCAAAAGTAATTTTTCCTAATTCTTTGCCTTTAATAAGTGCGGTTATTTGTTTTTTTAAAGTCGGATCGCTAATTGTTGCGATTGTTTCTTTTAGTTTGACAAGAGCAGCTGCATCAGTAAGACTTAGGGTTTCGTTTACTTGCCTATTCGCTTCTTGGACAGCAGCAGGAACAGTTTCTTTTGCTTGCAAATAAGATATTTCTTTTTGAAGTATCAGCCTATGCAAGTCAGGACGAGCAGCTAACACTTCTCTAATTGAAGACTGAGGCAGAGTTCCAAGTAAAGCCTGATCTCTAGTAAGATCGTTAGCTGTTACTGCCTCGCGTCCTTTAAGTTTATTAACAATTTGTTGCTCTAAACTAGCCATTAGATCTGTTGGGATACGAGAGCGATTACCTCGTAAGTAATCTACTATTGTTGCGACTGGCATCGAAGATCCAGCTTCCGCTACAAACAAATTAATTTTCTCTCGTATAGCTTGGTTAAAGCTGTCCCTAAAGCTTTGCTCACTTTTTAAGTCTAAGCCTTTAAATTGTTCCATAAGTTTATTATATGTCACAGCCTCTAGTGGATTGAGTGCGGCCGCCAGTATTTCATGTGGTGTTGTTGCAGTGGTCGCAGCTGTTCTTTGTTCAGTGGTTGCATTTTTGTAAGCATCGCTTTTTTCAATTTTTTCTCTTAAAGCAGCATATTCTTTATAAGTTTCTAAACTAATTGGCCTTGTTGAGGTGTCTTTTAATGCGTCCAGTTGAGCCTTTAAGATTACTAATGTTGCTTTGGTTTCTGCACCGACCTCTCTTTTTTGGAAGTCTTGCATGCTTAATTTTCCATCAGCCTTATGAATTTCGTGATCCTTCGAAATTCGACTTAGTTGATCTACTCTCTCAGCAAATGCTTCTGTAACGGTTATAACAGATTTTATACTTGCTACGAAAGCTTCAGCTGTCACGCTACTGCTCGCTCCTCCCTTTGAAAAATAAGCTGTTACAGCCTCTTTTATCCTCGCAACATCGTTGTTTTTTATTGAGCTTACCAACATTTCTAATGCATCAACTTGTCGATTTAATAATTTTCTCATGCTTGGACTTTCGGTGTCTCTTTCAATTTTTATATCAGATATTTGTTTTTGAAGAGCTTCAATAGCAGTTTGTCTTTCTTTTTCTCCCATATTTCCTATAACAAGACATTCTTTGACTAAATCTTGGGCTGCGTTTCTTTTGCTTCTAGAATATTTTTCAAACTGTTTCCCCTCATATTTTTTATCTAAAGCCTCTTTTTGTTTTTGAACTTTGAAGGTTTCTTGTGCATGCCGCATAAGTTCGGCTTCGCTTGCAAAAGTTTTTAGGTATGCCTCCATTTGAGTTTGCGAGATAAAACGCCCATTAGCAGGAACTATATCGCCGGATTTTAAGGCGAAAGTAACTTCTTCTTTGAGGAGACTTGTGAAATTCTTCATATCCTTTGCAGAAATTCCTTGGTTGTTGTAAACGTTGATTTCCAATAAAAACTCAAGTCTTTTTGCAAGTATTTTGCCAATTGGGTCATTTTTATATTTTTCGCGTACTGAAGCTATAAAATCTGAATTAGCCTTTCTTCGTGCCTCAATTCTTCCTTCTGCGGGACCTTGGTTCTTGCTGAAGAGTTCAGGTTTCATTGCTATGATTTCGTTAAGTTGGCTAACAACAGTCTGATGATGAGCTGTAATTTCAATTTCATTTAATGCCGTCGTAGCTTTCACTGCTTTTCTTTGGTTATTTAATTCTAAATCAGGTCGCACGCCTAGTTGTTTTATACCGTCAGCAATGTTGTTATAACTTGTAAACCCGTTATAAACAAGAGCTCCGGTTTCTAGAGCTAAAACAGTTTCTTTTTGCAGTTGGACTTCCATTTTTGCTAGCTGTTTAGGAGTAATTGAAGGATTATCTCTAAGAACTTGCGTCATCCTATCAATTACTAGTCTTTCCAAAGCAGTTGGAGGAGTAGCGCTTTCAACTGCTTTCAACTCTTTCATATAATCCATTATTTTTTGTTGCCTCTCTGCTAGGCTTGCAATCTTTAAAATTTCTTGAAATTTTTCGCTGTTTACTATTTCTTTAAATCTTGCTGAGACTACAGAGCTTGAGTCTTTTATGATTTGTTTGTTTCCTGTTGAACAGCTCTCTTGATATTTTTTTGAAACTACTCCCAAAATATCTCCCATTTGTCTTACAAGTGTTTCTGCAGCATTACGTGTTAGACCACCGGCTTTTATTTTTGAGAAATCTAATATTCCTAAATTAGAATCAAGTAGCTCAACAATCTTAGGATCAAGCTTAGATTGACTAAATAAGAATTCTATTCTTGCAGCAAGTGCTTGAGCATGTAGATTTGCGAGCTCTGTTTTTATAGCTGCATTTTGCATTTTTAAAAAGGCTTTTTGTGCAGAAGTGGCCACCTTGCTTCGTAACTTATTTTGATTAAGCATTTGTTCTAGAAAATTAATAGCTGACTGACCTGTTAATTTTTGTCTTTGTGCGTTATATTCTCTTAAGATTATGGTGCTTCGTTGAACTCGCTCTGCCGCGACCAAAGCCTCTAGTTTATTATTACCGTTATTACGGGCAAGTAGTCTTGTTAAACTGGCATTATCTCGTGATGCCAAATAATCTCTAGTCAAGGCTTCGCGTGCTCCGATACCAAGCGATATTGCGTTTTTAGAGCCTCCTTGATTTACTGCAAAGCTGGATATCTCTCCACTAATCATTTTTTCCATGAAGACTTTATAGCTAACTACTCCTAAGCTTTTTCCTGTTTTGTCGAAAACTTCTATACCGAAAGCTTTCGCGTGATCACGAAGATTTCTTGCTGAAGCTTGCACTGCTTGAGCATTGGTTTCGGATTCAATTTGGGTTTTTTGAGAGTTGATGGCTCCACGAGATTGCTCTTTTTGCTGCTCTTTTTGCATCGCCCGTAATTTTCTCTGCCCTAAGATAACTTCCGACCAGAAAACGTGACCTATTTTAACTCCTATAAAAAGAAGGGGGCTAGTGATAAGAAGGGGAGCTAACGCTACAGACATAACAGTGTTAATTAAAACTTGAGGAACTTGCAGTCCATAAGAGATAGTATTTTGAATGAATTGAGTCCTTAAGTTTACAGGCATTCCATTTCGTGTTTGTACATAAGAACCGGTAGAATTGTATACCTTTTGCATTGCTTTATATTCTTTTCTTAAACCTACAAAACCTGTATGAAGCTGTTTTATGGCTTGTGTAATACCTAATACGTGAGATACGATTAAAACAGGGGTTAATAATATGGCTGCAAGCAATGCTCCTGCACTTTTTCTAGGAGTAACTTGTTTAGAAGCCCATTTAAATAGACTTTTTATAGAAGATTCTTTATAGAATTTTTTAAGATATTTAGAGGCAGTAGTGGCAAGAGCTTTAGTCGCTGTAAGTAAACTCTTTCCTAAGCCAAATACTATGCTACCTGCTATACTCCCTGCTGCGCCTAAGACAGCTACAGCAGCGATTCCTAAACCCCCTAATCCAATTTTAACACCTGATAAAACGTTATGTAAAACTGCACTAACTCCGGCTTTAAAACCATTCCCTAGTACGGTTTTGAAATTGAATTGGGATTTCGTCCAATTTATTATTTTTCCTAGAGCAGATCCGACAACTTTGAAAGAAGCTTTTAATCCGGCCCATATTCCATTCACTGCAACATACTTAATAGCGTTCCATATTGACGAAAGTGCTGATTTAATATTACTAACAAAAGCTTTTATAGAAGAAGCTCCGGAAGGGCTCCCCATCATCATAACAATAGTGAAACCTAAAGTTCCTGCAGCTGCTCCGGGATTCCAGTATTCTCCTTCGCCCCAAATTTCTTTTGCACTGTGAGTTTTTCCTTTGAATAGATCTAAGAATGTTCCCTGTTTCATACCAATCGCATTTTCAATAATGCCAAGAGGGAAAGAGGCCATTCCGAGAGCAAAATCTTGTAAACCTTTCAAAACACCATTCTGAGATAACCCTTTTGCAAGATGCAAGGTGAGGTTATATCCCATAAAAGTCATATCTACTATAGCTTTGAAGAAATTTGGAATAAATGTCGTTATCCCCTTGACCCAAGTAGGAAATTTATCTACCTTGACGTGACCAAAAGTAACCCCGTATATTACACCAGATATTACTCCAGAGAAGAATGCATCTGTTGCATCTATAAACTTAGTGAAGCCATTATTTATAGCAGAAAAAAAACGATCTCCAGATTGAGATGCTTTATTTGCAAAGCCACTCCAACCCTTCTTAGTAACTGTTTTCCATTCTCCGGTTTCTGGATCCTTATATTCTTCAGTGTAAGTTGATCCATCAGATCTATCTACTTTTATTACATTTCCATTTGCGTCGATATCAAATACGTATGCATTGTTTAGAGCCATATCTAATTCGCTGGCGACAACTCCCCAAAATTGTTTGTCTTGATAAGCCTCCCAAATAGTTTTTGTGTAAGTAGTTTCTACAATGCTTCCATCTTTGAGCTCTTTTAATGTGTATGTTACAGTCTTTGTGGATTTTTTGAAGTTTTCTAAAGCCTCTTGATATGATTTAAAAGTATTTTTCAGTCCTTCCATCGATCTTTTTAGGAGTTTATCGTTAGAAGCAGGTTTGAAGAAAAAGAGTAGTTCTTGTAATTTTAATAATTCGTCATGAGTCAGTCCAGAGATGCCTTTTTTTCCTAATAACCTGTTTATTTGGTTTATTTTGTTTCTGACTTTTTTTAGGCCTTCTATGCCGAAACGTCTGAAAAACATTACTTTAAATTGGCCCATAGCTGAATTATAATTTTTTTCTGCATCCATGAAAACTTTGTACTCACTAGGTGTGTTCTCAGGCCAGTCTTTTTTTGATGGATCCGGCAACAAATCGTTTAAAACCTTGACATTATTACTTGCTATTTCGAGCGCAGTTTTTAATTGTTCACGTTCACTTATGGCTGATATAATTCCCCAAATACCAAGAGCTACTCCGGTAATACCGATTATTAAGCTAGCTACAGCGGCCACTACCTGTACAATTCCGCAGGGAGTTAAAATACCGGAAAATATCATAGGAATTCCTGTAGTTATAAGAAATATTGCACCTATAATAGTCGCAACTAATCCACCGACAATTCCTAAGACTACAGCAAGTATAATAGCAAGGGTATCAATTGACGCGTTCAAGTATAATTCAGCGGCTTCTTTTAATGCTTCAGTAGCTCGCTCATAGCCTGCAGATTGTGACTCCGGCCAGACCATATCCATATATTGTTGCAGTTCTTTTACAAATGCCAAAAGCGCTTGTATTTCTTTTTGATTGATTTCATCATTCTTTTTGACCGTTTTGTTGGTAAAATCATTCATCTCATTTTTCGAATTATCAGCAAAATTGTTGATTGTATCCTCTAGAAAACCGGTAACTTCGTCGGAATATTTGACTATGCTGTCAGAATAGTCGGCAAGTTCTTGCTGGGATTTTAAGAATGATGCGTCTATATTTGCTACTTTGTTATCTCGGACGGTGCCTGCGGCTTCGCCTTGATCCATATTAAGCTCTATAGCGCCGCTTCGAGCCAAACTTGCATCAGAAAAATCGCGTGGCATCAAAACTTGGGCATCTTTGCTAACTACACCGGCTGCTGCAGCAAATTCACCGGCTCTTCTCGTACCATCACTAGCTCCTGACAAAAGCAGTTTTTCTGCTTTTTCTAAGTATTGATTACTTGCAAATGCCCTTTTTTGCTCTTCCACTCCCATATAGTTAGCTAAATTTCCAATATAACCACCGCTTTTTTCGTCAGTTTGAATTTCACGATTGGAATTATCTTGATCAGACTTTAAATTTCGTAAGGCTGTTTTGTCATCGTATTCATAAGCTTTCTTAAATAAGCCATCGTCTCCAAATAAATAATTTTCCAGCTCTGAGTTTGTAAGTGTGTACAAATCTTCAAGTCTGGATTTTATTTCACCGTCTAGTTTTGCAAGTTCATCAGTTGTACTATTCACCAAACTCGCTATGTAAGAATTTTCACGATTATTTACGGCTTCTATTTCATTTTTGAATGAAAGCTCCATATTTGCCAAAGTTTCGTCATTTCTTTTGTCCATATTTGTAAGTGATGCACTTTTAGCTTCAAGCAGATCTTTCTTTTTTTTCTCTAAATTTTTTATTTGATCAGCAGTATTTTTTTGAATAGAAGCCATATTGTCGTTTTTAGAATTTTTTAAATCAGCCAAATCTTTATCAATGTTTTGTATTTTGTCATTTATTTTTGTAAGAGGGTTATTATCTTTTCCTGAAAAGAAACCGACTACAGATGTAAGACCGCTCATAATCCCTTGTACAGGTTTCATAATACCAGAGGCTACTACGCTGCCTATTTTGTTAATACCGGACTGAGTATCAATTTTTTTTGCAGCTATTGCGGATACGTCTCTAAGCCTCGCCAAATTTTTGTCTACTTGTGCAACTTTTATGTCAAAATCGCTTGCAAGTTTAGCTTTTTGAACAGAATATGTTGATTTGTAATCTGCAAGATTTTTTGCATAGTTTACATTTAATTGTTCTCTATTTAATGTGGCAGTTTGTTTTATTTCATTTGTTTTTTTCTCGGCAGTTGCCCAAGCAGATTCTTTTTTTGCTTTTAAATTGTTTTCAATTTTTGTTTGCTGATTAGCATAATTTGTGTTCATTTTTTTAGCGTATAAATCAGCGCTTTGATTAATCGCAATTTCTTCTCTAAAACCGATGTTTGTAAAAGTTTTGTCATATCCCCTTGCTTTACGTAATTCGCTGATAGAAGGCAATATTTTTGCAGGAGTTTGGGCATAGGTGTAGTCATTCAAGATAAAACATGTAAAAGTCGTTACAACCAAGAATGACGCCAAACATTTTGTAATTTTTAAATTTTTTATAAACATTTTTCCCCCTCTATCAGTCTAACTCTTCGTCAGATAAAATTTTTACGTCATGTTGAGATAAGACTGCGTAATATATATAATTATCGATTTTATTTGTATTTATGAAACTTTTATCGAGCTCTTTCTCAGCGTTTTGCAAGACTTCCAAAACATCTTTAGATTCAGAATCTTTTGTTATAGCTTTATATTTTTTTAATTCACCTTGAAATGCATATAAAGAGTTTTCTTTTAGATTTTGTGGATTTTCATTTTTTTCCAAATCAAAACTTTTGATTGAGTCCAAAGTGATGTTCCCTTGAAAATTTAGAGATGTGTTAGAAGTTTTTGATAAGGTTGAATTAATGTTAGTAGTAAAAGCAGGTGATGAGATATTGTTATTTTGAATGTTTTTTTCAGGGTTTACAAAATAAGCGATTGTTCCAACTCCAATCAAAAACGCTCCAATTGTTACGAGACTTATTTGTAGAGCAGTTTTCAGTGTAGCTAAAAATTTATAAGCAATATCACTGGCAGAACTAATTTGCTTCTTGCTTTTTATTTTTTGGAGTTTTTCTGTTATTGTAATGGAAGCTGAACTAGGTATTTCAGGAGAGCTTAAAGTCTTAAAAGTTTGAAGAACATTTTGTTGACTTTCTAGAGCTTCGAGGCCAAGTTCAGTATTTTTTATTTTTTCAAATAAAATTTTTTTATAAACATCAGAGTTGGGCAAGCTCATATATTCGACTATTAGATTCATTGTTGTAGGATTTAAGCTTACAATTTTCATTTTTGGATCCTCCCTCTTTTTGAGAGCTCTTTCGCCTAGTTAGAGACTTTTTTATGCAAAAAGTTTCAAATTTTTTTTGATTGTTTTTTCCTTTTACGGTTACGCCAAATTTTTCTCCTCGTGTATGAACTGATTTTTTCTAATATTTTTTTTAAAATTGAATCTTTGAGTGGCGTTTTTTTGTTTTATTATTTGGTATCATGAAAAAATCAATTGACCCTCACAAAATTTATATATATATATATTTGAAATATTTTATTGCTTCTCGATGGATATTTTGCTACATTAATTCTTCATATAATTTTAAAAAAAAAATCGAAAAAAAGGAAGTTTTATGCAGATAAAAAGAGCGCTTATAAGTGTTTCCGATAAAACCAATCTGGATTTTTTAGTAAGAGAATTAGTCGACTTTGGCGTAGAAATAATTTCTACCGGCGGAACAAAAAAATATATTTCAGGACTTGGTTTCGTTGTAAAAGATATTTCTGAGTTCACGGGATTCCCAGAAATTTTAGATGGAAGAGTCAAAACGCTGCATCCAAAAGTTCACGGCGCGCTTCTTGCAAAGCGCGATGAAGACTCTCATATTTCACAGGTAAACGAACATAATATTGAGTTTATTGACCTTGTAGTCGTGAATTTGTATCCTTTTGCCGAAATGTTAAAAAAGGGTGCATCGCATGAAGAAATGATAGAAAACATCGACATTGGCGGACCTGGTATGCTCAGATCGAGTGCAAAAAATTATAAAGACGTAGCAGTAATTTGTGATCCAAATGATTATCAAAAAGTGATTACCGAACTCAAAAAAAATAGTGAGATTTCACAAAAAACCAGGTGCGAGCTCGCAAGTAAGGTTTTTTTTACTACGAGCGTTTACGATAGTTTTATTCAAAATTATTTAGCAGAAAAAAGAGTTGAGAATGGAGATTTTCCATCTCTAATCAATAAAACGTTAGTCAAAGAATTCGAGCTTAGATATGGAGAAAATCCGCATCAAAAAGCAGCGTATTACAAAGACGCGAATAATGACGTTTTTTCGTGGGAGCAATTGTCCGGGAAAGAATTGTCGTATAATAATCTGATCGATCTTGAAGCCGCGTGGAATATTGCGTCTGATTTTAAGGAAAAAGTTGTAGTCATTGTAAAGCATAATAATCCTTGCGGAGTTGGCTCGAGTGATAATTTGAAAAATGCGTTTTTGAAGGCTTTGTCTACGGATCCTGTAAGTGCGTTTGGAGGGATTATCGCGACAAATGTTGTTTTGGACAAAGAGGCTGCGCTCGAAATTACGAATTTGTTCACGGAATGCATAATTGCGCCAGGATACGACGTTGAAGCTCTCGAAGTTTTGAAAGCAAAAAAAAATTTACGTGTTTTGAAAATTAACGTAAATTCAAATAATAAGGTCGAATATAAAATGGTTTTTTCCGGATTTCTGGCTCAAGAAAAAGATAAAATAATGAAAGTTGAAAAAAATATTATCACGAAGAAAAACCCGACGGAAACTGAGATTAGCGATTTGGAGTTTGCTTGGCTTGTATGTAAAAATGTGAAATCAAATGCAATTGTTTTAGCGAAAAATAAGACGATAATTGGTATCGGTGCCGGACAAACGAGTAGAGTTGATTCCGTAGAAATTGCGATTTCAAAAGCGCAAAAATTTGGCTTCGATTTAAAAGGAGCGGTTTTGGCATCGGACGCTTTTTTCCCGTTCAAGGATTCGATTGAAATGATTTCGAAATACGGTATTTCGAGCGTGATTCAACCTGGAGGGTCTGTTCGAGATAATGAAGTGGTCGAGTGTTGCGATCAAAACAAAATTAGTATGATTTTTACTGGCGAAAGGCATTTTAAACATTAAGCTTAAGTTGAAAACAGGAGCCATCAATGAAAAATTTAAAAAAATGTATTTCGCTAATTCTCTGTAATTTGCTTTTCTTTTTTACGTTTAATGCGAAAGTTTTTGCAACAGAGTATCATATTGGAAGCGGACAGCCGGTAGGTGGAATTTATTATGACACTTTGCAAGAATTCTTGAATGCGGGTGTGTTATTGACAGGAGACAGTGTTATTTTGTATCAAGATGACAAAAGCATCATTGCTTCTGGTGGTTTTCCAATTTCTGGGCTTGAAGACATTATTTTGAAATCCTCAACTACTAAGATGACCGTCAGTAGCTCGACAGTGAAGGGAAGAATTTTTAAAGTTAATAATAATAGCGTAGTCACTATAGATAGTATAATTTTTTCTTCGGCAAGCGTAGACAGTAATGATCCGGATGGAGTGGTTTTTTATATTAATCAGTCCAGTGTCAATTTTAATAATTCGGAGTTTTTATATAATAACGGTATGCGATATGGGGGTGTGTTTTATATCGAGGGTTCTAGCGTTACGTTTTCAGGGGCAAGTTTATTTGAAGGGAATAAAGCCGGATCCGGAGGAAATGGAGGAGCAATATATTCCGGAGGCGGCACAAACCCGTCATCAACTCAAAAATCGAGTATTTTATTTTCAAGCGTAACATTTAGAAATAATTCCGCATTGCTCTCAGGAGGAGCTGTTAGTATTTCAATTGCAAACTCATCGTTAAATTTTACAGATTTTACTTTATTTGAAGGGAATAAAAGTTTAACAAGCGGCGGCGGAGCGATTTATGCCGGCAGTGGACTAAAAGTAGATTTTATAGATGTGATTTTTAAAAATAATGTATCAGTTAACACTGGTGGAGCAATGTATTTATCTGGATCCAACACTAATATTACAGGAGAAGCGCTATTCGAAGGTAATATAAAGTACAAATACAACTATTATGGGTGGCGGCGGCGCAGTATATTTAGCAAATGGAACGATTGCTTTTTCTACTGTAACATTCAAAAATAACGAAGCTTATCAGATCGGAGGAGCGCTAGTTGTCGTTAATGCAACTGCAACATTCAATAGATACGTTTTATTTGAAGGGAATAAAAGTACAGGTTCGGCCGGTGGAGCGATTAATGCAAAAACTGAATCAAAACTCTATTTTTTAGATGATGTTTCTCTTAAAAACAATGAATCTAAAACAAGTGGCGGAGCAATTTATATGGACAAATCTACCGCTACATTTTCCGGAGACTCTTTATTTGAAGGAAATAAGTCTCTTGCTACAGTAGGGGGCGGAGGAGCGATATACGCAGGAAATTCATCGTATCTTTCTTTTGTAGATGTATTTTTTAAAAAAATGAATCTAAACTAAACGGCGGCGCGATATATTTAGATAAGTCGACGGCTATATTGAAAGAAAATGTATTTTTTTCGAGCAATACGGCAACTTCGAACGGCGGCGCAATATATGCAGCTAATTCGTCATACCTTTCTTTTTCAACTGCAACATTTAGCAACAATTCATCTAATCAGTCAGGCGGAGTAATTTATATGGACAAATCTACCGCTACATTTTCCGGACAAGTTTGGTTTGAAGAGAATAAAAGTACGGGCATAGTGTCAAGTGGTGGAGCAATTTATGCTGGTAATTCATCGTATCTTTCTTTTTAGGCGGTGACGTTTAAAAATAACGAAGCAAAGATAAATGGTGGAGCGATGTATTTGCTTCAATCTACCGCTACATTTTCCTCAGAATCTTGGTTTGAAGGGAATAAAGTGACTGGAACAGGCAACGGTGGCGCCATATACAGTACTTCAACATATATTTCTTTTTCTACTGTGACCTTTAAAAATAACGAAACAACTCAATCGGGCGGAGCGATGTATTTAAATCAATCTACCGCTACATTTACAGGAGGTGCTGAGTTTATTGGCAATAAGAGTACGAGTCAAAGTAATCCTGGTACAAAGTTTGGAGGAGGAGCTCTATATCTAGACAAATCTAGCGTAACATTTTACTCAACTGCTCTGTTTGCTGATAACGCCGCAAAAGCGCCTGGCGGTGTTATTTATATAATTGGAAACTCAAAATTGACATTTTTAGACGAAGCTTTGTTTGAAAGAAATAAAGCTACCAGTTTACAAACGTTTGGAGGAGGAGTTGGATATCTTGATAATTCTGAGATTGTTTTTTCAACCGCGACTTTCAGAGATAATGAAACAGATAAATCCGGTGGCGTATTTCACTTATATAATGCTTCCAATATTTCTTTTACAGGGCATGCTTTGTTTGATAACAATAAAAGTACTAGTTCAGGGGGTGCTATTTATGTGGCTCCGATAAATCGATCTAGTTTGAGTTTTACTAGCGCAGAATTTAAAAATAACAAGTCATTAGTTTCGTCTGGTGATGCGTTGTTTTTGGAAAGCGCAAAATTAGAGTTTGGAGGAGATGCGAGCTTTGAAGCTAATGAAGCCAAAGTTTCTGGCGGAGCAATATATTTATTGAATTCTACAGCAACTTTTCAAGCTGAGGCTAGTTTTGAAAATAACTCAGCCCAAACAAGCGGTGGAGCAATGTATTTGACGGGGTCAACAGTTAGTTTTCAAAATTTAACATCTTTCTCAAAAAATTCATCTTCCTCCAATAATGGCGGAGCTGTGTATGCCAGTTCTTCAAAACTAGATTTTGGAGGGATAGCATTATTTGATAACAATAGCAATGGAGCTTCAGGGGCAGCAATGATGTTGTCAAGTTCAATAGGAATTTTTAGAGCAGATTCTTTTTTCAGTAGCAACACTGCAACGTCAAATGGAGGAGCGTTATTTTCTTTTGGATCAGATTTAACGTTCGAAGGCATGTCAAAATTTGACACCAATAAAAGCACCCTCGCTGCCGGTGGAGCAATGTATTTATCTAAGTCAACAGCGACTTTTAAAAGTGACTCAACATTTTCGAGTAATGCGGCGGTACTTGCTGGAGGCGCTATACATTTGGAACTTACGGTTTTAAGCTTTGAAGGAGCAACTAAATTCGAGACTAATAACAGCTTAATGGCATACGGAGGAGCATTAAACGTAGATAGATCTATTCTTAATTTAAAAAACGGTGTTTTATTTTCTGGCAATACGGCAAATACAAATGGCGGAGCGATTTACTCGGATGCTTCAAAATTAACTATTGAAAACTATGCCTATTTTAAAAATAATGAAGCGAATATTTCCGGGGGAGCTCTGTATCTTATTGATTCAACTGCAACATTTCAGGGTACGTCTATTTTTGAATTTAATAAAGCAGAAGTCGGTGGCGGAGCATTTTATTTGAATAATTCTATTGCGATTTTCGCCGGAGAAACAGTATTTCAAGAGAATAAAAGTGTTAATTCATTTGGGGGAGCTATTTACTCAAGTGGAATTGGTTTAGGCAGGTATGGAGGAGTAGAGTTTAAGGATAATGTTATTTTTAGAAAAAACGAATCTGGATTGGATGGTGGAGCAATACTTGCTGTGAATTCCTCGTTTCTTTTTGAAGGATCGGCATTATTTGAAGGAAACCTGAGCATGAGCGCAGTAGGAGGAGCGATGTATATGAGGAACTCTACAGCGACGTTTAGGGGAGAGAAGGTGATTTTTGATTCAAATGAGGGAAGATTAGGAGGAGCGATATATATGACGACGATGTCAGTGACGAGTGAAAATAATTTGGAAATAAGGAACGCAGTGTTCACGAACAACAAAGCGATTGAAGGAGAAGGAGGAGCTATTTACGTTGAGGGAAATGCGAGTTTGAGATTTATGATAGACGACAAAGCGAGTGGCGAAACGATTTGGGCAGGAAATACGGCAAAAGGCGAGTCAAGTTTTATGTTTATGGAAGCGAGACAAGTTAATACAAAAATCAATGTAAATTTTGAAATAAGCGAAGGAAAGATGTTGGAAATCAGAGATCCATTTTCGAGTGGAGCCGGAGATGGCTGGATAAATATTGAGAAGACCGGTAAAGGAGTGATGAAGCTAGGAGGTGAAAATAATATAGCGACGAATGGAACATTTAAAATAAAAGAAGGAGCTCTTGATTTGAGCAGCGGAGCAAATTTGAGGTTTGCAAAAAAGGCGAACACTCTTTTATATTTTTCAAGTGATAGTTCGTATTTGCCATATTTGACTTCAAAAGAAATTACGAAACTATCGGCCAAAACCGTTAAAGTAGAAGACGGAGCTAAGTTGGAAATAAATGTAAGAGATGTGGTATCAGCTAAGCCAGGCAAAACAGTATTGAAAGATGCAATAGAGACAGATGACTATACGTCGTATGTGCCAGGAGAAAAAAGTAGTTTTTCATATTTCAACAATTTGGTTGATGTATATTTTGAAGAAAGCCTGACAGCAGAAACAGGAAAAAATTATGATTTGGTAATAAATTTGAAAGCGCTAAAAGACGAGTTTGGATTTAAGGAGACGATCGATTATTATCGTAATAATCCGAATTTATCGAATAAAGAAAAAAAATGTTTGCGGACATTTATATGACTGGAAGAATTTTTCAAGATTTGGCGCTGGAGTTGGACAAACTAGGATTTGAACTAGAGGGAAGCGAGTTGATGAGTACGAGCGAGACTTTGTTGGAACATGTTACAACATTGAGAAATAGGATAGATAATAGATTGGATAGTTTTCATAATGGAGATCCAACAGATCCGTTTACAGAATACGCATCGATAGGGACAATGGCGACATTGGGATATAACGATGGATATACGCAAAAGATTTGGGGAATGTACTCTAGTCGAAAGCTTGAACAGAAAGACCACGCGGAAAAAGTAGGATACAAGTATGAACCAAAAGGATTTACTCTTGGATACGACAGGTTTATTGGTGAATATTTGGTTGGAGGAGCATTACAGTATGACGAGGGAGAATTGTTTGTAAATAATAAAACAATGAGTAGTAAATTAGCAGGATTTGGAGCTGCATTATATGGTTCTTACGATGGAGAATTTTATTACGGGATTGCCGAATTTGATTATAGTGTGACGACAAATGAAGAAAGTACATATTACGAATTTTTGCAGTCCGGAGCTAAAGGAAAATACGATTTGAATTATGTAGGAGTGAGAGGAGAAATAGGATTTTTGGCTAAGGAATTTGAGTCAGAGAGCTGGTGTGGACAGATTTTGCCGCATATTGGATTAAACGTTGGGAAAATATATTTCGATGGATTTAGCGAAACTGGAGATGCGAGTGTGACGAGAAAAATAAAGCAATTTGATAGGAATGTAGGGGAGGTGCCGATTGGTTTGAAGTTTTCGCAAAAAGTAGTGTTAGAAAATGCGTTTTTTAGTACGTTAATTGGAGTAATAGATGTTAATTATGGATTTGGAGTAGGAGACAAAGAAACGAACGGCGAAGGGAAATTTGTTGGCGGAAGTGAGGTTTGGAAGATAAAAGGCGCAGAATCAGGAGATGTTTTAAGATTGAGGCTTGGATTCGATATAAAAATGTTAAATCAATATAGTTTAGGATTTTCGTACACAAGCGAGACAAAAAAGTATTATTCTGAACAAGGATTTGACGTAAGACTTAATTGGGAGTTCTAGGAAAAATAATAGACAAAAAAAGTGTTGTGGAGTTGTAGTAAATATAATTCCAAGTTTTATTAATAGCCATCACGAGTACACTTTCGTCATTCTTAACTAGCGACGCATCTCAGTTTCAGATCTTGTGTTTCGCTCAAGGTGCGATTGGTTTCCGGGCGTTGTGTTACATGCAATGACAAAATTTTCACATTTTTGTTTTTTTGCTAATGACGTCTGTGTTATTTTCCCAACTTGTAGATGCCGGCTTTGTCCATTTTTTTTGCTCGTCCAAACCAAAAACTGACGAAAAAGAAATTTTTTATTTGCTTTTGTTTAACCTTTGAAAAAATTTAATTATAGTATTTTAGATGTGTTTTGTAAGCGCAGATGCTGTCGTTGTGTTGCTACGGCTATAAAAATTCTAACTTGTTTATTTTTTGTTAATTTACAATATTTATAAAGACGGTTTTTTCTCTAGCATTTTAATGTTAGGTGGCAGTCTTTTATTTATGAGGTCAAAATGAAAAAATATCTTATTGGAAAAGTTTTCATTTTTCTGTTTTTTTGTTTTTATGTAGGATACGTTTTTTCGCAAACAGAGAACGTTTCGAATACAGCAGAACTCAACAATGCTGTTGTAAGCAGTAGTATAACCATTGTAAACGTTAGCTCAGATATTGTTTTGAATGCAAACATTTCCAATTTTCCTGCCGGAAGCACAAAAACAATACAAGGTACTAATGCGTCAAATTTGTGGATGATAAACGGCGGAGGTACACGTTCCGGATTTACAATGTCGCTCGGTTCTACTTCAACACTTAATATGCAAGATATCCAAGTCAGCAGCATGACTAGGACAAATTCCGGGGCGGCCTTGTATACAAGTAGCAATTCTGTAGTTAATATCAAAAACTCTGTTTTTAATTTTAACAAAGCTACCACTGCTTTAGGTAATGGGGGCGCGATTTACAATGCCAACGGAAGCACCATGACTATAACAAATTCTTCTTTTTCAAATAACACGGCTTATTATTACGGCGGAGCTATATACAATAACGGCGGTTTTCTCACGATAACTTCAACTGATCCGGTAAACCGCACTACCTTGTTTTCAAACAATAGCGTTACTTTCATTACCGATAATTCAATGCATCCCGGAGGAGGAGCAATCTACAGCACAGGAGCTGGGTCTCTCTTGGACATAAGCAATGCTAGATTTATAGAAAACGGAACATCAAACTCTATATACGGAGCTGTCTTTGTAGATTTTGGCGGCACACTTAACGTTAACAACTCTCTTTTCAAAGATAATATCGCCAAGTTAAACGGTCCGGCAATAGGGGGTGGAAAAGATACGACGATAAACATAAAAAATTCTATATTTGATACAAATATTTCAGCTGGCTCTGGATATTCTGGAGCCGTTTATGCCGCGGGACAACTTTATATCGACAGCTCAACTTTTATTAACAATAGCGTGAGTACGGGTTATAGTGGAGCAGTTTGTCTTAATGCATGGATTGCCGGAGAAGTGTTTGATTCTGCTAAAGGCGAAATTAAAAACAGTTATTTTGAAAACAACTCAGCCGGAGTAGGCGGAGCCATTACTAACGGCGACAATGGAACTATGCATTTATCAAACAATATTTTTAAAGGAAATTTTAATACCACTTTTTCCGGATCTGGCGGCGGAGCTATTTATAATGAAGGCTACTTATACGTTGATTATGGAAATACTTTTGAAAATAATTCGTCTACCGGAACATCCGGAGCTAGCGGCGGAGCTATTTTCAGCACGACTCAGTGGCTTGTTTATGTCTCCTCCATGGTTACAGTTGAAGTTGAGGTACATATCTCTTCAGGAAATAAATTCATCTCAAATTCTGCCTATAAGGGCGGGGTAATTGCCCAAAATACATGGCAAGGAACATCCAACCCAAGCGCTTACGGAAAGGATGTCAAAACATTTATTGAAGGCTCTTTGTTTAAAGAAAATAAAGCACTGGGAGGTACAGGAAACGGATTGGGCGGCGTAATATATAATTTTGGCGGGAAAAATTCTGACGCGGAAGCGTTGCTTGACATACGCAACAGCACTTTTACTGCCAACAGCGCAACCAATAACGGAGGAGTTATTTACAATTATTCTGAGACAGGATCTTCAGCGACAGTAAAAATTAATGGCGGACTTTTTGATTTAAACAGTGCGGCTAACGGCGGCGTATTATACAATGCAGGTGTTGCCGGATCTATATCATCAGTTACGATAGAAAATGTAGTGTTTTCAACGAATACTGCAACAAGTAACGGAGGAGCAATTTATAATACTGGAGTGAATTCATCGGTTGGTGTTACGGGAAGTTCATTCAATGGTAATTCTGCCGGCGGTTCGGGCGGCGCGATTTATAACACCACAAACGCAGTTTTATCGTTTGGTTCTGGAAATTCTTTTATAGGGAACAAGGCAACAGTCAGCGGCGGAGCGATTTTTAACACCACAAACGCGGTTTTATCGTTTGGTTCCGGAAATTCTTTTATAGGAAATCAGGCAGCCGTCAGCGGCGGCGCGATTTACAGTAACAGTAATGTCGCGGGTTCGACAATAACTTTTGATGGATCTGTGTTTACAAATAATGCTTCACTATCGACCAGCGGCAATAATGGCGGCGGCGCATTTTATCATAATGCTTCAAATGTTTTCACATCAATAACCAATTCTATTTTTCAAACTAACAGCGCCAAGATGTACGGTGGAGCCGTTTATTTTGCTTCAAACGGTATGGGTTATGCGATAGCTTTTTCAACGTTTGTAGGGAATAGCGCGGGTAGCGGCGGTGCGATATATCAAGGAGGCGGAAAGGTTGATAATGTCGTTTTTAGTTCAAATACGGCAACATTTGTAAGCGGAACTACTGGCAACGGCGGAGCCATTTATAATACTGCTTCCTCTACAATTACAGGAAGCGCGTTTACTACAAATATTGCGTCAGGAACTAGCAATTTATCTACGGGTTTAGGCGGCGCGATTTATAACAACAGCGCGCTAGCAATATGTGATAGCGTATTTATGAATAACCAGGCTACTGCGTATGGCGGAGCCATTTATCATGTTGTAACGGCTACGACCAATGTTCTAAGTGTTACAGACAGCGCTTTTATCAGTAATTCTGCACTTAACGGCGGCGCATTATGGAATAATAACAGTGCAAATTCGATTATAAATGTCTCTTCATCGAATTTCACACAAAATAGCGCGTCGTCAAACGGCGGTGCAATATATAATTCCGGACTTTTAAATTTAAATTACGGAAACACATTTTCTTCGAATACGGCAGTAAACGGCGGTTCGATATATAATACAAGAACGATAAACATAGACACTAATGAGTTTAGTTACAATATTTCTTCAAGCAGCGGCGGCGCAGTTTATAACACGGGCCTCATAACTATCGACTACAGTTTATTTGCAAATAACACTGCGACAGGTTCAGGTGGTGCCATTTATCATGTTACAACTTCTGCGACTAATATTCTCAGTATTACAGACAGTGATTTTATCAGTAATTCTGCGCTTAACGGTGGTGCATTATGGAATAATAACAGTGCAAATTCGATTATAAATGTCTCTTCTGTGAATTTTATTAAAAATTCTGCGTCGTCCAGTGGTGGAGCTATTTATAATTCCGGAACGCTCAATTTGGATTCCGAAATTATTTTTTCGTCGAATACTGCTCTTTCCGGAGGAGCTGTATATAACACAAGAACCATAACTTCAAATGGTAGTCTTTTTTATAACAATAGCGCAACCGGCAACGGTGGAGCTATTTATTCAAGTGGAGGCACAGTCAATATAAATGCCGGCGTTTTTGAAGGAAATAAATCCGGTGGTAACGGCGGAGCAATATATAATTTAGGAGTGTTATATCTTAACTCCTTTTTGGGGAATATTGTATTTTTTAATAATTCGGCTTCCGGATTAGGCAATGATATTTATAATGCTGCGAGTAGCATAAATATTAACGGTACGCTGAATGATGTTGTTATAGAAGGCGGAATAGCAGGTATTGGGACAATAAACAAGTCAAATGACGGACGTCTGCTTATAAACGGCGACAGTTCGGGTTTTACCGGAACTTTAAATGAGACCGGCGGAGAAATAATAGTCAGTTCTTCAGGCAAGATGTTTGCCGGGACAAATAATGTTTCAAACAACGCATTGCTCAATGTTACTGGAGATTCATATTACTACAGCGTAAAGCTTGGCAGTACAGGCACACTTCAGCATTACAATACTGATGTTCCTCTTACTACCGTCTCTTCCTCCAATCTATCTTTTACCGGCAGTGATGCGATTGCGTATTTTGGAACAGCTTCTTTTGCATCTTTTAAATCCAATTATTTGCTTTCCACTAGTCTCGGCAACACAAATGCCAATACCGTTATTTTTGAAAATTCCAAGGTGTCTTTTGGCGCAAACACATATACAAACGGAACCGCATATTTTTTCAATAATGCGGTGTTAGACCTTACCACAAGCCTGAACAATACAAGAACCGTGACATTCAATAATTTGGGTACTTCGAATTCCGAGCTTGATTTTACCATAAGCTTTAATAACAGTACGGGAACCGGATCATTTTCTTCAGATAAACTCGTAACTCAAGCAAGCACAGATACAGTTTCTTTGAGATTCATAAAGATTGTTAATGATAACCTCGATAGCGGTTTGTCCGGAAGTTACAGTTCTACGGTGCTCAGCGGGCTTCATTTTCTAAATTCCGTGCAATCTGTCATAGCCACGACGGTTTACGAATATGCGTTCACTACTGATAGCGATCAAACCGGAGTAGAGCTTACGGTAATAAAAGAGGCTGATGAATATTCCTTGAATAAAATTAATATATATTCCGGTACTAGAGGCTTTAATTTTTCATTTTTTATTAATCAGCCGGACATTTATCATTTAGGAGCTTCGCTTGATGATACGGCCAGAGGAAGCGTGTTGGTTCAAGGATATGACAATGATGCTTCACACAGCGTGATATCGGGAGTCTTGAAAGATACTACTACTTTCCAGCGCGGTTCGCTTTTTAATCTTGTTGATGCAACGACTCTAACAATAAATAATTTGACGATAGATAGCGCTTACATCGCAACGTCCGGATCTGTGTTAAGATCAACAAATCCCCTAGCTAAATCGAACATGAATAATGTGATATTAAGCAATAATGCTGCTGAGGCAAATGGAGGCGCTCTTTATGTACTTATCGGAACACATACGTTTACGAATGTTGTTGTCACATCAAATACGGCGTTAAACGGCAGCGGCGGTTTTGCTTTTTTTGATGCTTCGAAAGTTTTGTTCTACGGAAGCGTACCGTTTCGTTACAACAGCGCAGAGGTTGATGGCGGAGCAATGTTTTTGGCAGATAGTATGGCAGTTTTTAAGGATGCGGCGATATTTGACAGCAACAAATCCGGAGACAAAGGCGGAGCGCTTTATTTGGATAATTCCAATGTGAAATTTAGTGAAGTAATTTTTTCGAATAATGAGGCGAAAAGTGGAGGAGCGATTTATATGACTGCATTAGCTATGAGTGATATAAATAGTGTTGAATTTTTGAATCCAATTTTTATAAACAATCATGCATCCGGAGTAAATGGCGGAGCAATTTATGTAGAAGGTAATGCGTCTTTGAATTTCAAAATAAACGAGTTTGCGAATGATAAAACCGTTTGGTTTGGGAATACTGCAAACGGAATATCAAATTTTATGTTTTTGGACGCGAAAAAAGTTGGGAATAAAATCTATATAAATTTTGATATAAATGACGGAAAATTTTTAGAAATTAAAGACTCAATACAAACATCCGCAGGAAATGGTTTTGTTAATATTAAGAAAACCGGGCAAGGAGTTTTGAAATTATATGGAGAAAATTCGATAGCGTCGAATGGAAGTTTTACGGTAAAAGAAGGTGTACTGGATATGACAGAAAGCCAAAGATTATTTTTAAATCCGAATTATGATACAAAATTAATTTTTGAAAAAGATGCAACATTTGTGCCATTTTTTAGTACATCTAAAACTACGGAATTGTCAGCTGAAACAGTAAAAGTAGAAGATGGAGTGATATTGCAAGTGAATATTATAGATGTTGTATCATTAAAGACAGGTAAAACGATTTTAGAAAATGCTATAGTTACGAATAATGAAAATTCGTATATTCCGGGGAAAAAAAGTAGTTTTTCTTGTTTCAACAATTTAATTGACGTTTATTATGAAGAAAATGCGAACAATTTGACTGGTAAAAATTTTGATTTAATCATAAATTTGATGGCATTGAAAGATGCGTTTGGATTTAAGGAGGCGATCGATTGTTACAGGAATAATCCGAATTTACCGAATAAAGAAAGAAAAATGTTTGAGGATATTTATGCGACTGGAGGGATTTCTGAGGATTTGGCGTTGGAATTGGAAAAGCTGGGAGTTGAGCTGGAGGGAAGTGCGATGATGAGTACGAGAGATACTCTTTTGGAACATATGAAGACGCTAAGAGGTAGATTGGATAGCAGATTGGACAGTTTTCATTATGGAGATACTATAGATCCGTTTACAGAATATGCGTCTATAGGTACGATGGCGACATTGGGACATAACGAGGGATATCCGCAAAAGATTTGGGGAATGTACTCTAGTCGAAAGATTGAACAGAAAGCCCAAGCAGAAAAAGTAGAATACGAATATGAGCCAAAAGGATTTACCCTTGGATACGACAGGTTTATTGGTGAATATTTGGTAGGAGGAGCATTGCAGTATGACGAAGGAGAATTGTTTGCGAACGATAAAACTCTGACTATGAAGGTGAGAGGATTTGGAGGAGCGTTGTATGGAGCTTATGATGGAGAAAAATATTATGCGAATGTTGGACTTGAGTTTGGAAATACAACGAATGAAGAGAATACGTATTACAAGTTTTTAAAGACCGAAGCAAAAGGAAAATATGATTTGAATTATGTTGGAGCGAATGGAGAGTTAGGGATCTTGGCTAAGGAATTTGAGTCAGAGAGCTGGTGTGGACAAATAATGCCGCATATTGGGTTGAATGTGGGAAAGATGTATGGCGACGGATTTATGGAGAAAGGAGACGCGAGCGTGACGAGGGAAATAAGGCAGTTTGATATGAATGTAGGAGAGATTCCAATCGGAGTGAAGTTTGCGCAAAAAGTTGTGTTTGATAATTCGTTTATGAGTACGTTAATTGGAATAATAGACGTTAATTATGGATTTGGAGTAGGAGACAAAGAAACGAAAGGCGAAGGAAAATTTGTTGGCGGAAGCGAGACTTGGAAGATAAAAGGCATAGAATCAGGAGATGTTTTAAGAGTGAGAATTGGATTAGATATAAAAATGTTAAATCAATATAGTTTAGGATTTTCGTACATAAGCGAGACAAAAAAATATTATTCTGAACAAGGATTTGACGTAAGACTCAATTGGGAGTTTTAAAAAAGAAAATTCATAAATCCGGAGCATATTAATGAAAAATTTACGTTTTTTTTCTGTTTGTATCTTGTTGAGTTTTTTTGTTGGCTGTGGACCAAATCTGAAAAATTATTACGACGACATAAATAAAATGTCTGCAAAAAAAGAGTATGAAAAAATAAATACTTTTATTGAAAAAAATAAAAGCAATGTTTACGGCGAAAAAAGTAAAATGTTGTATTTGTTTGATAGAGGCTATTTTTTGCATTTATCTGGAGACTATGAAAATTCGAATAAATGTTTCACTGAGGCAAAAAAACTTTATGACGACTATTATACAAAAAGCATTACTACTGAATCCAGCGCTCTCGTTTTAAATGATAAAGTGCGGCCTTATTATGGCGATGATTTTGAGATTTCGATGCTGCTCGCGTTTAAGGCTATAAATTATATTTTGTTAGACCAAAAATCCGAAGCTGCCGTAGAAGCTCGAGCTAGCGTTGGATTTCTAAAAAATTTAACAAACAATAATTACTCGAAAAATGTTTATAAAGACGACGCATTTTTAAAATATTTGTCAGGAATAGTTTTTGAGATTAACAAAGATTACAATGACGCGTTCACATCGTATAGGCAAGCTTTGAATTTGTACAATAAAAAATATTTTAATTTTACGCCTCCAAAAGATTTGTTTGACAGCACTGTAGATATGGCGAAAAAATTGGGTATTTATGACGAAATTGAAAAACTCAATCAAAATTTTCCTAACTTGGCAAAAAGCTATAAATCTGATAAAATTACTTCCGAGTTGATAATTTTGCATTATAATGGTCTTGTTCCGCATAGAATTAGCACGACACTGGAAGTTTCGTTCTGGAAGGCTTGGGCAAACGTGAATTTATATCAAGCCAATTCTGAAGAGGCTCAGGATGTTGAAACAGCTTCGAAAGTCGTAAATTCGATTGCCTCGAACGAGCAATTCGTGGTCGCATTTCCGACGTATGTAGAAACGCCTTTTAATATTTATACGACGGATGTGAAAATTAACGATTCTATTTATTCTTTTAAAGATGTGAGTAATTTAGGTGATATTACGTTGCAAAATTTTAACGATAAAAAGGCCGGAATTTACGCAAAAAGTATGGCTAGAGCTGCAATAAAATTTGCACTTGTTCGTGCTGCAAATAATGCTGTAGACAAAAATGTTGAAAATTCTGCTCTATCATTTTTATTGCAAGCCGGCGTGCGAACTGCTTCAAGTTTAACCGAGGATGCTGACAAGAGAAGCTGGCGAGTTCTCCCTGATAAAATAAAAATGGCGCGAATATTTTTGGATAAAGGCGTTTACAGTCTCACGATAGAATACAAAACTAAAGACGGATTTTTGAAAAATTACGAGATTAAAGACATTGAAATAAAACCAAACTCTAAAAAGTTTGTGGTTTTGCATACAGTAGAATAAAAAATTTTCAAATTTAAAAAATAAGCTTTTTGTGGAGGGAAAATTGGATTATAAAATTAAAGATTTAGGCTTGGCGGATTTTGGACGAAAAGAAATCGAGATTGCAGAAAAGGAAATGCCGGGACTTTTGGCTTTACGTGAAAAATATAGAGGACAAAAACCTCTTGAAGGTGCGAGAATTACCGGTTCTCTTCACATGACGATACAAACTGCGGTTTTGATTGAGACGCTCAAGGCTTTGGGAGCTGACATCAGATGGGCGTCTTGTAATATTTTTTCGACGCAAGATCACGCTGCTGCCGCAATAGCTCAGCAAAACATTCCGGTTTTTGCTTACAAAGGCGAAAGTTTGGAGGATTACTGGGATTTTACTGAAAATGCTTTGACATTTCCAGATGGGAGTGGTCCGGATTTGCTAGTCGATGACGGCGGCGATGCGACTCTCATGATTCACAAAGGCGTTGAAATTGAAAAAAATCCTGCAAAACTCGATGAAAAAACAGACAGCAAAGAATTGCAATTACTGTTGAATGTACTAAAAAAAAGTTATGCAAAAAATCCGACAAAATGGACGAATATAGCAAAGAAAATTCGAGGCGTTTCCGAGGAAACAACGACAGGTGTTAACAGACTTTATCAAGCGCTGAAAAAAAATGAACTTTTGTTCCCTGCGATAAACGTAAATGATTCCGTTACAAAATCTAAATTTGACAATTTGTACGGATGCAAGGAATCGCTTGTCGACGGAATAAAACGAGCTTTGGATGTGATGATTTCCGGGAAAGTTGTTGTGATTTGCGGCTACGGCGACGTTGGTAAAGGGGCAGCTCAGAGTATGCGAGGTTTTGGTGCTAGAGTCATTGTAACGGAGATTGATCCGATTTGTGCGCTTCAGGCAGCGATGAATGGCTTTGAAGTAAAAACTGTCGAGGAAGTTTTGGATATTACGGATATTTTTGTGACTGCGACCGGAAATAGAGATATTATCACGATCGAGCATTTGTTGAAAATGAAAGATCAAGCTATTGTTTGTAATATCGGGCACTTTGACAACGAGATTGAGATTGAAAAACTTAACACATATCCCGGTATAAAAATCGTTAATATAAAACCGCAAGTCGACAAATATATTTTTCCGGATGGACATAGCATATTTTTGCTGGCAGAAGGCAGACTCGTAAATTTGGGTTGCGCGACGGGACACCCATCTTTTGTTATGAGCAATTCGTTCACAAATCAAGCTCTTGCTCAGCTCGATCTTTGGCAGAACAAACGTGAAATTGGAGTTTATACTTTGCCTAAAAGATTAGACGAGGAAGTTGCGAGGTTGCACTTGGCGAAACTCGGCGTAAATCTTACCAAGCTATCAAAAACGCAAGCTGACTACATAGGAGTATGTGTCGATGGTCCATTTAAGCCAGAACATTACAGATATTAAAAAAAAGAGCTTAAGATTTTTTCAAAAGCATTGGCTGTTTATTGCGGGAATATTATTTTTAGTTGTGTTTTTCAATAAAAAATTGGGGAATTTTATTCCGATAATTTTGCTTTTAATAGCTTTTTTAGCTATTTTTTTGGTATTGAAGCTTTTTGAAAATAGAAGAGAACTTTTTATAGACTCAAAAGAAAATTTTGATTTAAATTGTTTTTATAATGCGATAGATAGTTTTGAAGATTTGAGAAAATTTATCGATTTTCTTTTAGCTTTTTTTGTCGTGAATTTCAATTCAGATTCTGTAGTACTGTATTTGTACGATGAGACAATTAAAAGTTATTCTGTTAGAGGTCTCAGGAGCAAAAAAGCTGATGAACAGATCAGTGATTTTGAGACAAACAATTTTTTGATTGAATTTTTGATAAGTCATAAAAAATTTTTAGTTAGAGAAGATCTGAAAATGCATAACGCAAAGAATGCTAGGCTTTTAGAAATTTTTGACAAGTTAGATGTAGATGTTTGTATTCCGATGTTAATTAGACGTGAATTAGTTGGTTTTGTTTTTTTGAAAAAAAAGGTTAATTCGAGTTATGATTACGATGCTATGCGGCTCTCATGGAAAAAAATAGAATTTGAGGTTTTAAGTAATCTGAAAAATTTAATTTATTACCACAAAATTAAAAGCAATTATTTTGAGACTTTGGAAGCAATAGTTTCAGTTCTTGAAAAGAAAGATCAAAATTTGAAAGGACATTATTTGCGAGTCAAAATGATTTCGATCGATATTGCGAAGCGTTTGGGTTTATCACGAAACGAAATCGGGAAATTAAAAATTGCTACAGGAATTTATGATATCGGGAAACTCGCTATAAGAGATAAAATTTTATTCAAAAAAGACAGGCTTACAGAAAAGGAATTTGTTGAGATGTCTTTATATCCGGAAATTGGCGAACAAATAGTTTCGCACATAACTTTTTTTAAAGAAATCAAGTCGATTATCAGACAACATCATGAGAGATGGGACGGAACTGGATATCCTGATAAATTGAGAGGCGAAGAAATTGACATGCTCGCGAGGATTTTGCATATAGCCAATGCTTTTGATGTTATGGTTACAGGTAAAAGTTATAAACAAAAAATAAGTGTAGATGAAGCGTTCGAAAAATTGATGAGCGAGAGCGGCACAAAATTTGATCCAAATATTATCAAAAAACTAGACAAGAAATTTTTCGAGAAATATCACTAAAATTTGTGTTTTGTTGAGGAAAACCGATGATTTATCTTTTAACTTTTTTGTTGTCTTTTTTGTTTGCATTTTTTTTTACGTTCACAGCCAAAAAATTTGCTATAAAGTTTAAAATTTACGACAATCCTATTTCTGACATAAAAAATCATAAAGATCCAACTCCTTATTTGGGCGGTTTGGCTATCGCAGGCTCGTTTTACGCAACTCTCATAATCGTCAGATTTTGCACGCATTTTGAGACCGGCGTTTTACGAAGTTTGCGAGGAATATTTTTGGCGAGTTTTATTTCGCTGCTCATTGGATTATTTGACGATCTGAAAGATTGGAATTTTAAAAAAAAGTTTGTCTGGCAATTTGTTTCTGCAACAATTTTGATATTTTACGGCATGAAAATAAAATTTATCGAACCAGATTATATTTCAATAATTCTGTCGTATTTTTGGATTATCGGGATCATTAATGCTGTAAATTTGATTGATATTATGGACGGACTTTCTAGTGGGATTGCGATTATTGCGTCGTTTGCATTTTTTTTTATACATTTCAAGTACGAGGCTTCGTACGTCAATTTTGCTGCAATTAGTCTTGCGGGCGCTTGTTTGGGTTTTTTGAAGCACAATTTTTATCCTGCCAAAATTTTTATGGGCGACGCTGGCAGCATGTTCATTGGCACGGTTTTGGCTGCGGTTTCTCTCGGTGCGAATTATTCTACAAAGAATGAAATTTCTATTTTTACCCCAATTTTAATTTTAATCGTACCTATTTACGATACGATTTACATTATGATCAAGAGGGCGCAAAAAGGAAAATCAATTTTTCTTGGAAGCAAAGATCACGTAGCGGTTCGTCTGAAAATTAAGGGTTGGCCTGTCAAAAAAATAGTTTTTACTCTATATTTTGCGTCATTTTTTGCTGCAATAACCGCATATTTGATTACAAAATCAAGCTTTATTTTTGCAATTTATTTGTACATTTTTGTCGCAGTTTTGTGTGTTTTCTTTGCTCGAGAATTAGACAAAATCGAAGTTGATAATTAAAATGGATTCTAATAAAATTTACAGAATTTTGGATGCGAATTTCAATCGTGCAAAAGAAGGATTACGAGTTGTCGAAGAATATGTTCGATTTTGCATTCGCGACGATAAAACTATGGATGAAATTCGTTTTATCAGGCACAGTTTGTCGAGTTTGTCTGTGGGAATTTACGCAAAGCTTTTGTCTCAAAGAGACGTAGAAAATGATGTTGGCGCGACTTTCAAAGAAAAAAATAGAGAAAATATTGACGCGCTTTTGGTTGCAAATTTCAAAAGAATAGAGGAAGCTTTGAGAGTTTTAGAAGAATATTCGAAATTGCTGGAAAGTGTTGACGCGGATTTTGCAGAATTGTCGCCAAAATTCAAAAATTTTAGGTTTAAAATTTATGAAATTGAGAAAGTTTTAACATTGAAAAAAGGATGAGCGAAACAATATGAACAAATTTATTTATGGTCCGGTTTTTTCATGGAGACTTGGAATTTCTTTGGGAATTGACTTGATTTCCAGTCTAAAAAAAATGTGCAATTACAATTGCGTTTATTGTCAGCTCGGAAATGAGTCTGATTTACAAACAGAGCGAAAAATTTTTGTTCCAACTGATGAAGTTTTGTCTGAAATTCGGGCTTTAGATAAAAACATAAAGATAGATTTCATGACGTTTTCAGGACGAGGCGAGCCGACTTTGGCTACGAATTTGGGCGAAGTGATCCGCGAATTACGAAAAATTAGACCTGAAAAAATTGCCGTAATCACGAATTCTTCCAATTTTTATTTACCGGAAGTAAGAAAAGATTTGCGAGAAGCTGACGTGGTTTTGGCAAAATTCGATATTTGTGACGACGAAATGTTCCGTAAAATTAATAGGCCGGATAGCTCGCTTTCCTTCGATAAAATTTATAGCGGACTGAAAAAATTTCGAGAGGAATTTGTCGGGATTTTGGAAATTCAAATAATGTTTACGAATCAAAATAAGGATTCATACGAGAAATATTTCGAAATTATAAAAAATTTGTCGCCTGACAGGATTCAAATTAACACGCCTTTGCGCCCTTGCGATACAAAACCGCTTAATCCGGAAGAGATAAACTTGATAAAAAAATCCTTTCAAATTTTTTTCAAAAATACTAAAATAAACATAGTGAGTGTGTATGATATTGAACAGGAAGATGTAATCGGGCTTAATAAAAATGAGACTGAATTTAGACGAGGAAAAAAATAAATGGCAACTTTGAAAATAATCACTTATCCGAATGAAATATTAACAAAAAGATCTGTTGAAATTAAAAAAGTTGGAGAAGAAGAAAAACGCCTTTTTAACGATTTGAAGCTTTTGATGTACGAGAAAAAAGGAATTGGAATTGCAGCTGTTCAAGTAGGAATTTTGAAGAGAATGTTTGTGGTCGATATTTGTAATGAGAAAAATCGTAATGTTATATTTTTGGCTAATCCTGTTATTTTGACACGGAAGGGAGAAGTTTGTGGAGAGGAAGGGTGTTTGAGCGTTCCGGGAGAAACTATAAAAGTCAATAGAGCTAGCCAAGTCGTCGTTAGAGGATTAAATTATGATGGGCATGAAATCACAGTTTTATTGACCGGCCTTGAAGCAATTGCAGTTCAACATGAACTTGATCATTTAGATGGAAAAGTAATTTTGGATTATAAAGAAAAATAAAAAATGTTGAGTAAAAATTTATTTTTGTATTTGTATAAAGCAGCTTTTATGCAGAGATGGAACGATTATTTGCGGCCGATAGATTTCTACGAGCTCGATAAGCAAGCTCATAAAATGATTTTCGCGTACACTTTGGCAAAAACTGAGGAGAATTTTGGTAAAAAAATTGATTGGGTGAAGCTCATAGAAGGCGGAATCTTTGAATTTTTGCAGCGAGTGAGTTGGACTGATATCAAGCCGGCGTTATTCTTCAAAATTAAAAATGACAAAGAGAAGTATAAGCAGCTAAACCTTTTTTTGATCAAAAAAATCGAGCCAGATTTTGTATCAATTAATGATGGAATTTTTTTGAAAAAGTTTAAAGATTATATTTTTGATGAGACTTGCGACTACGATATAAATAAACGTATTTTGCAAGCTGCGCATTTTTTAGCAACAAAATGGGAATTTGATATTATAAAAGATTATAATTTAAACGGTTATCAGACGGAAGAAGTAAAAAATGATATGATAGCTAGAGAGCAAGAATTCGCTGATCTTACGAGCGTGAAAGAGCTTGCTTTTAGCGATAATTTGAAGAAGTTTGTTAATATTTGCGGGTCGCTCAGATATCAAATCCGCTGGAATCAATTGTACCGAATCCCAAAAACTAGTGTTCTTGGACACATGTTTTTGGTGGCGCTCATAAGTTATTTTTTTTCGATAGAAAGTTCTGCATGTGACAGCCGTATTTACAATAATTTTTTCACCGGATTATTTCATGATTTGCCGGAAGCGCTGACCAGAGATATAATTAGTCCCATAAAGTTTAACGTTGAAGGGTTAGATGATTTTATCAAAGATTATGAACGAGAAGAAATGAAAAAAATTTATAGTATTTTGCCAAAAAATATTACGAAAGATTTAAAAATTTTTACAGAAAACGAGTTTTCTAATCTCATCTTAAAAGATGAAAAATATTATGAGATTGCAGATTTTATCCCTCAGCAATATAATTACGATAAATACAGTCCACGAGATGGTATATTAGTAAAAATAGCTGATAAATTAGCTGCATACATAGAGGCTTATTTGACTATAAATAACGGTATAAAAAACGAAGAATTAGATAAAGCAATTGAAACTATTTACGAAAAATTTAAAGATTACAATATTTCAAATGTATCAATGCGACAGGTTTTTGATTATTTTTTTAATTAAAACTTGACTTGAATTTTAAAAAATAATAGTATCCAAAATATAAAAATTATTAGAGGTTTTTTTATTATGAAATTCAAAGCGTTTTTTTTAACGGTAGTATTTTTTTCTATTTGTCTGTTAAAACTTTTCGCTGCAACGAATGATAGCGTATACGCTATATTTTCTGATCATTACACTGATATTTGCGATACTAAAATTATTATAGTTGGTGATTATGCTCCATACTGGGTGACTCCTTATACAACTGATACACCTGAAAAAGCAGCTTTGGCTCAAAAGATGAAAAATATTCTAGACTCGTATAAAGATGGTGGGTATAGTAGATTCATGAAATGGGCTGGTTATTCAACTTTGGACGAGGCAGCTAAATTAGCGCCTAGCGAGCTTTTGGCTAGTAAAAAGCCGATAGGGGTTTGTATGTCACAAGCATCGATGGACTTCACTTATGGAGACTTTGAGGAATATCATTATTTTCATGCAAAAGGGTATTTTTCAGGTGAATATATAGATTTTGTTAATTCGAGAAAAAAGAATTTGAAAGATTATAAACTTGTAATGTTAAACTTGAAATTTGGCAATAAAAAAGATGGACTTAATTTTGGATATGTCGTACAAGATGGTACAACTACGGCTAGGCTGAGTATTACATTAGAGGATTTTATTCCTGGTTATACTACAGCGGCTATGGATTTAAAGTTTATTGAAAAACAGATGGACCCTTCTAAAGCAATAAATGGTTGGTACAATGTAGTATTTTCTACTTCTCAGTTTTTAAACGCTTATAAAAGAATACATTCTGCTCAAGCTAATAATGCAAAACTAGATTCAGTTTTAGGCTTTGTTGTTTCAGTTTCCACTACTGGGTACACAACTTTTTATTTTGATAATTTTGTGCTTTTTAATGAAATGCCAACGCAAATCAAAATTTCAACCTCTGGTTTAACCCTTCCTGGAAATACCCCTATATTTTTATCAGCAGAAGCATATGATGGTTTTGATAATTTATCAGCCATAAATCCTCCGACCTGGAATGCTTCAGGCGGTAGTTTAGCAAACACAAGAGGGTATTTAAATTCTTTCCAGAGTAATGCAATTGGAAGTCATAATATTACTGTAACTGCCACTGTGCCTAAAGATCCTGATAATTTAGACTACAGCGATAAAACGCTGACTGCAGTAAGTAGCATTTCTATTTCACATCTTATAGACTGGAAGTCGAGATTTAATGTTTTTTCGAACTATATTAAATATGGCACACTAGGAATTTTTAAAGATTCTGCTGACATTAGAATTAGTACATCCTCTGAAAATTCTGCAGGAATAACAGGCAATAGATCATTGAAAGTTAATTATGAGGTTTATTCTTCTACTGGATGGGCCGGTTTTGCCATTTCTGAGCCTGAACTTAAGCCAAGAAATTTGAGTTTCACCAACTCTCCTCCTAGTATATTGAGTTTTAAGATAAAATTTGGAGCAGGATACCCTGCTCGAGATTTAACAGTGGGTATTCGCTCAAAATATGTCTCAGTAAACGATAATAAAGCAAAAATAAAACTCTCAGAACTTGGATATAGACTTGATTGGGACTGGCAAGAAGTTAGGATATTGTTGTATAATTTTAAAGTTAAAGAACCTAATCTGAATTTTTCAGAAATAATAGATACTTTTATTCTTGCTGACGAAGGTGGTACAGCAGTTTCAACAGAATTTTATATAGATGACATTAAGTGGTTATCTGCAGTTGAAGAGCCTATTACTTTTGATACTAATATAAAAAACGTTAGTAACAATATGGGAGCTCAGTCGTTGAGTTGGAATATTCCATCACTTCCTTTCAATTGGCAGGCTTCTGATCAATATATTGAGACAAAAATTATAAATTACGATATGGCTAAGTGGGGTATTCAAATTTATACTGATAATAAAGGTACATCAGCGGTCCCGGTTTATACGGGAGTTGCGAATCCTGTGGGTCTTGTAGGAGTAAGAGATAGCTCTAGAAGTTTAGGTACGTGCTGGATGCTTACGGATGCGAGAAAAACAAGAGCAGATTTGCCTATTGTAGAAATTAAATCCGGAAATGATATTAATTTGTCAACCTCAACTTCGAGTAATTATTATATTTGGCAGTGGATGAAGGATAAAAATACGCAGGACGATCCTACTAGAAATATTACGAGATTTGTAGATAAAGAATCAGCCGTAAACATAATAACTAGCGAAAAAGGGGCTCATTATGCCATAGGCGAGGCTGGGTTTGCTATTAATATGATAGAACCGCCATCAACTACTGTTGTTCGGCAGGATTTCGATACATATTATTTGTATCTCGGCGCAAATTTTGATAATGCTAAATCTTCGGAAGCATATACAACAAATACGCTTACGTTAGAGTATTACGTCGAGTAAAATGCGTCTTAAAATATTTTTTTTGATTTTTTGTTGTGTATTACTTTCTGATTCACTATTTGCAAAAGTCATTATTTCTCCGTTTAGACCAATTATTCATGTGCTAGAATCTCAATCCTTCGAATCTGAAATAATAATAAAAGATGTTGATTTAGATTTTAAAGGCGTGAAGGCTTCTTTGAAGGATCAATACGAGCTGAAAGATTTTCCGATCCAAGATTGGTTTGTTTTGGAAAAAGATTATTATAATTTTGAGTCAGGCGAAGTAAAGGTAAAATATAAAATTAAATTGCCTGAGAATTTAAAGGTTGAGCTCGCACTCAGTATTACTTTTGCTATGATAAGCGATAATCCGAAGTTTTTGAATGAGGTTTATACGCTTCCAATTTATGTAAGGCCGCCTTTAAAGCCTCGTATCAAAATAAAACTTGGAAATCCTAAGATTGTAGAAAATGAAAAAGGCCAGTTTTTATCTGTAGATATTTTTAATGAGAGTGATTTTCATATTAGGCCAGTAATGGAATTATTTGATGGCGACAAAGTCATAAAATTTTTTGATGATTTGCCTGTCTTGCCCAACAACGCTAGAACTTTTGCAACAGTTGTGCTTAATCAGTTTAAAGCAGGTAAAAAAATGAAGCTTGTTATCAAAGACCAGGTTTTTAATTTTGAAAAAAAATATAAAATAAAGTTTCTTAATAAAAAAAATGAATTAAAGGTAAAATTATGAAAAAAAATTTGATTTATTTAGTTTTTTTAATATTTGCTTTAGCCTGCAGTTCTCTTTATGCAGCTAATTATACGAATTATAAAACGACTTTTACGTGTAGCGCGATTTTGGGAACTATCGAAAGTCCTGTTATAAACCACAGTGCTCCACAATCTATATTTGGCTTAAACATCCCTCTAAAATTGCAAGGTGTTGTGATCGCTCCTTATATCATCCCAAAGGTTTTTTTATACTACAAAATCAATAATAATGTTTGGAATAAAGTTACGATGACAGTGGAAGATATTGGTAATAAAACGTATGCGATAAATGGAGACATCGGAGGAGAAAACATCACTTCAGCTGGAACATTATATTATTATATCGAGGCTTTGGACCCAGTAAGCAATCTTACGGCGTATTGGCAGGGAAAAAATATAAATAATCCACAAGCTGTTCCTATTATAGTAAATACTTCCGTATATGTGGATTACGAAGGAGGTACTGTCTCAATAAATGGATTAAATAACATGCCTATTGTCCAGCTTATTTTTCCAAGAGGCGCTTTAACTATGGGTACTACGATAGAAATTAACCAAAAACGAGTTGAACAAGCTCCTACATATCAAGATAGAAAAGCAGCATTTGTTTATGAGTTTTTACCTTCAGGGCTTGCTTTTAGCAAACCTGTTGAATTAAAAATAATGTATAACGACGTAAATAATGATGGAAAAGAAGATTCGTTACCTAGCGGATTTAATGATGTAAAGAACCTTAGAGTTTATTATTTGAATGGCGCTGATTGGGACTTGATTGGAGGACTAGTAGATCTTAATGCAAAAACAGTCGCTACGTCTTTAAAACATTTTTCTACATACGGATTGTTTTATACGATTTTGAACAGAGCGGCGTATATGCCCAAATACAGAATTATTACTCCAAATGGCGATGGATTTAATGACGTAATTAAATTTATAAACTTAGATAATGTAAACACTGAGATAAAAATATTTGATGTTAATGGAAGAAAAGTTAGAAGTATTAGCCAACGTCCTTACGAGTGGGATGGAAAAGATGGTTCTGGACGAGTGGTTGAATCAGGTTTGTATATTTACCAGTTTAAAGTCGCTATAAATGGAAAAGATGAGTATATTAATGGAACTTTAGCTGTTGCTAAATAAAATTAATTTTAAAAAGGGAAAATTTATGATAAATTCAAAACTCAAAAGAATTTTTTATACGTTCGTATTATTTATTTTTGTTTTTCAAAATTTTGTTTTTGCAGCTTTTTCAAATAATAGAACTTTGAATACGCGTGCTAGAGGTATGGGAAATTCTTTCGTAGCTTTATCAGATGACAGTGGAGCTTTGATTCATAACCCAGCCGGCCTTGGGAAAATTAAATTTTATGATGTTTATTTTATGTATTCTGACTTATATTCTGATTTGAGAGGAGTTGACATTACTTCGAGTTATGCTTCGGTAATTATTCCTACTCATGATATGGGTAGTTTTGGATTGAATTATTATAAATTTAATGGTGATGATTTGTATGATGAGGATTCAATCGGGGTTCACTATGGAAAAGAAGTTCTATATAAATTAAATTTAGGACTTGGGGTGTCTTTTTTAAAGCATTCGTATAATATTAATGGGAAAATAGAAGACAAATTGGATCCGGTTTTCCAAGATGGGACGAGTAAGAGCGCGGTTGGTGTAAATTTAGGATTACTTTATGATTTAAATGATTATTTTTCTCTTGGTTTTAGTGCTATGAATGTCAATAAGCCGGATATTGGCCTAAAAAATAAAGATGAAATTCCTGCTGATTATAAAGTTGGAGCCGCATTTAAGTATAACAATCTTATAATTCCTGTAGATTTTTCGTATAGAGATCAGATTTGGGGAGATGAGAACAATAAATTTACGTCATCTCTTGGTTTAGAATGGTGGTTTTCTGACATGATAGGAGTTAGAACAGGCTTGACCAATTACGAAGCGTCTTTTGGTTTTTCTTTATTTAAAAAAGATATTTTTGATAATTTAAATATAGGACTAGATTATTCATTATCGCTTCCATTGGAACTGCAGGATACTTTAGGAACACATCAATTATCTCTTTATTTGAGATTTGGAGAAATCAAGTCTTATTTAGAGCCGAAACTAGAATTTTATGAATATGACAAGGTACATCCAAAGTTTTCTATCGTCCAAGGGCTATCATCTTATAGAGCCGGAGAAAACGTTGTTGATTTATTGTTTGATGGAAAGCTAGTTTATAGATTTTATGCTACACTAGGCAATGAAGAACCTTATGCGAGAGCATTAAATCTGGCGAGGGATCTATCGAAAATTATGAAATTTCAAGTCTTAAGAGAAGAAGATATTCGAAAAAGTGTTAGAGATGGAATTACATATGTAGAAATTGGAAGAGATTTAATGATACCGATAGATTTTGACATTCTTCTAACAGCAAAAGATCCTGATATGTTTGCATTTGAAACAATTGATAGATTGAAAAAAATACTTCTTATAAATTCATGGAAAAAAACAGAAAAACAAAAAGTTGGTGAACGTATTGTAGTTGCGCAAGGCTTTACGGCAATTGGAGAAATTGGCAATATTTTCATAGATAATGAATTGAAATTTACAATTTTTGCAAATGGAAAAGATGGAAAAACGCCGTATTTTGCTGCATTAGATTTTGCTACTATTATCGGGAAATATTTAGGTGAAGGATTGTCTTCTTTGGTGATCGATTCAGAAACTACATATGGGGATTTTTATTTAATAATCCGAGGGCAAAAAGCTTTGTACATAAACAATGAAGCGGAATTTTTGAATCTAAGCAAGGATCAGGTTTTAGCGGATTATATGATGAGAGCTTTTGAAGTTTTAGTTAAATAGAATTTCCAAGAAGTCAAATAAATTGAAAGAATATTTTACTAGTGATGAGTTTTTTAATCCAGCCGATATAATTTACGACTTAAAAAGTGAAAAGATAGGAATTATTCCCACCGACACAGTTTATGGATTGATAGGCATTGCTGCGAGCCAAGCTGTGAAACAAAAAATCTATAAAATCAAACAGCGATCTTTTGCCAAGAGCCTAGTCGTTCAAGTTGGACGTAATTACGATTTAACAAAAATTGCGAAAAATATTTCGATTGAAGCAAAAAAATTAATGCAAAATTTTTCCCCTGGAGCCTTGACTTTGATTTTTGAAGCTTCGCACGAGTTCAAGCAAAAATATGCTTGGGAAATTGAAACTGTTGCTGTCCGTATTCCTCGCCACAATCTTCTACTTCAAATCTTAGAATCTTTGAATGAGCCAGTTTTCATAACTTCTGCAAATATATCTGGCTTTGACTCTGTAAACAATTTAAATCAATTGAAAATTATTTTTAAAAACGTAGATTTTATTGTTGACGATGGCGAAAAATATGAGACTGTTCCATCGACAATAGTGGATGTTAGTAAAGAAAAAATTGCAATTGTGCGAGAAGGCGTTATTAAAAAAGATGATATTTTTAAGGTTGCGTCTGGTAAAAATTAGAGGTGAAATATGCAGGAATTTGATTTTGTTGTAATCGGTGGAGGGCCGAGTGGTTCTGAGGTGGCATTGAAACTTCGAGAGTTAGGCAAAAAGGTGTGTATAATTGAAAAAAACGAGATAGGCGGAGTTTGTCTTAGTTCCGGCTGTATACCGACAAAAGCGCTTGTCTCTGCAGCCAATAAATTTTCTGAGATATCTCATCTGTCGAGATTTGGCATAACGGCTAGAGATGTGTGTTTTGATTATTCTGAATTCAAAAAATTTCAAAAAAACGTTGTTTTAAAGTTAAAAAAGGGTTTGGAAAATAGTCTTAAAAATAGCGAAATTCCTGTTTTCAAAGGCCTGGCAAAAATAAAAAATCAAAACACTATTTCTATACATTCTAGCGTAGAAAAATTGGAGATCGAATACAAAAATATCGTTCTTGCTATAGGCACTGAGCCGATGGTTCCAAGTGTTTGGCAAAATATTACGAATTTGAAGACGAGTCAAACGTTTTGGGAGCTGGAAAAATTACCGGAAAATGTAGCGCTTATCGGCGGCGGAGTTATTGGTTGCGAATATGCGTCGAGTCTTGCGGATCTAGGTGTAAATGTAACGATTTTTGAAAAAATGCAGCGTTTACTTTTGTCTGAAGAACCTGAAATTTCGCAGCAAATCGAGCTCGAGCTGAAAAGCAAAGGCGTGAAGATTTTTTTGAACACTGATGTAAATTTGCAAAATTACGAAGACAAACTTGAGGTAAGTTTTGGCGACGAGAAAATGCTTTTTGATTTGGGGATTTTGTGTCTTGGGAGAAAACGAAATTTTGAGGATATTGGATTGGAAAATATCGGAATTTTGCCAGAGAATTTGAAAGTTGACAGCGTCGAGAATTTTGGGCTTACGGAAAACGTTTTTATTATCGGAGACATAGCAAAAGGGCCTCAGCTTGCTCACAAAGGCTATTATGACGCGGAGAATTTAGCAAGAAGATTGCGCGGTGAAAAAATAGAAATCGATTACAGCTTAATTCCGACGGCAATTTTTACGCATCCGGAGATTTCACGAGCAGGTTTCACAAAAGCTGAAGTTGAAAATAAGTTCGGAAATTCGGAGGTTTTGCAAGTAAAAGTGAATTTTGCAGAAGTTGGTAAAGCGGTTGCTGAAAATAATCAAAAAGGTTTTTTGCTCATAAATTTTTTAAAAATTACAAAACAAATTTTAGGCATTAGCTCAATTGGAAATATCTCGAGCGAGTTTAGCAATTTGTCGAGTTTTATATTTTCGCAAAAACTTACAGCTTTTCAAGTTGCAAAAATAAATTTTTCTCATCCGACTGTCGGGGAGATTTTTAAAATCGCAGCTGAAAGAGCAATAAAATTTGAAATTTGATTTGTTCAATTCCCGTCTTTTTTCTCTTATTTATATGTCTGTAGGCTGTACAGCAATGTAAAAAAAGAAAGATAAAAGAACGCCGCGCTCAGAAAAAATGAAAATCCTGATGTGTGGACTGTAAAATAAAAAAGTTTTGTCGAAGTAAAAAAATGATAGGATTTTGGTTTTGTTGTTGCGATTTAAAAAGAGAAGAAAAAAACTTTTCAATTTTCAGTTTAAACCCTGAAGACGGTCATCTTGTTTTTAACAAAAGCTTATCAAATTATTAGTTGGTACTTTTTTTGCTCGCCCATAAAAAAGTACCAAAAAAACGGCGCCCACGCTCGTGATATAGGACTAAAATTTTCTAAAAATCTAAATTTCTAAAGAGACTCGCAGCCCAAAAAGGGGCTCAAACAAGTTTAGAAATTTCAAACGATTTTTAAAAAATTTTACTCACTTTCACTCACGAAGGGTTTTTTAAAAATTGCACAATTTTTAGAGAAAAAACAGAAACTAAAAACATCACGAACTCGCGAGACTGAGAAAATTAAAACAAGAGTTTTAAAGAAAAACGTTTGAAAGAATTTAAAAGCTAGACGAGAAGACTTTAGGAAGGGGCAGAAGAACTGGCGGGGGTGAGAAGTAAAGAATCCTTGCTCGCAGCTTGTATGAGCGAAACGGAGTGAAGCGAGTTCTGCGAGGAAAAGCCTAGGAAAAGCTCGAAAAACCTGCGGCTTTGGAGTTGGTTTTTCGAGAAAAAAGAACGCCGCGTGCAATATTTTGTGCCTAAAAATGTGTGGACTTGATACGGGAAAATGGATTTTTGTACAAAAAAACGAGAGAATTTTCTTTAGCGTACAAAATTCAGAAAATTAAATATTAGGTGTCAGCCCTAAATTTTTCCAAAAACATTTTTTTCTAAAATAAAAATATTTGAAATTGGAGTTTTCATGACGACATACAAGAGGCTTATTACCTACATAAAACCGTACAAAACGCGATTTATTAGCGCGTTGATTTTTATGACATTTGTCGGGCTTTTGACATCTCTCACAATGTGGCTAATCAAGCCGGTTTTGAACGAGATTTTCGTAAACAAACGCGTAAGTATGATTCTCCCGATAAGCGGAGTGATAATTCTCGTCACGTTTTTAAAGTGCGTTTTTACATACATTCAAGCTTATTTGATGTCGTATATTGGTCAAAAAATTGTTTTTGATTTGAGACAACAAGTCGTAGAGAAACTTTGCGATTTGTCGTTGAATTTTTATGGCGCGAATTCGACCGGAAAATTGATGGCAAAAATTACAAATGATGTGTCTGTAATCCAAATGTCAGTCACAAATTTGCCTGCAAATGCGATCAAAGATGCCGTGACTTTAATTTCGCTAATTGTCCTGGCGTTTTCTCTGAATTGGAAGCTTGCGTTTATTGCGCTTTTTGTGTTTCCGCTGGCAATGTATCCGCTTTTTATGTTTGCAAAAAAATTACGTTCCGTTAGTAAGCAAACCCAAAAACAGATGGGAAAAATTTATAACTTTTTACTAGAAAATATATCGGGAATTAAGGTTATAAAAGCGTTTTTACTGGAAAAAATAAGGAAACAAATATTTTTAAAAGAAAACCAAAAATTTTTTAATATCAGTATGCGAACAAATCGAGTGATTTCAATGACTTCTCCGATGATGGAATTTATTGGGTCTATCGGAGTTGCGGCGATAATAGGGATTGGCGGATACCAGGTTGCTCGCGGGACTTTAACGCAAGGAGATTTTTTTGCATTTATTGCGGCGATTATTTCGCTGTACACTCCGATTAAAAGTCTGGCGAATTTTAATAACACGCTGCAGCAATCCATTTCTGCCAGCAAACGTTTTTTTACGATTTTGGATGCCGAAATCATGATTCCGGAAGAAGACCGCGATAAAAAGTTGGTCGATATAAAAGAAAATATTTTATTTAAAAACGTTTATTTTAAGTACGAAAATTCAAACGAATTTGCCCTTAATAACATGAATTTTGAGGTAAAAAAAGGCGAAGTAGTCGCATTCGTCGGTCCATCGGGTGGCGGCAAAACCACGATAATGAACTTGATTCCGAGATTTTTTGATCCGACTGAAGGTGAAATTTTTATTGATGGCGAAAATTTGAAAGAATTTGATATAAAATCGCTGCGACAAAAAATAGCAATTGTGACGCAGGACATAACGCTTTTTAATGACACGATTGCGAATAACATCCATTATGGAAATCTGGATAAAAATTATGACGATATAATCGAAGCAGCAAAAGCCGCTTACGTCGATGAATTTGTATCAAAAATGCCGAGCACGTATGATTCGATTATCGGTGAGGACGGCTCGAAATTGTCCGGCGGGCAAAAACAAAGAATCGCGATAGCAAGAGCGCTTCTTCGAGATCCGCGAATTTTAATTTTGGACGAAGCGACGTCGTCTCTGGATAGCGAGTCTGAGCGTTTTGTGCAAGAAGCATTAGATAAGCTCATAAAAAACCGCACAACTTTTATTGTTGCGCACAGACTCTCAACGATAAAAAAAGCTGACAGAATTTTTGTGATAGAAAATGGAAGCATAAAAGAAACTGGAACACACGATGAGCTTCTGGATCTGAGTGGGCTTTATGCAAAGCTTTACAGCATTCAATTCGAAGATTGAAAATTTTCAAATAAACAGAAAATGCATTTAAAAAACGCAATTTAAATAGCAGAAAATAATTTTTAAGGAAGAATTTGGATAAAAACTTGATAAAACAGCGAAATACAATTTATTTTTTTTTGATTTTTAGTTTTAATTTGTTTTTTTGTGGATGCAGTTTTTTTCAGGGCTTTATCGGTTCGCCTGGCAAAATTTTGGATAAAAATGAAAATTTCGTTGAGATTTCGCTAAATTACAAACCTGATTTTGTTTTCCAAGAGATAAAAAAATATTTTGCAAAAAATAGCGTTGTGGTTTATAAAGAACAAAAAAATATGAAAATTTATGCTCGAAATTTTGGTAAAGTTTATAAAAATGTTAATATGTCGACGGAAGTTTTGTTGAAACTTGAAGAAAACGGTGAATTTACAAATATAAAAATATCCTCGTTTAATCGAGATTTGGCTGAAAATTTAAAACAAAAAATGAAAGAAATCATATCTCAAGATTAGATTTTATGGAGGGAAAATGAGACGCATTAATCTTTTTTTTATGTTATTTTTTTTATCTTTAAGCTTCGTTTATTGTGAGGACAAAAATGATGCCGGTTTCACAACCGTAAAACAGTTCGTTTCGTCTGCATTGGATGCAAAAGATGAGACGTTGACCGAACAAGATTTGTATGTTTATAAGCAATACATTCCTGAGCTCGATATATTGACGAATGAGCAGGATATTGAACTTTTATATCCGGCGTTTTTCGTAATGGCAAAAAGAGGAGATAATAGCTCGCTAAAATTTTTCATAAAAAAAGGAATCAATATTAACAAAAAAAATGATTTTGATATGACCGCTTTACTCGAAGCATTAAAAGCAAATAAAGATAAAACAGTGAAATTTTTGTTGAAAAAAGACGCAGATCCGAAGATAATTACAAAAAATGGAATTAATGCTATAAGGCTTGCTGTAGAAAATAATAACGAGAAAATGTTGAAGCTATTTTTAAAAAAAGGAGTAAATCCATCGCAAAAAGACGTTCTTGGGAAAACGCCGATTATAGTTTCGATTGAAAAAAATTATTATAAATTGACGAAAATTTTATTAAAAGAACTGAAAGGTTTTGACATTGACATGCAGGACAGAAATGGGAAAAGTCTACTCATGGCTGCAATAGAAAATAACGATATAGAGCTAGCAGAAAACTTGATAAAAAGAGGAATAAACGTCTGGCTCGTCAATAGCAAAGGAGAAGATGCTCTTAGTATTGCTGAAAAACATAATAACAAAAAATTAACGGAAATGCTGCGAAATATAATAAATAAAGAACGGAAAGATTCTCCAAAGATTGATCAGTGGGTTAGAAAGCCCGGTGAACAAGCCACACCAAATAATTAGCAAAAAAATTAGCGCCCATAATTGGGTTAGGAGGGAAAATGCAATTTAAATCAGAAAATTATATAAATGAGACTTCTCTTGTCCAAAGAAATTTTATGACGAAAGTTTATGGTTGGATGACGCTAGGACTTTCGATAACTGCGATCACGTCGTTTTTCGTTTCGACCAGTCCGGTTTTACTCAAAGCTATCCTTGGAAATTCGATATTATTTTTTGCGTTATTTATACTCGAAATATTTATGGTGGGCTATCTCGCTATGCGAATAAAAACAATGTCTTTTAATGCTGCCATGAATTTATTTTTGGCGTATTCGCTCGTGAATGGTCTTACTTTATCGTTTATTTTTATAGCTTATGCAAAAGCCTCGATCGCTTCTGCATTTTTCACAACAGCGGGAATGTTTGGCGCGATGAGCATTTTCGGATTAATTACGAAAAAAGATCTGACGAATTTTGGCGGTTTTTTGATAATGGGACTTTTTGGAATAATAATCGCGTCAATCATTAATATTTTTATGAAAAGCGGAACTTTCGTTTTAGTTATATCAATTTTGGGAGTTTTAATTTTTACCGGTCTTACAGCTTATGATACTCAAAAAATTAAAAATTATGCGTTTTTTGGGGATTCTGAGATGGGAAAAAAGATGTCCATCTTGGGAGCTTTGACTTTATATTTGGATTTTATAAATTTGTTTTTATATTTGCTCAGATTTTTTGGAAGAAGAAACGACTAATCAATGTTTTTTATAATTATCGGTTTGAGTCTCATATATCTGTCGTCGTATAAAAAATCTGCAACTAAGATTTACAAGACAAAAACAATAATTTTAAAGACTAAGTCTCGTGAAAAAATCCTGCTCCTCTTAAATGTTGACAAAATAAAGTTTTCAAAAATTGGAAAAAGAGAATTTAAAGCTCAGATCGAGAAATATGCTCCGAGCAATCTTTTTGAGAATATAAAAATAAATATTTTGATGCAATTTTTGATTTTTTCAGGAATAAAAAGATTGGATTATTTTTCGGAAGACTTGGTTGGCATGAAATTCGTAATTGATTATTTTGACAAAAAAAAAACTTGAGTTTTGAGCTGGACAAAAGTTTGTACATAAAAATTTTTGAGCTGGCAAAGGAAATTGTGGATTTGAAAAATTCAGATCAATTAATTTGCGAGAGAAAACAAGATTTAATGAAATGCAAAAAATGTTTTTTGGCGAGTGAATGCGCGAATTTTTGAAAGCATTAATTTGCGTGGTTTTTAGATTTCTTTTCGACCTTCGATCGCTTTCGATAGAGTTAGACTGTCGACGTATTCAAGATCTGAACCTATCGGAACTCCATTTGCGATTCTTGTGATTTTAACGTTATATTTTTTCAAGATTTTCGCTAAATAAAGAGCAGTTGCTTCTCCTTCGACATTTGGGTTGGTTGCGAGTATCACTTCTTTCACTTGAGAGTTTTCGAGTCTTTCTTCCAGGCGTTGAATGTTTAAATCTTCCGGATAAATGCCTGATAGCGGCGATATCGCTCCACCTAAAACATGAAATAGTCCTCGAAATTCTCTGGAGCGTTCGATAGCAAAAATTTCCGAGATTTCCTCAACAATACAAATGATTTCTCTATTTCTGAGCTCGTCTTTGCAAATATCGCAAATATCCTCTTCTGTTAAATTCCCACAGACTTCGCAATTTTTTATGTTGAGTTTAACGTCATCGATCGCCTGCATAAAATCTTTGGCATTAGAGTCGGAAGATTTGAGAATATGAAATGCAAGTCTCTCAGCCATCCTTGGGCCGATTCCGGGCAAAGATCTCAAAATTGTAATAAGTTTATCGAGACTTTTCGTGTATTCCATATTTTATTTTAGCATTTCCATCATTTTCGCAACGTCGAGTCCACCGGTCATAGTTTTCGTTTCTTCTTCCATTTCTTTTTGGACTTTTTTCGTCGCGAGATTCAATGCTTTCAAAACCATCCCTTCTGCTTTTGTCTTTTTTTGCTGCATTAGTTCGTCCGGAAAAACTAACGCGATTACTTCTTGTTTTCCGTTCATTATTACTCGTACGCCTTCACATTCTACCTCAACTCGTTTTTTCTCGAGCATTTTTTGCGTATTTTTCATTTTCGCATACATGTCCTTGGCTTGTTTTGCCATGCTCATCATGTCTCCTATTCCCATTTTTCCTCCAAAAGTTAATTTTTTTTAATTATTTTTATTGACGCGATTCAATGATTTTATTCATTTTTGCGAGCTGGATAGCGTAGTCAAACACTGTATCGTTGTCGTCAAAATTTTTGACTGTCACATCGGGCTCGATGCCTTTTCTGTGAATGCATTCGCCGCTCGGAGTATAATATTTTGCAGTCGTGATTTTTATGGCGCGTTTATCGTCTAGCTCAAGCAAAGTCTGGACCGAGCCTTTGCCAAAAGATTTTTTTCCGATAACAATTCCTCGCAAATTATCTTTTATTGCTGCAGTCAAGATTTCAGCTGACGACGCTGAGTTTTTGTTTATAAGTACTACGAGAGGAAAGTTTTTTAGATCAGCTTTTTCGTCGGCATAATAAATTTCGCTAATGTTTTTTCCAATCGTGGACACAATAATTTTTTTGTCGCCAATAAACTTTTTTGCAATATCGATTGCTCCCTGAAATAAACCGCCTGGATTCGAGCGTAAATCGAGGATGAAATATTTTGCACCTTTTGCCAGCAGATTTTTTGAAACAGCGTTGAATTCGTCTTTTGTCGAGAATGCAAATTCGTAAATTCGAATATAGCCAATCTCGTTCGGTAAGATTTTCCCGATTACACTGTGTCCCTGAATTCGCTCACGTTTAATTTCAATTTTCAAGATTTCAAAAATTTTCGTTTTGTCATCTAGCCTTTTTATGCCAACTTGAACTTTTGTGCCGATTTTCCCTTTTAACAACTCCGAAATTTCAAAAATATTTTGGTCTTCTTTAAAAATCTTGTCATCTACGGAAACGAGCACGTCATTAATTTTTATCCCAGCTTTCTCAGCAGGAGAATCTTTGTAAACCTCGATGATTTTGATTTCAGGTTCATTTTTCTCATATCTAATTCCGATTCCGCCGAAACCGCCGTTCAAATCTTCTTTAAATTCATTAAATTTTTTTGGATCGAGATAGACGCAAAATTCATCAAGCTTTGAAACCATGCCGGTGATAGCTCCGTCGATTACATTTTCCAAATTTGTAGCCTCGTCGCCGGAATAATTCGTCTCGATATATGATAATGCTTTTGTGAATAATTTCGATCGTTTGTACATCTCGTCGATGCTAGCTTCTGCAGCCAGAAAATTTTGCAACAAAAATATTAGAATTATCGGGCAAATTTTTTTCACTTGAAACCTCATAGGAAAAATAGAATTTTTATAGAAATTTGTTAGTTTTGTTTTGGTCAATTTAAGCCGTCAATAAGTTTCAAAAAATGTCTTTTTGTCGATTCCTTTAAAGTTTTTGCAAATGTAAATATTGTAGCTTCGTATTGGTTCGTCTTTCAGATCGTCTCGATAAACCGTAAAATGTCTCGTCCAGGTTACAGAATCAAAATATTGTTTTAAAATTTCTAAATTATTTGAGTCCTCGTGCCCATCTGAGACGAAAATTCCGATTTGTCCGACGAGTTTGTCAAGCCCCCACCAGATGTCATATTGATTCATTCGTCGTCCTATCGGTAAACAATAAGTTTTTAGGCCTGGACCATAAAACGCCATTTGCGATGAAACTTGATATCTTAGGCCAAAGAAAAAGGCTTCTTCTTCATAAAACTCTGAGTAATCTTTTTGGAATTTTGCGATTTCGTCTCCAAATTGACGCCAGCCGTTTACGTCATTTGTTCTGTTGTCCTTTAGCGCTTCGACGATTTTGCCAGATAAATTTGGGATTTTGTAGGCGATTTTATACAAAAAAATTGGATTTAGCATTAAAAAAACTAGTAAAAAGCTAAAAAAACTTGCGAATAATGTATAAGAAAAAAATTTTGTTTTCAGAGTTTTTTTCCAAATGTCTTGTAAATTAAAAAAATAACACAAAATTCCGACGATATATCCAAAACCGGCCCAATTTCCTTCGATTTTTGATTTTGCGCTCAAGACCAAGAAAAACAGAAAAATAGAAAATGAGAAGAGAAGCAAGAATAAGTGCCTCGCATTTTTCGTATAAAAATAAATAATCGTGCTTCGAATCCAAGCTAGGAGAATTCCGATAAATAAAAACGGTGAAACCAAAGCGAGCTGACTTCCGAGAAAATCGCCGATATGCTGAAATGCTTTGACGCTTCCGGATCGTGCTCCAAGTGCAAATATATGACGATAAGTCACCCAATCATGCTGATAATTCCAGTATAAAATCGGAGAAAAAATTGCTAGCATTAAAAAAAGCGCGATGTAAGGCTCTTTCGTTTTGAGAAAGAAGCGATGCTTTTTTGAGAGTAGCAGAAATAAAAAAGTAAGCGGAATGATCAAGTACGTCGTATCTTTACTCCAAAGTCCAAATCCACTCGAAATTCCTGCGATATACCAGAAAAAATTTTTGTTTCTAAAGATCGCTCGATACAAGCTGTAGACTGTTAAAATCCAAAAAAATATCATCATCGAGTCGTGCATCATCAAGATTCCGCTTAATGCTCCGCCCGGAGTGATATTGAAAACCAAAACTAAAATTGAGGACAGAATCGGGTTCATGAAATAATTTGAGAGCATATAAAGCAAAATGCTGGACATAGTCGTTACGATTATACTCGTGAATCTGACCGCAAGTTCAGAATGTCCTAATAAATCCGTCGTAAATCGTATTACCCACGCAAGAATTGTCCCTGAATCATAGTAACCGAGCGATAGTTTTTGCGACCACATCCAATAATACGATTCATCCGTCGTAAGACCAAATTTTGAAGCATAAAACATTTTATACACAAAAAATATGAATAAACTAAATGCCAAAAACATTCGCGACATTTTTTGACTGTTTTTGCTGTAAAAAACTTCAGAATTGTAAATCATAAAATCCTCGTATTTAGTGACTTTAAGTTTTTAAGTCGTTTTTTAGTTGGTAGATTTTGTAGCTTCTGCTATTACTTGTTTTGCATAATCGTCATTTGGATTGATTTCCAGAAGCTTTTTCGAAATATAAACTGCTTTGTCGAGCTGTTTCGCGCTTAAAAGCAAGAAGATAGCATTTTTATATGCTTGCTCAAAATTTTTATCCACATCGATAGATTTTAGATAGCAATTCATGGCTTTTTCAATATCTTGACGGAAATACCACATATTTCCTAAGTTGAAATAAAGTAATCCGGAGTTTGGATTTTGCTCTAACCCTTTCTGATAAATTTCTTCAGCTTTTTGCCAATTTTGCTGTTTCGTATAAATCCAGCCGAGTTGGCTATAAGTGAACGGATAAACCGGATCTAGCTTTAAATACTTCTCGAAGTTCTCGATAGATTTTGAATAATCCTCGAGTTTCAAATAAAGCATTCCCATTTGAAAATGCACTTGAACGTAATTTGGCGCAAGACTTTTTAGCTTTTCATAAATATCTTTTGCTCGATCAGAATCTTTCCTCAAAATATTATTTTTATCGCCCCACGTAGCGTTATATTTCGGCATCATATCCCAGCGATCAAGAAACACGTTTCCCATAAAATAATAACTCATGATGTAATTTGGATTGAGTCGCAATGCCGTGTAATATTCGCTGATTGCTTTATCATAAATCCCGGCTTTTGAGTAAGCAATCCCTCGATTGTGATGATAATCTGCTGAGAAGTAATCGATATTTTTTTTCACAATAAGTCCGCAAAAGATTAAGAGGAGGCAAGTAAGCGCGATCTTCGTATAAAAAGAAGTTTTACTAGCTTTTAAATCCTCAAAGTTCTGCATTTTCACATCGTAGATTTTCAAGATAGAAATTATAAGTCCAAGCATTATCCAAAAGAAAAACCCACTCGATACAAAGCGCATATTGACGCACATGGTATTATGAACGAGCATCCCGGACACTCCGGAAATTAATCCAACTAAATAATGCTCTAGTGTAATGATATTTTTTTGTTCCTGGCTTAAATTCTTTTTTTGGATTGAACCAATTGTTTTTGAGATGTAATTTAGCTTGTAAAACGAGGCATAAAATATTAAAAAAAGCATTAGCAAAAATATGCCAAATCCAATAATTCCTTCGTCGTATAAAATCTCCAAAAATTCGTTTTCCGGATGATCAGTTTCCGTGTTATGCTTCCCCTCGATATGAAAAATTTGAGGCATTCTGTACGCCGGATAAACGATTTTAAAAGTACCAATTCCTGTTCCTAAAATTTTTGATTTTTGAGGAGAAACAAAAACAGGTTTGTTAATCATATTTAAAGTCGATTGCCAAGTAAAAACTCTGAATCTGAGAGAATCGATTCTTTTTCTCGATAAAAACCAAACACCAAACGCGCTAAAAAGTAAAACAGAAATCACGATGATAGTCATGATTTTTTTTAAATTTTCTTGTTTGATGTGAGCAAAATAACGAATGCTTAAAATAGAAAACGTGAAAAGCGCAAAACTGAGTCCGATCCAGCTGGCTTTGCTCTTCGACATTATGACGCAGAAAATTGATAAAATTATGATAAAACTGTAGCTCCATTTTTTCGTGAGAAAAACATAGGAAATCATGACTGGGATTGTCCAGACGAGATAAGCTGAGAAAAAATTTGGATTGCCAAAAGTTGAGAAAAGGCGATCCCCAAACGCACCTTTCCAAGCAAAAGGATCAAGTCCAAAAAATTGAACCATTCCGTATAATGAAGAAACTAGCGCACCCAATGTAATCCAAAGAGCGAGGCTCTCGATTTTCTTCAGGCTGTTAAACTCAAAAACTATCATAAGAAATGTAGCAACATAAATAAGACGTTTTGAGATTTCCTCAAGAGAAGCAGATTTAAAGGGTGAAAGATAATACGAGATTATTCCCGATATTAAAAAAAACAGAACTGGCAATAAAAATTGGTTCAAATATTTGTTTTTAAAAATTTGTTTGTATTCGTTGGTTTGCAAAATTTTGATTAGCCATAATGTAAAAAAAACAATTCCGCCAATGTGCACGAGAGTAATTTTGATTTGGCATGAATCATAAGTTCTTAAATAAAACGCGATTGTGATTAAAAAACATAAAAACGGAAAGAAATATTCAGTGAATTCCGAACAAAATTCAATAATTTTTTTATTAAAATTCATTAAATTAAACTCCCCAAATTTTTTATTTATGAATAAGAGCTGATAAAATCGTTAAAAAAGCCATTAAAAAACCAAAACCATTGCAAATTATTAGTGCCCAGTCTTTCTCTCGTCTACAATAACCATATGACATCCAAGCGAGAGAATTAAATATGCTCATAGTTGGAAAAATTATTGATCCAATTTGTCCGGATAAATTGAGCCTAATCTGATCTAAGAACGCTAAAGCCACTAAGATCCCTGCTAGCGAGGCTATAGTGCCTAATTTTGTGTTCATGGTGCCTCATCTATTTTAATACGGAAAAAACAATAATTACTAATCCTAAAATAATTCTATAAAACATAAAAGATTTGAAATTATGAGTCGAGATAAACTTTAAAAAATATTTGATTGTTAAATAAGAGAGAAAAATCGTTGCGAAAAATCCAATAAAAAAAGCGGCGGAAAATCCTGAGGCGTTATGAGAGATTTTTACGATATTTTTTGCCTCCAAAAGAGTTGCTCCCAAAATTGCAGGAGTCGATATTAAGAAAGAAAATCTTGCTGCAGTCTCCCGATTTAAATGATATAGCCTGCCAGTTGTGATCGTGATACCGGATCGTGAAACGCCCGGACCTATTGCCAATAATTGCGCTAGACCAATAACAAAAGCTTGCTTTTTAGTTAGATCGTACAAATCTTTTTGCGAGCGTGATACCTTATCGACAAAATACAGAACTATACCGAAAAATATCAAAAATATCGCAATTATAACAGGATTTTTGATGATGCTTTCTATCGGATCCTTTATAATCGGAGCAAAAATGAAAATTGGTATTAAACTTACGAGCATTAAAATGCTCAACCTTTGGTAAAAAGAGTCGGATTCTATTTTTTTGAAAAAAAGGCTTAAAAAACCACGGATTATAAGATAAAAATCTTTCCTGAAAAAATAAATCACAGCGATACTCGTCGCAAAATGAAGTGCAATATCAAAGCTTTGACCCGGAGTTTTAAAATCAAAGATCCACGGAGCTAGTGTGAGATGAGCCGATGAACTTATTGGTAAAAACTCGCATAAACTCTGAATAATCGCTAAGAATAATGCTTGAAAAATCGTCATTTTTTCTCCAAACCAAGTGTTGAATTTTTGAATTATCATTTGAAAAATTTCAAAATGTCTCGATAAGAAATCAAAAGCGTAAGCCCTAGCAAAATTACGAACATAAGTGTAAAAATTATTTCCAAAAATTTTTTGTTGAATTTGCGTTTAGTAAAAAGTTCGCACAAAAAAAGTAAAATATATCCTCCGTCTAAAATCGGCAATGGTAAAATATTTATAAATCCCAAATTCAGGCTAAGAATTGCCAAAAGAAACATGAAATGCCAAGTACTGTTATTAACGGCATTTGATAATTCTCGGATCACTCCGACTGGACCGATTAGCTCGATATTTTTTCCTTTTGTAAAAATTTTTGTAAAAATTCCGAAAAAACTTTTGCTAATCCTAGACGCTGTTTTTAATGAAAAATTTAGGCTTTGGCTAAAATTTAATTTTTTGAGCGTGAGTTTTGGTGTAATTCCCAGAATAAACTTGCTCGTATTTTTGTCAAAAATTGGACGCAAAAAAATTGTTAAATTTTCATTTTGTCGCTCGATATCGATCTGTAATTCTTCATTTTTGTTTTGGTTGACTGCGTTAGTCAGTTCATCCCAATCAGAAATACTTTTCTGGTTAATACGTAAAATTTTATCGCCAGGCAATATTTGTGAAACGGCAGGCGTTCCCGATAAGAGTCCGCCAATCTCTAAATTGTTTTTGTCGAAATCCCGAATCCCGATATAAAAACTCAATACAAAAATAACTAAAATCGCAAAAATTATATTCATTAATGGGCCGGAAATCGCTATCAAAATTTTTTCCCAGGGCTCAAGACTCAAAAATTCGCCTTTTTCGCCAGGATTTTCTTCCCAAATATTGTCTCCTTCCATTTTTACAAATCCGCCGAACAAAAAAGCGGATATTGAATAGCGTGTTTCATTTTTTGTAAATCCGACGATTTCTTGGCCAAACCCAATCGAAAATTTTTTGACTTTTATACCAAAACTTTTTGCACTAAAAAAGTGACCAAGCTCGTGGATAAAAACTATGAAATTGACAAAGAAAAAAGCAACAACAATATTTAGAAACATTTTTTTTCCAGATTTTTTAAAATAAAGAGTTATTATATTTTCAAGCAGGAAAAAAAGCAATAAATTTAGTAATAATAAAAAAAAGTTAAAATAATAAAATTTTTTTGATATAACTAAAATTTAGTTTTGATAATTTGTAGAGGTAAAAATGCAAACCGGAGTTGACATAATCGAAATAGAACGAGTCAAAAAATTCGTAGACAAAAATGAGGCAAGTTTAAATAAGATTTTCGACGAGGTTGAGCTAGATTATTGTAATTCGAAAAAAAATAAGTACCAACATTTTGCTGCGAGATTTGCTGCAAAAGAGGCTGTGATTAAAGCTCTGGGAGATAGAACCTTGGCTTACAAAGATATTGTGGTGAAAAATCAAGAATCCGGTGCGCCGTTCATAATCATAAAAAACGTAAAATATTCAGATTTGGATCAAAAAATCGCGATTTCTTTATCGCATTGCGAAGATTTTGCAATCGCGTTTGTAGTTATAAATTAAGGAGAATTTGATGGAGTACGATCACAAAAAAATCGAACAGAAATGGCAAGAATTTTGGGAAGAAAAAGAAATTTTTAAGGCCTCGGAATCGCCTGCTGAGAAAAACAAAAAATACTATGTTTTAGAAATGTTCCCGTATCCGTCGGGAAGATTGCATATGGGACACGTCAGGAATTATACAATTTCAGATCTCATTACCCGATATAAGAAAATGCAGGGCTACAACGTAATGCATCCGATTGGATGGGACGCGTTCGGTCTTCCGGCGGAAAACGCAGCCGTAAAACATAAAAAACACCCGAAAGATTGGACTCTTGCAAATATAGAGAATATGCGTCTGCAGCTAAAAGCGATGGGATTCGCGTATGATTGGTCCAGGGAAATCGCGACGTGTAGCGAAGAATATTACAAGTGGAATCAATGGATTTTTTTGAAATTGTACGAGAAGGGTCTGGCTTACAGAAAAAAATCAACTGTAAATTGGTGTGAGAGCTGCAATACTGTTCTTGCGAACGAGCAGGTCGAAGACGGAAAATGCTGGAGATGCGATTCTGATGTTTTGCAGAAAAATTTGGAACAGTGGTTTTTCAAGATTTCCGAATATAAAGAAGCACTTTTAGACGATCACGAGCTGATAAAAGACGGCTGGAAAGACCGAATCCTTTTCATGCAGAAAAATTGGATAGGAAAAAGCGAGGGAAGTTTAATAAAATTTTCCGTCGAAGGATTTAATGAAAATATTGAGGTTTTTACGACTAGAATCGATACGATCATGGGAGTAACTTATGTAGTTTTGGCGCCGGAGCACATTTTAATCGAAAAATTGTTACAAAATTCTCCGCGTAAGAATGACATTTTGGAATTTGTGCAAAAAGTAAAAAAACAAAGCGATCTCGATAGAACTGCTAAAGAAAAAGAAGGAATTGACACTGGATTTAAAGCGATTCATCCTATCACGGGTGAGAAATTACCGATTTGGCTCGGAAATTACGTTTTGGCAAGCTACGGAACTGGCGCTGTAATGGCTGTACCGAGTCACGATCAGAGGGATTTCGAATTTGCGAAAAAAAACAATTTGCCTCTAAAAATTGTGATTGTCCCGGAAAAAGATACTAAAAACTTTGTTTTAAATGAGAAGGCTTATGAAGAAAAAGGATTTCTGATAAATTCCGGAGAATTTGACGGTTTGAGCTCAGACGAGGCAAAAAGGGAAATTACAGAGAAACTGATCACGCTCGGAAAAGGCGATTTTATGAAAACTTTTAGGCTGAAAGATTGGCTTATTTCTCGTCAGAGATACTGGGGAACTCCTATCCCAATTGTTTATTGTGAAAAATGCGGGATAATGCCGGTTCGTGAGTCGGATTTGCCGATAGTTTTGCCTGCTGACGTAGAATTTACCGGACATGGTGATTCTCCTCTCAAATACTCGAAATCTTTCGTAAAAGCCGTATGTCCGGCCTGTGGCGAGGAAGCTAGTCGAGAGACGGATACAATGGATACTTTCGTGGATTCGTCGTGGTATTTTTTGAGATATTGCGATCCAAAAAATAAAAACGAAATTTTTGCTAAGAAAAAAATAGATTATTGGATGCCAGTCGATCAATATATCGGTGGCGCTGAGCATGCTTGTATGCATCTTTTGTACTCGAGATTTTTCGCGAAAGTTTTTGTTGATTTAGGTTTGCTAAACAAAAATTCAACGGAGCCATTTCTCAACCTTCTCAACCAAGGCATGGTAATAAAAGACGGCGCAAAAATGTCAAAATCAAAGGGAAATGTCGTGGATCCAGACGATATTGTGCAAAAATATGGCGCAGATTCAATGAGACTTTTCACGCTTTTTGCCGCGCCTCCTGACAAAGATCTCGACTGGAGCGAGGAAGGAATAGAAGGATGTTTTCGATTCTTGAATCGATTTTTTAGGCTTTTTGACGAGATTTTATCTCGAAATGACGACGATTTTGAATATAAACGAAGTATTGAACAAAAGCTGCATTCTTCGATAAAAAAGATTAGTTTAGATATTGCAAATTTTTCCTACAATACAGCAATAGCGACGGTGATGGAAGCTACGAATTTTTTGTACAAGGAAAAAGACTTGGAAGGCGCACCAAAAAGGCAAATTTTGGATTTTATCGAAAAGCTTACGATTTTAATGGCGCCGTTTATCCCTCACGTTTGCGAAGAGATCTGGGAAAAAATCGGTCATAAAAATTCTGTAGTATTCGAAAAATTTCCGGATTACGACGACAAAAAGGCAGAGAAAGATGAAATAATTCTCGTGATTCAAATCAATGGAAAAGTTAGGGCAAAATATAGTCTCGAAAAAGGAATTTCACAGGAAAACTTGGAAAAATTGATTGAAGCCGACGAAAAATTGAAACCATATTTAGAAAATTGCGAGATAATAAATAAAATTTTTGTAAAAGATAAACTGATGAGTTTAGTAACGAAAAGTGCTTCCAAAGATGCTAAGGATTTTTAATGCTTTCAAAGTCTAAAGTATTCATTATTTTTTGTTTGATTCTTTCAAGTTTTTGCTTTGCAGGCTACTCTGAGACTAATGTGAAAGCAAATTATGTAGTTGTAAACAATAAAATTCTGGATGAAAAAAATATTTCGGTTTCGCTCGCAAGCAATTCTTCAGCTGTTTTTAGATTTAATAACCTGAATTTACCGATAAAAGATAATTTATTGCATGAGATTTTGTTGAATTTCCCAATACAACAAGATTCTTCGTCAAACTCAGAAATTTCTGTGCCAAGTTTAAAATTGACTTATTTTAACCCGACAAAGGGTATTTCAAAATCAAAAAATTTAGTACTAAACATTCAGAATGGATTTTTTACCGTAATTGACACTATAGGCGAAGAATACTTTTCTGAAGATGGGAACATAGTCATTACTATCCAAAAGCTAGATGATGAACTAGAAATAAACATCCAAAAAGACTCAATTATTATTTTGGGTTTAGGAAATAATGTAGATTTTCAAGATGAAGATTCTTTGAATAGCGGGATTATTTCGCCAACTAGCGAGTTCCGACGTCAAACTCTCTTAAATTGGAATAGTTTTTTGCAACAGACTAAGAAGATATCGCTAAACGTAAATAACGTATATTTCCTAGGAGATGGGACGGATCAAAAACGCGCCAAAATCTACGCGCTTCTTGATTTTAGATACAATTTGTTCCGAGAAAAATTTATGAATCTAAGTGCCGGCATAATCACTACGGCGAGCTTAATGAATAATTACAAAGATTTATCGCAAAATACTTTTAATGTCTATATTGCGTCGACGAAAAGTCTGAATGCGCTTTTGGATTTTAGTTGCGGTTACATTCGAGGGAAAATGTTGTCAATCTTTGTGTTGGAAGCTAACAAAACATTGTATATTTCGTCAAATTCTATTTTCGTGAATTTTGCTTTGAAAGTTTCAAATAATTCAAGATTGAAAATTGAGAGCAACTCTGATTTGGAGAATGTTTTTAGAGCCTATACTTTCTCTTATTCTAGAGGGCTTTTTAAAAATATTGCGAGTTTTGATATTGGAACTGCCTTGGTCGAAGATTCTGAAAAAGTCGATTCAAATATATTTTGCGCGTTTAAAGTACAAATTTAAATAAAAAGTAATTATTTTTGGCAAAATTTTGTCAGACAAAATAAGTTGACAAAGACTAAGTTTTCAACTAAATTAATTTTTTTGTTTTTCAACTCAAAATTCAAAAATCAGGTTTAAGTTTAAAAATTTATGAATAAACGCTTTATTAAGCTGAGCATTCGATCTTTTTTCTTGCAAAGTCTTTGGAATTTCAAGTCAATGCAAAATATTGGTTTTTTGTTCGTTGTCATTTCAGAGCTAAGAAAAATTTATAAAGACGACGAAGAAGCTTACAAAAAAGCTGTAGAAAGACATTTAGAATTTTTTAATATTCACCCGTACATGCTGGGAGTTGTAGTCGGTCTTGTTCTAAATTTAGAGGAAAAAGCCGCGTTAGAAAAAAAAGATTTTGGGAAAGAAATCTCTGGTCTTAAAACTGCTCTTTCAGGGCCGCTGTCTGCATTGGGCGATTATTTATTTTGGGGTTTGCTTAGGCCGTTTTCAGCCATTATTGCTTTTATTCTGTTTTTTTTCTCCTTGATAGTTACTGCCCATTATTTATTTTCTGCTTGCGTTTTAATATTCGTTTTTTTGATTCTGTTTAACATTCCGCATTTTTATTTTATTTTTCGAGGCCTCTCTGTCGCATATACGAAAGGACAGGACGTCGTACTAGTTATAAAAAAGTGGCGTGATTTTGATCTTGAGCCGCAAATAAAAAAAATTGGGTTTTTGCTGCTTCTATCGCTATTTTTTGTTTATTGCATTTACAAAAATTATAGCGTCGCAAGTATTTTGGGTTTTTATATCATGTTTTTATGCCTGGAATTAATAAAAAAAATTAAAAAATTTTCGTCTTTTAAAATGCTGCTTTGCGTTTTTGGAGTCAATTTTGTTTTAGGGTATTTTAAGGTGGGATTATGATTAAAGAAAAATTGCTCATACAAAATAAGCTCGGATTGCACGTACGGCCTGCGTCTTTGTTGGTTCAAACAGCTGCAAAATTTGAATCCGATATTTTTATCATCAAAGAAACTCAGAAAATTAATGCCAAAAGTATTCTTGGGATAATGCTTTTGGCAGCAGAATTTGGCTCAGAGCTTGAGCTTGAGGTTCATGGTAATGATGAAAAAGAAGCTCTCACCGCAATTTCAAGTTTGTTTAACAATAAGTTTGACGAGGAATAAATGATTTTAAAAGGAATACCCGCATCTCCCGGACTTGTTTATGGTCAAGTTTTTTTAAGGAAACATATTGACCACAAAATTGAGGTTTCTAAAATAGAAAAAAATTTAATTCCCGTCGAACTTACGAAACTCGATTTAGCGATCAAAAAAACAAAAGAAGAAATTACAAGTTTGTATAAGAAAGTATTGGAAGATCTCGGAGAAAAACATGCAAAACTTTTTGATGCATATACGATGATTTTGGAGGATCCGGTTTTTTTGGATCAGATCAAAGACAATATCAAACACTCTTTTACTGCAGAATCATCTCTTCATACAGTTGCTGCAAATATGCGAACGTCTTTCAAAAATATTGAAAATTCCTATCTCAGGGAAAGAGAGAGAGACATACTCGATTTGATTACAAAAATTACTGCAAACCTAAAAAACGATGTCCGAGACGAAGCAACGATGTTTGATAAAATAATCGTTGCGCATAATTTGACTCCGTCTGATACTATGTCAATTAAATCCAAATCAATTCGAGCTTTTGTGACTGATATCGGGGGTAGAACGTCGCATACGGCGATTCTCGCTCAGGCTTTACAAATTCCGGCAGTTGTTGGGTTGCACGATATTTCTAAAAATATCGAGTCAGGTGATAAAATTATTGTCGATGGTTACAAAGGCCTCGTAATAATAAACCCAACAAAAAAAGAGCTAGAAGATTACGAGTTAGAAAAAAGAAATTACGAGCAGATCGAGAAAAAATTATCAAAAATTAAGAATTTACCAGCAATTACTAAAGATAAAGTCAAGGTAAATTTGATGGCTAACATAGAAATTTCCGAGGAAATAAAAACAGTTCTTTTGCATGGAGCATCCGGTATTGGGCTTTTTAGGACTGAATTTTTGTATGTTGACAGAGAAAATTTCCCGTCGGAAGAGGAACAATTCGAGAAATATAAATTAGCTGCTGAAAGCATGAATCCGCATCCGGTCATTATTCGTACGATTGATATTGGAGGCGACAAATTCTTAGAGTCTCTTGGAATTGAGGCAGAGAGGAATCCATTTTTAGGGCTGAGAGGGATCCGTTTTTCGTTAAAAAGAAAAGATTTATTTGAAACACAGATCAGAGCTATTTTGAGAGCTAGCGTTTACGGCAATATTAAGATAATGTTCCCAATGATCAGTTCGCTCGAGGAATTCATTGAGGCAAAAAATTTTGTTAAAAACATTAAGAAAAGTTTGTTGGCTGAAGGTGTGAAATTTTACGATAAAATCCAGATAGGAGCAATGATAGAAGTTCCGTCGGCAGCTTTGACGATTGACCTTTTGGCGGAAAAAGCAGATTTTTTTAGCATTGGAACTAACGATTTGTTGCAGTATCTTTTTGCGGTTGATCGAGCTGATGAAAATGTCTCTAACCTTTATAAAACGCATCATATTGCGATTTTACGTATGTTGAAATTTATTTTTGAAAATTCGCAGAAAGAAGTAAGCATTTGCGGCGAAATGGCTGGTGACGATAGACTTTTAAAAATACTTTTGGGAATTGGTTTCAGAAGTTTGAGTATGAACCCGCTTTTGGTGCCAAAAATTAAAGCATTAATCAGAGAAATTTCTATAGAAGACTGCAAAAAATTAGCTCAAACAATTTTTGCGACTAAACTCGATACAGAAATTTTGGAGATTTTGAATAAGGCAAAGTAGGCATTTTCTGGCAAAACTTTTTGACTTTGCTTGGAGTAAACTTGCAATTCAGGAAATGTGTGTAAAATTTTAAAACGAAACTTTTTGGCTTTGTGAGAGAATGTCGAGCGGTCCCAAAATAAAAATATAGTCAAAAGATAATATTTTTTATATAATTCAAATTGAATTTTAATAACAGAATGATAGAGTAAATTACAAGGAGATTAAAAATGGCTGAAACTAATAATCACGCATCTATTCCGTCTAAAGACGATAAACAAAAAGCTCTCGGGCTGGCTTTAACACAAATTGAACGCGATTTTGGAAAAGGCGCGATCATGAAACTCGGAGATAATAAATCAATAGCAGTAGAATCAATTCCAACAGGAATTTTGCCTCTCGATATAGCGATCGGAGTAGGGGGAGTTCCGAAGGGAAGGATAGTTGAGATTTTTGGCCCGGAATCTAGCGGAAAGACAACTTTATCTCTTAACGTAGTCGCTAATGCTCAGAAAAACGGCGGTATCGCAGCGTTTATCGATGCAGAGCACGCGTTAGATCCGATTTATGCAAAAAAGCTCGGTGTAAACATAAACGAACTTTTAATTTCCCAGCCTGACGATGGAGAGCAAGCAATGGAAATCGCTGAGACTTTGGTGCGAAGCGGAGCTCTCGACGTGATAGTGATAGATTCGGTTGCGGCTTTGGTTCCTCGCGCTGAAATCGAAGGGAATATGGATGATCTTCAAGTCGGGCTTCAAGCTAGATTGATGTCAAAAGCTTTGAGAAAACTGACGGCTACAGTCTCCAAATCCAAAACTTGTATAATTTTTATAAATCAGCTCCGAGAAAAAATTGGAATCATGTTTGGAAGTCCTGAAACGACAACTGGCGGCCGAGCACTTAAATTTTATTCATCGTTACGTCTTGATATCCGAAGAGTCACGAGTCTCAAACGTGGAGAAGAAATTATTGGGAATAGAGTAAAAGTTAAAGTCGTTAAAAATAAAGTCGCTCCTCCATTCAGACAAACTGAGTTTGATATGTATTTTGATCGAGGAATTATACGCGAAGCCTGCATTCTTGAGGCTGGTGTCGAGCATAATATTATTTCTAAGTCCGGTACTTGGTATTTGTACGGCGATGTTCGGCTCGGACAAGGACGTGATAAAGCCAGAGTTTATCTCGAGGAAAACGCAAAAATTGCTAATGAAATTGAAAAAAAGGTGATAGAAAAAGGACAATTTTCTATTGATTCAAAAGCTTCGGTCGACGAAGAAATAGAAGAAAAAGCGTAGATTATGTCTGTTCAAATTAGAACGATTGTAGTCGGAGAATTAGAGGTAAATTGCTATATTTGTTTTGATGAAACGTTAGAAGCTATTGTGGTGGATCCGGGGTCAGAACCTGAGAAAATAATCGATTTTTTGAAATCCAAAAATTTGGTAGTAAAATATATCGTGAATACTCACGGACATTACGATCACATTGGAGGAAATACTGAGTTAAAGGATTTCAGTAAAGCTCCGATTTTAATCCACAAAAATGATGCTGATTTTTTGACAGATTCCGATAAAAATTTGTCCTCGTTTCTTGATCAGGATTTTACTTCATATCCGCCTGATAAATTCTTAAATGAAAATGACGAATTGCTCTTTGGAAATAACAATAAATTTAAAATTATCGAGACACCGGGTCATACGCTGGGTTGTATTTGTTTACTCTTAAATAATGAGTTTCTTTTCACCGGCGACACATTGTTTGTAAGTGCGATCGGAAGAACTGATTTAGCGCATTCGTCAGATGCAGCAATGCAAAAAAGCCTCAAAAAATTTCTCGTTTTAAACCCAAAACTAAAAATTTATCCGGGCCACGGAACATCCGGAGTTTTGGCTGAAGAATTTTCGAAAAATCCATTCTTAAAAAGTCTGTAAAATGAATAAAATCAGCGTAGTCATAATCACAAAAAACGAAGAAAAAAATATTGAAAAATGCTTGAAAAATTTAGTAGATTTTGCTGATGAAATCATAGTTTTGGACTCAAAAAGTTCGGATAAAACTCTCGAAAATATTCGAAAATTTAATTATGAAAAAATAAAAATTCACGATATAGAATGGCAAGGTTTTGCTAAAACTAAAAATTTAGGTGTTGATTTAGCGGAAAACGACTGGATTTTAAGTATTGACGCAGATGAAATCGTGACGCAAAATCTTAAAACAGAGATTTTAAAAATAATGCAAAATCCGAAAAACGACGGCTATTTTATTCCAAGGCTTTTGTATTTTTGCGGAAAACCTGTGCGTTTTGGCGGTGCATATCCGGATTTTCAGCTCAGACTTTTTAATCGCAAAAATGGACGATTTCGTGATGTTTTGGTGCACGAATCCGTGGAAATAACCGGCTCAAAAGCTTATCTGAAAAATCGTTTATTGCATTTTAGCTACGTCTCGATTTTCGATTACTTCGAAAGATTCAACAGATATACCGAGCTAGACGCGCAAAAAAAGTTTGATCAAGGTAAAGAATTTACTTTTTCAAAGATTTTTGTGCTAAATATAGAAATATTTAAAAGACTTTTTTTGAAGTTCGGATTTTTAGATGGATTCCCTGGTATTTTTTATCACATCTTCTCGAGTTTTTCGAGCCTGGTAAAATATGCGAAACTTTGGGAAATCCAAAATAGAAAAAAATAAAATTTATAGACTTTGAAAGAGGTAAAAATGAAAGTTTTGGTGATAAACTGCGGCAGTTCGTCGATAAAATACAAATTGATTTCTATGACAAACGAACATGTTTTGGCAAAAGGGCAAATCGAAAGAATTGGTACGCAAAATGCTTTGATTAAACAGGAAACTTTTGACGGAAAAGAATTTAAAGATGCAAAAGAAATTTTAAATCACGACAAAGGTATTGAAATTGTGATTCAAACTCTAACTGACAAAAAATACGGAGCTATTGAAGATATTTCCGAGATAGAAGGCGTCGGACACAGAGTAGTTCACGGCGGCGACAAATTTGCGTCCTCAGTTTTAATCAATCACGAAGTCAAAAAAAAGATAAAAGATTGCATTGATCTGGCGCCTCTTCATAATCCGAACAACTTGCGAGGTATAGAAGCTATTGAGAAAATTTTGCCGGATGTGAAACAGGTGGCTAGTTTTGACACAGCTTTTCATCAGAGTTTGCCGGAATACGCATATTTATACGCTCTTCCATACAAATATTACACCGACGAAGCCATCCGTCGCTACGGATTTCATGGTACGTCGCATAAATATGTTTCGCAAAAGGCCGCAAATGTCTTGGGGAAAAATCTAGAAAATCTCGATATTATTACGTGTCATTTGGGAAATGGCGGGAGTTTGACTGCAATAAAAAATGGAAAATCCATTGACACTTCGATGGGTTTTACGCCGCTCGAGGGAATTATGATGGGAACGCGTTCAGGAGATATTGATCCGGCGATTGTGTTTTATCTGGCGACTAAGCTCGATATGAGTTTAAGCGAAATCGATAATCTCCTCAATAAATACAGCGGACTTTTGGGCGTATCGGGAATCAGTAACGACATGCGAGAACTTACGAATGCTTATCACGACGGAAATAAACGTGCGATTTTGGCTCTCGAAATGTTTACTTATAAAATCAAAAAATATATCGGAGCGTATCTAGCAGTTTTGAATAATTGCGACGCAATAGTTTTTACCGGCGGTATTGGGGAAAATAATGTTTTAACGAGAGAGCTTATTTGCAAAAACTTGGAATATTTGAACATAAATATCGATCTTGAAAAAAATAAAGAAATCGTGTTTGGACGAGAAGGTTTTGTGAATACTGAAGATTCAAAAATAAAAATTTTAGTTTTGTCGACTGACGAAGAGCTTTTGATCGCTCGAGACACGAAAGAAAGTATAAAAAACATGTAAAATAAAACATTTCTAACTTTTAAAATATAAAATGGAATGTTTGGGTCGACTAAAAATATAGCCAAATATATCTTGCAAAAACTTAATTCTTAACGGAAAAATTATAGAATGCAAAAAGAAATAAAACTTTCGCCATCGATTTTATCAGCGGATTTTGCGAATCTTGAGAGTGAATTAAAAGTACTCGAGCAATCCGGCGTTGACAGAATTCATCTCGATGTGATGGATGGGCATTTTGTGCCGAATCTCACTTTCGGACCGCCTGTAGTCAAGGCTTTGCGTAAAAAAACAGGAACAAGACTTTTGTTTGAGACGCATCTGATGATTTCAAATCCGGAAAAATACGTTTTGCCGTTCAAAGAAGCCGGCAGCGATATTATAATTTTTCACATTGAGACTGCGCAAAATCCAATTCGTCTGATTGACCAAATCGAAAGTTTAGATATGAAATCCGGCGTTTGCATTAAACCGAACACGAATTGGGAGGAAATTGGCGGCATTTTGCATCTCGTCGATATGGTTTTGGTGATGACAGTTGAGCCCGGTTTCGGCGGCCAAGAATATTTATCGAGCGCTGCGAAAAAAATACAAGATTTGCATAATTTTATTTTAAATCAAAAGCTTGATATTGATATAGCTGTCGACGGTGGAATAAATCTTGAAACCATAAAAGATGCGACGGAAAAAGGTGCGAATATTCTTGTGGCCGGCAATGCGATTTATCACGACAAAAAGGTGCTCGAAAATATCAAAGCGCTAAAAAGTGCAGCCGAAAAAAGGAGCTAAAATGAAAAAAGTCGGATTCATAGTTGCTAATGAGATTTTTAGAGATGAAGAATATTTGGAGCCCAAAAAAATTTTGGAAAAAGCCGGAATAAAAATCGTGAATATTGCAAAAAATATGAGCATTTGCAAGGGAAAATTAGGCTATGAATTTATGCCTGATTTAGAGCTTGAAAATGTAAATTCAAAAGATTTTGACGCGATTGTTTTTATCGGTGGAATTGGCTGTAAAATTTACTGGCATGATGAGAAAGCTCAGGAAATTTGCAAAGAAATGGTTGAGCAAAATAAAATTCTGGCTGCGATTTGTTCGAGTGTGGCGACTCTCGCTTTTGCCGGAGTTTTGAAGGGCAAAAAAGCAAATTCGTATGAATCGGAACGAGAGATTTTGACGCAATGCGGCACAGTTCTTGTAGATGATGACGTGAAAGTCGATGGAAAATTGGTTACGGCAACTGGACCAAAAGCCGCTTGTAAATTTGGAGAAGAAATTTTAAAATTATTGCAAAATTAAAAATAGCAGGAGAAAAAAATGAAAATAATTAAAGGAAAATTAGTCGGAAAAAATCATAGAATTGCGATTGTTGTTTCCAGGTTTAACGAATTTATCTCGAACAAACTTTTGAGCGGAGCTGTCGACAGCCTTGTGCGGCATGATGTTACAGAAGAAAATATTTCGGTTTTTTGGGTTCCGGGAGCTTTTGAAATTCCATCGGTTGCAAAAAAAATCGTTTTGAAAAAAAAGTTTGACGCAATAATCTGCTTAGGAGCTGTGGTTCGAGGGGAAACTCCGCATTTTGATTTTGTGGCTTCGGAAGTCTCGAAGGGAGTTGCAAATGTAGGACTTGAATCCGGAATACCGGTGATTTTTGGCGTGATCACAACTGAAAATTTGGAGCAGGCAATTGAGCGAGCAGGCGCGAAATCCGGAAACAAAGGCAGTGATGCGGCATTGGCTGCTATGGAGATGATAAATCTTTACAAAAATATCTAAAATCAATATAATAAACTCCCAAAAATTCTTGGGAACTACTTTGAGTTGAAAAATTAAAAATGGTGGCTGTAGCTCAGTTGGTAGAGTACAAGATTGTGGCTCTTGTTGTCGCGGGTTCGAATCCCGTCAGTCACCCCATTTGCTATAAAGAGGGTCAGAAATAGCATTTTGTCCTTTATTATCAATGCTTTTTTCTGGTTCTAACCTTAAATATTCAATTTCTAGTTTTTTGTAGTCTTTCCGAATAGGTCCTCTAACCATAATAAGTTTTTTAATATCAACATTTTCTTCCTTGAACACCCTACACAAAACTGGCATATCTTGATTTCCTGTTAATATCTCTTTTACGTCTTCGGCAATCGGTACTGCTTTGCCTTCCCTAGCCAAATCATAAAATGTTTTTATTTCATCATCTTTCAAATTTAATTCTTTTATTATTTTATCTAAAAACTCTTCCGTCGGGGCATTTCTTTCGCCTTGCTCTATATCTGACAAATACGATGGAACTATTCCTATTTTTGACGCAAAGACTTTAATGAAATACTATTTTTCAATCTTAAATCTTTGAGAAAATCACCAAACTTTCTCATTTTTTTAACCCTCTTTTTATTTGTGTTCTGTATAAGCGAACAATATAACATCTTTTTATTTTCATCAAATAAATTCTTGTTTAATTAAAATAATTTTTTCATCAAATGTTATTTTAAAGTTTTGTTCATTATAGAAAGGCAAACCGATGAGTTTATATTTATTAACTGGTAGTTTTAGTATAATCTAAGTACTGCTTTATCTTTTTATGTTTCATATTAATTATATATTGCTTCATATACTCATAATCTGGTTTATCTTTATCATTTATTGGTAAATATAAAATTTTTCTTTTAACAACATTCAGTTGTGCTCGTCTTCCATATGAATATTTAAAACCCTGTCTACTAATCATTGAAGATAAAAACAATGAATTTTCTTTATTTAAACTATCACTTTTAATAACAGATACATCATGAGAACAATAGTAATTTGTTGGTTGATAAAATGCGGATAATTTTACCTTTTCAATAGTAATAGTATTTTTTAAAAATAAAGTTTTATTCCCTATAAAATAATTTATCCCATTATTAGAAGATTTCGCACTTATATATGGATTTCCCCCTTGTTTAACCTTTTTCTCATTTAAATAAATGCCTTTATCAACTTCAAATAAATCATTTATTTTAAAATTTTTTCATTTTTTATCACTTAAACAACATCTATTATTCTTTACTGTTTTATTCCTCACTTTCACCTCCAAACAAATATTCTCTATTTTGCATTATCATAGAAAATTCAAATGTTAAATAATCGCCTACTGTTTTTTCGAAATCTTTATCTGTGGGAATTTCATCATTAAAATAGTAAAAACTATGCAACCATTCATCGTCTGCTTCAACTGTTGTATGTACACAAAACTTAGTTTCTGCTTCAATTTTATTAAACCATACATCTAATAAATGTTGTTTTTTATCTTTAGCTTGTTCTGTTTCGACTAAACCAATATGAGGACTTACCTTAAAACCGTCTTCTCTAAAATCTATAAATTTACTTACTTTATCTTTAGAATGTGGGATACCTGTTGTAAACAATGCAATGCAAGGCATAGTCCCAACACCATAAAAGGTGTCTTTATTAAGAGTAATAACTCCTTCAAGTGTATGTTTTTTAAAATATTTTCTTTTATTGATTGTTCTTCTTTTGTTTTTCCTGTCATAGATGATTGAGGAATAATTACTACGGCTCTGCCCTCTTCAACTAAGGAATCAAGCAAAAGTTCTGTAAAAGACAGCTCATATAAATCTGGATTTTGTTTTGAGCCTTGCGAATAGGGCGGATTCATCATACCAACAGTTGATTCTTTTAATTGAAGTTTTTTGGGGTCTTGATTTAAAAAATTTTCATTAATTAAGCTACTTTTTCCATCACCTACATACTCTGGGAACCCTTCATTTCCTGTTCCACTTTTTGAAGCTGATTTTAAAACTTCATTTATCTCTTTTATTGAGCTCCCGTGTGGCTCTAAATCTATATTCACTTCTTTTAATAATTCATACACCCACAAATCAGTCTTTACTTCTTTTTTTGCCATCTTTTAGTAACTCCATATAAATTTTATGTCTAAACTTATTAAATTTAATGTGTTTATTTTAAAAAATCCTCACAAAAAATTCGTAATAAATTCGTTTTACAAAAGGCTTGACATATAGTAATTTTATATCGTGAATAACAAGAAAAATAATTTATCGGAGGAAAGATAAATGGAAATAATAAACAAAAAGAGATCAAAGGTTTCGAATTTTTTTGTAGGGTTTTATAATAAATTTTTCAATTGTTACGAGAGCAGCCA
>JAVBNQ010000007.1:0-73924 GCA_031551405.1 bacterium | reverse complement strand
ACAAAAAAATCTCACGAGAAAGAGAAAATTAAAACAAGAATTTTAAAGAAAAACGTTTGAAGGAATTTAAAAGCTGGGCGAGAGGACTTTAGGAAGGAGCGAAAAAATTAGACGGGGGTTAAATAAAAAAACTATACTCGCAACTGTATGAGCGGAATGGAATGGAGCGAGTTTTGCGAGAAAAAGCTAAGGAAAGGTGTTAGGAAAAACCAACGCTTAGTTTGGTTTTCCTAAGAAAAAGAACGCCGCTAGTTAAAGTTCGAGCTTAAAAGTGCGTGGACTTGGAGCGAAAAATGAAGTTTTGAGTAAAAAAACGAAAATATAAATTTCTGAAATTTTAAACCGATTTTGTTATTTTTCCATAGTGAAAAAACAAGAAAATTTCCCACCCTTTTGTTTTTCCGCTAACGACTGCGGTTTTATTTTTCCAAAATTGTTTTGCGAGTCTGGTTCATTTTCTTTTGCTCGTCCAGAAAGAAAATGAACCAAAAGAAAACGACGCCCCAAACATTCCGGATATAGGTAAAAATTTTCAAAAAACTTAAAATTTCCAAAACTCGCCACAAAAAATTGGGCTCAAACAGTTGAAAATTTCTTAACAGTTTTTCAAAAATTTTTCCACTTTCCTTCATGATGGGGTTTTGAAAAAATTGCTCAGCAATTTTTAAAGATAAAACTGAAACAAAAGCAGAAATCGAAAATATAAATTCTATAAATTTTCACGAAAAATAGTTCTATTTTTTGTGACGATTTTGCAACTTTAATAATTTAGCTAGACTCGTGATTGCCGCTCGTTTTCGTATTGCAACTCTATCACCACTAAATACAAATCTTTCTACACTCGTCCCGAAATTTCTCGATGCAATCCCAATATAAACCAATCCGACAGGTTTGCCAGGCGTCGCTCCTTTTGGCCCGGCTATACCGGTAATCGAAATCGCATAATCCGTTCCAAACTTTTTTAGTGCACCATTCGCCATTTCTAAAGCAGTCTCCTCGCTCACAGCACCGAAATCCTCAAGCGTTTTTTCTCTCACTTTCAAATCTCGAACTTTAACTTGATTCGAATACGAAATTATTCCGCCGAGAAAAACGTACGCACTTCCGGGAATATCCGTGATCAATTTCCCGACTAATCCGCCACTGCAAGACTCTGCTACTGCTAACGTCTCCTTCGATTTCGTCAATCTTTTGACCAATATTTCAACTACATTTTCTCCACTAAAAACCAAGATATTTTCTTCAAATTCACGTTTTATTTTAGCTCGTAAATTTTTCAAAAACTCAAAACTCTTATTATCTTTCTCAAAAAATAATCCTGCATAAATAACGCCGGATTTTATCAAAATTGAAATAGTAACATTTTTATGTTTTAAAGTTTTTAAAATTTTTTTAAGTTTTATGTCGACTACAGATTCCGGTAATCCAAAAGTTTGAAATTCCAATTTTTCTTGCTTTTCAACTCTATTTTTTAGATTTAACCAGTTTTCTTTTTTTAAATATTTCGAAATCTCATTCTCAAGGATACAATTAAGCTCTTCGGGCGGGCCTGGCAAAAACACGATAGTTTTTTTATTCTTATTTTTTTCAAAATTTAATATTAAACCTTGGGCAGAGCCGATTTTGTTGTCTAGAATCAAAGCGTCTTCCAAAACATACGCCATTTTTTTTAGGTTTTGCTTTAATTCTCGAGTTAAAACTCTATTTTTTTCTTCCAATTTTTTCACAATTTTCCGCAAAATTTCCGGTTTAAATATCAATTTTTTACTCAACAATTCGCCCGCTGCTTCAAATGTTATATCGTCGACTGTAGGTCCGAGTCCGCCTGTCAAAAAAATGAGATCGCTATTATTTAAAGCAAATTTCAAAGCATCTTGTATCTCACTTTTTATATCGGGAACATTATAAGATTTATTGATTTTGAGATTAAATTTTTCCAAAAAAGCTGCAATGTTCAGAATATTCGTATTCGTCCTATTTTTCAACAATTCCGAACCGATACTTAAAACTTCGACTTTTACGATTTTTTTCAATTTTATGCCTCGCTTAAACCAAATTTTGACACAAGTTTGCCTTATTTAAAAAGCAAAAACAAGTGTTCTATTAATTTTTATGGTTTTTAAACCTTTTTTCGTGTATTATAATCCAAATAAAATTGATTTACGAGGGAAAAAATGTCAAACAATTTAATGGAAATCGCGAGAGCAGGCAAAACTAACGAAATAATGAACGAAATCGCTAAAAACGAAAATTTACCACTCGAGGATATAAAACGAGGAATAGCTAACGGAAAAATAGCGGTTCCTATCAACAATAAAAACTACGGAAAACGTAAAATATTTGCAATCGGAGATGGCCTTTTGACAAAAGTGAATGTAAATATTGGGGCATCGCCGAAACTTTCCGGCATCGATTGTGAGAGAGAAAAACTCGAACTCGCGATAAAATATAAATCCGACGCGATCATGGATCTCAGCGTTGGAAATAAAAGCCGCGAAGTCAGAGAAATGGTAATTTCTGAATCAACTATTCCAGTCGGGACTGTGCCTGTTTATTCTGCATTGGAGCGAGTCAAAGGACAAGGTGCTGAAAAATTGACGGAATCTGATTTTCTTGCTGTCGTAGAAGAACAGCTCGAGAAAGGCGTGGATTTTGTAACAATTCATTGCGGTGTCACTCGAGAAATCGTAAATTATCTTCTTGAAAAACCTCGCGTAGCCGGAATTGTAAGTCGCGGCGGCGCAATAATGGCTGAATGGATCTTAAAAAATAAAAAAGAAAATCCGTATTTCGCAAATTTTGACAAGCTTTTGCAAATTCTAAAAAAGTACGATGCAACTCTCAGTCTTGGCGACGGCTTAAGACCCGGTTGCATAGCTGACGCAACTGACTGGGCGCAAATTAAAGAGCTGGGGATTCTTGGCGAACTCACGTTAAAAGCCTGGGATAAAGACGTTCAAGTCATGATCGAAGGCCCTGGTCACGTGCCAATAAACGAAATCCAAAAAAATATGGAATTACAAAAACAATTTTGCCATGGAGCTCCTTTTTATGTTCTTGGGCCTCTCGTGACTGACGTGGCTCCTGGCTACGACCACATTACAGCCGCCATCGGTGGAGCAATCGCCGGAATGCACGGCGCGAACTTTTTATGTTTTGTGACGCCGGCCGAGCATTTGCATCTGCCTGACAAACAAGATTTGATAGAAGGCTTGATAGCAACGAGAATTGCAGCTCATGCAGTTGACCTTGCAAAAGGCAAAAAGGAGGCTTACAATTGGGCGCTCGAAATCTCAAAAGCCAGAAAAAATTTCGATTGGGAAAAACAAAAAGCTTTGGCTATAAATCCAGATGAAGCAAAGCGCAGATTAGATGAAAAAGGCGTGGAAAAAGACGGTGTTTGCACTATGTGCGGAGAATTTTGCTCAATGAAACGAATGTCACCAGAAAATTTTACCTGCAAATAATTTTATCGTCATTTTTTATCAAACTATTCCAATTTTTTACAGCATCATCAACAATAAATCTCTCATCGTCAATCAAAAATTTTAAAGTAAAACCCATCGATAAAATCATTCCTTCATCCAAATCCTTGAAACAAATTTGTCTCAAGTTCTTTATCCCTTTAAATTTTCGACTAGGCTCGATTAAATCTGCAACGAAAATTATTTTATCTAGACGAGTCATATTCGAATTTCCGAGACAATGACTCTCAATAGCCTGCAAAATGTATGCGTTTTTTATTTTAAAATAATTTTCTACAACTTGTCTGCTCGCGAAAGAATGAATAACGCCTTTCGCATGCTTTAAAAAATAATCGAATTTCGGAATTTTTTTAATAGAAATCCCGAGTTTTTCATAATCCGCAACATCCAATTCCTTCGCCGCATCATGCATCAGACCGGCAATCTCAGCAAACTGTAAATCTTCGTCATAAATTTTAGCGAGTTCAACTGCAGTTTTTGCAACATTAATCGAATGGAGCAACCTCTCCGGCGATAAAAAACCTTCCAACTTTCGAATTATGTCTTCTTTCTTAAAATTAATTTTTGTTTGTTTCATTTTAGATTTTATTTGTTCCAGCGTTAACCGTTGAAAATTTTTAATGCTTTTATAAAAATCTTCTATCTTCTCATCGATAGGCAGACGTAAAGGTAAAAAGAGACTGAAATTGAAAAGTTTTTCTTCTCTTTTTCAATTGCAAAAACAAATTCTCTCAGTTTTCATCTCGAAAAATCTTTTTTCGATTTGAATAGAACTAGGTTTCAGATTCAAGCTGATTTATTATTATGATTACATTTAATTTTCTGTTTTTGAAAAACGATTTTGGAGGGGTTTTTAAGGATTTAAAAAAGTTTTCAATTACGATTTTTATTTTTTCTTGCTTTCAAAACAAAAAAAACTATTATTAACGCTAAAACAACGCCAATCGCATAAAAATAATTTTTAAAATTAAAACCTTTTTTCTGAGTTTCAGTAGATTGATTTGAATTATTATCGTCAGATTTAGCAGCTTTTTTCTTTTTCACAATCTTAATTTTGATTGGTTCAGTCCATTTTGTCAAATATTTCTGCTCTTTTTCATCGAAATACGAAAATCCAATACTCGGAATCGTATCTTCTCCAACTTCCCTCGGAATTAACAAGAATCTGAACAATTTTTCTCCAATTATTTTTGATTCTTTTTTGTCGTAATTCATAAAAGTATCAGAATTATATTCCCGCAAATTATCCATAAACGGGCATTTGATGTGAGGAATCGACCTAATATTTCCGCTGCCTTTGACTCGAACCGTCAACACTAATTCTTCGTCTACAGCAATTTCTTGCTTATCAACCTCTTGCGTGATCTCGAAATCGCCTATTAGTCCGCTGAAATTTAACGGTTTATCCTTGAGCGGCAAAGGCTTGATATTTACACGAAAACTTTGCGTTTCCTTAACGAGTGAATTTCCTGGCACGACAGAACTTGCGATCTCGACAGGAAAATTATCTTTATAACAAAACATTTTTAATGGTTTCAGCGAGTGAGTATCCGTCATATACGGAAAAATCGCAAACTTAAATTCCACAGCTCGATATCTCATTCCACCAATGTCCGTCGCATATTCCCTACGATAATAAAGTGGCTCAATGTGAAAAGCTTCAAATTCCGGAACCTTTATAACAGGCAATTTTTTTATAGAAACTCTCGTGAAAAGCGTATAAGTATAAATTATCTGCTGATTATAAAAAACGTCGCTACTGGAAATGCTCGATCTAATAAAAATCGGCGCAGAATCGCCGGAGATATTTCGCGTTTCCACATAAGACAGAGTTTTAACGTCTTCAATTCTACGTATTTTGTCTCCGACAGAAATATTATACGCTTCACTATAATAAAAATATCCCTTATATTCTATTGCGATTTTTGGTATTAAGAAGTTGCCTTTTTGATAAGGAGTGAAGATATATTCGAAAACTGTGTACGGAAGTGGTCTTCCCTTCGAAAAATCTATGCTTGTGAATTGACGGGTTTTTATTACTGAAAAATCTTTGATCTGAGGAAGTTTTGGATCCGGGAAATATCCTGATCCTGCGATCGTGAGTCTATAATTGATTTGCTCGTCTATCCCAATATTTTTTTTGTCGATATTAGAATAGACGGCAATACCTTGCGAAACTGTATCGCTAAATAAATTTAATGATACAATCCCTAAGAAAACTAACGCAAGCAAAAATTTTTTTAGCATTCAATTATTCTTTATCATCTGCCAAACAGATTTGAACTCCGCCTATTCTTTTGCTGAGCCAGTTGTACGCCAAAACACCAACAAAAGTAAGGAGAGACAAAATCACGCAGAATAATGCCGTATAAAGCAAAATTGCGAAAATCCACGCCCAGAAACCTATCGTAGGAGCTGTAGCGCTATTAGCAATTTTCAAGTAAATGTAAGATCCAAGAGCAATCAAAAAGCCAAGTTTTAAATAAATAATTGGCATTATTTTCGCAACAGAACAGAGACAGATGCATTCGATTCTTTTAGACATTTTTTCCTCCGAATTTTCTTATTTTTACTCAATTTTTTGCAAAATCAAGTTAATTACTTAAACGTTCTTATTCTCAAAAATTTTCAGACTAAGATTTACACCCCGGAGCTTAAACTCCGGATAAACTTTTGGCACAACTCCAGTGGCAACGAAATCTCCCAATACTTTACCTGTATCATCAATCCCAGTCCTCTTGAACAAGAATATGTCTTTCATTTCTATGCTCATATTTTCCTCGTTCAATCCCAAAACTTCGGTAATTGCGACAACTTTTCTGCTTCCATCTTGAAGTCTTGAAATCTGAACTACAAGATTCACAGCCGAAGCAATATAACTCCTGATTACTCTTACTGGAAGCTCAGCCCCTGACATCAAAACCATTGCCTCCAGTCTTCCTATCATATCATAAGGTGAATTCGCGTGGATCGTAGTCAAAGATCCGTCGTGACCGGTATTCATCGCCTGGAGCATATCGAGTGCTTCTCCACCGCGACACTCTCCGACGACAATTCTATCTGGACGCATACGAAGCGTATTTTTCACTAAATCTCGAATCGTAATTTCTCCTTTTCCCTCGATGTTTGGCGGTCTGGATTCAAGCCTTCCCAAATGTTCCTGCTGTAACCTAAGTTCTGCTACGTCTTCAACTGTCACTATTCTTTCGCTTTCCGGGATAAACGATGACAACATATTTAGCAAGGTAGTTTTTCCACTACCGGTACCACCACTGACAATTATATTCTTCTCGCTAATAACACATGCTCGCAAAAAATCAACCATATCCTGGTTAATACTTCCAAAATTAATTAAATCGCGATAATCAAAAACTTTATCAGGAAAACGACGAATTGTAATCATCGGCCCCTGCACCGCAAGAGGAGGAATAATCGCATTTACTCTCGAGCCATCCTGAAGACGCGCATCTACAAGAGGAACACTCTCATCTATTCTTCTTCCAAGCGGAGCGATAATACGACGAATTACCTGGACAACTTGGTCGTCAGAATTAAATTTTTGATCAGAAACTTTCAACTTACCGTTCTGTTCTATATAAATTTGATCTTTTTTATTTACCATTATTTCTGTAATAGTTTTATCTCTCAAAATTTTTTCAAGAGGCCCAAGTCCAAGAGAATCATCCATAATTTCAGAAACTAGCTCGTGATTTTCTTGTCTCGTGAATCCCAAATCTCCAAAACTACTCAAAATTTTGGCAGCAGTTTCCTCAACAAGCTGTTTTAACCTCACTTGTTTCATTGGATCGTCGTCAACTGAATTTAAATCTATTTTTTTGTTATTAAGTTCTGTGATAAGTTGTTTGTGAACTTTCTTTTTTATGCTTTGCTTCAAATCCTCTTTTGTCTGAGGCAAAATCTCGTCGGGATTTAAAGCTGAATTTTCTTCTGCTACCGTACCAAGCAAATCTTTCCAAAGATTCCCCTTATCATCCACGGATTTGTCAGACTCTACTTTTGCCGTTTCTCCGACAAGCATGATATGCAAAAGCTCACGAACTACTCTCGCAAAAGTAGTGTGTGGTCTGTCAACTGTAATAATTTGTCGTCGCGCGACAGCTTGTGATACAGTTTTTTCCTCTGGAATTTCCATTATCACGCTTTTGTTAAAAACGCCCAGTTTCGAATTAATTTGCTTAGTAGATAAAGACTCAGGCAATGTACTTCTATTCAAAATAATATTGAATTTACTCATATTAAAATTTTTATTTCTGAGGTTCGCAAAATATTCGATAGTGTTTTTGAGATTAATTGGCATTGGATCCATTACCCAAAAAACTTTGTCAGATAGGTCATAAATCGGCAGGCAAAAATCTTCCGGCAAGGATTCTACGTCTATAAAAAATGTGTAAAGCTCTCCAAATATTGCCAAAACCTTCATGAGGTGCGCGGCTTGCGTTTCTTTAAATCCATCGCTAGTTTTCGCGATATTTAGGATACCCACTCCCTGTTCATTGAATGGGATTCTTCCCTTAAAAAGGCTAACGTCTAGTCCAGTCAACTTTACTTTTTCAACTAAATTCCAAAGATTTGGCACTGTTTCAAAAACTGCGGAATTCAGATAATAACTTACATCATTTCTGCATTTTGTATCGCCATCCAAAATAACAACCTTTGTTTTAGTCTCCATTGCATATTGGAGAGCAAAATTGATACAAAACGAGGTTTTTCCAACGCCTTCTTTTGGACCAGATATAGCGATTATTTTACTCATGCTCATCTTTGAAATCAGCCTTTTATTAATTTAAATTTGGATTACTTTCAACTATTTTAAATGTCACAAAAATTACCATTGAGGTGTCTGTGTCTCTATCTGAAGTTCCTTTAAAAAACCATCCCAAAATCGGAATATTGTGTAAAATAGGAACTTTACGAACTGTCGTTTCTTTTCGAGTTTGTTTTAAACCTGCAATAACGACTGTCCCGCCGTCATTTACTGTTATTTTCGAGTTTGCGCTTCTATTCAAAAGAGCTGGGACGTCATATCCTTGAAGTTTGACAGAATTTGCGTAATCTAAGTCGCTAATTGAAACTTGAATCATTGCTGAAATTTCTTTTTTATCTTTCCCAACAATATTAGGCCTAATCTGCAAATTAATTCCATACGTTTTCCATTCTATGCTCACGCCTTGTGGCGAAACAACCGGAACTGGAATTTCTCCGCCGACCAAGAAAGTAGCTTGTGAGTCAGGTTCAGTAGCGAGCTTTGGATTTGCTAAAATCCTCGCCACATTATCATTTATCATCATACGAAGGGTTGCCGTAAGTGCGTCTGCCCTCTCAACGCTTCCTATCCTGAAATTCGACATTGCAACTCCGCGTACTGTAGGTTGATTGTAATTAACAAATGGCGTTGACAATAAACCTTCTTCAAACTTTACCGCATCGTTCCATGTCACACCTTGGTTGTTTTCCTTATTCTGCTTAATTTCGATTATATCAGCGCTCACCTCTACAAGTGGAACGGCAGTCGCAATTTGTACACAAAAAAACAAAAAAATCGAAGGCAACAACAATAAATATTTTCGTTTCATTAGGTCTCCCCTTTTATCAACTTAAGAACACTGTCGAATCTATTGGAACCAAATTCGTCCTCATTTCATTATCATTATTTGATCTAATTGACAAAACTATATCGCCTTGATTTTGCGCTAAGGCCAAAACTTGAACTTGTTCAGGTGCCAAAGCTAAACTTACTGTCATCATGTTCATTGTTTTTGTTTTTCCATCGTCATCTTTTTTCTTCTTTTTAAAACTATCCGGATCTTCCTCAACTTCACCCAAATCTTTCGAAACACCCAGAACCAGAATATCTTGCAAAATTGTCGAAGCGACTTTCACTTTTCCTTTTGTTGCATGCTGTGCAGAAAATATCGTAATCACATCAACCTTATCGTTTGGTTTCAATAAATCGATCACGTCAATATTATTTATTTGTACAATCATTGCCCGCATGTTCGGCGGGATATTGACAGACAAACCGGTTTCTTCTGTCGCAGGAACAATTTCCGTCATACTTATCTGTTGTCCGGCAGCTATAGGAACTACGTTAATTTTATTTATGACTCGCTCAATATCTTCTTGGGTGTTTACAATCACAGCTTTTGGAGACATGTATCTTTCTGGGATTTTTTCAACTTTTATCAGATTTGCCGTCAATCTCGTTTTTGGAGGAATATCTTTAGCCGCAACCAAAACCGGTTGAAGTTGCATTCCATACAAAAGCGCTGATTCTTTTTTTCGTAAGTAATAAAAAGACAAAAACATACCTAAAAGACCAACTAAAATTGCAATTATAATAATTTTTTTTGATTCCAAGGCAAATCTCCTATTAGTTCACCAAATTTTCTTTAGGCAAACTATATTCAGAACTAATTAGTAACTTATAATCCTGCAGTCCTTTCGCTTCTTGTATAATTTTGTTTACTATTGGAAAGATTAACGCCATTTTATAATTAAGCTTTACGTGTATTTCATCTTGAGAAGCTTGATCGACAATATAAACCGTGATATTTTCTTTGTCTTTAAAAATAAGCGAATTCTTGGCAGCCGAAGTGATCTCATCTTTATTATCTGTGACAGACGCGACTCTTGCAGTAGTAAATACGGCATGATTCACTAATAATTTCACCACAGCTATATGCAAAAGCTGCATCGCTCCCATTAATAAAATAAAAAACGGGATCAAAACTAATGTAAATTCAAGAATAGCTTGCGCTTTTTTATTTTTTAAAGACTTTTTTTGCTTCATCCTATGAGCTGAGAGTATCTGATAAGGCTGTGAATTTTGCCTTTATTTTTTCACCAAAAACCTGGATAGATACGATTGCCGCTAATGCGATCAACGCAATAATCAAAATATACTCTGTTAAACCTTGCCCTTTTTTTCTGAACATTATTTGTTTCATTTTTCCTCCTCAGGAAATTTTTATTTTTTCACAGTGTGACTAAATTTGAACTGTCACTCAGTGCTTTCTTATTTTGGGATATTTATTTACGGACCTTTCTGAGCGAAAGAATTTCCGATTTTTGTGAAAAGCGCCTCAACAGCTTTGTTAAAAAAATCTGTGGTAGACACAAATGCTAAAGCTACAAGCGAAACCAAAAGCACATATTCAACAATAGCTTGCCCTTTTTTGTCTTTCATTTCTATTAAAATTCAGTGGATAAAGTAAATATATGCGTGAATCCTAATCTTCCGTAATCAACAATCGCATAATCAAATTTTAAAGAATGCTTATTTAAAAAACTAAGCGGTTTTGTCAAAATACCAAATCCAAGAGAAAGGCCGGAAAACGAATAATCTGAAAAAGACGATAAACTTTCATCCTCATTCAACTCGCCAAGAGAGCCAAGGCTTGAATTATATCCAGCTCTTACAACAAACATATCTTTGATAAAATATTCTGCTCCAATCGCATAATTTACGTCAGTATCTCTAAATTTATACAAATCAGCGCTCAAACCTAAATTACGACGAATGTAACTACCGCCGAATCTTATTTCTAGCGGATAATTACCGTCGCTAATGCCAAGATTTCTCACCACTAAGCCAAAACTCATATTATCATGAGTATTCCACAATAATCCAGCATCTAAAGCTAGACCTGTACTTTTACTGTAGTCTAGTGTTTCCTGAACATATTTAACGTTCCCACCAACTAAAAGCTTTTCCGTCATCGGGTCGACAGGCGTAGCCCCTCCAATAGTTGCGTAAACTTGTTCGAACTTCAAATTATGCGTAGGCTTTCCATACTCATCACGTCCCATTAGGTCGTCTTTTGTAGTCATATAAAAAATACTTGTACCTATAGTTTTGTTGACGCTGTATGGCATTGCAAATGCTACATGTTCAATTCTCAAATCACCAATCCATTCCATATGAGTCGCAGAAGCTTCCTTTTTTGACAATTGTCGCAATCCCGCCGGATTATAACGGATTGCAGAGATATCGTCAGAAACTCCGGCAAATGCTCCTCCCATCGCGAGAGTCCTAGCGCCTACGTCTAATTTCAAAAATTGAAAATCTGTTGTTCCGCTAGCCTGTTTTGCACATAAAGTAGCATTTAAAAATAAGACAAGTAAAAGTAAAACGATTGTTAATTTAATTTTTTTTGTCATTATTTTATCACCATTATTTTATTTGTAGTTTTTAATTTTTTACCGGTATTTATTTCTTCTGCTTCCAGGACATAAACATACAATCCACGACCAACTTCTTTTCCGCCATTATTTATGAGAGCCCAATTTATTTGTCCCTCTCCTATATCCACATTATCCAACCGCTTTTCCCAGACAATATTACCCAAAACATCATAAATATACAAATTCAGATTCGACATATTGTTAATGCCATAATTGATTTTTGCAACTTTGACTTTTTTGAAATCAACCGGGTTAGGATATGCATACGAATTTTTCTTGAACATCTCACGTCTCATTTCCAAATTAGCTGCTCTATTAATCGCTATAACGCTAATGTAAGGCTGCCCCATAACGATACCATGGCTGTCTTTACCCGTAATTGCAAATGGATAATCACCGTCAACAAGCATATCTCCCCTATCATTTTTCCCGCCCCACGTAACTTGATAAGTTGTTCCCTTCTCAACATACAAGTTGAAGACCTTAACTTCTGTTCCAGATGGGCTTGGCACAACAGTGCCTGATCCATTTGTTGCTGTTCCAAGCATTGTTTTTGGTTTGTAGATCACCAAATCTACTCTCATGGTTTCTGATGGAACAAAACTTATTGTGGTTTCAGGTTTGTCTGCTCGGATAGAATCTATTTTTACATCGGCTACTACTAATTGATCCACAGAGATTGCGATATTCTTTATATTAGCTTCATCAACAGGATTTGATGTATCGTATGCTGATAGAATAACTTTATAAATACCCTTTGAAAGCCTTACACCATTAAGATCTCTTCCATCCCATATCTTCACATTCTCACCTTTGCTTGACAATTCAGTGCCAAACTCTCGAACAAGTGTGCCTGAACTATTTACAATTTCAAGTTTTGTATACGCAGGTTTTGACAATGTATAATGCAACTTATAAGGAGAAACTTTTACATTTTCTTGCCCCATCAAAGTATATTCCACATATTGATCGTTAATGTTTACAACATCAACTGTAATAGTTTCCGTCCATTCTTCAACCTGTCCTTCGTCGGAAGTAATTCTTATTACACACCTATAATCGCCATTTTCCTTCTTCAAATCAGAACTTCCATCATCTTTTTTCTTGTACTCAATCGATCCATCCCAGTAAAATACTTTGTCCGCATTATAAATATTGTTATATACACCTGCTTGTAAGTTGCTTCTTATGACTCGTTTTACTTCCTGACCCGGCTGAAGTTCTGAACTTCTATAAATTGCAAGTTCAACTGATTTTGCAGAACGCACCAATTCATAATAAAAACTTACTCCGTTTAATAAAGGATTAATTGCAGACGAAATTTTCTCGTACTCAATTGATTTAGATGTTAAAGTCACATTTTTGATAATCGGCATTTTTTCCACTATTTTTATCAAACTTTTTCCGATTCCAACAATGCCGTTTGGATTTATTACAGTAATATCTTTTGCGCCTTCGGTTGCATTTTGTGCAACAATTACTTTCACTATCAATTTTGAAGATGAAACATACGTTACCGTACTAGTCGTCATATCTCCAATATAAACTGCAGCTCCCATTTCAAAATTATTTCCGGTAATTTCAATCATTTTTTCAATATCGCCTTTCTGCACGATTGGCGTATTAACAGACACGACTCTAGGAGGGTGGACAACTTTTATAGCATTAAAACGCGTATCTTGTCCAGAATCCAAATTCGTAACTTTTATGTCATAAACCCTCGTCGGAGCATCATTATCAACATTGACCAAAATTTGCAAAATCTCGCTACTTACATAGTTCAAACTGGAAATGTGAACGCCAACTGCATCTACAATTTCCAACTTGAGTCCAGGTTTGAATCCTTTTCCTTTCAACTCAATAATTCTATTGACATCTTCTTGAGCGATGATTTCAGGAGACACTGTTTCAATACTTGGCCCGTCAATTATTTTTAACAAACCTTTACCAATACCAAAAGAGCTCGTCGCTGCAAGAGTATTCGTTATTACAACGTCTCTATCGCCAACTGTAGCCGTTTTCTTAACATTAACCCATACCTTCATAGTACGCGAATCAATTATGTTCATGCTCGAAATATTTACTCCAAGGCCGCTAACTGCAAATGTTGCATTTGCACTGATATTTGTTCCGGTTATTTTGAGTTCCTGATTAAGTGCGCCTTGAGCAATTTCGCTTGGTTCAACTTTTGTAATTGTTGGAGAGTCGGTAACACTAAATGCTCCCACAATAGGAACATTTATATTATTTGGATTTTTTATAAGTAAGTCAACTGCTCCGGTTGCTGCTGCTTCCGGTATAGATATCGTAAGCTTCAATTGATCGTTACTAATGTACTGCAATGACGAAACAACCACGTCTAACGAGCTAAACTCCAGTTTTGTGTCTTCGACAAGGCCTTTTCCATAAAGACAAACAATTTCATTTTTTGCACCTTTGCCGAGATTATTTGGCTCGAGCCTTGCAAAGCTAAGCGCATCTGTGATCTCAATACCGCCTTTTCCAAAACCCTTTGCTCCGTCAGCATTTGTAATTGTAACATCTCTTGTTCCTATAGTAGCAGTATTTTGAACTGTCAAGTGTACTTGCAACTCTGTAGAGCTGACCGCCGTAACTACGCCCACAACTAGTCCATCACCGGAGATTTGAACGACAGGTTTTATTCCGCTGGTAACGTCGAAATTATAACCTTTAATGTAAACAGTTCCATTAAATCCTTTTTCAATATATTTTGGAGAAATTTCAGTGATATTTATGTGATTGATAATATTGATTGCTTTCTCGAGTTTTCCTCTGTTTCCTTCCGGAGTTTGAATTTCAATGCTTCTAAAACCCAAAGTCGCATTAACTGTTACAGACGCTTTTAAGATAATCTCAGTAGCAGAACAACTCACGGTCGAGTAAACAATTCCATCCCCAGAAATTACAACTGTAGAATTTGGTTCAAAACCTGTTCCTTTAATTCTTATTTCTTTGTCTGCAACTCCCACTCCAAGCTCGCTAGGTTCCAAAGTTGCAATAAATATTGGATCAACAACTTGTAATACACTGTTTAGCGTTACTTTTTTGGTATTTGGATTTTCGACTGTTACACTTCTCAATCCAATCTCAGCATTAATATCAACGTCTACTACTGCGACCAACTGGTTGCTGCTCTTCCAGGAAACTGTGCTAACTGTAATGCCTGTTCCCGAGAAAGTAATTTTTGCGTTTTCCTCAAATCCACCACCATTCAAAATAATTTGTCTAGATTTATCACCTCGAGGAATTTTTGTTAAGTTAATACTTTTTAAATTTAAAAGCTCGATAATTTCAAGCATCGCTTCGCCACGGATAGTCGTCGAGCTCGAGTCCGTATTTTGAACTATAACATCTCGCATCCCTCTAACAGCAACACTTGATACAATCACGAATGCTTGAACATCTGCTTCTCCATTATATTGTACGCTACTTACAGAAACTCCCTCGCCAGAAACTGTCACAATCGGCTGAACCAACATTCCTTGATAGAAACCTTTACCTTTTATCGTAATCCAGCTGCTTGTGCCTTGCTCTAACGATTTTGGATAAACCTCTGTAATCGAAGGTTTTGGCGTAACCTCAAACATATCAGTACCAGATTCCATTGAACTTGCGCCTGTTCTATTAATGATCGTAACTTTACGTTTGCTCGTGGTTGCTGTATCTGCAATATCCAGTCGCCCTAAAATCAAGCTACTTGATACAACATTAAGCGATGAAACCGTAATTCCACTACCGCTGAAATCCAAACTCGCGCCTTCCATAAAATTCGTTCCTTCAATACGTATTTCTTTATTTATTACGCCTTGGCTTGCTTGATTTGGAGTAATTTTTGTAATCACAACCGGTTCAGAAATTCTAAAGAGACCTTCTTTTTTACCTGACATTCCGTATGGGTTATTAACTATCACATCACGATATCCGGATAAAGCATTAGTAGCCACAGTAATGTCGATCCTCAAGTGGTCTTCACCAACAAATGTAAAGCTATCAACTGTAATTCCACCTCCGGTAAATTCAACTATGCTGTATTCGCTAAATGCTTTTCCAATAATATTTATCTCTTTTATAGTTTTTGCCGTAGTAGTATCTTTAATAACTACGCTTGGATCCATGGAATCTATGACCGGATTTGTAATAATTTCAAACTCTTTTGCATATGTTTTGAATCCGCCATCTGGATTCACAAATAAAACATCTCGTTTCCCAATAACAGCTCCGGCATCAATCGAAATTGTAGCATAAACTCTAGTCGACGGACTCTCTACACTACGATTTACAGTAGAAACGGTTACTCCTCCTCCGGAAATGATCATATTGATTCCATCTTGCAAATTCTGTCCCTCGATGATTATATTTTGATTGCTTGATCCTGCTGCCATCATTTTAGGAATAATACTAATCATGACCGGCGGCGTAGGCGGCTCTTTTATTTGCAAAACTCTAGTACCTACCCCAGAACTTCCATCCGGATTTGCAATATTTATGTCATAATAATTTGGACTACTCGTTATACTGTCAACGCTCACAGTCAAACTTATTTTCTCTCCACTGTAAATTGCAACATTATTTACAACTAAACCGGGGATATTGACAGTGACAGACGACTTAGAAACAAAACCGCGCCCTTTTATTTCAATAACTCTATTTTGCGCTCCTTGAGCAATCGTATTAGGAATTACTTCCAAAATCGTAGGAGCATCAACGACCTTAAACACTCCTCGACCAATTCCAACTTTTCCACCAGACTCAACAATAATATCTTTAGCTCCAACAGCAGCACTTTTATCAACGCTTACATTTACGATAATAGACGTTGAGCTTTCCACTGTAGTAGAAGCAACGGTTACACCGCCACTTATTGTGACTGTAGTGCTATTTATATCAAACAATCTTCCGCCAATCTTTATATTTTGATTGAGAGCGCCTTGAGCATAATGATCAGGTGTTACAAGATTAACCACCGGGCATTCCTCAATACTAAATAGTGTGCTTGTTGTAAGCTTTACATTCCCCGGATTTATTACGCTAAAAGTAGCATACCCTACTGTCATTGCTTCGTCGATACTAACTTTTGCCTCTATTTGATTTGCATTAATATATTTTATCGAATGAATTGTAATGTGATTTTTTTCAAAAAACTCCAGTTTTATTCCATCAATAAATCCTTGTCCATTAATCGATAGCGTCTCATTTTGTGCTCCAGCTCCTAGCATGTTTGGGATCACTTGTCTCAATGCTAGAGGCTCAGAAATAATGTAAAGATTTTTGCCAAGCCCTGTTGTTCCATCGGGATTTGTGACTCGGACGTCCACTTTATCTCCACCATGAGCAGATCCTGTATCCACCCACAATGTTGCTCTCAATTCTGCACTATTCATAAATCTCATGGTACCTGGTTCTATACTTAAATATGGCAATGAAAAACTGATAGTTGGCTTTGTCACCAAATCATTTGCTAGTCTAAAGCCATCACCACGAATGATTATTTCTTGATGTGTTGTGCCTGGTGTCAACGTAAAATAATTAACATTCGCTCCTTCGCTTACCATCGAATTAACCTTTACAAAACTTTCTAGAGTAAGAACACCTTTGCCAATTCCTTCATTTCCATCTTTGTTAATAACTCTAATATCTCGTGAACCCGCTGAAGCATCTTGACTAACAGAAATATACGCGTTTACTTGAGTATCACTTCTGAATTCTATGCTTGAGACTGAAACCCCGGAGCCAAGTATTTTTACGTCCAAATTAGGTCTGAATTCAGTTCCTTCGATTTCAATTCTTTCCAACAAAGAACCAATTCCAACTTTATCCGGACTCACTCTTGTGACAGTCACCGCTGGTATAATATCAATCGCGCCTTCTACTTCTACTTTTGAGCCATTGCCATTGACAAGCGATACTTTCCTTGTGCCCAAAACCGCGCTCTCACTTATAGTTACTACAATACGTAAAAGTTTGTCCGTTAAATAATACGTGTTTTCTATTGTAACACCATCGCCATCCACCAAACACTTGGTAGTATCATCAAATCCGGCTCCATAAATCCAAACGTCTCTACTTTTTGTTCCCCTTGACAAGACTTTTGGATCGAGTCTATCCAGTTTTAGTGGCGAAACGATATTGAGGAGTCCAGTCGCAGTTACAGTGCCGTTATTAGTAATGACGCTTATGTCGTGCTTACCTACTTTTGAAGTCGTCGAAACAAAAATATCAAACGTTATATCCTTGCTTCCCAAAACATTAATATTACTAATAAATAACCCGTCGTTATTACTGAAAGATACGTTTGTTCCTTTTAAGAAATTCTCACCTTCCAAAAATACTGTGTAGGTGGCACCTTGAGTAAGAGCAGCTACGCTTATTCCTGTGATTATTGGACTAGAAGTAATTATACGTTCCGGATCAACAACGTTAAATAGACCGGAATAATAATTATTGCTTCTATCCGGATTTACTATTTCAACGTCGTATAATGCAGGAATTGTAACGCTGCTTATATTCAAGGTTGCTTTCATTTCAGTATTATTAAAGAATTGGTATCCTGTCGCTTTTATATCCGGAGACGAAAATTTAAGTATGGTTCCATTTACGAAACCGCTTCCTTTCAATATAATCTCTCCAACGCTCCCCAAGAATAATGTATCTGGATTAAATGAAACTATACTTGGCTCGGCAACAATTGACAGTACTCCGGAGTTAGTATTTTCTTTACCAATAACAAAATCTTTAAGAGTTACTGTTTTGTCTCCCAATTGAGCTGATTTTGAAACATTCACTAACACCTTGAAACCAGTATCTGAAAAATCTTTCATATCTAGAATACTTATGTCGTTTTGACTAAACAAAATATTATTCAGCGTTATTATATTCGCGAGTTTATAACCGCTTATTGTAATCCAAGTTGAAGCGCCTTGTCCGAGTTCGTTAGGTACAACGCTCGTAATAACCGGCAATTGCTCAACATTTATCGATGCAGGAACACTTTCTCCAGTCGCGCTTTTCAAAGTAAAAATATTTGTAGGCGATATAAATGTTGGATCAATAGTAACTTTAAAGCTTATTTCGTCACGACTTATGCATTTAAAATCTGAAACAGAAACCAAACTGGAACCTGACGTCACCAATAAATTATCGCTAAAACCTTTTCCTTTTATTGTAATCGGAGCTTTTACTGCACCTCTAGCCAAAGTCTGAGGGCTTACTTGACTTACTTCAAGAGGCTCTACAAACTCGACTATACCGGCTGCGATTCCAAAAGTATTATCTAAATTTGTAATTGTAAGGTCTCGTTTACCCGCTAAAATTAACGCAGGATCAAATGTAATTTTTGCAGTTAATTCTTTATCACTTACAAAATTGGTGTTAGTAATAGAAATGCCATTACCTGAAAATAAAAGTTTTGAATCGTTAATCCCGGCTGCGAAACCACTTCCTGCGATATTCAAAGTAACTTCACTACCACTATTGTCAAAAATACCATTCTTCGTAAAGCTCGCTATGCTTGTTTTACCATTGGCAACGTCAGTAGTCCCAACAGTTTTTAAATATGTAGCCGGCTGCCTTCCTGCTTGAGAGCTAGAAAGAGTTGCTGTCCATCCAGCTTCAGCATTTATGGCCGAAATCAGCTGATCGACTGTTTTCCCAGCTAGCAAAATTGGCGCAACTCCGGAAAGAGTTAAGTGAGTAACGCTTATAGAATAAGTAGCTACTGCTCCAGAATTTGTGATATTAAATGCATTCTTTAGAAGCATTATATTCGATGGAGTAACATTGTTGATTTTAATTTTGTCTACAACTTCAAAAGCATTGGAAACAATCAATTCTCGTTTATCACTATTGCAAATAATTTTCATATCTACAAAGCCAAGTTTTGCGGTTTGATTTGTTTTTATATAAGCAAAAATATTTCCAGAGCTCTTTGTTTCAACTTTGACAACCTGAATTTCATTGTCTGCGCCAATAAGTTCAACTTTACATTCTGAAACAATGTTTGAGCTCGTACTAAGCGTGAAATTACTTCCTATAATTTCAACAATAACATCATCTCCGTAAGCTGTACCTTTCCCTCTATATAAAATATTGTTATTAATTTTTTCAACTCTAATCCTTGGGACAATACTGAAAACTTTGTTGGCAACCAAGTTATTGTACTCATCGTTAATTATTCGTACATCTACATTTCCAACTGCGGCATCGTCAGCAACAGTAACATTTACTGATAACTGGTTGTCATTAATATATGTCGTTTTATTTAGAATAATTCCGGTCTGAACAAACTCTACTTTTGTTTCTTCCTTGAAACCTTTTCCATTTATTACTAGATCTTTATTTTTTGTTCCTTGAGTCAATGTACTTGGATTTATGTTATTAAACTCTATTCTATCCTCAATATTTATTAATCCTCGACCTGTTCCATTTACACCAAAAGGATTTGTAACTACCAAATCTTTTTTACCAGTTACAGCATTTTCTGAAACAAAAACATAGGCTTTTAATTCCGTAGTTCCTATGAAATTCATGCCAAAAATACTTACACCATCACTGCTATTTATAGCAAGAGCTATATCACCACCATCAGATCCACCAGTATACATAAAATTTCTACCTTTAACTGTGATCTGGTTTGTCGTTCCTTTTTGCAATTTATCAGGATAAATTGACTCTACAACCGGTGCATCCACTATGTAAAATTTCTTAATTGTTGGCGATGAGAATGGATTCAAAAAGGCTATACCGTATTCGCCAACCTCTGCTGTTTCAGCTATTTCTAAAGTCAACGAAGCAGACGTTGTGTAGACTGTATACGAGCTTACCGTAATTCCAGCTCCTTGGGCATAAACCGTCATTCCTGGTAAAAAATTGTTGCCGGTCACTTCTATAATTTTATTTGTTTCTTTTGGTTTACCATAAGGGGGAGAAAGACTGAAGATTTGAGCCTGCGTCGCCTGAGGATAAACCGTCAAAGAGACATCTTGTTTTACAGAGCTACCGTCTGGATTAATCAACTCAAGACTATATTCCCCTTCTTTATCGATTTTCAACTTTTCTAAAATAATTCTAGTCGTACTCTTTCTGATTCCAAGTGATGTAGAATCGTTCATGTGAATGTAATCTGTGCTACCATCCTTTATATTTCTTATCACCATCTTTATATTTTCATCGAAATTGTCACCATTTACATAAAATTGGACCTCTTTTTCTGCATACAAAATATTAGGCAAAACTTCTCTAATCTTTGGCCCTTCCAAAACTTTGAATAGTTTCCTAGCAATACCTTCATTTCCTACCGTGGCCGTATATAATTTTACAGTTACATCGCCTGGATATGTACCAGCCGTTGTTTTAATTCGTCCCCTAATTTCCCCGGATGTAATACTAGTCGTAGTAATATATAATCCATTACTAAATTCTAATCTCGTAACTAAGTTTAGGTTTGCTCCTTGTATCACAACGTCTTTTTCTCCGCCAACTCTTATATAGTCCGGAACAAATGAATGAATTGTAGGTACATTTTTCACTACAAAAATTCCGCTCTTTTCCACTGAAGCACCATTTGGATTAGTCACAACCAATGTAGCAAGAGCTCCATCTGCAATCCCTGCATCACTATCGATATATAAATTCATCTCCGTAGTATCTATATATTCCAATTTTTTTGAAACAATCTTAGAAAAATCTTGAGGAGGCCCATCTAAATAAAAATACGCTGTAACCCCCTTGATCAGGCCTTTTCCTTTAATATTAACAACATAATTTTTTGCATTAACAGGAATTGTTGTAGGTGTAAGAGAGGCATCTATAACCTCAAGCTGTTCGACAAGATAAAGCGCGCCTTTTTTTGTACCAATCGAGCCATCTTTATTCACAACTTTTAAATCTACGCTTCGGTTTGTAATTACGGCAGTTTGGTCAAGCCATGTAAATTGTCCACTGATCTCACTCCCGCTTCTATAGTTAATAGCCGTGATTGAGACGTTTGGATTTGAAAAAATAATTGTACTTCCGTCAACGCCGTAGTTATTTGTAGGATCAAAGCCAGATCCTATTATTTTAAAATCAACAACTGCACCGGCTATTTGATAATCTGTCGGGCTGAATAAATCTATTTTAATCGATTCTACTAAATTAAATGCTGCTTGTTTGAATAAAATATTCTCTGAGTCCTTATTTGTAATTCTAATATCGCGACTTCCAACCGTAGCGGTCGAAAAAACCTGAAAATACAAAGTCATGCTTGTAGAGCTGTAAGTAGTTGAATCAATTACCAATGAATCAATTCCACCGCCTAGAATTTCAACGTAATTTCCTGGGTCAATTCCTTTCACCCCATTTTTTGTAACAATAGTCGTAGTAGGAATATCGATTCCAAGTCCAACTACTGTCATTGTAGCGTGACGAAGTCCAATTGGAATGTTTATTGGAGTAACCGAGTTGATGGTAACAGCTTGAATTACATCCAAAATTGAGGCATATGCAGAATTATCACTATCTTTTATAGTTACAGTTCTGCGTCCTAAAGGTGCATTTGCTGCAACATCTATCACAATCTCTATTTCTTGTGTATTTATAAAATTATTGTGAGTAATCGTAATCCCTGAACCATTAATACTTATAACTGAATTTTTTGAAAACCCTTCTCCTCTAATTGCGATCACTTTTCCCGAATATCCAGCCGGTACAGTTGTAATCGTGCTGGTGCTTATTTTGAGCGGAGTTCTGACGTCTAATAAGCCAGCTCCTATTCCTTGCGATTGAATCGAAGCCTTTGTAGAGTCCTCGTAGTTCACAACCATGATGTCGTGCATACCGTTTATAACGTTGGTTCCTATATAAACCTCTGCTAAAAGTTGTGTGTTTCCAGTATATTTAACGCTAATAATATTGATTGCATCATCAGAATGTGGAGTTGTAGTCGTAACACGTCCACTGAAATTTAAGTCGAAAAATTCACTAAAATTTTGCCCTGAGATTTCTAAATAACGAGTTGTTCCTTTCATCACGTTCGATGGACTACAACTTTCTATGATCGGCGGCGAAATTACCTTAACAAGCCCGGTTGCGAATTGACCTGTTGGGTTTATTACTTTTATTTGCCTATCTGTTCTTTCTGCGTCTTTTGACACATCGCATCTAAAAGTCATAATATTGCTTGAAATTACAGTGACTGAGGTAATAATAATTCCGGAACCGCTAATCACGACAGTTGCTCCATTCTCAAAATTCTGCCCCTGAATCGTAACTTCCTTATTATTATCTCCTTGACTTAAAGTGCTAGGTATGTTCGTAATAACCGGTCTATTTGGAATATTTAAGATACCTCGCTGCGTAATTGTAGCTCCATTACTTTCAAAATATAATCCAATATCATGGATTCCTGCTTTTACATCCGAGCTAATTAAAACGCTACAAGCAATCTGATTTTTACTTACACATCGACTTGAAACAAAAACTATCTGATCATAAGTTGTAGTCGAAGTTGAATTAACAACTACTTTCCCATCTACAAAAATCTTAAATGCACTATTGAGATCAAAATTTGTACCGTTGATATAAAAATATTCACTGGTTCCGGGAGCAAGCATTTGCGGGCTTATGGAGCTAATTGAGTGTTTTTCTCTTACCTCTACAGCATCCTGCTTAATAAACGATGCCTCAAAATCAGTATTTTTCACGACCAAAGCATATGATTTTGGCTCCAGATCAATCGGAATGTTTACCGTCAATATAGCTTTTGTCGGAGATTCGATTACAATAGTATCTTGTTGAATAACAATTCCTGGATCCGAGAAAGTAAATACTGTAAGAGCTCGAAAGCCTCTACCTGTTACAACGATTTGTTTTTGCTCGCCTTGATACAAAATTCTGTCTGTGATTGTGTCTATGAAAGGATTTGAGTAAGAAGATGTACTTATGTTAATAAAACCCGTCACAGTTTTCTCATAAGTTGGATTCTTTATAGTAAAAGCATGTTGCCCTAAGCTTGATAATTTGTCAACTGTCACATCCAACCATAACTCTGCATCGGATTTTTTTGTATAACCATTAAGGGTAATGCCTATTCCCTTAAAAGAAACTTCTGCTGTGTTTTCTATTTTACCGGCGACCGTTACAGTGACTGTTGCAGATTGCCCTTGGTATAACTCGTTAGGAGAAATCGCATTTATCGCAAGCTTATTAAAATCGGATTCTAATATCGTAATGTAAGTAGACTTTTGAACTTTATAAGAAACATTTTCAACGGTAAATGTTCTTTCACCGACTTGCGCTTTTTCATCTATTTTCAAGTAACACCACAAAGTTGTAGAACTCATGTAGGTAATATTTTTTATAGTTATTCCATCTGAGGCAGTTACTTTAAGATTTGCCCCTGACTCAAATGCCGCTCCATTTGCGCAAGTGACAGTGACTGTCGCAAATTCGCCCTGATACAAACTTGCCGGTGAAACGGATATATTTACGTCTTCCAATTTTGCTTCCGGAGCTTTTTCTACTTTCAATGTATAAGTTGATAAAGTTTTATAGCTCAGATTTTTTATTGTTACCGCTCTATCTCCAATCTCAGCTGTCGGCTCTACGATTAGACTTACTTTTAATGTAGATGTATCTACAAAAACAACTTTTGAAACCGTAATATTTTCTCCACTCACTAAAACTTCAGATACTGCTAAATCGTCGAACCCATTTCCGGCCCCAGATACGCTTTTTATTGTAATATCTCCCTTAAAACCCTGAACTACCGTAGTAGTACTTATACCTGCATTAACGTTTGGAGTAAGTTTTTGCGTTACAAAACTATTTATGACGAAAGTGGCTTTATTCGCAGTACCGGCTGCGCCATCCGGATTATAAACAGTTAAAGTCCTATTTCCCAATGTTGCATTTTTATCAACATTAAAATTTACTGTAATTTCGCCTCCATCAGCATTTGAAGTCACACCGAGTATAGAAATACCTGCTCCTAGATCTACACTGCTTTGAGCATGAAATCCCGTCCCACGTATCCGCATCTCAACACTTTCTTGCGCCTGATAAACGCTAGCTCTATTTACACTAATAACACTTGGAGCAGGGTAAAGAGTAAAAATAGGCGTAGGATTTCCGGAGCCATCATCAGAAAAACCAACTCCACCGTCGTTACTCAAAATTTGGATTGAATAAGGACCACCAGGCGTACCATTTGACAAATTAAAGGTAGGCGCAACCGAGGTAGTAGTCGGCGTAACCGTCCCCGAAACACCTGCGCCAGAAATTGTCACCATAGAAGCACCGCTCGTATCAAAATATTTTCCATAAAACGTAATCGCTTTACTAGCTTGCTGAAAAGTAGCTCCAGGAGAAACACCTAATATCATAGGTTTTGAAATAACCTTTATAGTTGTTGTTCCTATTGAAATAACAGAATCACTTAAAGTTGCTCTATTAGAGGAGCCCGACGCAGCTCCTGTAATAGCATAAACAGTTACTGTATGGTTACCTATGTTTGCGTTACGTAGGACTTTGAACTTTCCTTGCAATAAACCTCTGTTTCTAAAAGAAACTTCTTCTTCTGAAGAAAAGCCCTCAACTACAAAAGTTGGATTATACATTACTTCGGTAGTAGGTTCTTTTACTCCGGTTCCATCAATATACACGCTAATAGTTATTGTATCATCTTGCGTAACTTGTGAGGGAGTTGCGGTCACAGTAGCAAACACAAAAGCTATTAAAATGAAGTACAAAACTAAAAATGAAAAGATTACTTTTTTCATTTTGTTAAACATCGATTTTTAATCCTTTGTTTTTTATTAGGGAACTTAGGAAACTAATACCTTTTCACTAGACTGACAACCGGATCCATCTCTATTGTAAATATAAATACTGTATCCACCGGGCTTTATTTGCTTTGTTTGTTCTGCTGTCAGAGAGAATCGCAATTGTCTTGAATTATCGCAAGCGGTATTAATTAGAGGAAGTCCTGACCACATCAAAAGTATACCAATTTTCCCTGACTGAAAATTATAGCCTTTTAGTGTAATATTAGCTTCTTCTCCAGGGATAATAGCACCATCCGCTTTATGTACTATCACTTTATCTATGAATGGCCTCCTTTTTATCGTCAATAATTTCTTGCCTTCATAAATAAAATCATTCCCTTGCTCGTCATAACCTATAATTGAAATATCAACGGGCTTAGTCTCGTCTACGTATTTATCTAATGAAACTTTACAGTTTATGATTAACGCATTTTGAAAAAAAACTTCTTGAATATGAATGCCTGGATTTGAGAATTGGATCTCCGAGTACAAATACTCGTTATTGGATTTTTGTGGCATAGGGGAATTTGTTACTAGATTCAAGGTAATATCTTGCTCACCTTGTTCGATTACGTTAGGATTACAAGATAAAATTTTATATTTGGTAGCTGAAAACAGACTAGTAACTAGGATGAACGCGGTTAAAAGACTAAAAATTATTCTTTTGTTCATCAAAAAAACCTCTTATTAAATATTTTTCAATTAACAAAAATATAAAATAGTAGCTTTCTTATCTAGACTCTAGCTATATAAATATCTTTTTTTAAAAAAATGTCAAACTTTTTTTGTTTTATATCGAAATTCTTAATATATTTTTATTTTCACTGTCGAATAAATTTTTTATCTTTAAACGCGAGGCTGTATGCTAATTTTCTCAATATTATTTATATATTTTCTCAAATTTTTTGGCACTATCACATTTCCATCTTTATCCTGATAGTTTTCCAAAATAGCAGCAAAAGTACGGCCGACCGCAAGACCTGAACCGTTCAAGGTATAAACAAAATCTGTATTTTTATTTTCATCTCGAAATTTCATTGAAAGTCTTCTCGCCTGAAAATCCGTGAACAAACTACACGAAGAAATTTCCCTGTAAGAATTTGATGACGGCATCCAAACTTCAATATCATAAGTTTTAGCAGACGCAAATCCCAAATCTCCGGAGCATAAAGATATTATCCTGTAAGGCAACTCCAACAAATCCAAAATTTTGCAAGCATCCGCAAGTAAAGCTTCAAGCTCTTTTTCTCCGTCAGCTGGATTTACAATTTTGACGAGCTCGACTTTGTTGAATTGGTGATTTCGAATCAACCCTCGCGTATCTTTTCCATACGAACCAGCCTCACGCCTAAAACACGCAGTATATCCGACGTATTTGTAAGGAAGAGATTTTTTTTCTAAAAATTCTTTTTTGTGAATATTTGTAATTGGAACCTCAGCAGTCGGAATCAAATAAAACTCATCTCCGTCGCATTTAAACAATTCTTCCTCAAATTTCGGCAATTGCCCGGTACCAAACAAACTATCACGATTAACCAGAAACGGCACGAAAACTTCTTCGTAACCGGATTGTGCGTGCGTTTCAAGCATAAAATTTATCAATGCTCTCTCGAGCCTAGCCCCAAAACCCTTCAAAAATGCAAATCTAGCCCCCGTAATCTTGCAAGCCGTATCAAAACTCAAAATTTGTAAAATTTCGCCTAATTTTACGTGATCTTTAATCTCAAAATCAAAATCTCTCGGAATTCCAACATTTTTTATCACTTTATTATCTTGTTCGCTCTTTCCTATTGGAACGTCAGCTAGAGGAATATTCGGAAGATTAAAAATAATATTATTAAAATCAAGCTCGATTTTTTCCAATTCAAATTCTTTCTCGCTAATTTTGTTTGATAAAATCTTCAAATCTTTCAAGATTTTTTGAAGCTTCTCAGTATCATTAGCTTTTTTAAATTCTGCTATTTTTTTTGAGGAATCATTCAATTCTTCCTGCATTTCTTCTTTTTTTTTGATTAGTTCTCGACGAATTTTATCTTTTTCCAACAAATCATTAATAGGTTTGGAAAAATCGCCATTTCTAGTATTGAGTCTGTTTATGACAAAATCTTTATTTTCTCGTATAAATTTTATGTCTAACATTTTTTCTCTCCATAAATTTTTGCGTACAACTCCTGAAATCTATCTTTCCCGCAAAGCAAAAAAGTTGAGATAGGCGCTACTTTTTTTACAGATTCTGTCATTTTGCCGGCAATATTTCGAATGTCCCACTGAGCGTGCGCATCTTCCCTCAATCGTGAAAAATGATAAAGTTCACGCAAATTCATCTTCATAAAAACTTTTCGCTTATGAGCGTTAGTTAAAATATATTCGGCAATTTTTTGTCCATAGTTTTTCTTTAATTTCAAGTAAACTCGATTTGTCTCGTCAATTATTTTCAAAAACTCGTCTTTGAAGCCAACCTCAACAATGGAATCAGGAATCTTGACTCCTAAATCAATATTGTAAGCCTGCGTTGTGATGCTCGTCATTCTGTGTCTTTTAATTTGACCGAAACAAGCTGCTGATATTTCAAGCTCAAACGTAAAATCCACAAACTCGAATTCTCTAGTCATTGTATCGTAAAACTTTAAATCCTGGAAGCTATCCTTAAAAATTTCAAGTTTTCTTTCTTTTGTCCAAGACTTTACATTTTCCAAAATTTCTTGTAACGAAATTTCGCTTTGTCTATGTAGGAGGCTGGCCAAAATCAAGTCATCCGCGTTATTTGTAAAATTTAAAAGTTTTACTTCACAGCCATCAATCGCATCTTTGTTCGTCTTCAAATCAAGCAAAAACTTATTCAAATTTTCATATTTATTTAAATCATTACTCGAAGCCTGCACATATTTAACGAGTGATGGAGCAATGTTTTTTACTTCATTATAAAATCTTTCTCCAAGACTTCTAGCTTCTTCGAGCTTCGAAGCATTTAATCTTCGTAGCATCAGCTCCAAACTCCGAGCATTGATCGTCATCCCAAGCTGCCCTTCCGTCGCCAAAGATGAAATATACCTCGCGTCTTCTTTTGCCCAACCTTCCAAAAGTCTGGCATTCTTATCGTTTTCCGCTAAGTCTCTGTGTTTTGCAAAAACGTATTTTTTTAAATCATCATAAATCGCGTGATAAAAATTATTTTGGAGCGCAATAATTCGTCTAAACTCGCGAATATCGTCATCATTTGTGATTTCTTTTGGCATAATAAAATCATTTGCAAGAGTAATGTATCTTTGCGATTTTTCAGTGTATGACGCTAGCCTAAAATTCTCCAATTCTTCTATCGCGAGCCTCGATAAGCCGATTACATCAAAATTAAAAACTGCGTGCTCGGCAATAGAGCTGTGACCCATGTCAAAAATTATTGTTTCGTTTGATTTTCTGGTTTTTTCGATTTCTTGAGAAGATATTTTGCGGAGTTCGTTGATGGGACGCGGATCGCGACTAATCCTCGCATAAGCTGCGGAAATGGTCTCCGGAGTGATGCTACTAGCTAAATCGGGGCATATTTCTTTAATTCGCCTTATGATTTCAGCATCCAAATTATATCCAGCTAAATAAATTTGCATTACTTGCTCCGGGTCTTTCAAGTATGGCTGTAGGTCTTGAAAAAAATGAGAATTTTCAAAAAATACCTGGGGTGAGATTTGAACTCACAAGGTCTTGCGACCAGTGGTTTTTGAGACCACCGTGTATACCGTTCCACCACCCAGGCAAAATATAAATTTTTATAACTATATAGAAAATTAAATCTATTGTCAATTTTTTATTGTTTTTCGAAGGGCTGCTCATCAAAAAGGCAAAACATAAAAATCTTGACTATAAAAATAAAAAGGCTATAATAAAAATCAATTTTTTAGGCGGCGTAGCTCAGTTGGTTAGAGCAGCGGAATCATAATCCGCGTGTCCGGGGTTCAAATCCCTGCGCCGCTAAAATTTCTCTTACGAAATCTTAATCTCATCCAATCAAAACCATCTCTTAAAAAAATAAAACATTGGCTCTACCACCTTAAAATTAAGAACCAAAACACCGGCCAATTTTTCACAACGTGATATTAAGGAGAAAATACATGTCCAAAAAAATCAAAATTTTAATCCAATTTTTCATATTTTCACTAATTTTAAGCTCGAGTTTAATTTTTGCTGCAGATTCTGAAACATCTATTTCTACATCTATGGTAAATCTCATTTTCCAATTAAGTTTCATTATTATCGCAGCATGGCTGGGCGGATATTTATTCAAAAAAATTAAACTGCAAAGCGTACTAGGCGAAATTTTTGCCGGAATGATAATAGGACCTTATTGCCTGGGACAAATCAAGTTGCCAGGATTCGAACATGGAATTTTTCCTATTGCAAATTCGTCATTCCCAATAAGTCCTGAGCTTTACTCCTATGCAACAGTTGCCTCGATACTTCTGCTATTTCTCGTAGGACTCGAGACTGACATGAAGACATTCTTCAAATATTCTTTGGCAGGTCTTATAGTCGGACTATCTGGAGTCGTATTCAGCTTTGTTCTAGGAGATATTTTGGGAATTATTTTTGCAAAATACGCTTTAGGCTTAGACTATGGCTTTCTCGATATAATGCCTTTATTCCTGGGCATAATTTCGACTGCGACTTCCGTTGGAATAACAGCAAGAATTTTATCTGAAAAAAAGAAAATGAATTCTCCGGAGGGCGTAACGATTTTGGCGGCTGCAGTAATAGATGACGTTCTCGGTATAATTTTACTCGCTGTCGTTATCGGAATCGCAAAAAGCGGACATATCGCTTGGGGCGCTGTCTCGGCAATCGCTTTAAAAGCTGTCGGGATTTGGCTCGTATTTTCAGCTTTAGGACTGATTTTCGCATACAAAATCAGCAAAGCCCTCAAACTTTTCAAAGACAAATTTTCGATAAGCATCATGGCAGTAGCTCTCGCAATGTTTTTAGCAGGGTTTTTTGAAAAATCCGGACTCACGATGATCGTAGGAGCGTATATTACCGGATTATCACTTTCAAAAACTGACATTTCTCTCATGATACAAGAAAATCTCGGCATTTTGCAGAAATTCCTAATACCGGTTTTCTTTTGTGTAATGGGTATGCTCGTCGATATTTCTCAAATGGGATCTCCTATAATTTTAACTTTCGGATTACTTTATCTTCTTTTCGCTGTCGCCGGGAAAGTAATAGGCTGTATGTTGCCTTCATATTTTTTGAATTTCAACAATATCGGAGCCCTTAGAGTTGGAGTTGGCATGATTCCGCGTGGTGAAGTCGCTTTAATTATAGTCGGGATTGGACTTGCTGCAGGCGTACTTACTAAAGAAATTTTTAGTATCGCTCTCATCATGACTTTTCTAACTACATTGATCACTCCTCCGATTTTAGACAAACTGTTCAGTATTCCAAAGACAGGCGTAAAATCCGAAAAGAAAAATATTTCCGATGAAAAAAAAGAAGAAATTATCTTTAAAATGCCAAACGAAGAAACTCAAAATTTTATATTGCCAAAAATTATTGAACATTTTGAAGAAGAGGGATATTTCGTACATAACCTGGACATTCAGGATAAAATTTACCAAATACGACGAGAAACGCATATCATATCTTTTAAAGTTGATAAAGAAAATAGCTTTGTATTCGATTGCCTTGAGAATGAAGCCCCTTTTATTTACACGATGTTTTATGAAGTTTTGGGGGATTTGGAAAACACGATATCTAATTTGCAAAAAATCGCAAATAAAGAAAAGATCGTGGGTAACATTTTTCACTCCACAAAAGAAAAAATTGCGATCGAGACTAAACTAAAAAATTTAATCAATCAAGACGCAATCACGATCGACCTAAAGTCAAATTCAAAAAATGGAATCCTAGGAGAATTGTTGGATTTGCTCGTGGAAGCTAAAAGGCTATCTCCCGACTCAAAAGAAACAATCCTACAAGAGTTGATTAATAGAGAACAAATTTTAACTACCGGAATGCAAAATTTTATAGCTTTGCCGCATGTCAGAACTGATACCGTTGATTCTATGCTAGTTGCAATCGGGATAAAAAAATCCGGCGTAGATTTTCAAGCTATTGACGGAAATCTTTCAAAATTTTTCATCCTGACTTTAGCTCCAAAAAATTCGCAAGAACCGTATCTAAAATTTATGTCCGAAATAGCACAAATGCTTGCCCACGAGAATATCCAAGATTTTCTAAACGTATCTACAAACCTAGAATTGTACGAAAAATTACTAAAATAAAATGTTATTTTTAAGTTTATTCGTTAGAATTTTAATATTATTTTTAATGATGGCTGTGGGTTATTTTTTACGATCTCGCGATTTTATCGACGACAAAACTACACATAAATTATCAAAGCTTTTTTTGACAATTTTTTACCCGTGCATGATTTTATCGTTTTTTACTCAGAATTTCACGTTTCAAAGCATACTTAACGAAGCCATTCTACCAATTAGCGTTTTTCTCATGATGCTAGTCGGTTTATTTATCGGTATATTGGTAGTGAAATCTCTGAAATTCAATACTAAAAACGAAAAAGATATATTTTTATTTCAATGTTTAATCAACAATTACTCGTTTTTGCCTCTACCGATACTGCTCTTATTTTTTGGCGAAGCTATGGCGACTAAGCTTTTGTTTTCAACCCTAGGCGCTGAAATTGCGATTTGGAGCATAGGTGTCTTCTGTCTGACTGGCGAAAAACTTAACAAAAATTTCCTTAAAAATATTTTCAGCCCGCCGATAATTGCAATAATTTTGTCGATTTTTTTCTTGTTCATAAAGCAATTTTTTTCGAGTTTTAATGACTCAATTTTAGTGAGAGAGATTGGCGCGTCATTATTTTTTGTGATCGATATTTTTGGGAGAGCGACTCTTCCGATAGCGATGATCGTCGCCGGAAGCCGCATTTTTGGGATCTCGCTGAAATTCAAAAATCTTTTTGATTTCAATCAAATTTGTCTGGTTTTTGTGCGGCTTTTTTTGATTCCATTTTTCGTTTTTTTAATCTTGAAAATCTTTAAACTTCAACTTGATATAGATAAAAAAATCATAATTTCGATAGTAAGTATAATGCCTTGTGCGGTCACTAGCGTCGTACTTTCAGATATTTTCGGCTCAGACACGCGCTTTGCTGCAAAAAGCGTTTTGACGACGCACTTAGTCAGTCTTATAACGATTCCGGCCTGGTTTTACTTTTTCAATTTTAATATTTAACGAGGTAAATTAAGTGAGCTTATATGTGAATAATGAACTTTTTTTTGATAATTTTAATCTCAAGGAGCTCGCACAAAAATACGGAACTCCGCTTTTTGTCTACAGTTTTGAGACGATAAAAAACAATTTTTTGCGTTATCAAAACGAACTGCAAGGTGTAAAGCATCTAATCTGTTTTGCAATGAAGACTAACTCAAATTCTCTAATCCTCGAAAATTTAAAAGAGTTAGGCTCAGGATTTGACACAGTTTCCGGCGGCGAAATTTTTAAAGCACTGAACGTCGGGGCTGATCCTCAAAAAATCGTATACGCCGGCGTCGGCAAAACCGCTGAAGAAATCGATTTCGCGATCAAGTCGAACATTTTGATGTTTAACGTCGAATCAACGGAAGAGTTGAATTTGCTCAATGATCGTGCAAAAAACGCTAACAAAAAAATAAAAATCAGTTTGCGAGTCAATCCTAACGTTGATCCAAAAACTCATCCTTATATTTCTACCGGGCTTGCAAAAAATAAATTCGGCATTGATTATCTAGAAGCAGAAGAAATTTATAAATACGCAAAAACTCTAGAGAGCATAAATCCCATCGGAATTCATATACACATTGGGTCACAAATTTTGGATATTTCACCTTATTTGGAAGCTTTTGAAAAGATTTTTTCACTCTACGAAAACCTTAAAAAACAAAACGTAAAAATCGAATATTTAAATATTGGCGGCGGATTGGGAATAGTCTACGATTCTTCGACGCAAAGTGAACCGAATTTACACGATATGCTGCACACAAATTTGTATGACAAAATTAAGGCTGAAAACCTAACTTTGATTCTCGAACCCGGGAGATCTATAGTCGGAAATGCCGGACTTCTTTTAACAAAAGTTTTATACAACAAAAAAAGTCAAACGAAAAAATTCGTAATCGTCGACGCAGGAATGAACGATTTGGCTCGGCCATCACTTTATGACGCCTACCACGAAATTTTGCCTGTCACAAAAAAAGACGTTCAAAAAAACAAAGTCGACATCGTCGGTCCAATTTGTGAATCAACGGATTTTTTCGCAAAAGACAGAGAGCTTGAAGACATAAAGCCCGGCGAATTTTTAGCTATTGAAAATGCCGGAGCTTATTGTTTCAGCATGTCATCCAATTATAACTCGAGGCTAAAGCCTATGGAACTTTTGATAAAAAACAACAAAATAATCATAGCTCGAAAACGAGATATTTTTGAAGATTTGCTAAGAAATGAGACACTAATTGAACCTTAAAAAAACTAAAAACAAAGGTAACAAATGTTTTTAAAATTTCGAATTTTGCTTATTTCAACTTTAATTTTTTTTATTTTCACGTTAAGTTTAGTTTTTACTTTAATAAAATTTCAAAAAAAAATTCTAGATCGCGCTATAGATGATTCTGTAGCCGAAACTTTAAACAGTGTTGTCTGGGCGGCAAATGAAGCAAACCTAAAAAGCAAAACTGACGAGTTAGATTTCCTCGTAAAAATTTTACTAAAAAATGACCCGTCAATGCTCTACCTTTATGTGATCGATAAACACGGAAAGATTCTGGCTCACTCTCGCGATAAATACAAAAATTTTGAAACCTCACAAACATACAACAAACCTAGCAATTCCACTCAATCAAAAAATTTTATCCTCACAAAAAAAGTCAAATCAATAGACAAACTGCTCAATGAACTTGAACTCGGTACGAAAATCACAGAATTTTCACATTTTTACACAAAACAAGGTGAATATTTGTACTGCATCAAGATTGGATTTTTTAGTGAAGCATTATTCTCACATTTTTATACTGACTTCATTAAACTAAAAAATAAAATAATTTGGGCCGGAATTTCATTTTTTATAATTGGCTCAATGCTTTTTTTCTTTTTGTCAAGACGTCTACATAAGAATATAAAAATATTTCGCGATGCATTAAAACTTTTTGGTGACGGAAAATTAGATGTAAATATTAGATTGAATACAAAAGATGATTTTGAAAAACTGGCTAAAGCTTTCAACGATATGACAAACAAACTAAAAACAATCGATGTTTTGAAAGAAGATTTTGTTTCAAACATCACACACGAGCTCCGGTCGCCGCTCGGCGCAATCGAAAGTTATATAAACTTCATGTTATCTGAAGACGAAGCTGCAAAAATTGATCAAAACAAAAACGCCAAATTCAACGATGTAAACTTACATGACAGATATGAATATTTAACTCGAATGAGAGACAACACACGTAGACTCAGAAAATTCATTAACACTCTTCTCGATATTTCAAAAATTGAAAGCGGAAACATAAATCTAGAAAAAGAAATGATCGATCTTGTGAAATTAATTTCCGACGTGAAAAAACTCTTCTTGATGGAAGCTAAAAAAAAGAACATTACCATACTCACAAATCTCGATTCTACATTGACTAAAATCTACGCAGACGAAGAAAAAGTAAAACAATTATTGATTAATTTAGTAAATAATGCTATTAAATTCACAGCCCAAAATGGGAAAATTAGTATTGAAATGAAACCAATTTATGATGGAAAAAAGAAAAACAGAGAAAATATTCATTCATTGCAATTTTCCGTTCAAGATAATGGAATAGGAATCGCCGAAGAAAATCTCGAAAAAGTTTTTAATAAATTTGAACAGCTCAAGCATGCTGAAACTAATGAACCTGGCACAGGTTTAGGTTTATCAGTGGCAAAAGGATTAGTCGAAGCGCATGGCGGAGAAATATGGGTTGAAAGCCAATTTGGAAAAGGATCAACTTTTTATTTCACATTACCGGCTCTCGTCGTTGAATAAATACCGTAGGAGGAACTTTGGAAGATCAAAAGTTCAAAATTTTAGTCGTTGACGATGAAAAAGATTTTGCATTCCTTTTAAAAATAATTCTCGAGAAAGATGGCTATTCTGTATCTATAGCAAATGATGGAGAAGAAGGCTACCAAAAAGCAGTCTCGGAAATTCCGGACCTGGTTGTTTTAGATCTAAATATGCCAAAAATGAACGGCTACGAGGTGTGTAAAAAAATTAGAGAAAAATATTCGTTTAAAGACATTTTGGTTTTGATGCTCACAGTCAGAACTCTAGAACAGGACTATATTACTGGTTTCGACTGCGGAAGTGATGACTACATGAATAAACCTTTCGAACCAAAAGAATTATTAGCGAGGGTAAAAAATCTGCTCAAACGTTCCGGTAAAATAAAAAAATAGACAATTTTTAGGTTGACAATATTTTTTAATTTAGATAAATTTTTAAAGAAATTTTTTAAAAATAAAATACAATCAAGGATAAAATATGCTAATCATTATAAAATTTTTTGCTATCTTATCTTTTTTTGCTTTTTTCTTTTTATTTGTACGAATAATTTCAACTAGCGTAATCGCAAAAAAACTAAAAGGCGAAACCTCTGTTTTCGAAAAAATCTGGACAAAATACTGCGACGATATCAAAGCCTTTAATTCAAAAATTTTTAAAATAAAACTTAAAGAAAAAATAATCCCGTATTTTTATATTTTAGCAGTCAATTTTGTTGGATTTATTGTTTTGTTAATAACAAAAACGGCGATAATGTGGATTTTTTTTATATTTTTACTCTACTTTTTTCCACGTTTTGTTTTAAACAATATTCAAAAAAGGCGAACTACAAAAGTTGAAAAACAATTAGTTTCCGCGTTAATCTTTCTAGGAAACGCATTAAAAGCAGGCCTCGATATAATTCAAGGAATTGAACTTTCGCTAGAAAGCTTAGAACCGCCTATTCGAGATGAATTTGCACAAATTTTGAAAGAATACAACCTCGGAGTGAGTTTAGAAGATGCGTTGGTCAGCATGCGTGAACGTCTCAAATCTAGTCCAATCGATACTTTTGTCACCTCACTCATAATCCAGCGAGAAACAGGTGGCGACGTAACAAAAATTATAGAACAAATAGTACAAACTGTAAGAGAAACTTATAAACTGCAAAATAAGGTCAAAACTCTGACTGCTCAAGGTAAAATCCAATCTATTATTGTATCGTCTTTGCCTTGGTGTATGGGCGGATTAATATTTGCTATTCAGCCTGACTTTATGTTGCCGATGTTCAAAACTACAATAGGGACTACACTTTTAGGATTTCTCGTTATATGGCAATTTATTGGGATTCTCGTCATCAAAAAAATTACAACGATCGACGTCTAAAGTCCCACTGCTTTAAACTACTAAAGAGGATTGCAAAAATATGATTTTATATTTAGCCCTTGCTTTATTTTGTATATTTCTTGCATTTTTTATAATAGCTTTTAATATCTTTTCCTCAATCCCGCCCTCTGCAGATTACGGTCATAAACTGCCTTTATCCGAAAAAATTAAAAACGTTTTTGCAATTCATCACCAAATAATGAAAATCAAATTTTTAAATCGCAGATTGACTGATATGTGGATCAGACTTGGAAAACCAAATTATCCACTACCTGAGGACATGCTCATAATTAAACTAATCTTTTTTGTGCTAACTTTTGCGATTTCTTGGGTTCTTGGCGTGACCTATGGCGCTTTTCCATTTGGCTGCGTTGCTTTTTTTCTGCCAGACTGGTATTTCTCGAACAAAGCCTTCCTACGTCTTCGCGAAATCGAACGGAATTTTCCAGCGGCTCTCGACTTAATGACTTTGTGCGTTGAGGCGGGAATAGATTTCATGTCTGCTCTAGTCAAAATTATAGAGCACAGCGACCCAAATCCTCTAATAGACGAATTTCAGGAAATTATCAGAGAATTACAGCTGGGTTCCGATAGAAAGCAAGCTATGAAAAATTTTGCTTCAAGATGTGATTTAGAAATAGTATCAGCTTTTGTTTCAGTCGTGGTTCAAGCTGAAGAGCTCGGAACAAGTTTGGCTGGAGTTTTGCGTGATTACTCTGGAGAAATGAAAATAAAACGACTTCAATCCGCCGAAAAGCAAGCTATGGAGGCTCCTGTCAAAATGCTAATACCAATGATGATATTTATATTTCCCGGCGTTTTTATCCTGATATTTGGCCCAATTGGAATCAAGTTAATGGAGATGTTTTTATGACAATCAAAAAACTGTTGCTATTTTTAAGCATTTTAGGACTTTGTAATATCAACCTTTTTGCTCTTCTAAAGGACGACAAAGAAGATCTTATGCAACGTCTAAATTATACTTATGAAAATACCGAAGATCCGATTTTAAAAGATCTTTATGATAGAGCCTTACAATGTTGCAAAATGAATGATTTCAAAAATTCAGCATTTTTTTACAAAAAGGTTCTCGATATAAAAAAATCTTACAAAGAAACTGTCTTTTTGCTTGAAGCAGTAGAAAAAATGATGAAATATCCGACAAAAGAAGCAAAAGAAACTGTTGTAAACGAATATTTTAATATTGGAAAGGAATATTTCGACACAAAACACTATTTAGCAGCATTAAACATCTGGGAAAAACTAGTAATTTTTGAGACAGAAAACGCAGAGACTATCAAAGGTTACGTTATTGAAGCCAGACGACTTTTAGCAGAACCATACTACCAACGAGGTTGGGATGCATACAAGAGAAAAGATTTTGAAAAAGCAATCGAAGAATGGGAACACGTACTGGCGTTGGTTCCAAATTACCAGGGTCTCGATGCTCTCGTTGAAAAAGCTAAAGCAAAAAACATTGAAGTAAAACTAAAAGAATTAATATCTTTGGCTAGACGAAATTACGACACAGATAATCAACTCATAGCTTATGACTACATTATAAAAGCTTTAAAACTAGATCAAAAAAATGAAGATGCTTTAGAGTTAAACAAAATGATTTTGAATAAAATTTCAGAAAAATTCAGTAGACTTTATAATGCGGGCTCTGATAATCTTAGCTCTAGAGAATATCGAAAAGCTTTAGATAATTTTAACAAAGCGCTTGAATTCGCTCTTGATTCAAAAAATCAAAAAAAATGTAAAGATGCCATTACAAAAACAAACCTGGAAATCTCTAGATCAAAACAAACAAAACCTGTCGAAGCTGTGGAAGTCGAAACTCCAAAGCTTGTAGAGACCCAACAAGTTCAAATAGCTCTCAAAAAATCTCCAAATCAAGAGGAAGTAAGAAAACATTATAATCAAGGTTTATACTACTATAGAAATGGCTATATCACAAAAGCTATTACCGAATGGGAAACTGTGTTAGCACTTGATCCTGAACATGAGAGAGCTTACACAAGCCTACAGAGAGCAAAAGCTCTAGAAAAAAAATAAATATAGGAAATAACGCTTATGAAATTCAAGATCAATGTAAATCTAAAAGTATTTTGTTATACTTTTCTAATTTTGGTGACGTTATTAGGCTTATCTAGTGCACTTTATTTAGACCAATATAAACAGCGGCTACTCGACAAAGTCCTTACCAAAGCCAAATTGGTTGTAAGGTTGTCTAATCTTGTGATAATAAATGATATTACAAATTATAATGATATCTCTCTTCTAGCTCATATAGAAAAAATAGAATCCGTCGACGATATTTTATACGCTATTATTTTTTCAAACAATGGAACCGTGATCGGGCACAGCGATGTTTACGAAATCGGAAATAAATACAAAGATCCTCTTACAACATGGGCAATTGAAACAAAAGATTTTTCATACAAAGACCACGTTGAAGAAGGCAAAAGTATTCTCGTTTGCGCGGCACCTATCGTCGATAAAGAATTAGGCCCAATCGCTTATATTCGTTTCGGCATGTCAAAAGATTCCGTTGTGACCGGGCTAAAAAAAGAAAATAAATACGTATTTATTTTTAACTTTATTTTCACATCACTTTTTTTAATCATATTTTTGCTAATTTTTTATATAGACATCGCCAAACCTTTGACTATGATAAAAGAAGGCATAATTTTAATGAAAAAAAATCTTACAAATTTTAAATTCAAACTCAACAAACACGATGAAATCGGAGAAATTTATTCCGGAATAAATAGTCTTATTAATGAAATATCCGGCGTAATAAAATCAAAAGAGCATGGTAATGACGAAATTTTAGTCGCTGAAGAAAAAAGACTAGAAAAAATTGTTACTTCAATGATTGCTAACGAAACATCAGATATTTTAGTCGTTAATTCTGAAAACAAAATAATATTCGCAAAATTGCACAAAAATAGTTTTCTAAAAGGCAACGTCATAGATTTGCATGTAGTGGATATAGTCAGTAATCCGGACTTAATTAGAATTCTCACCGACGCTTACAGCTCAAAAAACACGCTAATAAAAGACACCATTGAAATAGATTCAAAGCAATATTCAGCTAGCGTTTTCTCTATTGAGGAAATAAAGCCATTTTTAACAAAAACAATAATAATATTATCTTCAATTTAATATTGAGATTAAATGAATTTTGAGTACACTGTAAATTTAGTCATTTTATATTACTTAATTTTTACAAAAAAACAATCCAGCATTATAAAAATCACAAAATTACTTCTTATAACATTCCTGTCTATCTATGTCCTTTATAATACTTTATTCAATATTTTTAGTATAGAATTTTTAGCTTTTTCCGCCTTCTCCCTCATCATCATACTTTCTTTTTTCTACTACTTCCACCGTCTAAATTACAAAATCTACAAAAAATCTATCATCCTTTTCAAAAATAAATCAAAATTTGAATTTTTCTTCGTAATATTTTTTCTTTTATTTCATCTTGTTTTTGCAAAAACAAACCAAAATTTACTAAGTTTCCTGAACATTGTCTGCATATTAATTTTCTTTATTGATTTTCTTATTTCTGAAACATCAGAAGACAAAAGACTAAAATTTATCAGTTTTTATTTATTTAATTACTGCTCATTCCTCATGACTTTGGCTGATGTAATTTTCTTTTTAAATAAAATCTGTAATTTTAGCTTTCAAAAACACTTCGTTGTTTATACTATTACAGTATTTTCAACGTACTACTTTTTTTACCAGCTTAGAATAAATTATGACAAAAAAATATTCGGTTCATATTTCAAAAAAGACTATATAATTTCAATACAAAATTTCATTTTAAAAACAAATCCCGAAATATCTATAGAAAAGGTTCTAAAAAATCTAAATCGATTCTTGTATAAAAAATTAGAAGCTGAATTTTGTGCAATTTACCTCTGCGATCCTATAATGGGAGAATATACTGCATTAAATTGCATAGGACTCGAAAAGTTTCTCGAAAGAAAAAGCTATGAAAAATTCATAAATAATTTTGCGGAAATATTAAAACATCAAAAAAATATCTCTTCAGCTTATCAGAACAAAAAAATTAAAATCTTGGCCCCAATTTATAATGAAAAAGAAATTATTGCTATTTTTGTAGCCGGTAATAAAAAAAATCGAAAATTTTATTACGACAATGACTTCGACTTATTGCATGAAATCATAAAACGCACCTCAAAATTTTGTTCAACGATTACAAAAAACATTGAACTAAAAAATAGTTACTGGGACTCCGTTCGAGTTCTGACAAATTTATTAGATGCAAGGGATCATTATACTTCAGGGCATTCTGAACGCGTTTTATATTACAGCTTACTTCTCGGGAAAAAGCTTGCCCTTAATGCTCGCGATCTGGAAATCCTAAAATTTGCCGGAATACTTCACGATATCGGAAAAATTTTGATCGACGACGCAATTTTAAATAAAGAAGAAACTCTTACATTCGAAGAATTTAATCTAATAAAATCGCATACTTTTGAAGGCTCTAACATACTCGACAAAATAAATTTTTTAAAAGAAGTAAAAAATGTTGTTAAATATCACCATGAAAGATGGGACGGGACCGGTTACCCCGATGGATTGAAAGGAGAAGAAATTCCGATTTTAGCAAGAATTATTCAGCTTGTTGACTCGTTTGACGCGATTATCTCCAAACGCGCTTATAAAGAAGCAGAAAGTATCGCGTTTGCAATTAACGAAATTCAGAAATGCGCCGGCACACAATTTGAGCCAAAGCTTGTCGAAGAATTTGTAAAACTCTACGAAATGGGGCTTATTAAAAAAAACGTCCCTTCATTATCGTCGATAAAACTAGATGAACCACACCTCTTTGATTAATTCTGCAGAATTATCTAAAATCGGGCTTGGATTTTGGCAGCTCGGCGGTTTAAATTTTCACGATGGAATTTCGAGTGGCTGGGAACCTATCGACTATTCTGATGCAAAAAAAACTATAAAGTTTGCATTCAACGAAGGAATCAATCATTTTGATACAGCTGACTGCTATGGCGATGGATTATCTGAAAAACTTTTAGGACAAATCCTGCAAGAACTGAGCATTTCCAATCAAATCTTTCTTTCCTCAAAAATCGGATTTATTAATAATTTTCAACACCACTATTCGAAAAAAAACATAATTTTCCAGCTTGAAAACTCCCTCAAAAATTTGAAACGCGAATATCTCGATATTTATTATTTCCATCATTCGGATTTTGGTAAAAACGATCACTATCTCGATGAAGCGATGGAAACGATGGAAAAGCTCCACTCTGAAGGCAAAATTCGCTGTTTAGGTTTGTCGTGTTACAAGACTGGAGATTTCGCCAGATTAATCCCAAAAATCAAACCAAAATTCATCCAGGGAAAAGCGAATATTCTAGATACAAAATTTATATCTGAAAATAGTGTAGTCGCAACTTTGACTAAAAAATATGATGTTAAATTCATAGCTTTTAGTCCGTTCGAGCATGGAATTTTACTCAATAAATACAAATTTCACGAAAAAACATTTTTTGCACCCGGAGATCACAGGCAAAATTTACGAAAACTTCAGCCTGAAAATTTAAAAATAATCAATCAGAAATTGGGTTTTTTAGCAGAAAAATATGGCGCCAAGCATGAAGATTTTGCTAAACTCTGTCTTAATTTCCTGCTTTACCATAAAACTGTTTCCGGAATTTTATTTGGATTTAGGAATAAAACTCAAGTCGAGGAAAACTTGAAATACAAAAATTTTAAATTGACAAATGAAGACGTTTGCTTTATAAAATCTGTCGTAAAAAAATCTTAACGAATTAAACTTTCTCTCTTCAAGAATGACGCAAAATATGTTAAATGGACTACTAACTATAAATAAACCGGACGGAATTAGCTCGCATTTTGCAGTCCACAAAGTCCGCAAAACAATCGAAAATTCTTTGAAAATCAAAAATTTCAAAGTCGGACACACAGGTACTCTTGATCCTTTTGCAGACGGCATTTTAGTTTTGACTTTAGGTGATGCGACGAAGCTCACGCAAAACCTACAGAAGCACGACAAGGAATATGTAGCGGAACTTGCATTTGGAACGAAAACTTCCACAGACGATTCGACGGGCGAAATTCTTGAAGAAAAAGATTTTTTGTTAGACGAAAAATTCATCTCAAAAATCGAAAAAATTCTACGAAAATACATTGGCTGCAGCATCCAAAAACCACCAATTTACTCCGCCATAAAAGTAAATGGCAGAAAACTTTACGATTATGCAGTAAAAAATGAGAAAATCGAAATTCCTCTTAGAAAAATTCTGATTTACGACCTAAAAATTTTAAGCTGGGATAGCAAAACTATAAAATTTTTTGTAAAATGTTCATCCGGAACTTATATTCGAGCGCTTTTTCGAGATATTTGCAGCGAACTTGGAGAAATGGCTTATCTCAAACATTTGACTCGAACAAAACTCGATAATTTCGCTCTTTCAGAAAGTTTAAATTTACGCGATTTTACACAAAATTTTTCTGAAGAATATTTGCAAAAACATTTATTTCCCATTGACGATTTGTTTCGCGAAATCCCAAAAATAAAATTATTGCCTGAGGATTTAGAAAAATTCAAGCTCGGAAATTTGAGCTTTTTGGCGGATTTCAGGAGGTATAATTTTTCGGACGATTATTTTGCTTTAGAATTTAAAAACAAAATTTTAGCTGTAATCGAATACAAAACTAGATACAAATTCGTATATTTTTTTCAGTCTCGCATAAAAAAACTCGAGGTAAAACAAAATGTTTAATTTTCAAAAAATAATGGATTTAATCAATAGCGGCGGAACTATTTCGTATTTATTAATCCTCTGCTCAGTAATTTCTCTTGCAATAATTATCAACAAAATTCTTTGTTTCAAAGCAAAAGGCAAAATTAGTAACGACGATTTTCTAGGAACGATTGAGGCATATTTAGACAAAAACGAAATCAATAAAGCTATCGAATATTGCGAGTCAAATTCGTCAATTTTTGCGAATATCACAGCAGTTGCGCTTCCATTAAAAGACAAAAATCTCGCAAAAATGAACCGCGCTATTGACAGAGAAATTTCCAGGAACATTAAAGAATTAGAAAGATATTCAGTCCTCGTCGGCACTATCGCAAATATTTCTGTATATTTAGGGCTTTTGGGAACTATTATCGGAATCATCGAAGCATTTAACAACATTTCAACGCAAGGCATGGGCGGAATCGACATTGTGATAGGCGGAGTTTCTAAGGCTTTAATCACGACGGCATTTGGCTTGATGGTCGCAATTCCAGCCGTGATTGCGTACAATTACTTCCTCAGTCGCGTCGAAGGTTTCGTGAAAGAAATGGAATTTTACGTCGAAGAATTATTGCTCCTCCTAGGACAAAACAAATGAAAACCATCGCAACATACAAAAGATTAAACAAAAATAACAAAATGTTCACGACGATAAATGTGACGCCACTGACGGATATAGCTCTTACGCTTTTAGTGGTATTCATGGTCGCAACCCCGATGATGATGCAGTCGAATATTAACGTTAATCTGCCGCAAGTCGAAAAGTCGGCAGATGTTTCGAGCGACGAAGTTCTTACAATAATTATTGATGAAAAAGGGCATATTTTTATCGACGAAGTTCCCATTTCAATAAAAGTTTTAAAAAATCGTATTCAAGACTATGCCTCGAAAAATAAAAATAAATCCGTCATCATCAACGCAGACAAAACAGTAAAATACGATTCCGTCGTAAAAGTTTTGGATATTGTAAAAAGTGAAGGCATTACAAAAATTTCATTAGGCGTCGAAGTCGAGAAAGCCTAGAATTTGCAATGCGAAGCCTAACAAATTTGAATAAAATTTACGTTTTTTTAATTTTTTTGTTTTTAATTTTCACAATATTTCTCGCTCTCAAACACAAAATATTAAAATTTTCTGAGCAAGATTTTGAAAATTATATTGGCGCAGTACTCGGAAACAAAACGATTTTGCGCTCAAAAACCTTTCAAACAACGCAAACCGGCTTTTCTATGACTTCCATCGACATAATCAAAAAACCAAATCCATCAGAATTCTCATTACAAAAAAATTCAAAACTTTTTTTTATGCAAAATTTAGACATAAAAACGAACTTTTTGTTCAAATTTTTTCCGTCTATAGCCCCAAAAAAAATCGAGATAAAAAAACTAAAACCGTATTCTGAAATAAATTTCGTAATTCTTGAGGATTTTAAATTTGCGAGTTTAATCTCGATCTCGTCATTAAAAATCGAAGATTCTGCATTCATTTTAGATATTGGTAATTCAAAAATCTCGATAGAAAATTTGAGTCTTTTTGCTCAGAAAAAAAAAGCTGGAAAAATTGCGGACATGAATTTAGCGTTTTCTGTGGATGCAAAAAATGATTTTTTACAAAAATCTAGTATTCTCTCAAAATTTCTCGATATAAATTCGACCCAAGTTTTAAATTTTGAAATCAATGCAAAAATCGATATTTTCAAAAAAAACGTTTTTGTAGAAAATTTAACAATTTCCGATGAAAAAAATAATCTGCAAATTTCTTTAAAAAATAATATTTCGTTTGATCTTGAACACAAAACTCTACTTTTTGAAAACGTAAAATTTTTTTTGAACAAAAAATTCGCGAGGGAAAATCTGTTATTTTTGAATGGATTTTATGATTTCAAAAATAATTCGTATGATTTTAAGCTGAAAAATTCTAAGGAAAAAATTGAGCTCTCGAGTTTAAACATTTTTTTTGGGAAAAAACTGGACTCAAATTTATCCGGGAAAATAAATTTTTATGCTGAAAATTCAAAGAATAACAACAAAAAAAATACTAAACTTACGATAGATTTTGAGGACTGCGCAGGAGAAATTTTTGAGAATTCGTCAGTGAAAAATTTAAACGGGAAAATTATTTACGATAAAGATGCATTAAAAATCGAAAATATGAAATTTGTCGACGGTAAAAATACAAAAAAAACTTTTCTGAATTGTTTTGTATCGACTGACAAAAAACAAAAAAATTATTTTAACGCTTTGATTCCTAATTTAAATTTAACAAGTTTTCCTGATAAAAACGAAAATACAAAAAATTTTTCGCTTTATGTTTTTGGCTTGATTTTCGCAAATTTCACGACTGAAACAACTTTCTTACGCAATGAAACAAATATTGAAATCAACGAACTTACTTACGAAAACTTGAAATATAAAAACTTGAATTTAAATTTCGAGTTGAAGAATGCAAAATTGAACGCAAAAAGTACCGGAAATTTCGAAAACGGAAAATTAGATGTGAATTTGAGTTCGGACTTGACCAATTTTTTTCGCTCAAAAAACCCAAATGACTTTTCACTCGATATAAACTTTTTTTTTCAAAATTCCGAATTTGAAAATATGAATTTATTTTTGCAGAAAAATCTCGACTATAAATTTATCTTATCTGGCAAAACCAACGGAAACGCAAAGCTCGAAATAAAAAATAAAAAAATGCAAAAACTTGAAACAAATCTTGTTTTGTCGGACGGAAATCTGCAGTTCAATAATGAAATCGATGACTTCATTAAAACTTTCAAAAAATCGGAAAAAATAAAGTTTAAAACATTCGAGTTAAAAACTATTTTTAAAAATGAAATTTTAAATTTAAACAATGTAAAATTGCTCGGCGAATCGTTTTTCATAAAAGCGTCCGGGAATCTAAATTTTCGTAAAAAATTTATTGATGTAGCGCTAAATTTTTCTGACGGCGATTCCCCAAATATTTTGACGATTTTTGGCGATTTCAAAAACCCGCGCTATCAAATTTCTTTAACGAATCTTCTCAACAAACTTTTTAAATCCTAAAAATAAATTTTTATTAAACTATAATCTTTTTTCAAAAATTTTCTGCTGAAATTGTCAATTTTTACCATAAGTCAGCACTAAACCTCCCAGAACCTGTAAATCTTCGAAATTTTTCTTCTAAAAAACTTATTCACGAAGTAGCTGCTATCACAGCTTTGAACAGACATTTTTATAGTTTGCTAAAAAAAAAATTTTTTAATATAATGAACAACTTTTAAACCTTTGCTCTATCAAGAGCCGAATAGTCCAAAAAGGAGGAATTTATGAACCTTTACGAGTTAATTTTTTCGTACAAGCCGGATCTGTCAAAGGAATTAATTGAAGATTTAAATACAAAAATTAAATCTTTTATTTCTGACAATAAAGGCGAAATTGATTCATTTGACGATTGGGGGCAGAAAAAACTGGCGTATCCTATCGACAATTATTTCGAAGCTAATTTTTATTTTTGCAAATTTAAAGTTTTGCCAAAATTTATTCTTGAGCTTAGAGAGCTGATGCGTCTAAATGAAAATTTTTTGCGATACAACATTATGAAAATCGAATGCGATTTTTCAAAACGTCGCAAAAAAGTCAGAAAACCTAAAACGCAAGATTCTTACGAAAATAAAACTGAAAAAACAGAAGCTTAAGCGAGGTAAAAATGTCAGAAATTCTACGCATTCCAGAATTAAACAAAGCTATTGTCGTTGGAAGAGTTACAAAAGATTTAGAGTTGAGATTTACACCAGCGAACCAGGCGGTCTGCACTTTTTCGATAGCGACAAATAGAAATTTCAAAGATAGCCAAACCGGCGAATGGAAAGAAATCACGTCGTTTCTTTCGATCGTTGTGTGGGGAAAGCAAGCAGAAGTAGCAGCTGACAGATTAAAAAAAGGAAGCGCTGTATACGTCGAAGGCAGACTTCAAAGCAGAAATTGGGAGACAAAACAAGGCGAAAAAAGAAGCACGATAGAAATTATAGCAGACAGGCTGCAGTTTTTGACGAGATTAGAAAATCAAGACAAAAGCGGAATACCGGGCAACCAATCGCATCCAGCATCTTCATCGACTTCAAAATCTGATGATAAAGCCTGGGATGTAGAAGGAAGCATCGAATCTCTAGATGACGAAATCCCATTTTAAATTTATACAATGCTCGATGATTAAAATTTACCAATAATGGTTCATCGAGATCAATTTTTTCAATTCACAAAATTCGGAGGATTCCCGTGGAAAACACAAGGGACAATAAACCAAAAAAAACTTATAGTAATAATTCAAATAATTCACAGCAAAATAGAAGATTCAAGCCATTTAAGAAAAAATATTGCAAATTTTGTAGCGAAGGAGTAGTTTGGATTGATTACAAAAAGGTTGATCAACTCGAGCAATATACTACAGATAGAGGCAAAATCATTCCTGGGAAAATCACAGGAGCGTGCGCCAAACATCAACGACAAATCAGCACTGCAATAAAAGTTCTAAGAAATCTTGCGCTGCTCCCTTATACGACGGTAAAATATAAATTAAGACCGGCAAGACCACCTAGATATTACTCTCAAGCTCAAACGCAACAGACTCAACCACAGCAAACTCAAAGCACGGAAGTTACCGACCCTCAAAATACTAATTAGCTTTTCACGATAATAAGGAGCGCATTTATGAAAGTAATTCTATTAAAAGATGTCGCTAATCTTGGTAAAAACGGAGAGATAAAAGACGTAAAATCTGGTTTTGCTAGAAATTTTTTGTTCAAAAATAGTCTTGCGCTCGAAGCAAACGATACAAATATGAAAATTTATAACGCAAAAAAGCTCGAGGAAGAAAAATTTGAGAAAAAACAAATTAAAGAAGCTGAAGAATTAGCGAAAAAACTAAACAAGCTCGAGCTAAATATTTCTGTAAAAGTCGGAGATGACGATAAATTATTCGGGTCTGTCACCAGCGCTGACGTCGCAAAAACTTTAAAAAACAAAGGGTTTGAGATCAACAAAAAAGACATTTTGTTAGACGATGTTTTGAAAAGCCTCGGGGTTTATACGATAGACGTAAAATTGCATCACGACGTCAAAGCTAGACTAAAAGTTTGGGTGGTAAAAGAACATTAATTTTTTACAAAAGCGAGATTTAATTTGTATCAGATATTTCAATTCCTACTCCAGAAAATCAAAATAAAAAGAAATTTTGTATTAATTTTCGTTGCCTCCATCATTTGTTTTTTTGTACTTCTGTTTTTTGCAGATAAGATTACCGAAAAAATAGTACATAAAAATAAAGAAGTTAATGTTCCTGACTTGATTACCTTACCCATTGACAAAGTTGATGAAATTTTAAAAAAAATCAAATTAAATTATGTCATAGAATCTGAAATTTACGACATAAAAATTGCTTCCGGTTGTGTAATTTCTCAATTGCCTATCAAAGATACAATCGTTCGTCAAGGTCGAGTCATAAAACTAATAATAAGTAGAGGCGGGAACAAAGTTGAAGTCCCGCTTCTAATTTCAATGCCTCAGAGAATAGCTGAGCTCACCATAAAGAACAGTGCCCTTGTCGTAGGACAGGAAGAATACGCATACTCCCTGATAATGGCTTCTGGCAGAATAATGCAACAAAAACCCGCCGCAAACTCCCTCGTCATAAAAGACAGCATGGTAAATCTAAAAATTTCTAAAGGATCCCCGCCTGACAATATAAAGCTTATGCCTCTAATTTTGAATATGACTCTAGATGAATCGACGGCTTTACTAACGCAGAATGAGATTAATTTTGTTATTAACGAGGTTTCTGCCTCGTCTGATGTCCCAAAAAATACAGTTGTAAAACAAAACCCAGAAGTTGACGAAGTTCTCAAAAAAAACTCAAAAGTAATTCTAGAAATAGCAGTTTAATTTTTACAAAAAAATAGGAGAAAACCACTGTGTTTAGATTTTTGACTTGCGGAGAATCGCATGGAAAAATGCTGGCTGCGATCATCGAAGGGATCCCGGCAGGCTTAGCTTTACTCGAGGACGATATAAACCTTGATTTATGCCGCAGACAAAAAGGCTATGGTCGTGGCGAGCGTTCTACAAAAATCGAAACTGACACAGTTCAATTTATCGCAGGCGTCAGATGGGGACAAACCACGGGCGCTCCAATCGGGCTTTTGATAGAAAACAAAGATTGGAAAAATAGACCAAAAGAAATGTCGATTTCGCCAAAAGACGCGAATTCTAGTCCAGCCATAACTTGTCCTCGTCCGGGGCACGCGGATTTGCCAGGAATGCTGAAATACGGATTTTCAGACGCAAAGCCGATTTTGGAAAGAGCAAGCGCTAGAAATACCGCTACTCTCGTCGCTGTTGGAAGCATCTGTAAAAAATTTCTTGAAGAGTTTGGAGTCGAGGTTTGTGGGTACGTTAAGTCAATCGGGGATATTGAGATAAACTCAGCAAAAATTTCTGACATAAAAACTTTTAGGAAAAAAATTGAAAGCTCAGACGTACGATGTCCTGATGCAGCCAAATCAAAGGAAATGGTACAATTAATCGACATAACGAAAAAAGCCGGGGACACGCTTGGTGGAAAGGTTTGTGTTAATATTTTTGGCGTTGTGCCCGGAATCGGGAGCCACATTGAATACGACAGAAGGCTCGACGCCGCTTTGGCTCAGGTAATGATGGGAATTCCGTCAGTCAAAGAGGTCTTGATTGGAGACGAAAATATAAGTCACGTATCCGGGAAAAACGCTCATGATGAAATTATTTTCTCAGACGGAAAATTTTCACGTAAGACGAATAATGCTGGCGGAATTGAAGGCGGAATTAGCAACGGCGAAACGATAAAATTAACTATAGGTTTGAAACCTATCCCGACTTTATACAAACCGCTAAAATCCGTCGATTTTTTAACGAAAAAAAGCGCGAAAGCTGAGATAGTTCGTTCAGACGTAGCAGTGGCTCCATCGGCAGTTGTTGTAGCTGAAGCAATGGCTTGCATAAAATTATCAGAATTTTACCTCGACAAATTCGGTGGAGACAATATTTTGGAAACAAAACGGAATTTTAAAGCAGTCGCTTCAAAAAAATTTTAACGTGAAAAAGGACAAAAAATGCTGACATATTATTCGGAATTAGTTAGAAATTTACAAAAAGTTGCAATTTTGGTGATTGGGGATTTGATGCTCGATAGATTTATTTGGGGAAACGTGACTAGGATTTCTCCTGAAGCGCCTGTCCCGGTTGTCGAAGTCACGAAAGAAACTCTCATGCCGGGCGGAGCCGGGAATGTAGCTTGTAATATTTCTGCATTTGGCTCGCAAAGCTACTTGGTCGGAAATATCGGCAGCGATCTTTTTGGCGCATTTTTGACAAAAGAACTAGAATCTCAAAACGTAGATATTTCAAGTGTTTTGAAATCTGCAGAACTGCCAACGATTACAAAAACCAGAGTGATCGGAAATAGCCAGCAAGTTGTACGAGTCGACAGAGAAAGCAAAAAAGATTTGGCAATATACGAGATAGTAAAACTCAAAGATCAAATTACAGAAAAACTAGAAATTTCGAAAATTTGCATAATTTCGGATTATGGGAAAGGCTTGATTTCAGAGGAGATTTTAGAGTTTACGATCGAACTTTGCAATCAAAAAAATATTCCCGTTTTAGTTGATCCGAAAATCGAGAATTTTAAAAAATACAAAAATATCACGTGTATGACACCAAATTTTTTAGAAGCTCGTCAAGGAATGAACCGAATGAAAGTAAGAGGAAATGCTGAGATCGAGCAGCTTGGAACAGATATTTTGGAGCTCTTGAACGCTAAATCTATACTTATCACTCGAGGAGAAGAAGGCATGAGTTTGTTCGAAAAAGACAAAATAACGCATATTCCAACTGTAGCAAAAGAAGTTTTTGACGTAACCGGAGCCGGAGATACTGTGATTAGCGTTTTGGCGGTATGCCTCGCAAACGGTCTAAGCCTGATCGACAGCGCAAATATCGCAAATTTCGCAGCGGGGATTGTCGTCGGCAAAATCGGCACAGCTACGACCAATCAAAACGAACTTCTAAACTATCTGCATGACTTACATTCCAATTGAAAAATTTACTAAATTTTAAAAAGAATGAAAATTTTAACTAAACACATTTTGAAAGAATTTTTTAAGCCATTTGCTTCAAGTTTATTTATTTTTTTGACATTATTTTTTTTGTCAGAATCTTTTAGAATTATTAACATCTCTCAAAAACCGGAAAATGCTCTATATTTTTTGCCGCTTTATTTAATCTACCAAACTCCAATCTGGCTCACGCAAATTCTTCCAATTTCTATGCTTCTTGGCTTTTTGTTCTCGTTCGGAAATTTAGCGAATTTCAATGAAGTCACAGCCATAAAAGCCGGTGGAATAAATTTAAATCGAATATTTTTTCCGATTATTTTGTTTGCTTTAGGCGTAAGTTTTTTCACGCTTTTTGCAAGTGAGACAATTACTCCAAAATCCAACAAACTCGCAAACGAACTTTATAGCGTCAAAATTCGAGGGAACGAAAACTACAAAAAAGATTTTTTTGAAAACATAAATTATTTGGGGAAAAATAACGCAAAATATATTATTCAATCTTTCGACGCAAAAACCAAAACTTTACACAATTTAAATATCGATATTTTTGAAGAAAAAGAAAATGTTTTTCTGAAAGAACAAATTTATGCAAAAAACGCAGTTTGGGTAAAAGGCGGAACATGGAAATTTCAAAATGGCGTAAGACGGACTTTTGATAACGGAATGAGCCAAATCGTAAAGGAAGAAATTTTTGACGAAAAAATTATAAATTTAGACGAGCCGCCGGAAAATTTTATGATCGACGAAATAGAAACGAATTTGATGACTCGCCGCGAACTGAAAAAAACCATCGTAAAACTCAAAAAAAATTCTATCCCGGCAGACCGCGAAATCACCGAAATGTACCACAAGCTCGCTTTCCCATTTGTGAATCTTATCGTGATTTTGATAGGAATCGCGTTTGCGGCTTCGACGATCAAAACCAGTAAAGTCATAAGTTTCGCAGTAAGCATCGTCGTCAGCTTCACGTATTGGGGAATCACGTCAGTTTTTATCAGTCTCGGAGCCAACAAAATTTTACCACCATTGATTGCAGCCTGGTTTACGAATTTTTTATTTTTAAGCGCGAGTATATTTTTAATCTCAAAATTAAAAAGATGAGAGGCAAACCGTGGATTTAAAAAATTATGTGATAAATTTGAGACGGCAGATTCATCAAAATCCGGAGCTCGGGTTTGAGGAATTTGAGACTCAAAAATTGATAATCAGCGAACTCAAAAAGTTCAAGCTCGATTTCGAGAAAAAAAAGACAGGTGTGATTTGCGAAATCGGTTCAGGGGAAGAAACAATAATTTTTCGAGCAGACATGGACGCTTTGCCAGTTGAAGAGGAAACGAACAAGGTTTACGCCTCGAAAATCAAAGGCAAAATGCATGCTTGCGGTCACGATAATCACGTCGCAATTTTGCTTGGAACTATTCGTGAAACTTTGAAATTCCGGGAAAAATTGACGAAAAAAGTCCGGTTTGTTTTTCAACCGAACGAGGAAGGAATTAACGGCGCAGCTTTCATGATAAAAAATGGCGCTTTAACAGATAATGCTACAGCGATTTTTGGTCTCCACGTGAAGTCTGACCTCAAAGTTGGGACAGTTGGTGTAAAATACGACGAGATGATGGCAGCTGTCGATGAATTTAAAATTTCTCTGTCCGGCAAAGGCGGACACGCCGGGCTGCCACACTTGACTCAAGACGTGATTTTATCTGCTGCAGACATTGTGCAGAGCCTGAATTACATTGTTTCAAGATCCATAAATCCGGCGAAACCCGCGACTCTTAGCGTTTGTAAAATCGTTTCAGGAACTGCTTTCAACATAATTCCAAAAAATTGCGAAATTCTCGGCACAATACGTACTTTTGACAAAGAAACGAGAGAAATCATAATGAACAAAATGCAGGCGATTGTTGAAAATTACGCGAAAGCTCACGATATAAAATCCAATATTCAGATTTTGAAGATGGGAAATGCGTTAATTAATGATAAAAATTTGGTGAATTTAGTCAAGAAAACGAGCGAAAAAGTTGTGGGCAAAAAAAACGTAATTTTACTGACAGAGCCTTGTATGGGCGGCGAAGATTTTTCGGAATATTTAGAAAAAATCCCGGGCTGTTATTTTTATCTTGGCGTCGGAAATCCTAAAAAAAACGCGATTTATGATTGGCATAGTCCGAAATTTGATATTGACGAAGACGCGTTAGAAATAGGCGTAAATATCTTCGTTGAAATCATCAAAAATATGAGCTGTTAAATTGCAAAAAATTAAAGTCTTGTTTTTCTATTCACAACTTGAAATCAAACCGGTAAAATTATGACAAAAAAAGCGCCTGTTTCTGAAATTTTTTCGTCGATTCAAGGAGAAGGTTTGCTTATTGGCGAAAGGCAAATTTTTGTAAGATTTTTCGGCTGCAACCTCGCTTGTAATTTTTGTGACACAATTTTAGATGAGAAAAAATATAAATTGCTTACAGCAGACGAAATAATTCTGAAGATAAAAGAAAAGCTCGAATTTCCATGGAAGCTGCACAAAACTTTGGTTTTAACCGGCGGAGAACCTCTGATTCATTCGGAATTTATAAAAAATTTTGCGTACGAAGCAAAAAAAAAATTGAAGCTAAAAATTATGCTTGAAACTAACGGGTCACTGCCACAACAATTGCAAAATTGTATCGAAAATATCGATATAATTTCTGCGGATTTCAAGATTCACAAATATTTGAAAGATGGGATTTTGGACGCAAACTTGCTCAAAAATCAAAAAAAATTCCTGAAAATTTTAAAAAATAGCGGAAAAATTTTTTACGTAAAAATAATCTGCGATCAAAAACTGTCCATCGAAGAATTTAAATTTTTTTTAAACGAAATTCACAAAATAACGCCAAAAACCACTCTAATCCTCCAGCCAATTTTTAAAATAAAAAATATTTATTCGAAAAATTTTGACGAATTTTTGGCTCTTGCGCTAAAGAAATTTGACAAAGTTTTATTCCTGCCGCAGATCCACAAATTTTTGAAAATCAAATGAAAAATTTAATCGAAAAGTTTATAAATTATCTCAAAATCGAGAAAAATTACTCGATCCATACAATAAAAAACTACGAAATTGACTTAAAAAATCTGGCAGAATTTCTAAAAAACCAGACAAAAAATTTACAGGATTTCGATAGGAGATTAGGAAGAGAATATTTGTCAGGTCTGTACGCAAATAATTATAAACCAACTACAATCTCACGAAAAATCTCATCTATAAAAAGTTTCTTGAAATTTTTGACTAGCGAAAATTTACTAGAAAAAAATAATTTTTTATACACGAGGCTTCCTAAAAAATCCAAAAATATTCCGATTTTTTTATCTCAAGACGAAATGTTTGATCTTTTGAATGCTCCGGAAGGCGACCAAAAATTCGAGCTGAGAGATACCGCAATTCTCGAAATTCTTTATTCGACGGGAATACGAGTCGCTGAACTTATCAGCATAAAAATTCAAGATATCGATCTATTCGGAGAAACAATAAAAATTCTCGGGAAAGGCAGAAAAGAAAGAATTGTTCCGATTGGCACAAATAGCATCAAAATTGTCAAAAAATATATCGACGAGATAATTTTCAAATACAGTCTAACTTCAAAAGATTTTTTGTTCAGAAATTTTAAAGGAGAGGTTTTGAATGTGCGAAGCGTTTCGAGGATTATTAGCAAATATATTCGAAAACTCGCTCTCACAAAAAAAATCAGTCCCCACAAAATCAGACATACGTTTGCGACGCACTTGCTAAATCAAGGCTGCGATATTCGAAGCGTTCAAGAGATGCTCGGTCACGCAAATTTATCGACTACGCAAATTTACGCGCATCTCGATATAAATCGCCTCAAAAAAGATTACAACAAAGCCCACCCCCACTCAAAATCAAAATAAACTCGACAAACAAATTTTTTAAACAAGGCTTTCACTCAATTTTTATTTTGGAGAAAAAAATTTTTTTTGATAAAATTAAGACTTTAAATTTTCAACTCAATTAAACGATAATTTCTAAATTTTTTACAAAAACAAACGGAGAGAAAAATGACTCAAAAATTAAAATTAGGCTTGCCGAAAGGCAGCTTGCAAGAATCGACGATAGAATTATTCAAAAAAGCCGGAATCAGAATAGTTCCGGGCTCAAGATCATACTTTCCATATTGTGACGACGAAGACCTCGAAATCATTCTCGTCAGAAGCCAAGAAATGGCGAAATACGTCGAGCAAGGCGTTTTTGACGCCGGACTGACTGGTTACGACTGGATTTGCGAGTCAAAAGCCAAAGTAAAAGAAATTGGCGAGCTCATTTATGCGAAATCAGGATTTCGTCCAGTCAGATGGGTTTTGGCGGTTCCAGAAGATTCTGCAATAAAAAAAGCCGCCGATCTCGATGGGAAACGAATCGCAACCGAGCTTGTAAACGTCACTCAAAATTATTTCAACTCCAAAAATATCAAAGTTGAAATCGAATTTTCCTGGGGCGCGACGGAAGCAAAAACGCCAGCTCTCGTCGACGCGATTGTAGAATTGACTGAAACCGGAAGCTCGCTCAGAGCTAATAAATTACGAATTGTTGAAGAACTTTTGCAATCTACGACGAGGTTCATTGCAAATGAAAAAGCTTTGGAAAACTCATGGAAAAAAGAAAAAATCGAAAATATTATGATGCTCTTAAAAGGCGCGCTAGCAGCAGAAGGACTCGTCGGATTAAAAATGAATATTGAAAAAAACAAATTAGACGAGCTTACAAAAATTTTGCCATCTCTCAAAAAACCAACTATTTCGCCTCTTTACTCGAATGATTGGGTCGCAATAGAAGTAATTATCGAGGAGAAAGAATTGAAAAAAATATTGCCACTTTTGAAAAAAGCCGGTGCCGAAGGAATCATCGAATATCCGCTCACAAAAGTAATTTATTAAGAGGAAAATATTATGACAGTACGAGTAAGATTTGCGCCAAGCCCAACCGGATTTTTGCATATTGGAGGAGCGAGAACTGCTCTTTACAACTATCTTTTTGCTAAACATACTAACGGAAAATTCATTTTGAGAATCGAAGATACAGACGAACTCAGATCAACTGACGAATCGGTTTTGGCGATTCTTTACGGGATACAATGGCTCGGTCTCGGGTGGGACGAAGGTCCGACGATTGACGCTAATGGCTCGATCGGAACAAAAGGCGAATTTGGCCCGTACTTTCAAATGCAAAGAACAAAAATTTATGACGAATATGTGCAAAAATTGTTGGATGAAGGCAAAGCGTACAAATGTTTCTGCTCTACCGAAGAATTAGCGGCTAAAAGAGAACAAGCTCAAAAAGAACATAAAGCTCCAAAATATGATAACAAATGCCGCAATTTATCAACGGAACAGATCAAAAATTTTGAAAATCAAGGAATAAAACCGGTAATTCGCTTCAAAAACGATGGAATTGGCGAGACAATTTTTAAGGATATAATCAAGGGCGAAATACGTTTTGACAATAGTTTGCTCGACGATTTCGTGATAGTAAAATCATCCGGCGTTCCTGTTTATAATTTTGCGGTTGTAATCGACGACGCTTTAATGGAAATCAGCCACGTTGTTCGCGGCGATGACCATATCTCGAACACTCCGCGCCAAATTATGCTCTACAAAGCTTTCGGGTTCAAAATCCCGAAATTTGCGCATATTCCGATGATTTTGGGATCAGACGGCTCAAGGCTTTCGAAAAGACACGGCGCAACCTCGGTTTTGGCGTATCGAGAAATGGGATTTTTGCCTGATGCACTTGTGAATTATCTCGCTCTACTCGGTTGGTCGACTCAAGACAGCCAGCAAATTTTTTCTCACGAAGAGCTCGTTCAAAAATTCGATCTTTACAAATGCAGCTCGAGCGCAGCGATCTTTGACGACAAAAAACTGTTGTGGCTGAATGGCGAGTATATTCGAGCGAAATCTCTGGACGAGTTTACGGAAATCGCTATTTCCTGGCTAGAAGACGCAAAGCTTGTGTCCAAAAATTTGACGGACGTTGATAAAGAAAACTTGAAAAAAATAATCGCTCTCGAACAGGAAAAAGTCAAATATTTGACGGATATTCCGGGTTTGTTTGATTTTATGCTTAAAGACGAAATCGAGTATAATTCAGAAGATGTTGAAAAAGTTTTAATTAAAAACAAAGAAATTTCGAACAAAATTTTGAAGGAAATGCTGGAAAATATCCGAAATCTTGAAGTTTTTACAGCAGAAAAATTAGAAGAATTATTCAGAAGTTACGCAGAAAAAAATAGTATAAAAACCGGACAAATTTTTCATCCAGTCAGAGTTGCAACTTCTGGACGAACAAAAGGCCCAAGCCTTTTCCACTATCTCGAGGTTTTAGGGAAAGAAAAAGTCGTAAAAAGGCTAGAAAATACTTTGAAAATTTATTACTAAACTATTTCTCGTACTTCTATATTGAAAAAAACAAGAAACTTTTCACCATTATTGTTTTTCCGCTAACGACATCTGTTTTATTTTTTCCAAAATTGTTTTTGCGAGTCTGGTTCATTTTCTTTTGCTCGTCCAGAAAGAAAATGAACCAAAAGAAAACGACGCCCCAAACATTCCGGATATAGGTAAAAATTTTCAAAACTCACCACAAAAAATTGGGCTCAAACAGTTGAAAATTTCTTAACAGTTTTTCAAAAATTTTTCCACTTTCCTACATGATGGGGGTTTGAAAAAATTGTCTAGCAATTTTTAGAGATAAAACTGAAACAATAAAATAGAAGAAAACTACAAAAAACCCTTACGAGAAAGAAAAAATTAAAACAAGGTTTTTAAAGTTTATCGTCTATAGGCTCCTAAAAGTAGACCAAAAAAACTTTAGGAAGGAACGAAAAAATTAGGCGGGGGTAGAAGTAAAAAAACCTTGCTCGCAACTGTATGAGCGAAACGGAGTGAAGCGAGTTTTGCGAGAAAAAGCCTAGGAAAAGCTTGAAAAACCTACGGCTTTGGAGTTGGTTTTTCGAAAAAAGAACGCCGCGCACGTGGAAAATAAAAATTCCATCGTGAGGACTGAAAGATAAAAAAGTTTTGTAAAATCAAAAAAACGATAGAATTTTGGTTTTAATTTTTTTTAGGAATTTAATTTTTGAAAAAAACTCGTGAAAAATAGCAAATCTAAACGAAAATTTTAAATAAAAACTTATTGTAAAGACGGCTTACGTGAAAAACCTTAGCTTAAATAAAACTTTTATGACAAAAAAAGAAATTAAAAAAATTATTTCAAAATATCCGATTTTTTATCAAAAAGTTTGGGAAGCTGCTATGACTATCCCGAGTGGAGAAGTCAGAACTTATTCGTGGATTGCTGAAAAAATCGGTTGTCCAAAAGGCTCCCGCGCTGTCGGACTTGCTCTTGGAAAAAACCCAATTTTGGGAATAATTCCTTGTCACCGAGTAGTTAGAAAAGACGGAAGTCTCGGCGGATTTTCAGCTGAACGCGGAATAGAGCAAAAAATCGAGATGCTCGAAGAAGAAGGCATAAAAATCATAAATAAAAAGGTAGTTTTTAAAAATGTTTAGTTTGATCAAAAAAATTCATTTTGTTGGAATCGGCGGCTCCGGAATGAGCGGTATCGCCGAAGTTTTGAATAACTTAGGTTACAAAATTTCGGGCTCTGACTTGAAAGAAACGAGTGTTACGACTCACTTGCGGAATAAAAATATCGAAATATTTTTGGGACATTCGGAGAAAAACATATCGGACGACGTGGAAGTAGTCGTGACTTCAACTGCAATTTCGAGTGAAAATCCTGAGGTGGTTTTCGCAAAATCAAGGAAAATTCCGGTAATTCCTCGCTCAGAAATGTTGGCTGAGCTGATGCGACTAAAATACTCAATCTTAGTGGCCGGGACACACGGAAAAACAACGACAACTTCTCTAATCTCATGGTTAATGCACTCACTTGGTCTTGATCCGACGATAGTTATTGGCGGGAAATTGAACGACTTTGGCACTGGTGCGAAACTCGGACAAGGCAAATTTTTCGTCGCAGAAGCTGACGAAAGCGACGGCTCGTTTCTGAAATACAACCCAATTGTTGCCGTCGTGACAAACATAGATTCTGATCACCTTGATTATTACAAAAATATGGATAATTTAAAAAACGCGTTTCTTAGTTTCGTCGACAAAGTGCCATTTTATGGATTCAGCGTGATTTGCAATGATGACGAAAATGCAAGTCAGCTCGCGAAAAAAACGAACAGAAAATGTATTACGTACGGCATAAAAAACGAAGCTGATTTGATGGCGAAAAATATTTGTGTTAGTGACGGAAAAACGGTTTTTGAAGTAATTTATAAATCGGAAAATCTTGGGAAAATTTTTCTACCTATGCCCGGAGAACACAATATTTTGAATGCTTTGGCGTCTATAGGAGTGATGCTCGAGCTCAAACAAAAATTTGAGGATATAGCGTCTGCGATCCAATCTTTCCGAGGCGTAGAACGTCGTCTCCAGCTAAAAGGCAAAAAAGGCGAAATTTTGGTAATTGACGATTACGGACATCATCCGACGGAAATGCTGGCTACTTGGAAATCCGTAAAAAATTTTTGGCCGGAACACAAAAAATACGTAATTTTTCAGCCGCATCGATACTCAAGAACAGAAATTTTGGCTGATGAATTTGCAAAAGTTTTGGAAAAAATGGATAATGTTTTGCTTTTGCCGATTTATCCAGCCGGCGAGAAAAACGTGAATAATATTGACATAAATTTTATCGTAGATAAAATGCAAAAAAATCGTGAAGATCAAGTCGTATTTTTTGAAACTCCGGACAAAGTGCAAAAATTTTTAGCCGAAAATATTGACGGAAAAGCAATAATTTTAACTCTTGGTGCCGGGGATGTTTACAAAATCGGCGAAGAATATTTGAAAAAATGTTAATTCTCGAAACAATCCTTGATTATAAAAACTGGCTCAAAAAATTTGGATTCAATAAAAAAATCGGCTTTATCCCGACTATGGGCGCGTTGCATGAGGGACATCTTTCTCTCCTAAATAAAGCCAGGCAAGAAAACGAAATAGTAGTTTTGAGCATTTTCGTGAATCCGCTTCAATTCGGAGAAAATGAGGATTTTTCGAAATATCCAAGAACTTTTCAAGACGACATCGAAATTGCAAAAAAAGCTAATGTCGACGTGATTTTTGCGCCAGCTGTTACCGAAATTTACCCCACGAAACAAAACGTTTTCGTGGATGTCCAAAATATCACCTCTGGGCTTTGCGGAGCGTCACGTCCAGGGCATTTCCAAGGCGTGGCGACGATTGTAGCAAAACTTTTCAATATCCTAAAACCGCAAGTTGCGTATTTTGGGCAAAAAGACTATCAACAGTTTTTGGTAATCAAGAGGATGACTGAGCAACTCGGATTTGACGTAAAGCTCGAAATGTGCGAAATCATTCGAGAAAACGATGGGCTCGCGATGAGTTCGAGGAACAAATATTTGAATCAACTCGAACGTCAGCAAGCAGTTTGCCTGAGCCAGGCGTTAAGATTTGTAAAAAATTCAATTGAATCCGGCGAAATTTCAGACGCAAATTCGATAAAAAACGAAATCGAAAAAATTATCATCAAAAATACTCTTGCTAAAATAGACTACATTTTCGTCGGAGATTCAAAAAATTTGGAACCTCTGCAAGATTTAAAAAATCAAAAAAATATTCTTTTAGCGCTGGCCGTTTATATCGGGAAAACGCGTCTGATCGACAATATTTTGATTCATATAAATTGACAAAATCTCAGGAAAAAAATTTCTGCTGCAAAAAAGGAGGCAAAATGGCGTACGACATAAGAGAAATAAATGAAAAAATAAAACTAGAAACTGATTTCTTGCGTTCGATATTTGTAGAATTCGGCAAGGTTATAGTCGGGCAAAGATATCTCTTGGAAAGAATTTTGGTGGGACTGTTTGCAGACGGACACATTCTTATCGAAGGAGTGCCCGGTCTTGCAAAAACTTTGGCTGTAAAAACGATAGCTGACATAGTAAATGTGGATTTTCAAAGAATCCAGTTCACGCCTGATTTGTTGCCTGCGGATCTCATAGGAACGTTGATTTACAATATGCAAAAATCCGAGTTTCAGATCAAGAAAGGACCGATTTTCTCAAACATAATTTTGGCTGACGAGATCAACTGCGCTCCTGCAAAAGTCCAAAGTGCTCTCCTAGAAGCAATGCAAGAAAAATGCGTTACTATTGGAGAAACAACGTACAAACTCGATTCTCCATTTTTAGTTTTGGCGACGCAAAATCCAGTCGAGCAGGAAGGAACGTATCCTTTGCCTGAAGCGCAAGTCGACAGATTCATGCTGAAACTTAATATCACGTATCCGACGAAAAATGATGAGCTCGAAATTTTGAGACGAAAATCAAAGCTTCACGAGGACAGCGTATCTCGAATCTTTACACGCGAAGACTTAATTCGAGTGAGAGAGCTTGTCGATAATATTTACGTTGATGAAAAAATCGAACAATATATTTTGAACATAGTTTTTGCTACTAGATTTCCTGAAGATCACAACTTGGCAGACCTAAAAAGTTTGATAAACTACGGTGCATCTCCTCGAGCAACAATAAATTTAGTCAAAGCTGCGAAAGCTTTTGCATTTATTTCAGGACGAGGCTACGTCACACCGGAGGACATAAAAGCGATTGGGCTTGACGTTCTTAGGCATAGAATTAGCATCACATACGAGGCGGAAGCCGAAGGAATCACACCGGAAGAAGTCGTGAAAAAGATTTTTAACGAGATAGAAGTGCCGTAAAATGCTTAGAAATCGTGATACAAAAGAAATTTTATCTCACATCCGCCAGATCGAAATCAAAACATCAAAAATCGTTAATAACATTTTTGCAGGGCAATATTCGAGCGTTTTCAAAGGTCAAGGGATCGAATTTTCCGAAGTCAGAGAATATGAAGTCGGAGACGACATACGAAGCATCGACTGGAACGTTACTGCAAAAAATAGGAAACCGTTCATCAAAAAATACACGGAAGAACGTGAAATGACAGTGATGATTTCGGTTGATATGAGTAAATCGCTTGAGTTTGGGTCCGGTGAGAAGTTTAAGGTGGAAATTGTGGCTGAGATTGCGGCGATTTTAGCTTTTTCTGCAATCAAAAACAACGACAAAGTCGGTCTTTTGATTTTTACGGATGAGGTAGAAAAATTTATTAAGCCGAAAAAGGGCAAGCAACATATTCTGAGAATCATTCGAGAGATTTTGTATTTTGAGCCGAAAAATCGAACTACGGATATTACAAAATCCCTAGATTATTTGAATCAAGTCTTGAAGCATAAATCCGTTGTTTTTTTGATTTCAGATTTTTTGGGACAAGACTATGAAAAAGCAATTAGAATTACGAACAAAAAACACGATTTAATCAATGTTCGCATTTTTGACACAAGAGAAGTTGATCTGCCAAAAATCGGGTTCGTAAACTTAAAAGACAACGAAACCGGCGAAGTCCTGGAAATTAATACTTCGAATCAAAAATTTGCTAACGAATTCAAAAAAACATTAGCACTGGAAAAAGAAATTTTCAAGAGTCTATGCCGAAAAAACGCGTTAACTGTGATCGACATAAATACTGAAAGATCTTATGTCGATCCGTTAATCAAATTTTTTAGAACTCGCGAGTGAAAGCTAGGCGAAATTAATCGTTTTTATGCATTTTCCCAGCTTCAAATTTTTCCTTCATTTTTTGTGTGATCTCATCAAACTTTACTTTTTGTTTTTCATCTAAAGATTCTTTTATTTTGCTGTTTTTTGCTTCTCTCATCTCCTGCATTTCTTTTTTCATCTGCTCTTTTTTTGCCTTCATTTCATCCCAACCTTCTTTCAAAATCTTATCTACATTTTCGCGCTGTTCTTTCGTCAAGTTTAATTCTTTCGATAATTTTTCTACAAATTCCTCATGCATTTTCTTTTTCATTTCAGGATCGAATTTATGTTCTCGGCACAGAGCTTTTTCCGCTTTTTGTGCAGAACAAGAGCAACAGCAACAATCACTTGGTTTTTTCTTGTTTTTTCCGGCAAACAAATAAGAACAATTGAAGATCAAAAATAAAGAAATTAAAATTGCGATGTTTCTTTTCATAAAATACTCCCATATAAAATATTTTTTAGAAAGATGGGTAATAAATATCTAACACCTCCTTTTCAATATTATTATCATAATCTGGCCACAATGAAACTTGCATGTTTTTTTTCTGATAAATTTGCGGCATGCTCGTCACAAAAAATAAAAATACACAAAAAGAAATCGCGAGTTTAAATTTAAAATTATGACTAAAGTGAGGTTGTTTCTCAAAAAAATTCGAGATTATTTGGTTTGAATTCAAATCTATGGGCTCACGCTTTTTAGGTGCTGAAAAATTTTGTAGTTTTCGCAAATCCTGCAAATATTCGCGACATTCATCGCATACCTCCAAATGTTTTTGCAGTTTACGATTTTCTTTTTCCGTAATTTCGTCGTCAATAAAAGCTGAAATCAATTTATAATATTTTTTGTGTTTCATAATAAATCTTGTCCTTCTGATTCAATTAATTTTCTCAAATTTTCGCGGCCTCTAAAAATCCAAACTTTTACTTTATCGAGCGAAATATTTAGGGTTTCAGAAATTTCATTGTACGACATTTTTTCAAAATCTTTTAAAGTCAAAATAATGCGATATTTATCCGGGAGTTTATTGAAAATTTTGTCGAATTTTTTTTGAAGCTCATCTTTTTCGAGTTTCTCCTCGTAAACTTGAAAAGCACCGTTTTCATCCGCAATAATTTCCTCGATGTAAACACCATTTTTTTTAGTTTTTTTGAATTCATTCAAACTTTCGTTGATCGCTATTCGATAAATCCACGTATAAAAACTAGAGCGTCCGTTAAATTGCATTCTTTTTTCGAAAATTTTCAAGAAAACTTTTTGTGTTAAATCTTCCGCGTCTGTTCGATTTTTTAAAATATTCAACACGATGTTAAAAATTTTGTTTTGATATTTTTTTATGACAAATTCGAATATTTTTGAGTCAGCTTTTTTGAAATCAGCAATAAAATTTGGATGATTTTCTAGATTCTCGAGATTCATTTTATTCCTTTTGACATTTTGACAAACTTTTTTATAAAATGTTACGGTTTCATATAAAAACTTGTTAAATCTCGTTTTAAAATTTTGAAAACATTATTACAACTGGAATCGAAGAAAAAAACAAAAAAATTAAAAAATCTATCCTATTTTTCAACTAAAATGTTTATAAATTTTAAAAAAAAATCAAAAAATAATAGAACCCAAACCTCCCAAAATTTACATTTTTTTATTGATGGGAAAAAATTTGAGTTTGAATTAATATATAAAAAACGCAAAACTTTTACTATAAAAATTGATAGCTCCGGCTGCATAAAAATTTTAGCGCCAACTTTTTTGAAAAATTCTGAAGTTGTAAAGCTTGTCGAGCAAAAAGCTGCTTGGATTTCTAGAAAAAGCGCTGAATTAAAAAACAAAAAAACAGTTGAAAAAAAATTCGTAAACGACGAAGAATTTTTGTTTTTAGGACAAAAATATAGCTTGGAAATTATCGAAACCCAGTTATTTGACGACGTAAAATTATCTGAAAACAAATTTTTTTTGTACGCAACCCACGAAAAATCCGAGGAAATTTTAAAAAATTGGTACAAACAAAAAGCTGGCGAGATAATTTTTAATCGAATTGAATACTACAAAAAAATACTGAATGTCGAACCAAACCTAATCAAAATTAAAGACCAAAAGACTCGATGGGGTTCGTGTAATTTTAAAAAAAACTTAAATTTTAATTGGCGCATAATTATGGCTCCACTCGAACTCGTTGATTATTTAGTTGTTCACGAGCTGTCACATTTGCTACACTTAAATCACTCTCAAAATTTCTGGAACACTGTCGCAGAGGTTTTGCCGGATTACAAGAACCGTCGTTTGCACTTGAAAAAAATCGGCCACTTGCTCGCCTGGAAATAAAATTAATTAAAAATAAATGAGGATTTTATGAGAATAGAATTTACAAAATTAGTCGGAAGCGGAAATGATTTTATAATTTTGGATAACAGACAAAATCTGTTCGATGCACAAAATGCCCAACTCGTCAAAAAACTTTGTAACAGAATTATCGGAATCGGAGCTGACGGAATTATTTTGATCGAAGCGTCAAATACTTCAGACTTCAAAATGCGAATCCTAAATTCCGATGGAAGCGAAGCTGAAATGTGCGGAAATGGCGCGAGATGCGTCGCTTTTTTTGCAGTTTTTAAAGGCATTGCGAGAAAAAATATGCGTTTTGAGACTTTGGCCGGCAAAATCAGCGCAGAAGTCGACGAGAACGCAAAAAACGTAAAATTAAAAATGATCACGCCGCATTCTCTCGTAAAATCAGAAATTGAATATGAAAATTCAAAGAAATTCGAAATAACAAGCATCAACACCGGCGTTCCACATGCTGTAATTTTTACTAATGAACTCGAAGCAATCGACGTGGACAAACTCGGCAGATTCGTCAGAAATCACCCAAATTTTGCTCCAAAAGGCACAAATGTGAATTTCGTGAAAATCACTGAAAACAATAACATTTTTGTCCGAACTTACGAGAGAGGTGTTGAAAGCGAGACTTTATCGTGCGGGTCAGGCTCCACAGCCTCAGCCTTGATTTCAGCGCTTACTTTTCAACTCAAAAGTCCAGTTAAAGTTCATACGAAAAGCGGCGAAGTTCTGACAATATATTTTGAGATTGAGAATAATGTAGTGAAAAACGTTTATCTAGAAGGAAAGGTAGCAGTTGTTTTTGAAGGCAGCGTTGCATTATAACGAGAACAACGATCATAAAAATAATAATTCGAGTGCTATATGAAAATAAAAGGCTTTATCAAAAATTCTTTTCTTGACTGGGACGGAAAAATCGCGAGTCTGATTTTTACAGAAAAATGTAATTTCAGGTGCCCATTTTGCCACAATAGCGACTTAATCACAGAAAATAATGCTCTAGACGTTTTTCCCGATGACAAAATTCTAAATTATTTGATAAAAAACAAAAAATGGATTGACGGAGTTGTAATTTCAGGTGGAGAACCGACTCTGCAAAAAGATTTATTCGATTTCATCAGAATCTTGAAAAACGAAAAATTCCTTATAAAGCTAGACACAAACGGGTTTGAGCCTCTAGTTTTGCAGAAGTTATTAGACGAAGAATTGCTAGATTATGTTGCAATGGATATAAAAAGTTCGTTTATCGAAGCCAGATACGCGAATGCTTGCGGGCTAAAAGCGATAGATTTAAGTAAAATAAAAAAGTCTATAAAACTAATCTTAGACTCGAAAATTGACTACGAATTCAGGACGACAATTTGCCCAAACTACGTTGATTTTTCAGATCTAGAAAATATTGCCTCTCAAATAAAAAATACTAACTGGATTTGGCAAAACTTCCGTTATTCCGACGCTGTTTTTGACAAAAATCTGGCAAAAATCAAGCCATATGATTCCAAGACTTTGCAAACTTTTAAAAATAAAATTGAAAAAATTTTTGGCAAAGAAATCAAATTACGATAAAAATTTAGAGAATTTATATTTTCGTTTGTTTGTTCGGAAATGTTGTTTTTCCGTTTCAAGGCCACGCGTTTTGAGAGTGAAAATTTCACAAAAATACAAAAAAATGTTCACGTTTTTTTGCTTTTACAAAACTTTTTTATCTTCTAGTCCTCACGATGAGATTTTCATTTTCCACGTGCGAGGCGTTCTTTTCTTTCGAAAAACCAACTCCAAAGCCGTAGGTTTTTCGAGCTTTTCCTAGACTTTTTCTCGCAAAACTCGCTCCACTCCGTTTCGCTCATACAGTTGCGAGCAAGGTTTTCTTATTTAACCCCCGCCAATTCGTCTGCCCCTTCCTAAAGTCCTCTCTCTCAGCTTTTAAATTCCTTCAAACATTTTTCTTTAAAATTTCTGTTTAATTTTCCCATTCTCACGAGATTTTTTTGTAGTTTTCTTCTGTTTTTTTGTTTCGGTTTTATCTCTAAAAATTCCGATGTAATTTTTTCAAAACCCCATCATGTAGGAAAGTGGAAAAATTTTTGAAAAACTGTTAAGAAATTTTCAACTGTTTGAGCCCAATTTTTTGTGGCGAGTTTTAGAAATTTAGATTTTAGAAAATTTTCCCCCCTATCTCTGAGGTACAGCAGACTAGCCTTTTTTGTTTATTTTTTGGGCAATGCCAAAAAAGAAAATAAAGATTTGTCCAAACTTTTGTTTTTTAAAATCCGCAGGCTTTGCCGGAAAACGGAAATTTTTAGCTTTATTTTTCTAAAATTTTTGTAAATTTTTATTTCGTTGCCAAAAATTTGATCAAACTTTTGTTTTTTGAAATCTGCAGGCTTTGCCGGAAAATGAAAGCTTAAAATATTTCTTTAATTTTTTCAGTACATAACACCAAAATTACGTTGATTTAAGTTTACTAATTAAGCTTTTTCTGGTATATAATAATACTTAATTTAAAAAATTATCGACGCAGTAAAATATACGTTATCTCAAAAACGGAGCCTTTTATGCAAAATTATCTTGATTTTGAAAAACCAATTTATGAGCTAAAACAAAAAATCGAAGAACTAAAAACAAATCCGAACATTGATTTAAGTAATGACCTAAAAAAACTAGAGACGAAATGCAACAAGCTCACAAAAGAAATTTACGGTAGCCTCGGGAGTTGGGAAAAAGTTTTGCTGGCACGTCACCCGCAAAGGCCGTATGCTCTAGATTACATCAACCTCATATCGTCGACTTTCATCGAATTACACGGAGATCGATTATTTGGCGATGATTTGTCAATTGTATCAGGAATAGCTGAGATTGACGGGCAAAAAATCGTGATCATTGGGGAACAAAAAGGACGCAATGTTGATGAAAATATTCTGCGAAATTTCGGAATGCCTAACCCGGAAGGCTACAGAAAAGCCTTGAGAGTAATGAAACTTGCAGAAAAATTCAAGTTTCCTGTTTTAACATTCATCGACACGTCGGGCGCTTATCCTGGTTTGGGAGCTGAAGAAAGAGGCCAAGCAGAAGCGATAGCTCGCAATTTGAAAGAAATGGCAATTCTTGAGGTTCCAATAATTTCGATTGTAACCGGCGAAGGCGGAAGCGGCGGCGCTCTGGCAATTGGAGTTTCGGATTGCCTGGCTATGCTCGAGTATACGATTTATTCCGTCATTTCTCCGGAAGGCTGTGCGTCGATTCTGTGGCGAGATTCTGCGCTCGCTCCAAAAGCAGCCGAAGCCCTCAAATTATTTCCGTCTGATCTAGAAGATCTCGGAATAATCGATAAAATCCTAAAAGAGCCGCTCGGAGCCGCTCACTCCGATCCTCTTAAAATGAGCGAAACTATAAAAAATTTTGTACTATCCACCATACAAAATCTTCAAAAATACAAACCTCTTGAATTGATAGAAAAAAGATACGAAAGATTGCGAAAAATTGGACGATACAGTATTGTCTAAATTTGCATTATAAAAAAGTGAGGAAAAATGTCTATAAATTTAGAACAAAAAATAAACTGGGCAAAAGAAAATAAAGACCAAATAATCATTGTTTTTGCAGTAATCGTATTTTTAATTGCGCTTGTTCCGCTTTTGTTAAATTACACTGACAAAAAAGATAAGCAAAACTTGAAATCTTACGCTATGCTTCAGTCGAATTATTATCAAAAACATTATGAGAATAGCCTAAAAGAAAGTGACGTTTTATTGAGCAATTTAGGCAAAAAGAACAAACTTCGACCTTTGGTTTTACTCATGAAAGCAAATTCTTTATATGAAACGCAAAAATATGTAGAGAGCGAGACGGTTTTTCGAGATTTGCTGCAAAATTATCCAAAACATTATTTAGCGCCAAATTTTATTGATAGTCTAGCGTATTGCCTTGAAATGCAGGGAAAATATTCGGACGCGATTTCTGTTTGGCAAAAGGTTATCGACGAATACAGCGATAATTATTTGATTATGAACGCATACAAAAGCATTGCTCGAAATCACGAGCTTTTCGGCGACTACAAAAAAGCTGAAGAAATTTATCGCTTGATGAACGGAATGTTTGTAAGCACTGACTGGGGCGAATTCGCAAAAGCTAGGCTCAATTTTTTGACTTTAGCTGGAAAAATTCAGATTACAAACCCGAATGATCCAAATGTAACGACTTCTCCAAATCCTGCCGAAAATCCTCTCAACGCTCTAAAAAGCAATCCTTAAAATTCGAGGCTAGCCTCTATGTTGCCAGTTAAATTAGTAATTAATCCTGCAGCCGGGAAAGTCAGCACAGATACTTTCGATATAAAACGTCTGCTTTGGCTTTTGAGCGAGAACAGTTTTACGCCTGAGATCGTCTACACGAAACCCGATCATTCTGAACGAGAGCAAGTACTTTATCAGCTCGAGCAAAAATATGCGATAATCGTAGTCGGAGGTGACGGAACTCTCAACAAAATCGCAACTTATATGCTGGAAAATAACGTAAAAGTTCCGATTTTGCTCATTCCGGGAGGAACAGCAAACGTTTTTTATTTAGAAAAAAAATTAACAAAAAATCTTGATAAAGCTGTCAATATTTTAATTAACGGGAAAATTGACGCATGCGACGTCGGATTTGTCGAGCATAAAAAAGGCAAAAATTATTTTTTGCTGATGATTGGTATCGGATTAGACGCGATAGCAGTAAAAGAAATAGACGCGAACGTAAAAAAAATCCTCGGGAAAGCAACATACCTTTTTAGCGGAGTAAAAAATCTTTTGACTTTTAAACCTAGACAATTGGACTTGCAGTATGACGACAAAAAGATTGAAAATGTACACTCTGTAATAATTAGCAACGGTCGTCTTTACGGCGGGAATATCAAACTTTTTCCGTTGGCTAGAATGAACGATGGATTTTTGGATATGTGCGTTTTTACGGCAGAAAATAACGTGACTCTCCTCAAAGATCTTGCAAGCCTACAATATAGCCGAAAATTAAAAAACGACGGCGTAATCTACCAAAAAATAAAAACTGCGTCAATTCAAAGCAATAGCCAAAACAAAATCGTTTTTCAAGTAGACGGAGAAGCAGCCGGGTATTTACCAATAAAAGTTGGGATTATGCCTAAAAGTTTGAATTTTTTTGTTCCAAAACAAAAAACGTTATAAGCAAAAAAGCGGAAGTCTTTTCATAAATATTTTCTCTCGTAAAGCCTCGCAGCATTCAAAACCACCAAAATCGAACCGATATTATGAACAAAAGCGCCGGTAACCGGGCCCAAAATGCCAAGAACAGATAACGTAATTCCTGTAAAATTAATACACATTGACATGGCAATATTAAATTTTATCGTTTTGAGAGTTGAATTTGACAGGTGTTTGAGATAAGGAACCTTCGAAATATCGTCGCCCATCAAAGCTATGTCAGCCGCGTCTATTGCAATATCGCTTCCCATTGCCCCCATCGCAATCCCAACGTCAGCAGTTTTTAAAGCCGGCGCATCATTCACTCCGTCGCCAACCATACAAACGATTAGGTTTTCTTGCTTGAATTTTTCTATCATTTCAACTTTTTTTGCCGGCAATAAATCCGCATAAACAGTTTCAACTCCTATTTGATTTGCAAGATATTTTGCCGTTTGCTCGTGATCCCCGGTCAAAATAATAACTTCAACTTTCATCTTTTTCAAATTTTCAATCACGGTTTTTGTGGTATCTCGCAGTGCATCAGAAAGCGCAACTATTCCAATGCAAACATTTTCGCTTGAAACCAAGATTATTCCTTTTCCTTGCCTGCAAAATTTGTTCAAAATTTCCAACATTTTTTCATCGATCTGAACGTCTTCTTCCATCAAATATTTGCTGGTTCCGGCCAAAATACATTTATCATAGACGTAAGCGCTAATTCCTTTTCCCGGAATCATTCTGAAATCTTTGATATCGTGAATTTTTAGATCTTGCTTTTTCGCGTACGAAACAATCGCTTTTCCTAGAGGATGCTCCGAGTGCGATTCTGCAGAAGCCGCGATTTCCAATAATTCGTCCTCCGACAATTCTTGAATAAACGAAACCACGTCGCTCACAGTCAGTTTTCCTTGCGTCAAAGTCCCGGTTTTATCAAACGTAATACAATCGACTTTTCCCATTTTTTCAAGAGCGGCGCCGGATTTTATGATTACGCCGTGTTTGGCGGCTTGAGCGATTGCAGCCATGATTGCAGTCGGAGTCGCGAGAACGAGAGCACATGGACAAAAAACCACCAAAATCGTCACCCCTCTTACTACGTCAAGAGTCAAAAAATAAACAGCTACGGCAATAAAAAATGCGATTGGTACGAGCCAATTCGCCCATTTGTCAATAATTCGCTGCATCGGCGCTTTGTTACTTTCTGCTTCTTGAATTAGCCGAATCAGTTTTTGCAACGACGAATCTTCGCCGATTTTCGTAGTTTTGATTTCGATCACACCAAACCTGTTTATAGTCCCGCAAAAAACGCTGTCTCCAACAGTTTTGTCAATCGGTAAAGATTCTCCACTGATTATCGATTGATCGACAGAAGTATTTCCAGCCAAAATTATTCCGTCGACCGGAATTGCTTCTCCGGGCAAAACACGCAAAATATCGCCGGATTTTACCAATTCAATTTCCAACATTTCTTCTCGAGCTTCATCAGCCAAAATTTTACGAGCTTTTTTAGGAACAAGTTTTATCAGACTCGAAATACCTTTTTTGGCTCTATCGATAGTTTTTTCCTCGAGAAGTTCGCCGATTGCCATAATGAACGCGACTTCTCCGGCTGCGAAAATTTCACCGATAGCAATGGACGCTATCATAGCAGTTGAAATCAAAAACGGCGTTGAAATTTTCCTCAAAAAAATCAGACGATAAACCGCCACAAAAACAATCGGAAATCCGCAAACAATCACAGAAATCCAAGCTGGATCAACCGGAATTGGAATTTTTCCCAACATAAATACCAAACTCACAGCCAACGAAATTCCGGCAAAAACTGTCATTTTGAAAGTTGAAAATATCTCGACTATTTTGTTTAACATAGGTGCCTCTTTTTTAAACTATTCTTGAAAACTGCTCTAATGCTGACGATAATTTTTTTATGGTTTCTTCTCCATTTCCTTCTTGAATTCCTTTCAAAACGCAATGGTTGAGATGATTTTCAAGTATAACCTGTCCGGCTTTATGCAAAGCAGATTTTATCGAACCAATCTGGATGAGGATTTCCTCGCAAGGTTTATCATTTTCAATCATTTTTATAACCCCCCTCACTTGGCCCTCTATTCTCCTCAAACGATTAAATACTGCCTCAGAACATTTAGTTTTTTTCACTTATTTCACCTCATTACAATATTTTTTAATTTATAGCCCTTACCCCTATATTGTATAAAAAAAATTGGAAATGTCAATTATAGAAATTTAACTCACTTAATACTCAGTTTGGCTTCACTGCGAAAAATTCACCAAAAACTCGTTTTGCAAAAGAAAGAAAAATTAATATATTAAAAAAATACAGGCAAAAAATTTCCCGGTGCGTAAAATGAAAAACACACAAACAAACAGAACAAATTTTTTTAATTTAAAGATCAGAAAAGTTCTAGCCCCTTTAGTGTTAAGCATTCATTTAGCCGGGCAAATCGGTGTGGATTTAAGAGGAATTGAGCTAAATAATGCGAATATAAATGCTCAAATGAGTTTTTTTTTACGTCTGAGATTGGGGAAATATTCGAAAAATTGAATCAAGCGTATATTTTAGGATATACAATTTTACTGGGAATTTATTTTTCAAAAATATTTCCGAGCCAAAAAGTGAGACAAACAATTTATGGAAAGCCTTCGGCTTTTTTGATTATCGAGACTGAAGCACAAAACGAAAAAGCGAAATCAGAGATAACAAACGATTTAGCGTCGACAACAACAAAAGTATTAATCACTCA
>JAVBNQ010000003.1:0-208654 GCA_031551405.1 bacterium | reverse complement strand
CGAGAAGGCAGATATAGAGAGAGGACAAGTAATCTGTGCGCCAAAAAGTATAAAGCCGCATACAAAATTCAAGGGACAAGTGTACATATTGACGAAGGAAGAAGGTGGAAGACATACGCCGTTTTTTAAAGGGTATAGACCGCAGTTTTATTTCAGGACAACGGATGTTACGGGGATGGTAGAGTTGCCAGCCGGAGTAGAGATGGTAATGCCGGGAGATAATGTGCAAATGGTAGTAGAGTTAATCACGCCGATAGCGATGGAAAAGGAATTGAGATTTGCGATTCGCGAAGGCGGAAGGACAGTAGGAGCTGGAGTAATTAGCGAAATTATTGAATAATTTTTTAAAAATTTTGGAGAGAATTAAAAGTGTTACAAGAACAAAAAATAAGAATAAAATTAAAAGCATATGATCATCGAATTTTGGATAAATCTTTAAAAGAGCTTGTAATTACGGCAAAAAGAACTGGCGCTTCAATCGCTGGTCCAATTTTATTGCCTACAAAAATGAAAAGATACACTATCCAAAGATCTCCGCATGCTGATAAAAAATCAAGAGAGCAGTTTGAAATAAAGACGTACAAAAGGCTTCTGGATATAGTGACTCCAACAGCTCAAACTATAGACGCTTTAATGAAACTGGATTTACCAGCCGGCGTAGACGTAGAAATTAAGCTTTAAGGTGGAAATTTTATGAAAAACATAATTGGCACAAAAATTGGAATGACTCGAGTTTATGACGATGTTGGCAAGCTAGTTCCTGTAACAATAATTAAAGTGGATAAATGTTGGGTCGTTGGATTGAAAACAAAAGAAAAAGATGGATATGATTCAATTCAATTAGGTCTTGATATTAAAAAAGATAAAAAAGTCACTAAACCATATAGAGGACTTTTTAAGAATATTAATAATGGTGAATGTCCGTTATATGTTCGAGAATTTAGAGGTAGTGAAGATTCTTTAGCTCTAGGCCAAGAATTTAATGTAGATATTTTTGAAAAAGGCGAGTACATCGACATCACGTCTTTGAGCAAAGGAAAAGGTTTTGCTGGAACAATAAAAAGACATGGTTTTGGTGGATTATCGCATAGTCATGGACACGGAGAATACAGAAGGGCGCCTGGATCAATTGGAGCATCTTCTTATCCGTCGAGAGTTTTTAAGGGGCAAAGAATGGCTGGAAGATGCGGAGGAGACAATGTTACGGTTCAAAAACTGGAGATTGTAGACGTAAAGCCGGAAGAAAGATTACTTTTAGTCAAAGGTTCTTGCGCTGGAATTAATGGTAGCTTGCTAAAAATTAAGCAAACAGTAAAATTCTTGAAAAAGAAAAAAGAGAGAAAAGTTACGGCAAGCGAAGTAAAACTAAATAAAAAGAGGTAGAGAAAATTGGAATTAGTGTTAAGAAATATCCAAGGCAGCGAAATTTCCAAAATAAATTTTTTGAATAGCTTTAATCCTGAAGATACAATTAATTTGGAATTGATTCATGAAGCTATTGTCAATTATTTAGCAAATCAGAGGCAAGGAACTTCTTCTACAAAAACTCGAGCTGAAGTGTCTGGAGGTGGAAAAAAACCTTGGAGGCAGAAAGGAACTGGGCGTGCAAGGGTTGGAAGTAATAGATCTCCTCTTTGGAGACATGGCGGTATTATATTCGGACCAAAACCAAGAGATTACAGTTATTCTATGCCTGCACAAAAAAGAAGAAAGGCTTTGGTCAGCGCGTTACTTTTAAAAGCGCAGAATTTGGAATTAATAGCAGTTGATAATTTGTTTGAAAATAATACCGGAAAGACAAAAGAAGTTGTGCAAATACTTAAAAATTTTGAGCTTTATCAAAATAAATCTTTATTTGTGATAAAAAATAAGGCAGAAAAATTTATTAGAGCTACAAAAAATATTGAAAATTTGTCGCTAGTTTATGCGAATGATATAAATATTTACGATATAATGAACGCTAATTACTTGATTTGCGACAAAGAAAGTATTGATTTTTTGAATGAGAAATTCGAGGCAGGTAAATAAAAATGGCGATTTTGAATAAACATAATATTTTAGTGAGACCTCTTTTAACAGAAAAGACGAGTTTTATGAAAGAAAACAATAAATATCTTTTTGAGGTTCATAAGGATGCTTCAAAGATTGAAATTAAAAAAGCTCTTAAAGATTTATTTAATGTCGATGCTGTGTCTGTCAATACAATAAATTGTCTAGGCAAGAAAAAGAGAATGGGACGCTTTGAAGGGCAAAAATCTGACTGGAAAAAAGCGATTGTGACTTTTAAAAAAGATGCCAAAATTAGTTTCATAGAAGAAGCATAAGAGAGGGTTTAGCAAAAATGGGAATAAAGAAATATAAACCAACAACTCCAAGTAGACGTGGGATGTCTGTAAATGATTTTGCAGAAATTACGAAAGTTGGTCCTGAGAAATCATTATTAAGACCGAATAAAAAACGAGCTGGAAGAAATAATACCGGTACTATTACTGTGCGGCATCAAGGTGGTGGAAGTAAGAACAGATATCGAGTAATAGATTTCAAGAGAAATAATTTTGGAATTGAAGGAAAGGTTTTAAGTGTTGAGTACGATCCAAATAGAAGCGCAAATATTGCTTTGATACAATATCGCGATGGAGACAAGAGATATATTTTACATCCGCTTGGTTTGCAGGTTGGAGACAAAATAATGAGTGGAGAAGACGCAGCTATAAAAACTGGAAATGCTTTACCTATGTATGCCATTCCAGATGGAACGTTGATTCATAATGTGGAGCTGAAAAGAGGGCGGGGAGGCCAACTTGCTAGATCAGCTGGTGCATATATACAGCTTTTGGCAAAAGAAGGAAATTTTGTTCATCTTAGGATGACTTCAGGCGAAGTAAGACTTGTAGCAAAAGAATGTATTGCGACGATAGGTCAAGTTGGGAATATAGATCACGAAAATGTGGTTTTTGGAAAAGCCGGAAGAAAAATCAATATGGGTATAAGACCTACAGTTAGAGGAACTGCCATGAACGCAGTAGATCATCCTCATGGTGGTGGACGAGGAAAGAGCAAAGGAAATAATCATCCACGCTCTCCTTGGAATCAACCTACAAAAGGTTATAAAACTAGAAAAAGTAAATATTCTGATAAATTTATTGTAAGGCGAAGAAACGCAAAATAAGAGGTAAAAATATGAGTAGATCCACCAAAAAAGGTCCTTTTATAAATGTAAACTTGGTAAAAAAAATTGAAGCTATAGAGCAAAGTGGCAAAAAACAACCCATAAAAACTTGGTCTAGAAGTTCGACTATTTCACCAGATTTTGTCGGACATACTTTTAATATTCACAATGGAAAGACGTTCCTTCCAGTTTTCGTTACAGAAAGTATGGTTGGACATAAGTTGGGTGAGTTCGCACCAACCAGAACGTATCGTGGCCATGGTGAAAAAAAGAAAGAAACTACCACTAAAGGAAAATAAAAAATGACTACAACTTCAAAAATTAAGTATTTAAAAACAAGCTGGAGAAAAGCAGGTTTATTGCTAGATTTAATTCGAGGGAAAAGAGCTGATAAAGCAATTGGTATTTTGACTTTCACAAACAAGGCCGTTTCTCCTGAGATCTTAAAAGCTGTCAAGTCTGGTGTTAATAATTTGAAAGAAAGCCCGGATAGGGTTTTGATAAAAGAAGCCTTTGTCAATCAAGGTGCAACTATGAAAAGAGTAAGACCTGGAGCAAGAGGGTCTGCAATGCTTATACGAAAAAAGACCTGTAGTGTTACATTAAAACTTGAGTTAATAGGCTAAAAGGGAGGATTCTGTACGTGGGACAAAAAGTTCATCCAAAGATACTGAGATTGGGATATATTTATAGTTGGGATTCAAAATGGTATTCTAACAAAAAAAATTATGTGGATTTTTTAGAGCAAGATATAAAAATTAGAGATTTTGTTAAAAAAAGGTATCGAAATGCTGGAATTTCATCAGTTGGGATTGAGAGGGCTGGAAAATACATAAAACTTAATATCAATACTGCTAGGCCTGGAATGATAATAGGTAAAAAGGGTGTAGATGTTGAAAATTTGAAAAAAAATGTCGAAAAAATTACAAATCAAAAGATTTTTGTGAATATTTTGGAAGTAAAAAAGCCTGAGATTGATGCGCAATTAGTTTCAGATACCATTGCCTTGCAAATCGAGAAGAAAGTTTCATATAAACGCGCAATGAAAAAAGCAATGGAAAAAGTAATGAAAATGAATGCTCAAGGTATAAAAATTATGATATCCGGAAGAATTGGAGGTGCTGAAATAGCTAGAAGTGAATGGGCTAGAGAAGGACGTGTTCCACTTCAAACTTTTAGAGCAGATGTTCAATATGGATTTTCCGAAGCTTACACTACCTATGGACAAATTGGTATAAAAGTTTGGATTTTTAATAAAGAATTTTTAGAAAGACCGGTTCTTGAAGACGACGTTGAAACATCAAAGAAAGGATTTGACAAAGCGTATAATTCAGACATGGACTTTAAAAATTAGCGTAGGAGAGAAAAAATAATGTTAATGCCTAAAAGAGTAAAATATAGAAAATTGCAACGAGGCAGAATGAAAGGAAAGGTAAAAGGCGGAAGCTATATATCGTTTGGAACATTTGGTTTGCAGGCGTTAGAGCCGGGTTGGGTAAAGAGCCAGCAAATAGAAGCTTCTAGAATCGCCTTGACCAGATATGCAAAAAAAGGCGGAAAACTTTGGATTAGAGTTTTTCCTGACAGATCTGTCACCAAAAAACCTGCGGAAACTAGAATGGGAAAAGGGAAAGGAGCTCCAGAATTTTGGGTTTCTGTTGTAAAGCCTGGTAGGATTTTATTTGAAATTGATGGACTTACTGAAGAAACAGCAAAAGAAGCAATGGCTTTAGCATCGCACAAATTGCCAATCAAAACCAGGTTTATAAAAAAACAGGCGGTATAAAATATGAAGATTACAGAAATGAGACAAATGTCAAAAGTCGAATTAACTGCTAAATTAAAAGAGTTACAAGAGAAAAAATTCAAGCTGGCTTTTAAACATAAAACAACTATGTTAAAAAATACAATGGAATTATCCAATATAAAAAAAGAAATTGCTAGAATTAATACTATAATAAAAGAGCTGAAATAGCTGGAGAAATTTAATGGAAACAAAAAAGAAAAAAAAATTACAAGGCAAAGTCGTAAGCGACAAAATGGATAAAACTAGAGTTGTTGAAATAAGACGAAAAGTAAAACATCCGCTTTATGAAAAAATCGTTACTAAAACAACAAAATTTATGGCACATGACGAAAAAAACGAGACAAAGATTGGAGATATAGTTTCAATTATTTACAAAAGACCAATGAGTAAAAGAAAGTCTTGGGAAATTCTTGAGGTAATAGAAAAAATTTCTGATTGATTGTCAGTATATTTTCCTTGTTATTTTATATAAAAATTTGTTATAATAAAAAATTAAGTTTCAATTTCAGGTATTCCTCGAGATTAGACAGTAAGTTTTTTGTTTAAGAGATGATCTAGTAAATGGAGAAATAAAAATGATACAACAACAAACAATGTTAAATGTCGCAGATAATTCAGGTGCAAAAAAAATAATGTGTATAAAGGTTTTGGGTGGTTCTAAGAAAAGATATGCCACTATTGGCGATATCATAGTTGCTGCTGTTAAAGATGCAACGCCTGGTGCCGCTGTTAAAAAGGGAGATGTTGTAAAGGCTGTTGTTGTTCGAATGAAAAGAACTTATAAAAGAAATGATGGATCATACGTAAGATTTGATGAAAATGGAGCAGTGGTAATAAATAACAATAATGAACCGCGTGGAACTAGAATTTTTGGGCCAATCCCTCGTGAATTGCGTGACAAAAATTACATGAAAATTATATCTTTAGCTCCTGAAGTTTTATAAAGAGGGTTTTTATTATGCATATTAAAAAAAATGATAAAGTAATTGTTTTGAGCGGAAAGGATAAGGGGAAAATTGGAGAAGTTCTAAAATCATTTCCTTCTGAAAATAAAGTAATTGTTTCAAAAGTTAATTTAATGAAAAAAACAACAAAAAAATCTCAACAAAACGAGGGTGGAATAATTGAAAAGGAATTTCCTATCAATATTTCAAAATTAATGTTAGTTTGTTCGAAATGCAGTAAACCTACTCGAATCAAAAATGATGTTTTAAGTGATGCAAAAAAAGTTCGAGTCTGCAAGAAATGTGGTGAAATTATAATTTAGTATGGAAGGTATCAAAAGATGAGTCGTTTACTTACGCAGTATAAAGAGAAAGTCGTATCTAATTTGATGAAGCAATTTAATTATAAAAACGTGATGGAAGTCCCAAAACTCACCAAAATAGTTTTAAATATAGGATTGAGTGAGGCAAAAGATAATCCAAAGGTTTTGGAAATTGCTACTAGCGAACTAACTGCTATTTCTGGGCAGAAAGTTTTGGTGACTAAGGCAAAAACATCAATTTCTAATTTTAAATTACGAGAAGGCATGGCTATAGGTTGTATGGTGACCTTACGAGGGAAGAAAATGTATGAATTTTTAGATAGGCTCATAAATATTTCTATTCCTAGAATTAGGGATTTTCAAGGTTTGAATCCAAATGCTTTTGATCAAAATGGAAATTATAATTTGGGGATAAAAGAGCAATATATTTTTCCTGAAATCGATCTAGATAAATCAGACAAAGCAAGAGGAATGAATATTACTTTTGTTTGTTCACAGAAAAATATAGAGCAGAACCGAGAAATGTTAAAAAATATGGGAATGCCATTTAAAAAGAAAAAATAAACGGAGGGAAATTCTAAGTGGCGAAAAAAAGTTTAATAGTAAAGCAGAAACGAGAACAAAAATTTTCTACTCGTAATTATAACAGATGTAGAATTTGTGGAAGACCTCGAGGGTATATGGGAGATTTCGGGCTATGCAGAATTTGTTTCAGAGAAAGAGCTTATAGCGCTGAAATCCCTGGTGTAAAAAAAGCAAGTTGGTAATGGAGGCAAAATGTCAGTTACAGATCCAATCGCAAATATGTTTACTAGTATTCGCAATGCAAATGCAAAATTATTCGAAAGTTTAGATGTTCCGGCTTCAAAATTTAAGGAGCAAATCCTTGAGATATTTAAAAAAGAAGGTTTTATAAAAAATTACAATAAAGTTGAAGAAAAAAACAAAAAAGTATTGAGAATTGCTTTGAAATATGGCGAAAATAAAGAAAAAGTGATCACAGGAATAAAAAGAGTAAGTACTCCGGGTTTAAGGATTTATAAAGATGTAGCTAGAATTCCTAAGATCAGATCCGGGCTAGGTGTTACTATTTTATCTACTTCAAAAGGTTTAATGACTGGACGAGAAGCGAAAAAACAAAATATCGGTGGCGAAATAATAGGATATATTTGGTAAAGGATTGGTAAAAATTTATGAGTAGAATAGGTAAAAAAGAAATTATTGTTCCGAGTAATCTAAAAGTTGAAATTTCAGATTCTATAAAAGTCTCGAATGGAAAACATTCACTTGAGACAGAAATTCCAAGTGAAATAAAATTAAAATATGAAAATAATAAAATAACTTTAACTAGAAATAGTGAAGAAAATAGAGTGAAATCTTTGCATGGTTTGGTGAGAAATTTAATTGCAAATATGGTAAATGGATTTCAAAAGCCCTTCCAGAAAGTTTTGCAAATAAAAGGCATAGGTTTTAAAGCTAATGTTGCCGGAAAAAAGCTTGTCTTAAATGTAGGTTATTCTCACCCAGTAGAAATAGACATAATTGATGGAATAAACATTTCTATAGATGCTAAAACAAATCAGTTGACTGTCGAAGGTTTTGATAAATTGAAAGTAGGAGAGATAGCTGCTACGATTAGAGCGATTCGTCCGCCTGAGCCTTACAAAGGAACAGGAATCATGTATCTTGGTGAAAAGATTATTAGAAAAGCAGGAAAATCAGCTGCTTCAAGCAAAAAATAGAAGAGGATATTTTTTATGGATAAGAAATTAACAAGAAATAAAGAAGTTCGTCGGCAAGTAAGAAAATTTAGAATTAGAAAGAAAATTGAAGGAAATAGCGAAAGGCCTAGACTTGTTTTTGTAAAATCTTTGAATTATTTATATGCACAAATCATAAATGATGCTACAAGTCATACATTAAAAGCTTTTTCTACTCTTAATAATGAACTTTTCGATAAACAAAAAAACAAAAAAAATATCGAATCTTGTAAACTTTTTGGCGAGTTTGTTGGAGAGAAATTGCAAGAATTGGGTGTAAAGAAAATTGTTTTTGATAGAAACGGTTATTTATATCATGGGAAAGTTAAAGTTTTTTCCGATGCTGTTCGTAGCAAAGGTATAGATTTTTAAAAAATTATAACTAAGGAGTATTTTGAGTGAAAGAGGCAGCAAATTTAGAAAACACTGAACAAAATGCAGCTCAGGTAATTACAGAAACTAGTGAGAAAAATTATAAAGAAAATCTTGTGACTGTAAATCGAGTTACCAAGGTTGTAAAAGGTGGAAAAAGGTTTGGATTTAGCGCTTTGGTTGTAGTAGGAGATGAAGCAGGGAAGGTTGGATGTGGAGTTGGAAAAGCGAAAGAAGTTCAGGAAGCTATAAAAAAAGCAGTAAGACGAGCAAAAAAAACTATGATTACTGTGCCTATTAAAGGAACAACAATTCCGCACGATATAGTTGGCGAGTTTGGAGCAGGAAGAGTTTTATTGAAACCAGCTGCGCCTGGTACCGGGATTATTGCCGGTGGCGCTGTAAGAGCAGTTTTAGAGGCAGCAGGATATAAAGATATTTTAAGTAAATCGCTCAGAAGTAACAATCCATTCAATGTTGTTTATACGACTTTGAAAGCTTTGAGTGAGCTTCAGACTAAACAAGTAGTGAATGATTTAAGAAAAATTAATTAACTTGGGAGAAAGCGAATGAAATTGTCAGAATTAAAACCGGCGATCGGATCAAAAAAAAATAGAAAAAGAGTTGGGCGAGGCTATGGTTGTGGAAACGGAAAGACTTGTGGAAGAGGATCAAATGGTCAAAATTCACGAGCAGGAGGAGGGGTTAGAGTAGGATTTGAAGGTGGACAAATGCCTTTGATGAGACGTCTCCCGAAACGTGGTTTTTCTAATTTTAATTTTAAAGAAGATGTTGTTTCTTTGAATCTTTCTCAAATAAATAAAATTTTTGGCAGTAAAGAAACAATTACTTTGGATGATTATATTTCAAAGAAAATTATTACTAAAAATCAAAAGATTAAGATTTTGGCGAATGGCGAATTAGAAAAAGCAAAAAAAATCGAAGCACATGCGGTTTCAAAAGCTGGAAAAGAAAAAATCGAAAAAGCAAAAGGTGTAATCACAATAATAGCTTAACTTCTTAAAGAGGTCGTATGATAAAAAATTTGTCTGAAGTTTTTAAAATTAAAGAACTGAGAAAAAAGATTTTTTTTACTTTAGCTATAATTATTGTTTACAGAATTGGAACAGCTATCCCAACTCCTGGAATTGATGGTACTGCACTGAGAGCTTTTTTTGCAAATCAAAATAATACTTTATTTGGTTTCTTGGATATGTTTTCCGGTGGGGCCCTCAATAAATTTTCTATTTTTTCTATGGGTGTTATGCCTTATATTAACACTTCAATTATCGTGTCTTTGTTGCAAACGATAATTCCTTATTTTGAAAAACTATCGAAAGAAGGGGAAGAAGGCAGAAAAAAATTAATCCAAATTTCAAGATATGGGACTTTGATTTTGGGATTAATTCAATCTTTTGGACTCACTTTTATGATAATGGCAATGAAGGCTCCTAACGGAAGTCCGGTTGTTTTAGAATCTGGACTGAAATTTCAATTAATTTCTGTTATTACTTTGACTACAGGAACAGTTTTTATAATGTGGCTCGGAGAACGAATTACTGAAAAAGGCATTGGAAATGGTGTTTCAATGATTATTTTTGCTGGAATTATCGATAGACTTCCAGGAGCCATAAAAAATATATTCTTATTATTGCAGAGCGAGGGAATTTCTATTTTTACCGTCCTAATTATCACTGCGATAATTTTGATTGCTACGGCCTTAGTTGTGAGAGTTGAGCAAGCCCAGAGAAGAATCCCTATTCAATATCCGAAACGTTATTCTGGGAATGAAATGGTTGGCGGGCAAACTTCATTTTTGCCAATTAAAGTCGATCAATCAGGAGTAATAGCGGTTATTTTTGCAGTTTCGATTATTTCTTTTCCGCTCACAATAGCGCAGTTTTTCCCGGACCAACCTATGTCAAAAAAAATACTGGCTCTTTGGTCACACGCAGGGATACTATATCACATTATTTATGCTGCCCTTATCATTTTTTTCTGTTATTTCTATACTTCCATCACTTTCAATCCTAACGATTTAGCGGAAAATATGAAGAAATCCGGTGGTTTTATTGCAGGAGTAAGACCTGGCGAACCAACTGCAAAATATATAGAATACGTTTTGATAAGAATAACTTTTTTTGGTGCTATTTTTATTGCGCTTCTTGCTATTATGCCTGATATTTTGCGAGCATTTTTCAATATCCCATTTCATTTTGGCGGCACAGCTTTGTTAATTGCGGTTGGAGTCGGACTAGATACAATGGGACAATTAGAATCGCACTTGATTACTAGGCGCTATGAAGGCTTCATGGATAGCGGCAGGATCCGCGGACGATATTTTAATTCAAAATGAAAGAATTCATAATTTTATTTGGTGTGCCAGGCAGTGGGAAGGGAACTCAAGCAAAATTACTTGTAGATGAATTAGGTTATACTCATATTTCATCCGGTGAGTTGTTGAGGCAAATTATTAATGAAAAAAGCGAATTAGGACAAAAAATAAACGATATTATTTCAAAAGGTTTTTTCCTCAATGACGCTTTAGTTTTTGATTTGGTTTTAGAAAAAATAAAAGAATCAAAAAAATATGTTTTAGATGGATTTCCGAGGAATATTAATCAAGCTAACTTGTTTGAAAAATATTTAGAAACAACCGGCGCTGTACTGAAAAAAGTTATTTACTTAAATTTGAGAGAAGAGGATATTTTAAAAAGGCTTTCCGGTCGCAGAGTTTGTAAGAGTTGCAAAAGAGAGTACAATATTTATTTTAATCCAACAGATAAAGAAAATAGATGCGATTTTTGTTTTGGTGAGTTAGAGCAGCGAATGGATGATAATCACGATGTGATTTTGAATCGTCTTAAAATTTATCAATCCGAAACCGCACCTCTTGTTGATTTTTACAGAGAGAGAAATTTACTAGAAGTGATCAATGCTTCAAATTCAATTGAAGCTATTTTTAGTTTTATAAAAAAAATTTTGGTTGGCGAACAATGCCAAGTTTAATAAAAAGTTTCGATGAGCAAAATAAAATGCGAAAATCTGGGAAGATTCTTTCCCAAATTATGCGCAACTTGCTCAAAGAAGTAAAAGTTAATATTACTACGAAAAAACTAGATGATATTGCTTACGAATTAATTTTAAATTCAGACGCAAAACCAGCTTTTTTGAATTACAACGGATTTCCAGCCAGTATTTGCGCTTCAATTAATAATGAAATTGTTCATGGTATTCCATCAAAATCTCGTTTTTTGAAAAATGGCGATATTTTGTCGATAGATATTGGAATTTGTTATGACGGATATTTTTCGGATATGGCTGTTACAGTTCCGATTGAAAACATTTCTGAGTCTGACAAAAAGCTGATTGAGACTACAAAGCTTGCGTTGGATGAGGGAATAAAACATTGCGTTGTTGATAATTATCTCGGAGACATTGGAAACGCAGTTGATTCGATTGCAAAAAAAACAAATTTTTCTGTTGTACGAGAATATGTCGGGCATGGAATTGGAACGAGCTTGCACGAAAAACCTGAAATTTTGAATTATGGGGTTCCAAAAACCGGATTAAAGATTCAAGAGGGAATGGTTTTTGCGATAGAACCAATGATTAATGTTGGAGATTGGCGAACAGGAATCTTGGGTGATGACTGGACAGTTGTGACGTTAGATGGCTCAAACTCAGCGCACTTCGAACATACTGTTTTGGTTACTAAAAATGGTCCAGAAATTTTGACAAGCTTTTAGAGGACAAAAAAAATTATGGTAAATACTGAAAAAATAGAGGTTGAAGGCACAATTATTGAAGCTTTGCCTAACGCAACTTTCAAAGTTGAATTAGAAAATGGTCATAAAGTTTTGGCTCATATTTCTGGAAAGATGCGGATGCATTTTATTAAAATTTTACCAGGCGATACTGTCAAAATTGAGTTGTCTCCTTACGATTTATCGAGAGGACGAATTACTTATAGAGGGAAATAACCCGGAGGAAATATCTTTATGAAAGTGAGAGCATCAGTCAAGAAAATTTGTGCTAAATGCAAAATAGTAAAAAGAAAAAATGTTTTGCGCGTGATTTGTGAAAATCCAAAACATAAACAAAAACAAGGTTAGTTCGGAGGACTTATAATATGGCGAGAATAGCTGGGATAGATTTACCAAAAAATAAAAGAGTTGAAATTGGGTTGACATATGTTTATGGTGTTGGTCTGAAGACGTCGCAAAAGATTTTGGAAGAAGCGGAAGTGAACATTGACACGCGAGTTAAAGATTTGACAGAACAAGAAGTAGGCCGAATCACAAATATTTTAACAAAAAATTATAAAGTCGAAGGAGATTTGAGAAGAGAAGTTTCCCAAAATATTCGACGACTTAAAGATATAAAATCTTATCGAGGTTTGAGACACAGAAATAATTTGCCTTGCAGAGGACAAAGAACAAAGACAAACTCTAGAACTCGTCGTGGGAAAAAATTTTAAAATTAAACTCTAGGAGGGTTATAAATAAGTGGCTGTAAGCAAAAATACTTCATCAGTAAAAAAAACTAAAAAACAAATAAAAGCAAAGATTACTGTAAATGGAAGAGTTTATATAAAATCTTCCTTTAACAATACGCTCATCACTATCACAAATGAATTTGGAGAACCGTTATGTTGGGCATCATCTGGAGCTTTGGGATTTAAAGGAACCAGAAAAGGTACTCCTTTCGCGGCACAACAAGCTTCTGAACAAGCTGCAAAAAAAGCATTTGATTTAGGGATTAGAAATGTTGAAGTGAATGTAAAAGGGCCTGGATCTGGTCGAGAAACCAGTATTAGAGCTCTTCAGGCTGTTGGATTAAATATTTTGTCTTTAAAGGATATCACGCCGCTTCCTCATAATGGTTGCAGACCTCCGAAACAAAGACGAGTGTAATTTTCCCGCCAAAATAATAAAAAAATATATTAAAAAATTATATTGTAAAATTCTTTTAAGGAGGCTACTAGGTTGGCTAGATATATAGGTTCAGTTTGTAGATTATGTAGACGAGAAGGTTTGAAGTTATTTTTAAAAGCTGATAGATGTAATTCATATAAATGTGCTATGGAAAAACGGGCTTTTGCTCCGGGTCAGCATGGAACAGCTAGGTCAATGAGGGTTTCGGAATATGGGTTACAATTGAGAGAAAAACAAAAAGCAAAGAGATATTATTGTATTTTGGAAAAGCAATTTAAAAAATATTTTGAGTTAGCTGAAAAGAAAGATGGTCAGACTGGTGAAAATTTGCTTGTCTTTATTGAAAGAAGACTTGATAATTTTCTAGTTAAAACAGGTTTTTTAAAATCTAAAAATTCAGCTAGACAGTTGGTTGTGCACGGACATGTTTTAGTAAATGGCAAAAGAGTAGACAAGCCTTCTTTTTTACTTAAAGAAAATGATGTTGTAAAAATTAAAGACAATAGTCAAGAAATGTTGATTTTTAAAGAATTAAAAGAAAGTAAAAGTGTAAATACTGCAACAGTTCCGTCATGGATTACTATTAATTTAGAAAATTTTGAGGCAAAAGTTGTAAGGTTACCGAATAGAGCTGATATTACAACTCCTGTAAAAGAGCAGCTCATAGTAGAGTTATACTCGAAATAATTTTTGAAATAATTCTGTGAGAGTATTTGTATTTAAAAAAATTCATAAGGGCGGTTTTGAAATATGAAATTAAAAAATTTAGTAATTCCAAATAATTTGCAAGCTGATGTTAATTCTTTGACAAATTCTTATGGTAAGTTTTTTGCAGAGCCTTTTGAACCAGGATATGGGCACACAATTGGAAATTCTTTAAGGCGTCTTTTATTGTCTTCTCTTGAGGGTAATGCAATTACTGCAGTAAAAATCAATAATGCACCTCATGAATATTCAGTTTTGCCGGGTGTTGCAGAAGATGTAATGCAGATAATTTTGAATTTAAAGCAAGTTCGTTTTAAATCAGACTCAAAAGACTTGCAAATTTTAAAGCTTCATAAAAAAGGTCGAGGAGCTGTTGTTGCCGGAGATATCATTTCAAACTCAAATATTGAAGTCATAAATAAGGAACTCGTGATTGCAAATTTGGATATAAACGCAGAGCTTGAAATGGAAATATATGTGAATAGAGGACGCGGTTATTTGTCGATTGAGGAAAATGATAAATCGGAGTTGCCTGTTAATGCAATAGCGATAGACGCGATTTTTTCGCCGGTAATAAAAGTAAATTACGAGGTAGAAAGTGCTCGAGTCGGGCATTTGATCGATTATGATAGACTGATCATAGAAATTTGGACTGATGGATCAATAAAACCAGAAGATGCTTTGGCATACTCTGCAAAAATTTTGAAAGATTCAATGAATATTTTCATAAATTTTGAGGAAGACAAAGATCTTTTAGTCGGTTATTCAAGCGAAAAAGTCGAGAAGAAAGAGGTTGAACAAGAACATTCTGCTGAGAAAATTAAAGATTTGTTTGAACAATCTGTAGAGGTAATTGAATTATCTGTTAGAAGCGCAAATTGTTTAAAAAGTGCAAAAATTTATAAGATTAAAGAGTTGGTTTCAAAAAAAGAAAATGAACTTCTTTCGTATAAAAATTTTGGTAGAAAATCGTTAGATGAAATTCGTGAGAAATTACAAGAATTGGGTCTTAATCTAGGAATGGATATAAAAAATATTTAAGGAAATTTTGGAGGAAGAAAGGATGGGCGGAATTAAAGGCGGAAAAAAATTAAATAGAAATACTGGACATAGAATTGCGCTTCTTAGAAATATGGCTTGTAGTTTAATAAAATATGAGTCTATAAAAACAACTGAAGCAAAGGCAAAAAATCTAAAAGCTTTCATAGATTCTTTGATTTCAAGAGCTAAAAAGAATGATTTGACTGCTCGTAAAAGAATCAGACAAGATATCCATCAAAAAGATGCGTATTTGAAGCTTTTTAATGAAATTATAGGTAGATATGATAATAGAGTTGGTGGTTTTGTTGAGCTTGTGAAATTAGAAAATAGACGTTCAGACAATGCTCCAATGTGTTTAATAAAGCTGATTTCCTAAAATTTTGATTTGTAAATAAAGGTGAAAATATTGTCTTCTAAACTTTTAAATTTTTTTTCATTTGATCTCGGGATGGATTTGGGAACTTCTAATACTTTGGTTTATCTGAAAGGAAAAGGAATTATTCTTCAAGAACCGTCTGTCGTAGCTATCGAACAAAACTCAAAAGAAGTTTTGGCAGTTGGGCAAGAAGCGAAAAGAATGGTGGGCAGAACACCAAAGAATATTGTTGCTGTAAGACCATTAAAGAATGGAGTAATTGCAGATTTTGAAATTACCGAGGAAATGATACGATATTTTATTCGCAAAGTTAATAATAAAAAAACGATATTGAGTCCTAGAATTGTAATCGGAGTTCCGTCTGGAATTACAGAGGTCGAAAGACGTGCCGTTAAAGAATCAGCCGAGCAAGCTGGCGCTAGAGAAGTTTATCTCATAGACGAACCAATGGCTGCTGCTATTGGCGCTAATATAAAAATTCATGAACCGTCAGGAAGCATGATTGTGGATATCGGCGGAGGGACGACGGAAATAGCGGTGATTTCTTTGGGTGGTATGGTTTTGTCGCATTCGCTTCGAATTGCCGGTGACCATTTTGACGATTCAATTTCCCTTTATTTTAGAAAAAAACATAGTTTGCTAGTCGGCGAGAGAACTGCAGAATTAATAAAAGTAAGCATAGGTTCTGTTTATCCAATCAAAGAAACTTTATCGATGGAAGTGAAGGGTCGAGATTTAATTTCGGGTTTGCCGAAAACTATCGAGATTACATCAGACGAAATACGAGAAGCTCTAAGTGAACCGATTAGTCTCGTTGTTGATTCGATAAAATCTACACTTGAACAAACGCCTGCAGAACTTGCAGCTGATTTGGTCGATAAAGGAATTGTCGTATCTGGCGGCGGAGCATTATTGCGAGGGCTAGACGAGCTCATAAAAAAAGAAACAGGTCTTCCGGTCATTATTGCAGAAAATCCGTTAGACTGCGTTGTGCTGGGAGCCGGAAGATATTTAGAAGAAATCGAAAAAAATCGCAGATTCGTTCAACTGCAATATACGTAATAAAATCCTTTCGAACATCTACATTTTCACATCTTAAAAAATCAAATTATTTTATCAATTTTAAAATTCGCGAAAAAAGTCTTGGGAAATTTTCATGTTAAAAAACAGTAAAATTTTAAAAAAATCTTTTTTGCCAAAAAAAATATTCCAAACAAACTATAAGCTTTATTTTTTTATGCTATTTTTTAGTGTTATTTTAATGTTTGTGGATGGAACAAAACCTATTTTTTGGCTGAAAAATGGTATAAACTTTATATTTTTTCCATTTCAAGAAAGATTGTCAGCGTTATTAAATTCCAATAAGTACAAAATCGAAAATATCCACTCAATTTTAAATGCTTATCAAAACAATTTTGCTCTTGAGAAACAAGTCCAAAACTATAAAATTTTAAAAAGTAAACTTTCTGTTTTGGAGCGAGAAAATATTGAATTAAAAAAAATTGTAAACCTTAACGTAAAAAATGGTAATAATCAAATTGAATGTCGAGTAATTGGTCGAACTATTGACGATTGGTTTTCTGTAATTATTATCAATAAGGGCGAAAAAGACGGAATAAAAAAGAAAAATGTTGTAATTACCCATGAAAACGGATCTCAGATTTTAGTCGGGCAGATTATAGAAACTTACAAGCATTATTCAAAAGTTTTACTTGTTACAAATGTATCGTCAAACATCATTGCTTTTGCTCCGGCAAGAAACTTGTACGGCATTATTGCAGGAGATAATTCTACACTTCTCAAAATGAGTCCGATTCAGACGTATTTTAAGAATGATTTCAGAACTGGAGATATCATTATCACTTCCGGGCTCGGTGGGATTTTTCCGTATGGAATTTATATCGGGCAGATTAAATCGATTAATTTTGATAAAAATGCGAATATTGAAAGCGTGAATGTTGAGCCATATGAAAAAATTAATTCTTTGAATTTTGTAAGCGTGATTGTAGATAAAAAATTACTTGAGAGCCAGGTTTAATTCTTCTATAGATTCCATTTTGCAGATTATTTCTTTTAAATATTTTGCGTTTTGTAATCCTTTCGCGAGCCAAATCAAAAATTTTCTCACCTCAAAAATCCCATATTGTTCACCTGTGTAATTAACAAAATCTTCCGCAAAACTTCTGATATAATCCAATCTTTCTTTTGGCGAAATTTCCTCAAACTTTCCTTTTTGTTCAAGCTCAAGGATTTGTCTGAAAATCCAAGGATTTGAGAGACTCGCTCTTCCAATCATAAATCCATCACAATTCGTTTCTTCAAACATCATTTTTGCGTCATTAGGTGAAAATATGTTGCCATTTCCAATTATAGGGATCTTTATTTTGTTTTTGATCATTTGTATTGTCCGCCAATCAAAATCATTAAATTTTTGCGTTTTTGTGCGTCCATGAACTGTAATCAAATCAAATCCTTCATTTTCTAAAATTTTTGAAACCTCAACAGCATTTACATTTTCCAAATCCCAGCCAGCTCGTATTTTGGCAGTGAGGGGTATTTTGACCTTGGCGCGAACAGATTTTGCAATGTTTTCTACCTTTTTTAGGTCTTTTAATATCGCAGATCCGGAACCGGAATTTACGACTTTTGTTGCTGGGCACCCCATGTTTATATCTATCAGTTCAACGCCTTTTTCCTCTAAAATCACGGCAGCATCCGCTAAAATTTTCGCATCATTTCCAAAAATTTGCACACAAACAGGTTTTTCTTTTTCGTCGAATACATCAAGCATTCTAAATGTTTTTTCGTTGTTGTAGACGAGTCCATAACTTGAAATCATTTCACTAAAAACGAGACCTGCCCCAAATTTTTTGGCATTGACGCGAAAAGGTTTGACGCTAATCCCGGCTAGTGGAGCTAAAAACAAATTATTTTGAAATTCAAGATTTTTGATTTTTATTTTTTTTATCATTATTTCCTCAAAATTTAAAGCAGCATTTTAGTAATTAAATTTTCAAATTACAAATTTTTTTGATTTATTTTTTTTACATTAAAATTTAGCCTAAAAAATTCTAATCTTAAAACTTTATCTAAGAACTTATGTTAAATAAATTTAAATTATCCTTTATTTAAAATGTTTTTCTGTGTTTGTATTATTTAATTTGTAATTAAAAAATTATTATAAAAGTTAACATAATATATATTATATGACGTTATTATTTTAAGTTTTGTGTTTTGTATTGTTTAGAAAATTTTCATTTTGTTTTAGAGTTGTTAGTTGTTATTTGTTTTTCATTCTATTTAAGCTTATTTACGTTAAAAAAATTTTAAAAAGTGTATTTTTATGAAAACTGTTTTAAAAATGGCTAATTTTTGATTCTAAAAAATATTTAGAAAAAAAGCTTGCTTTTTATGAGTCGTAATCATATTATTATAAAATAAATTATTAAGGAGATTTAATAAAAAAAATTATGAGAAACATAAGTTTTATAGTTTTTTTATTATTTTTATTTTCCTTTCCAAATTTGTATTCATATAAAAATCAAGAAGCTATTGATATTATAACCCTTGTAGATGAAGCTTCAAAATTGATTGAAGAAAAAGGAGAAACTGTTTTCTCTGATTTTAGTGATATAAAATCGAAATGGTTAAATAAAAAGTGTTTTATAAATATTTATGATTTAAATGGTGTTTGTATAGTTAATCCCCCTCTTGATGATTGCAACATTTCAAATGATGCTTCTGAAACTGAAAAATTTAAAAAAATGTTTGTTTTTGAAAACACTTATTATGATTATTCCAACTCACATTGGGTTTATACTTCGTGTAAAAATTTAAAAAATCTAAACCAAAATTATAAAATAATTTATTCCAAAAAAGTAAAGACTCCGGCAGGAAAAGAATATATTGTAGCTAGCGGTAGATTTAATTTAAAACTGGAGCCTGAGTTTGTAGTCGATGAAGTCGAGAAAATTGTTCATTTGATAAAAGAAAAAGGTAATTTGGCTTTTTCTATGATAAGGAACAGAACTCATGATTTTTTTTGTGCTGAAAATTTTCTGTTTATTCTTGATAATATGGGAAACGTTTTATTTAATTCGGCAAAATTTTCTCCTCAACAGATAAATATTTTAAATTTAAATGATTTTACAGGAGCTCCTTATATAAAAAATCTTATTAATTTATCGCTGTCAAAAAATTCTGGCTGGATGAACTATTATGAAGAGAAAAATGATGAAAAAAACGCATATTTAAAAAGTATTTATTACCAAACTGCGGTATTAAACGACAAGAAAGTAATAGTTGCTTATTCAGTAATTTTTCCGGACGCTATATCTATTAATGCCAAAAATAAAAGTTCTCAAATTTACGAAATAAAATATTTATCTGACGAATATACAGATTTTCTTGCTGAAAATACAATCGATAGTTTCAAAGAATTAACAAAAAATGTAAATAATATTTTTTTGATTGAAGTTAAAACAGGAATTCTTGTAATTGATAAAGTAATTCATGGTTTTGAACAAAAAAATATTAATTATATGAAAGACTTATTTGGACAGCCAATGTTTAAAAATATGCTTGTAACCCTAGATTTTAATAATAACAAAGGCTGGGTTCATTACATAAAAAATTCTTCCTCACAAAACAAACTGTTTCCTACTTGGAAATCCGCTTACATCACGAGATTTAAAAACAATAATATTGAATATATTTTGGGAGTAGTTGGTGTTAATCTCGAAATGCATCCGGAATTTGCTAATGAAACTTTGGATATTGCGTATAATTTTTTGTCGGAAAGCACAGACATAAATTCTGCTATTTCTACAATTCGCGAACACAATCTATTTTTCTACAAAAATCTAAGATTTTTTATCACTGAAGGAAACGGCGTTCAGCTTTTTGATTCTAAAAATACATTTTTTGAAAATTTAAATATTCTTAAATTTAAGGACGCATCCGGCGATTTTATAGTAAAAAAATATTTGAAACTTGCAGAAGAAAATAAAAATGAAACATTAAGCTTGGTTTATACGCATGTAGAACCGGGTTCTAATTTAAAAATTTACAAAACATTATATTTCAAAAGCCTTACTTTAAAAGACAAATCTTATGTAATAGGCGTCGACTATAAAACTTCCCAAAAGCCTAAATGAAAATTTCGTATTTATTAAAACAAATCTTCCAATCAAAAATCCCAAATATAAAAGATTTAGTTTTTTTGCTTGCAGTTTCTGAGCCAAAATATCTACAAGAAATTTATGATTTTGCTGACGAAATTCGGCAAAAATATGTCGGCAATAAAATTTATTTGCGCGGGCTCATAGAAATTTCCAATTGTTGCGATAAAACTTGCACCTACTGCGGCCTAAATAAAAACAACACAAAGCTCGAGCGCTATACTCTAAAATCTTCTGAAATTTTTGAAAGCGTTGACTTGATAGTTCAAGACAAAATCAAGACGATAGTTTTGCAATCCGGCGAACAAAAAATCGATATTTATTGGATTGCTGAGATTATAAAAACTGTTAAAAAAAAATACCCGGAGCTTGCGATTACTCTTTCACTCGGCGAAAAAACTTTTGAAGAATATGAAATTTTGAAAAATGCTGGAGCTGATCGCTATCTTTTAAAAATTGAAACTTTTAACAAAAAATTGTACGAAAGGTTGCATCCGTCTATGAGTTTTGAAAATAGAATTGAATGTTTGGATAATTTGCGTAAATTGAAATTTCAAGTTGGATCCGGAAATATTGTGGGTTTGAAAGGCCAGACTTTCGAAGATTTGGCGTTTGATTTGCAGAAATTCGCCGAAAACGAGTACGATATGCTTAGCGTAAGTCCATTTTTACCACATCCGGAAACTTTGCTGTCTAGCGAGTCAAAAGCTGATGTAAATTTAGTTTTTAAGGTTTTGGCGCTTACGAGGATAACATCGAAAAATGCTCATATACCGGCAACAAGCGCTCTTGGAAGCATGGGCGAGGATTATAGGATCAAGGCTTTGACACTCGGAGCAAACGTGATCATGCCAAACTACACCCCTCACACTTACAAAAAACTCTACGAGATTTATCCCGGGAAAAAATGTCTGACCGAAGACGCTAAAACTATAACGCAAAATTTATACGAAATGGCTGAATCTTTAGGACGAAAAATAGGTGAAGACCGAGGCGATTCGCTAAAGTCATGCCTCGACAACTAAACTTGCAAAAACCATTCTTTCAATCCCCCCTATCGTTTCAATTATTTTATTTTTTATCAAATTCTTATCCGACTTTGTGACGGCAATTTCTTTATTCGCAAAAGGATAAATTATTTTCATTTCGCAAACTTCGTAACCCCAAATCTCCTCACAAGCCAGAGCATAAACATTCATAGAAAATTCGTAATCTTTGTCTCGAATTTTTTCGCCAGTTTTGTAGTCGATCAGTCTAATTGTATTTGGCGCAATTTCGTCTATTCTGTCGATTTTTCCCCTCACAAAAGCTGTTCCAATGTTCCAATTAAAATTTTTTTCTACTCCCAAAATTTTCAAATTTTGCTTTTTATACGCCAAAAACCAATCTAAAAATTTTTCGATTTTATCTCGATAAAACTCGTCAATTTCAAAATTCTCAAGCCTAAATTTTTTAATAAAAAAATCTTTTATGTTTTTTGAATTTTCAAAAACTATTGAATTTTTCTGTGAATTATCAAAAAATTTTTCCAAAAATTTGTGAACAATATTTCCAAAAATCTGCATATTTTGAAACTCTGAAATATTTTTTTTGTAACGCTCAAGAGATTCAGTATCGACTGGAAATTCCAACTCAAAATCTAAATTTTTTTGATATTTAAGAAAATATTCGCGAGGAGATTTTTGATAAGTTTCAAGTTCGCTTACAGAATAAAAAAATTTTGAGATTTTTTGTTTAAAAGAATTTTTTTCAAGACGATTCGCAATATTTTTTGAGCAATTAAAATTTTCAACTTTTGTTTCTAACTTGCTTATTGTAAAAATTTTGCTTTCTTTCAAATTTGCATTATCCAGCTTTACAAAATTTTCGAACTCTGGCTTTATTTTTTTTTCGTCGACGTCAACAATTTTGTAAATAAATTCGTTAAATTTTTTATAAGCCAGCGAGTTCGAGATAAAAAGCATTTTTTTTGCGCGAGTTGCTCCAACGTAAAAAACGCGTTCTTCTTCCTCTCTTGCTTCCTGTTTTAGTTTTTCTTTTAGTATCTCGCCATAGAAATCAATCCTATTTTGAGCTTTTAATTTTTTCGCGTCAACATTCACGATCAGGCCTTTTTTCTCGTCAAAATGTAAACTTCGCGATTTGTTGCTAGGAGCAGTAAAACCTGACAAAAAAACGACCGGAAATTCAAGCCCTTTCGAGCTGTGAATTGTCATCAAAACAACGGATTTGTATTCATTTACGTTGTTTCCGTCTGTAAAAACACTAAATCCTTCCTCTTGACAAGCCTCATAATATTTCAAAAAATCCGAAATATTAAAAAAATAACGTTCTTTTTCGTATTGATCAACCAAGATTTTAAATTTTTTTATACTGTCAATTGTTTGTAAATATTCTATTTTTTCTAAACTATCTAGAAAATTCTTAAAATTCGGATCAATCTGCAAATTTTTGAAAATTTGCATTATGTTTTTATCGAAATTTTCGTCAATAAATTTTTCCACAAAATCAATGTAAAATTTAATTTTTTGTTTAAAATTTTCGTCAATTTTGTCAGTTTCTGCTTCGAGATTCAACTTTAGCGTCTCAAAAATCGTAACATATTTTTCAGAAATTAGGCTTTTTAGAATGGCGAGTTCAAAATTTTTGAAGTTAAAAATTGGATGCGTCATAACTATAAAATGCGCTTTTTCATCGTTTGGATTAGCCAAAATTTTGAAAATGCTCATAAAAAATCGAATTTCCGGCCGCGATTGAAAATCGCTTCCTCCGAGAATAATAAACGGAATATTGCGTTTTTCCAAAGCAAGCGCGTATTTCCAAACGTCTGACATTTTTTTTAGCAAAATTTTAATATCAGAAAATTCGCATTCATTTTTTGTAATCAAATTTTGAATATTTAGAGCAATTTTTGCAGCTTCGTCGTCTTTTGAATCAGCCAAAATGATTGAAACTTTTTCGCCAATTTCAGAGCTTTCAGCTTCTAAATTTTGATAAATTTTCGTTTCAGAATTTTTTGCAAAATACAAATTTGTGAAATCTACAATATTTTTTGTCGAGCGAAAGTTTTTTGACAAATTAAGGCTGTGATCCGATTTCGAATTTTTGTACTCAAGCATGTTCTTGTAATTCGCGTTTCTAAATCCATAAATCGATTGTCCAATATCGCCGACGAGAAAGTAATTTTCATGCTGCGTTTTTTTGCAAGCTTGACTCAAAAAACGTAAAATATAATCCTGAGCATCGTTTATGTCTTGATATTCATCGACGAGAATGTAGTCGATATTTTTCGCGTAGTTTTTTAGGACTGCTGAATTAGTCACAAAAATTTGGTTGACGTAAAAAAGCAAATCTGCAAAAACCAAATAATTGCGTTCGAGCATCCAGCCGTTAAAATCTGCGTACAAATCCTTGATAAATTCCGCAAGGCTTAAAATTATTTCGTCGTTTGCTTCAGATTTTTGTGTAATTTCCCAAAACTTTTCAGGAATAATCAGACGAGATTTTAGAGACTGGATGAATTGATAAATTTCTTTGAATAACTCGATTGGATTTTTGTGGAGTTCTAGATGCGATAATTTTTTTTCATCGTAAGAATCGAAAAATTTTTTTGCAAAATTTAGAAAATACATTTTTGCTGAAACTTCGGAAATCATCTCGAAATCCGGACGCAAATCTAAATTTGTTTCCAAAACTGAATCTCGCAAAAATGAAGTCGCCCACGAATCGATCGTGGAAATATTGACATTATTTTTCAAGCGTTCGACTTCAGAAAACTCCAATTTTTTCCCTTCAATATCAAAGTTTTCCAGAAATTTCGAAATCCGCTGTTTCATTTCGGCAGTTGCTTTGTTCGTAAATGTAACAGCCAAAATTTTTTGTAAAGCTTTTTCTATTTTCACGCCGTTTTTTAGTAGAGTCTCGACGATCTTAAAATATCTGTTCACTAAAACAAAAGTTTTTCCACAACCGGGCCCGGCGCTCAGACAAACGATTCCCGAAATAGTTTCAATTGCTTTTTGTTGTTCATCCGTCGGAGTATTTTTGTTTTTTTCAATATTTTGCAAAATGAAACCTCGTTTTTTATTTTTTTAATCCAAAAATTTTTATGATTTTTTAAAAGGAAGGATTTTGGAAGTGATAAAATTTAGAGATTTTGTATTTTCGTTTTAAGATGCAAAATGTTGATTGATAATATTTCTTATATTTTCCACATAACTTGCTTTTAAAGCGTCTTTGTAGCTGTCTTCCTCTAAATTGTCTGAAACGATTTTATAAGCGTTGGCGTTAGAATTAAAAGAGAGAATAGCAGCAAGTTCCATATCAAATATGACTGCATTGTCGTTTAATACTTTTATAGAATTTTCGTCAACAGCCGTCACAAAATCAAAAGCCGTATAACAATTTGCTTTTTTTAGATGATGCAATTTTGGCAAGAGTTTTACTATATCGCTTCCATCTTGAAGGTTATAATAAATATGTTTGCCAATTGTTTCGCAATACTCAACTTCGTACAAGTCGCCAATCTTTCCATGAATTGAACCTGCAAATCCGATATTAATAAACCTATTTTCTAAAATTTTTTTGTCTTTTTTTAATAGCCCACTAATTGATCTAATGACATTCCTGAACCCCATTCCAGTGATAATCGTGTCGTCCCAATATTCTTCGGGAATTAGCGCTAATTTTTCTGATTCAGTTGCAACTAATATTTTGAAGTTTTTCATTTATGTTTACTCTCTTAATTATATTTAAATGATTTTTATTATACGCAAAATAAAAATTTTCAGGAGGATTATTTATTTCGATATCGTACACGATAGATCCACCTAAAATCGTTCCTCCTAATTTGGTAACCAATTCGTTTATAGCGCGATACGTGCCGCCGGTTGCAAAAATATCGTCGACAAACCATAATTTTTTACAATGCAAATCTTGCGTAATCACTTCCAATACATCTTCAGAATATTCTGTTTTGTACATGACTTTACTTACTTCGGTTTGCGGATATTTGCCAGATTTTCGCACAGATAAAAAACCAACTTTTTTTGTAGCAGCTACCGGAACTCCGAAAATAAATCCTCGAGATTCCGGACTTATTATAAAATCTATGTCATCAGGGATATTAGCAGACATTTTTTCGATTATTTCCAACAGCAATTTCCCATCTGCCAAACTTGGGGATAAATCAATAAAAGATATTTCTTTTTTGGGAAATCCGTCGTAAATATTCACGTTGATAGCGTTGTGTGTATCCATAAACCCCTCGCATTTTTTTAATAAGGAAAATATAGGTGGTGTGGGAGTAATTCGAAACAATTTATACAAAAAAAACGCGCTCGGCGCGATTCGAACGCACGACCTACTGATTCGTAGTCAGTTGCTCTATCCAGCTGAGCTACGAGCGCATTTTAATCAAAATGTATCTTGGCTTCCTCGACAAATGAATCCAAAGTTGCAACTTCTGCATTCATTAAAATTTTCAATTTCCCAGAGTTCATCGTTTTGGATTTTTTGAATCCAGCTAAAAAGATTTTTTTCAGCAATTTTGAATGATTCAAGAGTTTCCAGATCTTTAATGTTTATGCTGAATTTTTTGCTATTTCCGGTCTTTTTTTCTAGCCAAATATAAGAAAATTTTTCTAATTTTTCGTCAAATTCATCTTGCAAAAGCAAATAATAAATCAAAAATTGCAGTTCTTCTACGGTTTCGATTTTTTCAAGTAGAGTCAATTTTCCTTTGGATTTTCCTGTGAATTTGTGTTCTCCAGTTTTGTAATCCAAAAGCTCAAAATATTCATCCAAAACTTTGTCGATTCTATCGATTTTACCTTTAAAATTAACGCCATTGATTGTTTTTTCGTAAGTTTTTTCTAGCTCGATTATTTTCCAAGGCTCATAATTTGCAACATCGTCAAGATAATCCTGCAACAAATTTTCGATTTTGTTTTTTAGCCAAACCTTTTCGCCCTCGCAATCGAACATATTTTGATTTTTTTTCAAGGTTTCGTCAATGATTTTGTTCAAATTAGTATTTCTTGACTGATTATTTAGGCTTGAAAAATCTCGATAAATCGTGTGAAATTTATGCAAAATCTCATGGACAATCAGCCCAAAATTAAATTGATTTTCCTGAATTTTTATTCGCAAAAGATACGAAAGAAAAAATTTAAACTTACATTTTTTGTAAATTTCGAGGCTGCTTTTCGAGAATACAAAATTTTTCAAAAGTTCTTTTAGATATTTTTTGTCGAGACTAGATTTTTTGAAGTTGTTTGCTTCGAGATTTTTTTTTGAAAAATTGAGAAGTTCATCAACTATTTCATGTTTTGAGTCTGCAAAAATATCTCTGCCAAAATCTAGATTTCGAAGGAGCGCGCTTGGACTCAAACTTCTAGCGTCGGAAGTATTGTCAGCATGAGAGACGAAACATTTTTCGTCAGCTCGAGAAATCGCAAAATCAAACAAATTTTTTTCGTCTGAGTAAAATTTTTCGTAATCAGCCTCAAGTTCAATCCCGATTTTTTGTAAGGTTTGCGAGTCAAAAAATTTTGGCTGAGAAAAAATTTCTGGAATAATATTTTCCGAACATCCGGCGAAAAATATTATTTTTCTGATCTCAAACTCGCCTTTCAAATCTTGAATTGTCGAAATTTTAACTACATTTTGTTCGGAATTTTTTAACGCAGTCTCAAAAGTATAAGCCTCTAATATTTCGTCATAATACTCGACAAAATTTTTCAAATTCAAATTTTTCGAATAAAGCCGCAAAAAAATTTTTTTGAAATCACCGATGACTTTCAAAAATAAACTTAATTCCTCGATGTTCGGATTTTCAAAATTTAGCAAATCATATTTTTTTGCAATCGCGTAAATTAAATTTTTTAAATCAAATTTCTCATCGGATTTCTGCGTTTTGTAAAAATCCGCAATCTCAAAAAATTTTATTAAAACGATCGAAATCTCGTCGTTATTTTTGTTTTCAGACAGATTTTTAAAAGTTTCTACAAGGTTAGCCAAACGCGTAAAATGCGTAAATTTTTTCTTAAAATCGTAAAAAAATTTATGAATTTTCGCTTTGTTTTTTGACTCAAACGTCAAAATTTTCACAAAGTTTTCATAAGCCAAATCAAAATTAAAAAACTGTTTGCTTCCATCGTTATTTTCAAAAATTTCATTCAAAATTTTAAGATACAAAATTAGGTTTATAATCTGCGGATTCGTGAAAATTCCGCCGGTTCCTTTTATGTAAAACGGAATTTTTTGTTCATCAAAAATTTCTCGGTACAATTTCGAGCTATTTTTGAGATTTCGTCTGATAATTCCGATTTCACGAGGCTCGTAATTTTCGCAAACTATCAAATCTCTAATTTTTTGAGCAATCCACGATATTTCGTCGCGTTCTGAAACAAAATTTTTATATTCAAATTGTACGTTTTTATTTTCTGGCGTTTCAAGGAAATTTCGTTCGAATTTAAATTCCTCGATAAATTTGCTCACATATTTTTTCGGATTAGCGCCTCGAAAGCCAAAAATAGATGCGTTTTCATTCAGAGCAGCAAAAATTTTTACTTTAGCATTTTGTGCGTTGCAAAATAATTTTAAAAGTTCAAAATCTAAACTTGTAATTTCCTCGAGATCATCGATAAAAATGTACTCGAATTTGTCCAAATAAAATTTCAAAATGCTTGGATTTTCGCGCAAAAATTCGATAGTTTTTATAGCCAAATCCCTGTAATCTAAAAAATTTAATTCCTCGAGTTTTGACTGGTAAATTTTTAAAATCTTAAAAAAATCGGAGTTTTGCAAATTCTCGGACTTAATGACGGGAAATTCAAAATAATTTAATTTGACAGAATCTATAAAATTGAGACAATCTTTCAAAAAAGTGTTCGAATATTTTAGTTTTTCTATGTTTTGTTCAAAGTCAAAGCCAGAATTTTTTGTGTCATCCAAAACTTTTTTTAGTACAAATTTTTGTTCAAATCCGGATATTACTTCAAATTTTTTGTCAAGGCTCTCGAGTAAAATTTTTTTGCAAAACGCAAAATAATTTGTGATCCAGATTTCCTGAAAACCTTTTATTCCGGACTTTAAAAGTTCTTCTAAAATTATATTTTGAAGGCTATTTTCATTGGTACAAAAGAACAAAATTTTTTCTGGAGTTACCGACTTGTTTATAACGAGATCTAAATAAATTTCAATTAATTTACGCGTTTTCCCGGTTTTGTAATTGCCCAAATAGATTTGCTTAGCTTTCATTTTTTTCGTTTAAAAATGGCTTAATTACGCGCTCAAAAACGCCTTGGCATTTTGATATCGCTAAACCATAATTTGTGATCGGAATTTTTGCGTTTTTTGCGTAATCGATCCGTGAAAGCATGAAAGTTCGATTTATCATGCAGCCGCCGCAGTGAATCGCGAGCTTGTAATCCTGTAAATTTTCGGGATAATCTTTTCCCGAAGAAACCTCGAAAATTAAATCTTTTTGCGTGTATTTTTTGAGAAAATTCGGAATTATTACGCGACCGATGTCTCCGTCGAGAACATTGTGACTGCAAGCTTCGGCAATCAAAATTTTATCATCATTTTGCAAATTATCGATAGAATCTGCGCCTTTTACCAATTCCGCAAAATCACCTTTTTGCCTCGCAAAAAGCACTGAAAACGTAGTCATAAAAATTTCGTTTGGTGTGTTTTTTGCAATTTCTTTCACGACTTGCGAATCGCAAATCACGAGCTTTGGTTTTTGTTTTAAAACACTGAAAACTTCAGGATATTCGGTTTCTTTCACGATCAACGTCAGCGCGTTTTTGTCGAGCAGCTCACGAATAGTTTGGACTTGCGGCAAAATTAAACGGCCTTTCGGCGCTTCAGAATCAATCGGAACCACGAGAACGATCAGGTCTTTCTTTGAAACAATTCCTTCTAAAATCGACGGATTTTGCAGCGATTCTTTAGGCAAAATTTGAGAAATTAAGTTTGTAAATTCGTATTGATATTTTTGTTTGTTTTTCTGGTCAATGCCTGAGAAATAAAAAGTTTGTTCCCCTTTTGAAGCCAGATTTTTTTTGAAATCTTCCGCCGGAAAATTTTCATCAATTTTACTAACGGCTATCAAAATTTTCAAATTTTTTGCCTGGAGTTTTCGTAAGATTTCGTCGTCTTTTTCTGTCCAATTGTTCGACTCCACTATCAAAATTCCGACGTCAGCGCAATCAAAAATTTTTTGCGTCTTTTCTATCCTCGCTTTTGCCAAAACTGATTCATCGTCTAAACCCGCAGTATCCAAAAAAACGACTGGACCAATTTGCAAGATTTCCATCGTTTTTTCAACAACATCCGTCGTAGTTCCATGGATTTCCGACGCAATCGAAACGTCTTGCCCAGAAATCATATTGAGAAAAGTAGATTTACCGACGTTAGTTTTTCCAAAAATTGCGATGTGGATTCTGTTTGCTTTTGGCGTGTTATTCATTTTTTTCTAATATAAGTTTAGGATTTTTGACGGCTTTTACTTCGTCTAGCCTTCCGATCGGTGTTTGAATTGGCGCGTTTTTTAATTTTTGACCGTCCATCTCAATTTCAGTTTTTACCACCTCTAAAATTTTCGCAAGTTCGTCTAAATTTTCTTTGCTTTCAGTCTCAGTTGGCTCAAACATCATCGACTCTGCGACGATAAGCGGAAAATAAATCGTCGGAGGATGAACTCCAAAATCCAGCATGCGTTTTGCAATATCGACAGCTTTCACGTCTTTCAAATTTTTTGCGCTAACGACGAATTCGTGCATACAAGTTTTATCGCCAAAAGGATATTCGAAAATTTTCTTTACTTTTGCAAGCAGATAATTCGCGTTCAAAATCGCGATTTCGCTGGATTTTTTGAGACCGTCGCTTCCGAGTATCAAAATATAAATATAGGCTTTAAGTAAAACCTGAAAATTTCCAAAAAAGCTTCTGACTCTGCCAATACTTTTTGCGTTTTCTAGCTCGATAAAATATTTCTCGCCGTCAAAATTAATTCTTGGGTTTGGCAAAAATTCCTTTAAAAAATCTTTTACGCCGACAGGACCTGCTCCGGGACCGCCGGCTCCGTGTGGAGTTGCGAAAGTTTTGTGCAAATTGAAATGCATCACGTCGAAACCCATTTCCCCGGGTTTTGCGAGTCCCAAAAGCGCGTTCAAATTTGCTCCGTCGTAGTAAAGAAGAGCACCTTTTTCGTGAGCGATTTTTGCTATTTCCAAAATATTTTCCTCGAAAAATCCAAGCGTGCTCGGATTTGTAAGCATAAAAGCTGCTGTCGTTTCATCGATAGAGTTACGCAAAATATCAAGATTTACGTTTCCAAATTCGTCTGTTTTTATTTCTTCAACTTCAAAGCCCAAAACAGCGCAAGTTGCAGGATTTGTCCCGTGAGCAGTGTCTGGCAAAATCACTTTTTTGCGTTTAAAATCGCCTCGAGATTTATGATATTTGTCGATGATGAGCAGGCCCGTGAACTCGCCGTGAGCTCCTGCACAAGGCTCGAGCGTAACAGCGTCCATTCCAGAGATTTCTGCGAGCATTTTTTCGAGTTCAAACGTAATTCTTAAACTGCCCTGCATTGATGCGATTTCTGTGTATGGATGCAAATTGTTGAACTCTTGATACGACGCAATTTTCTCTGAAATCTTCGGATTGTATTTCATCGTGCAGCTTCCAAGAGGATAAATTCCATTGTCAACGCCGTAAACTTTTTTCGATAAATTTGTGAAATGCCGAACCAAATCTACCTCGGAAATTTGCGGTAAATCAGAATTTTCAGTAGCTTTTTTTAGCGCATTTTTTACTAAAATTTTCTGCGAAATATTGAAACCTTCCAGTTTGTTTGCGTCACCAAAATAGTTAGTTTGCGAAGTTTTATAATCAAAAATATATTTCATAAATTGCTCCGAGATTTTTTTGTTTTGGAATCTAGATTTAATTAAAACTGTAGTTTATTTCTCACAAGTTTTTAAAAATTGCAAGATATCAGAAGTTGCGGCTTTACTGGAGAAAAATTGCGTACCTTCGAGCTTATCAGAATAAAATTTTAGCGAAATATTTTTGTTCCTAGACAAAAAAGTCACAAAATTCAAACAAGTATCATATGATTCCTGATCTTTCGCAGAAGTGAGAAGCAGAATCGGCCTGTCGCCATAACTTTTTAAAGAATAATTTGTCGAAATATTTTTGTATTCTTCACGAGGAGAAATAAGCACTACGCTTTTAAGCTTTTTTTTGCTGGCAGCGCAATTTATTGCGACATTGGCTCCGAGCTTCGCACCAACTAAAATGATGTTGGAATCTTTAATTTTGTAATTTATATCTAGAAATGCGATTATTCGATCCAAATCTTGCAAAAAATAGTTTGGATTATAATTTTCGGATGAATTTACGAGCTTTCGGTTTTCGCGTTTAACATCCTCAAAATTTCGCAAATTATAGAGCAAAAACCCGTATTTACCAGGCATTAAATCCACAAGTTTGAACCATTCATCTTTTGGCTGCAAGTAATCGTTCACAAAAATAACTAAAAAATTTGTATCGCTAGATGGTAGCCTCAAAACGCAATCAATTTCAGTTTCATCAAAAGTTTTGATCTTTATTTTGTCAGCCAAGGCCTCGTCTAAACAAAAAATTTGTGCGTTCAAAATACAACAAAAAATTAAAAATAAAAACTTAAATCTAAAAAATTTTCCCATAAATAATTAAAATCCCCATCGTAAATATTAAAATTCCTATGATTTTTTGGATGACCGGCAAAAATTTATAAAAATGTTTCAAGTTTTCGAGTAAAAGATTATAAAAAAATCCGAGCAAAATAAAGGGCAAGCTTAAACCAAAAGAATAAATCACGAGCAAAAGTACTGACTTGCGAAAACTTTCTTCTCTTGAAGCCATCGCTAAAATGCTACCTAAAATAGGACCGATGCACGGAGTCCAGCCGCAAGCAAAAATTATTCCAAGCATAAAACTCACAAAAATATTTCCTTTGTTTTTTAGGTTTAAAGATATTTTTTTTTCGTAAGCCAGAAACTGAAATTTTAAAATTCCGAGTAAGTTTAACCCGAAAAAAATTAAGATTGAACCAGAAATAGTGTTTAGAAGTTTTTTGTTTGAGATTAGAAAAAAAGAAATATATTTTGCGAAAATTCCCAGACTCAAAAAAACAATACTAAATCCAATTACAAATGCTAAAATTCGAGAAAAAATGAAAAGTTTATTAATATTTTGCTTTTTATATAAATCTTCGACTGTAAATCCGGTAATCAAAGACAAATAAACTAACGCTAAAGGCAAAACACAAGGCGAAAAAAAACTTAAAATTCCAGCTAAAAAAGCTGCATAAAAAGTAATATTTTGCATTATTTTACAACAACTTTTTTATTTCTTTTTCAAAATCAGCTTTAGACGTAAAACCGATGTGTTTTGAAGCTATTTCACCATTTTTATTTATTATAAATGTAGTCGGGATTCCGGTGATTCCACCATAATTGTCAGCAATTTCTGCATTTCCCATTGCAACTTTGTATTTTATAGAATTTTTTGCCACAAAATCTTTGACGACTTTTTCTCCGGCATTATCTAAGGAAAGCCCGATTATTTCGAGACCGTCTTTTTGATAACTTGAGTAAAGATTATTAAATCCCGGAATTTCCTCGATACAAGGCGGACACCACGTTGCCCAAAAATCTAAAATCAAGACTTTGCCTTTGAAGTCAGATAGTTTAAAGTTTTTCCCTTCGATGTCTTTAACTTCAAAATCCGGGGCTTTTGCTAATTTTTGCTTGGGTTGTTGCTTAGTTTTGTTGGAAGAAGCTGAAGTTGTTTTTTTTGAATTTTGAGAAGCTTGAATGGCGTCTTTAGAGTCATCTAAGCCAATATAAGAATGAAGAAAAGAAAAAGTGAAGACAAATAAAACTAAAGTGAATATTATTTTTTTCATAACACAAATTTCCCCTTAAAAAGCTTTTAATTTTTTTATTTTTTACAATTTAAAACTCGGTGAAAATTTCACAAAAATACAAAAAAATGTTCACGTTTTTTACTTTTAAAAAACTTTTTTATTTTTCAGTCCTCACGATAAGATTTTCATTTTCCACGTGCGCGGCGTTCTTTTCTTTCGAAAAACCAACTCCAAAGCTGTAGGTTTTTCGAGCTTTTCCTTAGCTTTTTCTCGCAAAACTCGCTTCACTCCATTTCGCTCATACAGTTGCGAGCAAGGTTTTCTTATTTAACCTCCGCCAATTCTTCTGCACCTTCCTAAAGTTCTCTCGTCTAAGTTTTAAATCCTTTCAAACGTTTTTCTTTTAACTTCTTGTTTTAATTTTCTCGTTCTCGTGAATTTTTCGCTTTTTTTGCCTTATTTTGAGTTTATGTCGTCAAAATTGATAACATTCTCTCGTCGGTCTTATTGTCAAAGCGATATGAAAAAAACAAATCATTGTTACAACCAGTACAAAAATTCGACGAAAAGATATTTTCAGGTTTTATTCCAATCTTTAGTAAAATTTTTGTTAGATTTTTTTCCATATCCAAAAAAATTTTTTTCTCGCCATTCATCATTTTTTCTTCGATTTCGAAAAATTTTTTAAACTCTTCTCCCACTTCATAACAACAAGATTTCAAGTGAGGACCTATTGCAATAAAAGTTTGTTCGAGGTCGCAAGAATATTTATGAGACATAAAATCTAAACATTTTCCGACTATGTTTTGCTCCACTCCTCGCCAACCTGAATGCAACAGCGCCGCTACGTTTTGTTTTGGATTTACAACAAAAATCGGCATACAATCCGCTGTAAAAACTCCAAACTTGACATCTCTAAACTTTGAGATGAACCCGTCGTTATTTTTTACTAAACCGTTAAATTCATGTTCTACGATTTCAAAAAAATTGTCGGTGTGTTTTTGTTCGCCAATAAATACTGTTTTTGCTTTTAACTTTTTATCTTCAAACAAACTTTCTTGTTTCGAAAGAAAGCTTAGAAAATTTTCGTAAAGTTTAGGATCTTTCAAGTTGCCTGATTTTCGAGTCGAAATAGCATGCGAAAAACCCAATTCCAAAAGCTCTTTGTTAACGCAATAATTTCCTCGATTTATCCAACTCATTTTTCAATCGTTTTTATTTTTATTTTTTCTCAAGTAAGCAGGTTCGTCCAAATTTACTTTTGCGCTATTTTTTTCTTTTTGCTCGAACAAGTCTTGCTGTTCGAATTTTTGATTTTCTTTTTGAAATTGGTCTGTTTCTTCCTTCTTTAGTTTCGCAAAATTCGTGGCGATAATCGTAATTTTTATCTTGTCACCCATCGTTTCATCAAAAACCTGGCCGAAAAAGACGTTCGCCTCGCTATCAACAGAGTTTGAAATCAAAGTCATAGCGTCAATAATCTCATGCATCGTCAAATCTTTGCTGCCTGAAATATTCACTAAAATTCCTTTTGCTCCGTCGATCGACACATCTTCCAAAAGCGGTGATCTCATAGCGAGTTGTGCAGCTTTGAGTGCTCGTGATTCCCCGCTCGCCTCTCCCATTCCCATCAAAGCGTCGCCCGCATTTAGCATTATCGATTTCACGTCGTTGAAATCTACGTTTACGACTCCGATACTCGTAATTACGTCGGAAATGCTTTGAATCGATTGGCGCAAAACATCATCAATCTTTTCCCAGGCAGTATCTACTGACGTATTCTCATCAATTACATCGAATAATTTTTGGTTTGGAATAACGACGAGCGTATCGACTTTATCTCTCAGATTTAAAATTCCGGTTTCAGCATTTCTATTTCGAACTTTTCCTTCAAAATTAAAAGGTTTTGTAACGATACCGACAGTCAAAATTCCAAGATTTTTTGCAATCTCAGCAATGACAGGCGCAGCTCCGGTGCCGGTCCCGCCGCCCATTCCGGCAGTGATAAACACCATGTCCGCTCCGGCTAGAACTTCTCGCAATTTTTCTTTATCTTCTTCTGCAGATTGCTTGCCCAAATTCGGGTCTCCGCCAACTCCTAGTCCTCGAGTTAAATGCGTACCAATTTGTATTTTGACTCCGGCTTTTGAATTTCGAAGTGCCTGAGCGTCAGTATTTGCAGCAATAAATTCTACTCCTTTCACATTTAGAGATACCATTCGATTGACGGCATTTCCGCCAGCTCCTCCGACACCAATTATTTTTATGACTGCTGGATATTGTTTGAATTCGTCGGTCATATTTATTTCGTTCATTTCAAAATATTTCCTCTAACTTTTTTTTGAGATTGCTAAAAGTTGAATTTCCGGAATTTTTCATTTTGTAGATTTTTGTGCTGTTTCTAAAAAAATATTGCAAAACTCCCAATGCCGACGAATAAATTGCATCTTTTGTAATTTTTTCATCACCTGAAATATCACGGCTTAGCCCGATTCTGACCGGCATATTTAAAACTTCACTCGCAAATTCTGATAAATGTTTAAGTTTTGCGCCAATTCCGGTCAAAACTATGCCGGCAGGAATACTGTAGTCAATATTATTTTCCTTCAACACTTTGCCAATAATTTTGATAATTTCTTCAGCTCGAGCGTTAATAATTTCGCATAAAACATTTTGGAAGATTTTTTTTTCAGTTATGCCATCAACAGCTACGAACTTAATTTCCTGATCAACAACATTTTTTGCAACGCAAGCTGCTCCGAAATCTTGAATCAGCTCTCTCGCGCTTGGGATTGAAGTTTTTATTCCGTAAGACACGTCGTTTACAATCAAGTCATTTCCAATCGCGATTTTTTTTGAAAACAAAAATTTGTTGTTTTGATAAAAACTTAAGTTTGTTAATTTTGAGCCGATATTCACGAGCACAACGCCAACTTCTTTTTCTTCGTTTAAAAGACACGAATCAGCCAAAGCTATCTCGGAATAACAAATGTTTGCGACTTTAAAACCGGCTTCTCCGACGCATTTGTAAATATTATTCAAAACTACAGTCGACGCTGTGACGACAAAGGCTTCGATACCGAGGTGATGCGCCTCCATTCCTTTTGGATCCAAAATTCCGGTTTGGCTATCGACGGTGTATGTGACCGGAATAATCTCTAGAATACTTCTGTCTTCTCCCAAACTAATTTGTCCTCGCACAGAGTTTAGAACATTTTTTTTGTCTTCGTCGGTAACTTCTTTGTTTGACCTCGAAATATTGACAATGCCCTTTGCTTTTGTGACTTCGACGTGATCCCCTTTTATTCCGATGCATAATTCTTTGATTCTTTTGCCAAATTTCGTCTCTATTTCGTCTAGAATTTTTTGGATTGAATCCACGACTTTTTCAATACTAACAACGTTTCCTTTATCGAGTCCGGCCGATATCGTTTCAGCTAATGCGATAACCTCAACATTTTCATTTTTGTTGATTCCAACGGCAGCCGTAAGTTTTTCGGAATCGATGTCCAAAATTGTTAAAAAATTGTTTTTTGTCATTTTTTATCTCACTATTACATAGTCAAAATTTTTATTACAAAAACTAAAATCTATCTCTTTAAAATCTTGTTTTTTATTAGACAAATCAGCTTCAATTAATCGCAAAAAGTGTAATTTCGTCTCAAAATCTTCGTTTTTTAATTTTCCCCAGGCGATGATCTTATCATTTTTCAGGAAAATCGCTAAGTTTTTTTTGTCATTAAATCGAACTTCTCTGATTTTGGTAAAAAGATCCGGATACGAAATTTTTAATTTTTTGCTAAACTCAACGGTTTCGTAGAAAATTTTTTTATTGCTAAGCAAATTTGTATCAATTTTTATTAAATCTTGCGACGAGATATTTTTGAAAATTATGCCGAATTTATCGATAAGGAAAATTTGTCCTTTTGTCTCAAAATAAAATGCCGGAGTTCTTTCTTTTGTTTTGATTTTTACTCGAGACGGATAAATTTTTTTTATATCGACAGACTCAAGGCTTTTAATTTTTTTCAACAAAAACTTTTCTTCTCGCTTGTCATCAAAATTAAAAATATTATCTCCGATTTTAAAATTTAAATATTGTTGAAATTCTGGGTTTTGAGTGTATTTTAATTCTGAAATGGCAATTGATTTTATAGCGAAAAAAGGATTATTTTTAAAAGAATTTTTTGCAAAAACATACGAAAATTTGACAATAAAAAACAAAACTGAAAATCCTGCGAAAATCAAAAAAATCCGCAAGAAAAGTTTTTTTCTTGATGCAAGCACGTTTTTCCTGGTTTTAATTTTTTGTTTTCTCACAAAATGCGTCATTTTTTTGCGAGCTCCAAAATCATTAAAACAAGTTCGTCAAAGGAAATTCCCATTTTCGATGCAGCGTCAGGCAGCAAACTAAGTTCTGTCATCCCGGGAATCGTGTTGATCTCAAGGACAAAAATGTTCGACATTTGATCACAAATAATATCGACTCTCGCAGCTCCAGAGCATCCTAAACAATCGAACGTTTTTTTTGCATATTTTGCCATTTTTTCGATGACTTCCGGTGCCAAATTTTCCGGCAATTTGTGAAGCGACTTTCCCGGCTCATACTTTGCGTCAAAATCATAAAAAACGTTTTTTGCTACAATTTCGAGAACAGGCAGAACCAAATCTCCAACAACACCAACAGTAAATTCTCGACCTTTGATGTATTTTTCGACCAAAGCGCTAGAATCGATTTTTTTGATATTTTCCAGCGCAGAAAAAAATTCCGACTCAGAGTTCACGATAAAAACTCCGATTGCAGATCCTTGGCTGACGGGTTTCACGATAAAAGGAAAAGGAAAGCCGTCAATAATTTTATCAAACAAATTTTGCGGAATTTCTTTTGTCAAGTCGATTTTAAAGCACTTTGCTGTCGGAATATTATGCATCTCAAGGATATTTTTTGTAAAAAATTTGTTCATTGCTATCGACGAAGAAAGAGAGCTAGAGCCTGTGTAAGGAATATTTTTTAGTTCAAAATACGCCTGGATTTTTCCGTCTTCACCGCCCTCGCCGTGTAGAGCAAGATAAGCAAAATCAAAACTTGCTTTTTCAAGCTCAAAAAAATTATCTCGTTTCAAATCAAGTCCAAAAGCATTCAGTCCGGAGCGCGCTAAACTTTCCATAATCGCTTGCCCGGTCAAGATTGAGATTTCTCTCTCGCTTGACCAGCCTCCGTAAATAACGGCAATACGTTTATTTTTAAAAGTTTCGATTGTTTTTTTAAAATCCATTTTGTCCTCAGGAAATTATCTTAAATTTCTGTACCAACGAATCGCATTATTAGTCGAGGAATCGTGAGATAAATCAGATTCGCTCGAAAGTTCCGGCAAAATTTTGTTAGCGCAAACTTTCCCGAGCTGAACTCCCCATTGATCAAACGAGAATATGTTCCAAATTACTCCTTGAACAAAAATTTTGTGCTCGTACATTGCGATCAATTCTCCCAAACTAAAAGGCGTCAATTTTTCGATTAAAATTTTGTTTGATGGTCTGTTTCCATCAAAAGTCTTGTGTTTTGCGAGCCAAACGTCTTTTGTTTCAGTCGCTAAAACCTCGTCAGTAGTTTTTCCAAAAGCCAAACTTTCAGCTTGAGCGAAAAGGTTTGACATCAATTTATCGTGGTGATCCGCGATCGGATTCAAGGATTTCGCGAAACCGATGAAATCGACGGGCACAAGCTTTGTTCCTTGGTGAATCAGTTGGTAAAACGCGTGTTGTCCGTTAGTGCCGGGCTCGCCCCACAAAATCGGTCCGGTTTGATAACAAAATTTATTGCCGTCTTTATCGACATTTTTGCCGTTACTTTCCATGTCAGCTTGCTGAAAATACGCGATAAATCTCGATAAATATTGATCATACGGCAAAATCGCCATTGTTTCAGCGCCAAAAAAGTTGTTGTACCAAATCCCAAGCAAAGCTAAAATAACCGGCAAATTTTCTTCGAATGCCGCGTTTTTGAAATGCTCGTCCATAGCGTGGTAGCCGTCCAAAAGTTTGTAAAAATTTTCTTTTCCGATGCTAATCATCAGAGGCAATCCAATTGCGCTCGTCAGAGAATATCGTCCGCCAACCCAATCCCAAAATTCCAGCATATTTTTCGGATCAATCCCAAATTTTTTTACTTCCTCAATGTTCGTCGACAAAGCGATAAAATGTTTTTTTGTAGCGTTTTCGTTTTTTAGCGTATTTAAAATCCAGGCTTTTGCAGTCAAAGCGTTCGTCATAGTTTCCTGAGTCGTGAAAGTTTTTGATGCAACGATAAAAAGCGTTTCTTCCGGATTCAAATCAAAAGTCTCCTCGACAAAATGAGTAGCATCAACATTTGAGACAAATCTAAGAGTAAGATTTCTGTCGGAATAATGTTTTAGCGCAATCGTCGCCATGTTCGGGCCAAGATCTGATCCTCCGATTCCGATATTGACAATATTTTTTATCGGTTTCCCGGTGAATCCTAGCCATTTTCCGGTGCGAATTTCGTCAGAAATTTTTGCCATTTTCGTTAAAACTCTGTTTACCTCAGGCATAACGCCAACTCCGTCGACATAAATTGGATTGTTTTTTCGATTTCTCAAAGCTACGTGAAGAACAGCGCGGTTTTCGGTTTTGTTGATTTTCTCGCCTTGAAACATTTTGTCTATTTCAGTTTTCAAATCAGCGTATTTTGCCAACTCAAAAAGTTTATTAAAAATTTCAGTTGTGATTCTGTTCATCGAAAAATCTAATGTTATTGAATTGAATTTTTTCGTGAATTTTTCAGCTCGTGTTTTATCCTCAAATAACTCTCGCAAATGAACATTTTTTATTTTTTCAAATTCTTTCTCAAGCTCTTGATAACAATTTCTAAAATTTTCTATCTGACGCATTTTGATTTTGGCTCCTAAAAATTTTGTTTTGAATTTTTTTTATATTGGGAATTTTTTAATAAAGAATAGGTTAGGAAATTTGTATGAAATTTATTTGGTTGTCGCTAGCCCAACAAATCCCAGTAAATACGAAATATCATCATCTCTTATCGAAATATCGACGCCAGCTGTCATACTTGGTTTTTCAGCAATATCAGAAACTCCGACTTTGAGGCGCGCCCACTTCACAAAATTGTAGTAAGCATATGCATCGATCCACGGAATTTTATCACCAGATTTATTTTCCCGAGTAAACCTATAAACTTCAGTTCCAATACCAAAATTTTCAAACGCTCGGTATTCGCCTCCAACTCCACCATAGGATTTTACCATTCCTGCGTGTAGCCTGAATTTGTTAAAATCTTTCTCGATTAAGGCTGTAAAGGAATTGTATTTTTGATCACCTTTATCGAATTTGCCTATTGAGTCAGCAACCAAATTGTTGAATTTGAAAATATAACGTTTATCGTCACGCGGCTCAAAAGTAATTCCAGCGTTTGTTCGAGTCAAATCGTCGTCAAAATTATGCTCGAGCTCCGCATCCCAATAAATATCGATCTTTTTTATTCTATTCGTGAAATTTTTCAGATCAGTGCTTACGTCTTTAACTTTTGTGAACGTTTCTTTCAATTCGTACGCCATTTTTTCGTCGTTAACAAGAGTTGGAATCGTTCCTTTACCGGTGTTCAAAGTTTCCATGAAAGTGTTGATTTTATCGCCGGCAGTCGAGATTTTTTCTAAAATTTCGCCAATTTTATCGACGTCCTGTTGCAAGCCTTCCTTATTGTTGTGCACCAAATCCTTTAGGTCGCTTGATAATACATTTATTGAATTTGCAGCATCGCGGATACTAACTACAATTTGCCGTATATCTGACGAATTTTTTCCCAAACCTTCATTTAATTTATGCGTTATTTCTTCTAAATTTTTCAAGGTTTTGACGAGTGACATATTTTTCATATTTCCATCAGGAGCTATCTCATTAAAAATATTTGAAACTTTCTCAATGATTTTATCAATAGAAACAGGATCAAATCCTCGAACTACGTCTCCTTTTTCTATAAAACCTTGAGAGTTATCTCCGCCAGTAATATTTAAATTTTTCGCGCCAATCATGCCAGACGACGCAATTGTGATTTTTGCATTTTTGAAAATTTTTATATCTTTTTTCACTTCGACAGCGACTCGAACTAAGCCGTTTTCAAGTTTCATATCTGAAATTTTTCCGATATCAACGCCGTACATTTTTATGCTTGATTTTATCGGTAGTCCTGATACGTCAGAAAATTCGACAAAAAATACATAACTTTTTCCAAACGAAAAATTGCCAATTCTTAAAATTAGTAGTAAAAAAAATAGAATACCTGAAAAAACAAAAATACCGAGTTTTATTTCTTTTTGTAATGCCATTATTCTGCTATTCCTTCTATAAAATGACGAACCTTAGAATTTGTCGTGTTTTTTATTTCGTCCGGAGTTCCCTCTTGCACTACTTTCCCATCGTCGATCATGACTAGTGAATCAGAGACTTTGTATGCAGTTTTCATATCGTGAGTCACGACTATTGACGTGATTTTTAGATCTTTTTGTAATCGCAAAATTAAATTATTTATCACGTCTGAAGTTACAGGATCAAGGCCGGTTGTAGGTTCGTCGTACAAAATATATTTTGGATCATAAGCTATGGCTCGAGCAATTCCAACACGTTTTCGCATTCCACCGGAGAGTTCGGATGGTTTCTGGTTGCAAATGTCAGTAGGTAAATCGACCATTTTTAGTTTCTCAATTACGATTTTATCTATTTCTTTTTGCGGCAAATTTTTGATCCAATGAAGTCCAAATCCAATGTTTTCTCTGACTGTGAGAGAATCGAAAAGAGCAGCTCCTTGAAAAACTATGCCAAATTGAATTTGAATTTGGAAAAGTTCTTTTTTTGTTAAATTCAAAATGCTATTCCCGTCAACTAAAATATCACCGGAATCAGGTTTTAATAACCCAAAAATATGTTTTATAATTACGCTTTTTCCTTGCCCGCTTCCACCGATAATCGTAAAAGTTTTTCCGTTTAAAATTTTAAAACTTACGCCGCTCAGAACTTGTTTTTTGCCAAAACTTTTGTAAATATTTTTTACTTCGATCATTTAAAAGCCTCTCGAACCTACGCCGATCTTGAAAGCTACTAGGAGAAGCGTTAAAAAATAATCGGACAAAATTATAAAAATAATCGAAAGAACAACAGAACTTGTCGTCGCTTTCCCGACGCCTTCGGCGCCTTGGTTACACTGAAAACCTTTGTAAATGCTGATTATTGCGATTATTGTTGCGAAAACGAAGGATTTTATCAGTCCATGCAAAATATCGTTTATGTAAATGCTGTCAAGTGCGTCTGTAAAATAAATCGTAGTCGGAACATCGAGCACTGCATTAGCTATAATCGCGCCGCCGAGCAAACTGATTAAATAGCCTAAAAAAACTAGTATAGGCGTCATAAAAAAACAACTTAGCAACCTTGGGACAGCCAAATATTGGACCGGAAAAACTCCGAGACTATTGAGCGCGTCTAACTGCTCTGTGACCTTCATTGTGCCGATTTCTGCTGTAATTGCCGCGCCAATTCTACCTGCTAAAACTATCGAGACCAAGAGTGGAGACAATTCTTTCGCGAATGCAAACGAAATCGTCATACCGAGCAAAACCGGCGTTCCAAACCAATTTTGCATAACGATACCCAGCTGCAATGCCAGAACCATTCCAGCGCCAAATGAGATCAGGAAAACAATTGGAAAAGAATTTGCTCCGACTTCACAAAATTGGCTTATAATGTTTTTTTTGTCATATCTTTTGCTGAAAATCGATTGTATAGTTTCGTAAAACAAAATGCTTATATTGCCAATATCCAGCAAAAAAATTTTTGTATACTTTATGAGTTTGTCGAATAAAAAATTCATCAAAACCTACTAAAAATTTTAAAATAATCAAAACTGAGGAAGTTTTAAGAATAAACTTTTGTTTTTGAAAAAGCCGCAATCTGTGCAGAAAATTTGAAATTTTCGCGTTCAAATTTTACCGGTTACAATCTGTCTCAGATAATTTTGTTTAAAAATATTTTTTGTTGCTTTTAAAATTTTTTGTAAATCCAATTTTTCAAGTTTGTCGTCGAAATCAAAATATTTTTTGTAGTCGCCAAAAAATTCGTAATAACCTAAAATATCCGTAATTTGCGACGTAGTTTCAAAGGCAAGTTCGCGTTCAAGTTTATAGCAAATTTTCACTTTTTCTAAATCTTCATTCGACAAATTTTTCTCAATATTTTGCAATTCCTGTTTCAAAGTTTGTTCGATTTTTTTTAGATTTGCAAATTCGCAAGTACCAAAAATCACAAACAAAGTCCCGAGTTTTTGCTCTGCAACCGCAGTATTTATATGCCAAACCAACTCTTTTTCTTCGCGAAAAACTTTGTAGAATCTTGAACTGAGTCCGTCAGAAAGCATTCTTGACAACACATTAATTTCCAAAAAATTCTCATCGTGAAAATTTGGCGCATTGAAAGCATAGGCAAAGTACGTCTGACTCACAGTTTTCATTTTTTTCTCAAAACTCAAATTTTTTTTCAATTCCACGTTAAAAAATTTTGAACTTTTTTGTTTTATTGATGCCTTTTTTGGTTTTGCTTTAACAAAATATTTTTTTGTTAGATTTTGAACATCTTCAAAATCCAAATCTCCGCTCACGCAAACTATAAAATTGTTCGAATCATAAAATTTTTTGTAATAATCGTTCAAATCTTTTACATCTAAATTTTTAATATTTTTTTTCGTGCCGATTATTGGGTAAGAATATTTGTAATCTTTAAAAAAATTTTTATATAAATTTTCCCACAAAACATTTTCAGGATTATCGTTCCCGCGATTAATTTCCTCGAGAATTACGCCTCTTTCTTTTTCGAAATTCGATTTTTCTATCGTCAAATTTTTGAGCATATCTCGCAACACAAAAAACGCTTTTTCGACTTGATTTTTGTGCAAAGTTATGTAGTAATGCGTGAAATCCAAGCTCGTCGCAGCGTTCATGTATCCGCCGAGCTTTTCAATCTCTCGCGAGAGCGAATTATTCGGGAAATTTTGCGTGTCTTTGAACAAAATATGCTCGAGAAAATGCGAAATCCCATTATTTTTTCGCGTTTCGTTCACGCTTCCGGTTTTTACCCAAATATTGACAGTAACAAGCGGTAAATTTCGCAATTCCTTAAAAATCAAAGTCAATCCGTCGCCAAACTTTTGATATTTTATGTTTTCGTAAAAATTTTTCGTTTTCATTTTTTATTCCAAAAAAGTTTTTCAATATTTTTTGTCGTCGCATCTTCAACGATTTTTGTTTCAGTATTTTTTATTTTCGCTATTTCGTTTGCAATCAAATTCAAATACGCCGGCTCATTCCTCTGCCCTCTGAACGGAACCGGCGGCAAATACGGACAATCTGTCTCGAGAACAAAATTTTCCAGATCAATTTCCCGCACAACTTCCTTCAAAGCAAAACTGTTTTTATAAGTAATCGGTCCGGAAATTCCAAGCAAAAATCCTCGATCTATGTAAAATTTTGCGTCGTCAAGATTTCCTGAAAACGAATGAACGATTCCTCGTAAATTTTGGTATTTTTGCAAAATTTTTTGTAAGCCAGTCGTAGCTTCTCTCGAGTGAATAATCACTGGTTTGTGCAGATCGAGTGCAAGCTTTATTTGTTTTTCGAAGACTTCCTTCTGAATTTCCCGAGGCGATAAATCTCTGTAATAATCAAGTCCGATCTCGCCGATTGCAATAACTTTCTCATCTTTTGCCAGTTCAAAAAAAGTCTTGATAGTCGAATTCGAAAATTTCTGCGCGTCGTGAGGATGAACTCCAATCGCACAAAAAAAATTGTTTCTAGCTTTCACAAAATCCAAAATTCGCGCCGAATATTTTTCGTCATAGCCGACCTCGATGAACTTCGTGACTCCTCCGGCAATTGCCCTAGAAATCACAGCTTCTCTGTCCGCATCAAAGGCTTCTGTTAAAAGATGACAGTGCGTTTCAATCATCATTTTTAATTGTTTTTTACGTCGCCGAGTACGGAATCGCTCATTATTGAATCATCGATTCGCGGAAACAAAATTGTTATTTCGCCAATTCGAGCGTTTTGTTCGAGATCTTCCCAATTTAGCATTGCGTTTTTTTTCAAAGTTTCAGGCGTCTCGTCAATCCCAAGCTGTTGAAGCATTTTTTTCGCACTTTCAGGCATAAAAGGCTGTAAGAAAAGCGTAATCAATCTCATCGTCGCTAAAACATTAAACAAAACTTCGTCCAATTTTGGTTTATCAGCTTCGTTTTTCGCTAATTTCCAAGGAGCTTCGTCCTCGATATATTTGTTCGCGACTCTGATCAGCTCCCAAATTTTAGCCAAAGCTTTGAAAAAATCAATGTTTTGCATATTTTCGTCGTAAAAAATTTTCGTTTCATTTGCTTTTTCTCTCAAGATATTTTGTGTAATTTTTACCTCCGGAACGATTCCGCCGGTGTATTTCTCGAGCATTTTTAGAGTTCGCGAAAAAAGGTTTCCGAGCTCATTCGCGAGTTCGTTGTTGTATTTTTCAACGAAGCTCGACATACAAAAATCTCCATCGGTTCCAAATGGGACTTCTCTCAATACAAAAAATCTGAGAGCATCCTTTCCAAATTTCGCTATTACATCGTTCGGATCTATCACATTACCTCGAGATTTCGACATCTTTTCACCTTCAAACGTCCACCAGCCATGTCCAAAAACTTTTTTTGGCAGTTCTAGACCCAGGCTGAGGAGCATTGCCGGCCAAATCACCGTGTGAAACTTGTAAATTTCTTTACCTACAAAATGTACGTCGCATGGCCAAATATTCTTGAAATTATCATTTTTTCCGTTGGCAAAATCCAAAAATCCAATACCGGAAATATAATTTATCAAAGCGTCAAACCAGACATAAACGCTGTATTTTTTATCTAACGGAAACGGAATCCCCCACTCGAGAAAAGCTCTCGTAATACACAGATCTTTGAGACCATTTTTTATAAAATTCAACATTTCCTTTGCTCGGAAATTCGGTGATAAAAAATCTTTATTTGACTCGAAGTATTTGAGCAAATCGTCTGAATATTTCGACAGTTTAAAAAAGAATGCTTCCTCGGAAATCAGCTTGAGTTCCCTGGAACAATCCGGGCAAATTTTTTGATTTTTATCAGCCAGCTCAGTCTCCAAAAAATAAGTTTCGCACGGAGTACAATACCAGCCACTGTATTCGCCTTTGTAAATATCGCCTTTTTCGAACATTATCTCGATGATTTTTTGTACAGTTTTTTGATGTTCGTCATCTGTTGTACGAATAAATTTATCGTAATTTATATCTAGCTTTGCCCATAAAGTTTTATATTTTTCAACAACTTCATCGGCAAAATCTTTCGGATTTTTTTTAGCTGTAATTGCAGCTTCCTCAATTTTTTGTCCGTGCTCATCTGTTCCGGTCATCAAAAACACATCTTTATTTTTGAGCTTGTAATATCTCGCTAAAACGTCAGCCGCTATCGTCGTATAAGAATGTCCGATATGAGGCGAAGCATTGATGTAATAAAGCGGCGTCGTGATATAAATTTTATTCTTCATTTTTTTGCTTCCCTTTTTTCTCGTCGCAAGTTTTACATGCTTTTTTACAATTGCAATTTTTTATTTCGTCAAGCTTGAATTTTTTCAATGTCCCGTCTTCAAAAACTACTTCGATTTCTTCTTTCAATAAATTTTTTGATTTTACTTTTCCGACTAGATTATCGATTTTAATTTCGTCATTTTCACGAGGCATTTTTTTTGCAATCTCTTTGTAAAAATCGTGCTCGTATTCGAGGCAGCAAATAAGCCGACCGCAAACTCCGGAAATTTTCGTTGGATTGAGAGGTAAATTCTGATCTTTCGCCATATCAATCACAATCGGTTTTATGCTCGTCAAAAATTTTTTACAACACAAAACATTTCCACAGTGCCCGAGAGCTCCGACTATTTTTGTCTCATCGCGAACTCCGATCTGCACCATTTGGATGCGTTTTTTGAAAATCGAGCCCAAATCTTTCAACAAATCACGAAAATCTATTCGGTTTTCTGCAGTGTAATACAGGAAAAATTTCGTTCCGCTAAAAGTCATTTCAATAGCAGTGAGCTTCATATCCAAATTTTTTTCTTTGATTTTTTCGATACAAACAGCTTTTATTTGTTTTAATCTCTGCTGGTTTTCGCGTATCATGTCAAAATCTCTTGGAGTGCATCGACGCGATAATTCAAAAATTTCTTGGTCCTTGTTATTTGGTGTTACGTCGAGCTGCAGAATTTTTGCTACCTCGAGCTCATTTTCGGTTTGAATCAAAACCCAGTCCTGTTTTTTTAGAGTTGTGCCTTTTGTATTGACGTAAACAATATTTTTCGAACGACGTATACTCGCCTTTGCTAAATTCAACTTAAAAATCCTCCATTTTTCAGCATTAGTATTTCTGATCAATCAAATTTTATTTTTTATCCCAAGTCTCGAGGATACCAAAACATCTGTCGCAAATTTCAAAATCATCACTGATTTTTTTAATATTTTCTGACCAATTCCAGCATCTGGAGCATTTTTCTCCGGAAGCTTTTTTTGCTACGATTTTCACCTTGAAACCTTTGAGCAAATCAGGCAATAATTCATCAGAAATCGCAGAATTTTGTTCGCAATTTTCGATTTTTATTACAGTTTGCGAAACTATCGCGATCTGACTCCAAAAGCCTGAATTTCCTGGTAAAAGTTCTAGTTCTTTGCAATCTTTGTCCAAACTAATCTCAAGCCTGGCTTCTAGAGAATTACCAATTATTTTTTCAAGCCTGATTTCCTCGATTTTTTTAAGCAAAATTTTTCTAAATTCAAAAATATTTCGCCATTTTTCGAGCAAATCAAAACCATTTTTTGTCGTCCATAATTCCAGTAAAATTTTATCTCCCTCATCGATTCCAACAAAATTTTCAAGGAAAATACTTTCTTTTTTGTTTTCCATTGAAATGAACGACTCCCAAATCTCCTCGCTAGTAAAAGGCATGATCGGTGCAATAAATTTTGCCAAAAATTTAACCAAAAAATAAAGAGCAGTTTGCGCTGATTTTCTCTCTAAACTGTTTGTCGAAAAAATATAAAGCCTGTCTTTCAAAATATCAAAATATTGCGAGCTGAGTTCGACGCTGCAAAAATTATAAAACTCGCGGTAAACGATATGAAAATCTCGCCTTTCATAAGCTCGAATTATTTTTTTTGAAACATTTCCTAGCTCACTTAAAATCCATTTGTCGATTTCGAGTAAATCTTCGTATTTTATCTCGTCTTTTGCAAACTCAAACCCGTCTAAATTTCCAAGTAAATATTTTGCGGTATTTCGAATTTTCCTGTAAGCGTCGACCATCTGCGAAATAATATTTTCGGAGAGACTCATATCTTCCTGGTAATCTTCACTCGCTATCCAGAGCCTTAAGACATCTGCGCCAAATTTATTGATGATGTCCTCAGGTAAAATCGAATTTCCTTGTGATTTACTCATTTTTTTGCCGCTTTCGTCGACTGTGAATCCATGGGTCAAAACCGTTTTGTAAGGCGGAGTATCGTAAAGCGCAATCGACGGAATAAGAGAAGATTGAAACCAGCCTCGATGCTGATCTGAACCCTCGAGATAAAGATCTGCCGGCCAGCCAAGATTTCTCACAACGACTTCATGGCTTACTCCCGACTCAAACCAAACATCCAAAATATCCTTTTCCTTCTCAAAATTTTGATCGCCGCATTTTTGGCATTTTATGGTTTTTGGCAGAATCTCGTCGCTCGGAACGTAAAACCACGTATCACTTCCTTTTTCTCTGAAAATTTTCTCTACGGCGCTCATGCTTTCGTCTGTCAGCAAAAGCTCTCCGCAAGATTTGCAATAAAACGCCGGAATCGGTGTTCCCCACAATCTCTGACGAGACAAACACCAGTCAGGGCGATTCTCGATCATGCTCGACATACGATTGAATCCGTATTCAGGAATCCAGTTGACTTTTTTGCAAGATTCAAGGATTCTCGAGCGCAAATTGTTGTGCTCAATATTCAAAAACCACTGGCTAGTGGCTCGAAAAATAACGGGATTTTTGCATCTCCAGCAATGAGGATAACTGTGGTCAATTTTCTGTTCTTTCAAAAGCAATTTTCGAGAATCCAAATCTTTGACGATAAGTGGGTTTGCTTCAAAAATATTTTTTCCAGAAAATTGCGAGACCTCCACAGTAAATTTTCCGTCATTTGAAACCGGAACAATTATTGGAAGTTTGTATTTCAAGCTCGCCAAATAATCGTCTTCGCCGTGACCGGGAGCGATATGTACGATTCCTGTGCCGTCTTCCGTAGTCACAAAATTTGCCAAAATGCAAAGCGATAATTCGTCTCTATAAGGAGATTTACACTTGAGATTTTCAAGATCTTTCCCTCGAAAGTTTCGAGTAATTTCGTAATTTTTCACGCCCAAAATATTTACAACTTTTTCCAATAATTCAGTCGCGAGGATAAATTTTTCGCTTTGATTTATATTTTGATTTGTAGTCTCAACGATTTTTATCTCCGAATACTCGAAGTCCGGGTGCAACGCAACAGCCACGTTCGCCGGCAGCGTCCACGGCGTAGTCGTCCAAATCAAAATCGATGTATTCTCAAAACTTTTATCAGCAAGAGGAAATTTCACAAAAACTGAAGTTGACTCGTGATTTTTGTATTCGATTTCGGCTTCGGCGAGCGCAGTTTCGCAGGACGCGCACCAGTAGACCGGCTTTAAGCCTCGGTAAATATATCCAGCTTTGACGAGCTCCTTGAAAATTCGAATACTTTCGCCTTCATAGTCTTTAGACATTGTCAAATATTCGTGTTCCCAGTCGCCAAAAATACCAAGCCTTTTGAAATCTTGTTTTTGAAGTTTGACGTATTTTTCCGCAAAACTTGCGGCTTTTTTTCGGAATTTGAGCTGGTCGAGTTGTTTTTTTTCCGCTTCTAACTCTTTCAAAAGTTGGAACTCGATAGGAAGTCCGTGGCAATCCCAGCCGGGAATATAAGGGACACACTTGTTTTGCATCGACTCGAATTTCAGGATAAAATCCTTTAAAACCTTGTTCAATGCGTGTCCCAAGTGAATATTTCCGTTCGCATAAGGAGGACCGTCGTGTAAAATGTATTTTTGTTTTCCGGCATTTTTAGCCAAAATTTTGGAATAGAGATCCAAATTTTCCCATTTTTTTTGTTGAATAGGCTCTTTTTGCGCTAAATTTGCCTTCATAGAAAAGTTAGTTTTTGGTAAATTTATTTTGTTTTCAAGCATAAAAAATTCTCCATTTTCAGCTCAGAATTTTGTAAATCGTAATTATACAAAAAATACGTGGAAAGTCAAAAGGATAAAATGACGAAAATTCTTCGTTTGACCACGCTATTTTAATTTTTCATCCAAAATGTTCACGGCTTCGTAAAATGCTTTTAGGCTCGCTCGACTAAAAACATCAGGATTAACGTTAAACTTTTGACTTTTTATATTTTCAAAAAATTTAACATTATCGCCGGAAGTTTTTTTTGATTCCGACAAAAAAATTATTGCATTTATTTTTGGCGTTAGTTCCAGAATTTTTTCCTTGCTAAAAATCGGATACCTCGGATTTTGGATGTTGACGATATTTTCTGCATTTAAAAATTTCAACGTATCATTTATAAAGCTATTTTTACCAACAGTAATTATTGGATCAGCCTCAATAATAAAAAATATTTTTTGTGTTTTTCGATTTAAATTTTTTTGCATTATAAAATCTAATTTTTTTTGCACAGTAGAAAGTTTTTTTACTGCCAAATTTTTTTTATCCACTAAAACCGAAATTGTTAAAAAATTTTGTTTTATGTCGTCATAACTTTTTACTTCCTGCAAAACAAAAACTTTTAATCCCAAATCTCTCAAACGCTTGATTTGCTCGAAATTTTGATCTTCTTTTGTGGCGATTATCAAATCCGGATTGAGCTTCAAAATCGCTTCTACGTTCAAATTTACAATCCCACCGATTTTCGTTTTTTGCTCCGCAGCTTTTGGTCTGTTGCAATAATTCGTTACACCTACAACGTTTTTTTCGCTGCCAAGATCGAACAAATTTTCCGTCACGTATGGACTCAGCGACACAATTTTGGGGTTTTTTATCAGCAAAAATTTCGTGTCTGTCGAATCTACGATCGAGTCAACGTAAATTCCTCCAACCATAAAAAAAATAAATACAAAAAAAATAAAAATTTTATGGATTTTTGTTAAGGTTAGACGAAAAAAATTAAACATTTAATTTCAAAGCCCAGAGAATTGCTTCGATCATAGCGCGAGGATTTGCAGTATTTTGGCCGGCAATGTCGAATGCTGTTCCGTGACCTGGCGAAACCCTCACAAAAGGCAATCCAATCGTAATATTCACGCATCCAAAATAATCCGTTATCTTGAGAGGTAAAATTCCTTGATCGTGATACATTGCCACGACTAGATCTAATTTTTTTTCTAAAGCACGATGAAAAACGTCGTCGCTAGATTTTGGTCCGTAAAAATTTAGCGCTTCGTATTTTTTGTACCGTAAAACTTTTTGAATAATTTCGATTTCTTCTTTTCCGACGGATCCTTCCTCGCCGGCATGAGGATTTAACCCGCAAATGCCGATACTTTTTTGCCTGATTCTCAGATTTTTCAAAAATTTTAGTCCGGAATCAATTGCATCTTCAATCGTTTTTTTATCAAGGAAATTTATGATATTTTTGATTTCAACGTGCCTTGTCGCCAGGACTACTCGCAACTCGCTATTTGCAAAAATCATCGCATATTTTTTCGTATTCGTGAGTTCAGCCAAGGCTTCGGTATGCGCTTGATATTTTATCCCGGCGTCTTGCCAAGATTTTTTTGAGATTGGAGCAGTGACAAGTTTTGAAATTTCGCCTGTTTTGATTAGTTCAAGAGCTTTTTCCAGATATAAAAATGCGAATTTTCCGGTAATTTTATCGCTTTTCCCAAATTTAAATTTATAATTTTTCGGAAAATCAAAATTTATGATGTTCAAACAATTTTTATCATCGGAAATTTTTATTTTCTCAGAAGGTTTCAAAATATTAAAATTAATTTTTTTTGCATAAATTTTTGGGATAAAACTTTTTAAAATTTCCAAATTGCCTATTAAGATTGGGGTGATTTTTTGTTTGATTTGCGGATCTAGGATGGATTTTATGGCTATTTCGTGACCGATTCCTGCAGGGTCACCACACGTGATTATAATTTTTTCTGTTTTTTTCATAAAATTCAACCCAAATTTTTTGTAGAAATTAGAAATGGATTTAGGATTTTATCCTTGTAAGGTTGGCGGTCTCTGCTTATAAAAAAATTTTTTGAAATTTTTGTTTTGTCACAAAACTGTTTAATTTGATTCGTGGAATTTTTAATGCAGATTAATGTGGAAGCAGCTCGCCATCGAAGAGATCGACAAATTTTTTCACAACCGGTTCTTTCTCAAAAATTTCATCCGGCGAGTATACAATTTTTTCTTCTACTTTTGTACTCACTAAATCCTCGTCAGATGGAAAAGGAATGTCCTCATTATTTTCTTCAATTTCATTTGTTTCTATATCTTTTTTAGCGGTTTCATTCAAAACCGGCTCCTCTTCATTCTTTTTTTTTTGTTCAAAAACAATTTTTTGCTCGCAAACAACATTATATTTTTGTCCAAAAATCTCTAACATTTCGTTTTCAATTATTTCCTTATTTTTCAAAACTCCGTCTTTGTAAAATTTGGTTGCAAACGAAAGCGACAAATTATTCCCTTTAAACTCGATGCCATTCGCCTCTTTCAAATAAGTAAAAAGATACATTTTTTGTTTTTTTATTCGCTCGAGAACTGCATTCCATTTTGAATCAAAACCTTCAACTTCTATGAATTTTTCGTTATTTTGCGTATCATTTTCTTGAATTTTTTGAGGTTTAGATTTAGGCTCAAAATTTTGCTCACTCTGCTGCTCAGACGCTAATTTTGGCTCTGGAGAAACTTTTGGCGTTGACAAAATATATTCTTTTTCCGGAACTTTTTGCGTCATCGGAAATTCAAAATTTTCCAAATTATTCAATTTTTGCAAAAGTTCTACGGAAGAAATATATGGCTCTGAAAGTTTTGTTAAACAAAGCTCGCAAATCACTCGAGCATAATCAGAACGTTTTATGTCTTCAATCGCAAGATTTATAATCCTAAGATCGCGAGTTATTTTACCCAATGACAATTTCGATAGTTCTGCTTCATATCTCGATAAATCTTCTGGCAAAATATCCAAAATTTCCGATAAACTCGCGTCAATTTTCAATAGCATTAGATTTCTGTAATGCTCGCGAAGTTGCAGCATTGCCTGACTTAGATCGAAACCTTGTTTGAGCAAATTATCAATGATTTTTATTATATTTTTCGTATTATTATCAAGAATGTTTCCGACTATTTCAAAAATCAAATCAATATTTATTATTCCCAAAATAAAATCTGTTTCTTTTTGTGTTACAATGTCCGGGCTATAAGCTATGACTTGATCAAGAAGACTCAAAGAATCGCGCATACTTCCGAGACTAGCTCTAGCTATCGAATTGAGCGCTTTAAGCTCGTATTTAATGTTTTCCGCATCCAAAACGTGTTTTAAGCGATTCGTGATATCGTCAAGAGTGATGAGTTTAAAATTGAATTTTTGACATCTTGATAAAATCGTATCCGGAATTTTATGAAGCTCTGTCGTCGCAAAAATGAAAATCACATGTGCCGGTGGTTCTTCGAGCGTTTTGAGGAGAGCGTTAAAGGCTTGGTCAGTAAGCATGTGAACTTCGTCGATTATGTAGACTTTGTACTTGGAGTTTAGCGGCGTGAACTTGACATTTTCTCGAAGTTCGCGGATTTCATCGATACCTCGATTCGATGCTCCGTCTATTTCGATAATATCCATTAATTTTTCATCTTTGCAAATTGGACACTCGAGACAAGGCTTGTTTTCCAAATCTTGGCTCTCGCAATTAACTGTTTTTGCCAAAATTCTAGCTGCCGTAGTTTTTCCGACTCCTCGCGGTCCGGAAAATAAATAAGCGTGTGCTATCCGTGAACTTTTTAGAGCATTTACCAAGGTTTTTGAAATATGCTCTTGTCCAACAATATCCGTAAATTTTTTAGGTCTATATTTCCTAGCTAAAGCTAAATATGACATTTTTCCTCGTTTTACTGTGTTTTTTTATTCATTTTCTGTCATTTTAATGTTAAAAATCCATTGTTCCAGGTCCTTTTGAGAGATAGGATGAATAAAAAATGATAATTTTTCTGATCGCAAATTTGTTTATCACTTATATTTTTTATAACCACTCCGATATATTTTTCCCCTCGAAGGGCTTCATTGAATTTATCAATAGCTTCAAATCTATTTTCTTCATCCGGATTGTCAAAAATAACTGCATCGCAATACTTTACTTTTTCGTCATTAAAACTTTTTACTAACGAAATAGTGTCATTTTGCAACTTCAAATTTTTATAATTTTGATCGTTTGCTATTATTGCAATATCAAAAACAAAATCATCTATTTTTTTGCCAAACGTAAGGGAATTGAATGTTTTCGTAGTTACGACGCGATCACGCCCTTGTTTTTTTGCCTGATAAAGCGCTTTATCAGCCCGCTTTTTCAAAACACTAAATATTTCAGTAGTTTGGTTTATATTTGGATATTTATTTGTTTCTCCCGGAAGGAATGTCGCTACTCCGATACTTACACTGATCTTTTTACCATTTGCTCTTTTTTCTAATTCTAAAATTTTAGTATTTGTCTTGAATGCCCTGTTTATTCTTTCAGCTAATTTTTTTGCTTCTGGCTCGTAAAGTCGCGCCAAAACCCCAAATTCTTCTCCCCCATAACGAAAACATTCCTCACTAGAGCGAGTAACCGACTCAATACATGAAGAAATTTCACTTAAAACTTCGTCTCCAAAATCGTGTCCACCAACCAAATCATTAAATTCTTTGAACTTATCTCCGTCTATCATCATAAAAGAAATCGGAGTTCCTTCTCTCATACTACGCGTAATTTCTTCACGACTTCGTTTTTCTAAATACCTTTGGTTAGAAAGTTTTGTTAAATTGTCAGTATTTGCCTGTGCGTAAAGAGAAATATTTCTCACTGTAGATTCGAGCTTGTCACCCAAAAAATCCAAGAGTACGAAATCATCCTGGAAATACGGTTGAGGAGCGTTAGTTTTATTTTCTATCGATATAAATCCCACAAATTCTAAATAGTTTAATATTATAATTATTTTTGCGCGCAATTTTTCAGCCAAAGCCAAAGCCTCGACAGTTTCTTTTATTTTTGTTTCTCGCGCGCCTTGTCTTAAATTATCGATTGAAATTATAGCCTCTTGTTGCCTGAGGTAACTTATAAAGTATTCATTTTCAGAAATCTCCATTGGCTTTCCGTCGAGTTTTGAAAGATCGCCTTTATACTCGTAACACTTTTTTTCTCGTCATAAAGATAAATACTTGTATCACTTCCGTTTAAAAGGCGATTTATAACTTTTTGTGCGTGAGTACAGAGTTTGTTTATATCGTTTATCCGTCCAAGATTTTTTATTTCATTTATGAGCTCAAGTTGATATTTGGATTTGTAATTTGCCAAAACCTCAGCAGCATGCCTTTCAGATAAAAATTTATAGTTTGCAATTGACTCTAATTGCCTAGAAGCATGCATGACTGTTTCTTCCAAAACCTCTAAGTCCTCTTTGTGAAATATCGTATCATTCTTTTTTTGGCCAAAAAATAAAATTCCCTCTAGATTACGCTTTAAAAAAATTGGAAAGCATAAGACAGAATTTATTTCTTGGATTATCTCGACTAATTTTTCATTTTTTACGTCTCGAACGATATCTTCTGTATATAAATAATTTTTTTTTTGTATTAATTCATCTACAAGCTTATTGTTCAAACTTATTTCTTTAACTTTTTTTGTCTCATCCATTTGACCTGTTGAATAATCTACAATCAATTTGTAATTTTTTTTCCTCTCTATTGCATTCAAAATATGCTGCATACGTTAAATCCAAAATAGAAGATATTTCTTTTACTAAAATATTTGCAATTTTTTCTTTATCGTAAATATCGTTTTTAATTTTGCCAACTGCTTTTAGATTTTCCTGAACTATAATATATTTTTTAATGAATAATTTATTTAATGAGTCATAAATTTTTTGTTTTGAATAGACGAGGTAAAAAATAAATAATATCGAAGTTACAATAATTGAAGAATAGCTATTGTAGACCCCAAAAGATAAACATAAAATAGCTATCAAAAATATGCAAAAGTAAATAATATTTTTTACAACCTGTCTCCAAACAACATCCACGTCGATAATATCATATTTTACGATTGCATAATATAGAGTAAGCAAATACAATATTTCTATCACATAATGCATAACAAAAAAATTATGTTTTATAACCCAAATAAAATACACAACCACTGCAACAAACCCAATAAAAAGCGAGCTTAAAATATATTTCAATTGGTTTTTTTAAAAAAGTAATTTTTCTTTTTTATAGGCAGAATATAAAATACATATACTTATGATCAAAATTAACAAAGAAAAAAAGATAAATGCATAATACAATGGCCCAATTTCTTCTACAAAAGAAGGATGAATTTTAACGTTTTTTAAAAACCAATTTGTTGATAAATTAAGTATAGAAAAAATAGTGGCTACGCAAAAATTTATTATTATGAATTTTCGGAACAAAGGATCTTTATACTTATTTGTCAAAACTAAAATCAAAAAGCAAAAAAATGGCGCAATAAAAAAAGCACCAACATACGAAATTTTATCAAAAAATAAAGCGCTACTAGTGTTTCGACTAAAACTTATTAGGATATCTCCGAAATTCCAAGTCGAAATCGTTAAATTTAATAACGAAAAAATAATTTTTATGATGTCTATTTTTCCTCGTAAAATAAAAAAAGCCATGAATAAAGAAAAAAATCCAGCTGAAAAACTAGTCGCTATCTGCCAAGTCATATTAAATTATCTCCATCTTTTTTCCAGCCTTTTTGAGGATAGACACCAAAATTTCCAAATCTTGCTGCGTATGTGTCGCCATCAGACTAAGCCGTGCTCTAGCTTGTTTCCTTTTTACGGCGGGATAAATCACGGAATTCAAAAATATACCTTCATCAGCCAATAATCTTACGAATTTGTGTATTTTTACATCATCATAAACCATAATTGGAATTATTGCTGTTTTTGTATCGCCTAAATCAAAACCCAAATTTTGTAGCTCGCTGGTTAAAAATTTTATATTTCTCCATAAAGCGTCCATTATAGTTGTATCTCGTTCCAATATTTCTATTGCCTTCATAGTGCCTGCACAAATGCTTGGTGGAAGGCTCGTGCTAAATAAAAACGCTCGACTGTTATGTTTCAGATAATGGACGATGTCTTTACTAGCAACTGTAAATCCACCGATATTGCCCAGTCCTTTACTCAAAGTTCCGACATTAAGCGAAATTTTTCCCTCCATCCCAAAATGCGAAGCAGTACCACGACCATTTTCTCCTATGACTCCTGTGGCATGTGCATCGTCAACCAAGATAGCAGCATTATATTTATTTGCTATCGCATATAATTCTGGCAAAGGACAGATATCCCCGTCCATACTAAAAACTCCGTCTGTAATAATCAATCTTGATTGATTATTACTATATTTATTCAATTTTTTTTCTAAATCTTCCAAGTTATTGTGCCTAAATTTTTCAAAAACTGCTCCGGATAAAATGCAGCCATCAATCAAACTCGCGTGTGCTTTTTCGTCAATAATTAAAACATCGTCTTTGCCTGCCAATCCGGAAACTACTCCGACGTTCCCGCTGTATCCAGATGGATATACAATACAATCTTCTCCACCTTTAAAATTAGCTAATTTTCTTTCAAGTTGATTATGTAAATCAATAGTTCCACTCAATACTCTTACACCACCTGAACCTAATCCGTATTTTTCAATTGCTTTTATTCCGGCTTCTTTAACTTCAGGATGATATGTCAAACCTAAATAATTGTTTGAACCAAAGTTTAAAAACTCTTTGCCATTGACGATAATTTTATTCATCGAACCTGTTGCGAGCTCTCGTAAAAAGAAACAATTTCCGTCTTTCATTAAATTTTTAATTAAATTATATTTTTTACATTTCAAAAAAAACGGTTTTTCTTCACGTCTATCTGTTTTTCTAGTTTTAAGATTTTCACCGTCTATTTTTGTTTCTCGTCTATCTGTTTTTTCACGTCTATCAATTACTTTTTTTGTTGTTTCTAGAGCAGACAAATACCCTTCGAAATAATCCGGAAAATTTGTCTCATATTCTGATAAATCGACTCCGTATGACGACGTAGCTTTGTCATGCCAAATAATTCTGCCTTTCAAGGTAAAATTTTTATCATTTTGGAAATTTAATATCAATTCTATTCGTTCAAAAACAGAAAAATCTCGATCTAATTTTACGCATAAACCTTTTCTGCTTATACTTAAAGTTTCGCCTTTTGCTTCTACTAAATTTTGTGCGTTAATTATTGAAATGGGTAAGGTGTGGTCAATTTGAAATCTTTGGAAATCACGCCTCTGAACCTTATTTAATATTTTCCCCCTCCAAAATAATAATTTATAAAAAAACTTTCGACAAAATTATAAAACTCTTGTCTATTTCTTCGTTTAAAATTTCAAATTTTATTTTTTGTTTCTCGAGCGTTGCGATACTTTTAGAAATTTCTGCTTCTTGATCAAACGATTTTATTGTCACAAAAACGCCGTCAGGTTTTAGTAATCGAAGGCTATAATCTGTCGTGAGCTCTAAACTTCCAAGAGCCCTCGCTGTACAAACATCAAAAGTCTGCATAAAACCTTTTGCCTCGCCAAAATCTTCTATTCTTCCCCAAAAACAATCTACATTTTTTAAGTCTAACAATTTTGCAGTATCGTACAAAAAATCGATTTTTTTTTGGATAGAATCAACAACTGCAACATAAATTTCTGGGAAACAAATAGCTAAAATTATTGACGGGAAACCTGATCCGCTACCAATGTCTACAAGCCTTTTTATTTCATTTTTTCCCTGCAAAATTTTTATGTGTTTTGCAAATAATAATGAGCTTAAAATATGCCGTTCCACAATTTCTTCGTCGGTAGATTTTCGAGATATCAGATTTATTTTTTTATTTTCTTCCTTTAAAAAGTCTATGTATTTTACGATTTTTTCTAATTTTATATCGTCAATAAAATTTGAATTAGTAAAAATTTTTTCTGACAAACTTTTAATTTTTAAGATAAATATATTTTCCATATTTCGACTCTATTAATCTAAATTCCACAAAATTCAAAAACTAACTTTTTCACATCTGAAACATTGCTAGCTACAAAATCTGGTTTTTCCCGTAAAATACTATCAAGCGGTGAGTATCCATAAGAAACCATGATATTTTTTATTCCGCTCGCTTTAGCCGCCAAAACATCGTTCATTCCGTCTCCAATCATAATCGTGTTCTCGAGTTTTACGTTTAATTTTTTTGAAACGCAAAATATCGGAATAGGACTTGGTTTTCTTTCCTGAAACGTATCTTCTCCTGCTATAAAATCGAAATATTGAGCGATATCCAAATTTTTCAATAGGATTTTGCAAGCTTTTTCATGTTTATTTGAAATAACGGCTTTTTTTACAAAATCGTATTGAGATAAATCTTTCAAAAGCTCTGTGATTCCGGGGTACAAAGTCGAAGTTTCCGACATTATTTCCAAATATTTATCAAGAAAACGTGAGTAAAGCTGACGTATTTTTTCGTCGTCATTTACAAAATCTTCATGTAAAGTTTCCGTTATAAGCGTGAAAAGTCCGCTACCAACCGCAGCTTTGATTTTATCTATCTCGACAGTTTTCTGCCCGAATTCTGTTAGAGTTAAATTTAAAGTTTTAGCAATATCAGAAATCGAATCGCAAATAGTGCCATCGAGATCAAAAATTACTAATTTTTTATTGTTTGAGTTTGTAAGCATTAATTTTTTCGCCAAGTATGTTTGCGACTTCATCACGATTTTTAGGAGCTATCACTATTTGTGAAAAATTTAAAATTGGCGCTTTATACAAATCTATCATTATTGCATTATTAAACGGAAATTTTTCGTATTTTATAGATGGAAACTGTTTAAATGGTTTGATATTTTTTATGTTCGAATACATGATCGTGCGCAATTTCCACTTATAAAATTTAAAGTTCAATCTGTCCTCTAAAATTTCATAGTCTATATTTAATAGCATAAAAAACAAAAAAAGTGGAGAAAAAAGTACAAAAATTGATAAAAAAACTAAAATAAACTCAAAAAAACCCATATAAAGCCTCCTAATTTTTAATTTTTAAAATTTAAAATTTTTTTAAACAAACCTGAATTATTTTTTAGAAATGCTTATTTTTTCTTCAGCAGCGCTTTTTCTAATATAAAGAGGTTTTATTTCCCAATACTCAAAACTTTTTGTTTGTTCAAGATTAGCATTTTTGATCAAGTTCGAATTTTGTATCTTAAGATTATCAAAAATTTTTATATTTTCAAACTGATTTAATAAATTTTCAAAATTTTTTACGCCGGAACCGCAAACTTCAATTTTTTTGTTTTTCCCAAAGTTTCGCAGTAACTGATACATTTGTACTTCGTCGACAATTCCAAATTCTTCAATTTTATTTAGCGTCTTATCAAAAATTCCAAAATAACATTCTGATCTCATCGCATCTATCAAAACCAAAAAATAATCTGCTTCAGTATTATTTTTTTTTGAGTAAAAAAAAGTCTGCTTCAAATTGTCGAGCGACGTAATCGGTTTTATTTTTATGTTCAAAATTTGAGCGAGCATTCTTGCAACTGTTACTCCGACTCGCGTTCCAGTAAAAGAACCAGGTCCAATATTTACTGTTATCTCGTCTATATTTTCTAATTTAATCTCGTTTCCATTTAGCAATTTTTTTAATTCCGGAAGCAAAATATCGCTGTGACTTAATTTATTTTCAAAATTTTTCTCGATATATTTTTCACCAATCTTTAAAACGATTTTACAAATATTCGTCGTCGTATCAATTCCTAATTTTTTCATCTGTCATTTCTCTGGTTTTATAAAATTTTAATCGATTTTTATAATTTTAATCATTCTTTTGTTAACTTCTTTTTTCTTAGTCGAAAAATGTTGAAAAAAATGCTCAAAACTAATTTCATAACGTTTTTCAGGCAAAATATTTTTTGCTCTTTCTGCCCACTCGACGATACAAATCGCGTCAGAAGTCATCATCTCTTCCCAACCCAAATACAAAATTTCATCAACATTTTCCAGTCTGTATAAATCAAAATGCAAAATTTTGAAACTCTTCGTCCGGTACTCATTAATCAATTTAAACGACGGGCTATTCACAAAGTCTTCAGTTTCCAGAGAAGTGAGCAATTCTTTCGTAAAAAATGTTTTTCCTGTGCCTAAATCTCCGGTTAAAAAAATATTGTCGCCTTTTTTTATGATTTTGGCGAAATTTTTGGCAATTTCACTCGTATATTTTGGAGAATCGCTTTCAAAAGTTTGTGGAAAAAACATTCGATTTTTTATTTCTTTTAAGCTTATTTTTTGCATTTTTTTCAAAGTTTTTTTATTTAATATTTTTTGTTCTCGGACACTTTTCTTTCTTAATGTTTTTCGTTTAAATTTTTTTTATTTTATCTCTCTGAATCTAAAATTTCTAAAATCTCTAAAATCTGCTAATTTCCCTACTTACTTTTTTTCTTGTTTCCTTGTCTAACGCTATCACGTCATAAATATCATTTAATTTTTGAGATTTGTGCTTTACCAATATTTCGTTCAATTTATTTTGAATATCCAAAAATCTTATTTCTTCGTTCAAAAATTTTTCTACTAAAACTTCGTTGGCTGCATTTAAAACCACATGATAATCTTGTCCATTTTTTAGGCATTCATACGCCAATTTTAAACACTTAAATTTTGCAAAATCAACGTCTTCAAAATTTAAACTTTTGAGTTTTGCGAAATCAAAACGTTCATTTGACGCCAAAACGCGTTTCGGATAAGTCAGAGCAAACTGTATCGGAATTTTCATGTCCGTTTCTCCGAGATGCGCTTTGACGCTTCCATCGATAAACTCCACCATCGAGTGAATCACAGATTCTCTGTGGATAATCACGTCTATATTTTCCGCCGGCATTCCAAACAAATAATGCGCTTCAATCACCTCAAAACCTTTGTTCATCATCGTCGCGGAATCAATCGTGATTTTTCTTCCCATTTTCCAGCGCGGGTGAGCTAATGCTTCTTCAACGGTTACGTTTTTTAAGTCATAGCAGCTTTTATTGTAAAACGGACCACCGGAAGCAGTTAAAATTATTCGTTTTACCTCGCTGCGATTCTCGCCAAGTAGACATTGAAAAATTGCACTATGCTCGCTATCGACCGGAATAATCTGGGTAGAATGTTTTTTGCATTCTTGCATCAAAAATTCGCCAGCAATCACAAGCGGTTCTTTGTTGGCTACTGCGACTTTCAAACCTCGCTGTATCGCCTTTGAAATAGATAAAAGTCCGATTGCTCCGACGACAGCCACCAGTATAAAGTCAATTCCGTCAATATCCAAAATATCGACGAGACCGGCTTCTCCGCCAAAAATTGTCACGTCATTTTGCTCGATAAAAAATTTTTCGGTTTTTAAAAATTCCGAATATTTTTTTTCATCGCTAATTGCCACAAATTTAGGTTTACATTTCAAAATTTGCGATTTCAACAGCTCAGTATTCCCATTGGCAGCGAGCCCCAAAACGCGATATTCTTTCAAATGATCAAGCACTTCCAGAGTCATTTTCCCGATTGAGCCGGTAGAGCCTAAAATTACAATATTTTTCAAATTTATCTCCAGCTATTTCTGATCTCGTAATTTTGTGAGAAATTTCTGTAATTCGACGAAAATTAGCATTGCAAAACATAAACCTATAATTGTAAGCCAATTAAGAAACGACAAACTAGTTAGCCCAAAAATCTCTCTTATAACCGGCACAAAAACTACGACGAGCTGCAAAAGCGCAGAGCCCAAAAATGCGAGCCAAAGAATTGGATGCTCCTTAAGCTTAATTTTAAAAATGCTATTTCTTTCACTCTGGAACCCGATGGCAGCAAAAAGTTGCGACAACGAAAGTGTCAAAAATGCCATCGTCGTACCAGTCGCTCCTTTGCCTCCGACGAGATAGGCGATGATGGCAAGAGTTGCCTCGGCCGTTCCGACTATCACGATTCGTACCCAGGATTTTGCGTCAAAAAAAGGTTCTTTTTGATCACGCGGATTTCTATCCATCACGTCAAATTCAGCGGGCTCAGCTCCTAGAGCTAAAGCCGGGAAAGTGTCTGTCACGAGATTTATCCAAAGTATGTGAACAGGCGCCAAAAAGTGCCAGCCTGCTATCGTCGCAGTCAAAATCGAGATAACTTCGCCGGCGTTTGATGAAAGAAGAAAACGAACGGTTTTATGAATATTGTCGAAAATGCGGCGGCCTTCCTTGACTGCAGAAACGATCGTTGCAAAATTATCATCTGTCAAAACCATATCCGATGCGCCTTTAGAAACGTCTGTGCCTGTGATTCCCATTCCAACGCCAATATCAGCAAGTTTTAATGCCGGAGCGTCGTTGACTCCGTCGCCTGTCATCGCAACAACTTTACCTTTTTTTTGCCAAGCTTTGACGATTCTAGATTTATGTTCAGGCGCAACTCGAGCATAAACTCGAATTTTTTCTACACCATCAAAAAGTTCATCATCGTTCATTGCTTCTAGCTCAAGTCCTGTGATCGCTTGTTTTTCTCCGTCTAGAATTCCCAGTTCTTTTGCTATTGAAACAGCCGTAATTTTATGATCGCCGGTGATCATCACCGACGCTATTCCTGCTTTTTTACATAAACTGATTGCGTCTTTTGCTTCAGGACGAGCCGGATCAATCATCCCAACTAATCCAACAAACGTCAAATTATTCTCGACTTCGTCCGGTTTTGTGTAATCCAAATTTTCTTCATCTCGATACGAAAAAGCCAAAACTCTGAGCGCTTTTTTTGCCATATCTTCGTTAACTTTTTCGATTTCAAGAATTTTTTCTCGAGAGATTGTTTTTACTTCGTTATTTTTAAATTCATTCGTGATTTTTGTCAATAAAATATCCGGCGCGCCTTTTACAAAGACTCGAGTTTTGCCATTTAATTGTATCGCAACCGTCGATAATTTTCTTTCAGAATCAAATGGAATTTCTCCAACTCTCGTTCTATTTTTTAACGCATCTTTCGTCCAATTTTTGAGCAAAACAAAATCCAGCAAAGCTGTTTCTGTCGGATCCCCTACAAAAACATCGTTTTTCCCGAGTTTTGAGTCATTGCAATTTGCCATTGCGGAAACGAGTAGGTTTTCGTCATCAGCAAAAATTTCTTTTACAGTCATTTTGTTCTGAGTCAAAGTACCGGTTTTGTCAGAGCAAATTATTTGCGTAGAGCCAAGGGTCTCGACTGCCGGAAGCCTTCGAATGATCGCGCCTTTTGCAGCCATCTTAGACATACCGAGCGCCAAAACTATCGTTACTACAGCGACGAGGCCTTCCGGGATTGCGGCAACTGCGAGCGAAACTGCAGTCAAGAACATTTCGAGAGGTTCGTTCCCAGTCAAAAGCCCAATCACAAAAATCACGGCAGCAATCGCCAAAACTCCGATAGAAAGTATATTAGAAATTTGATTCAATTTTTTTTGAAGCGGAGTGGTTTCTTTTGTTGTAATCTGTAAGCCGGCAGCGATTTTTCCCATTTCAGTTTTCATGCCAGTTTCTACGACGATCCCTAGCCCCCTACCATAAGTCGCGTGAGTTCCCATAAAAGCCAGATTAATCCTATCGCCAAGACTCGATTTCTCATCAATAATTTTTTCTGCATCTTTTTCTACTGGAACCGATTCGCCGGTGAGAGCTGATTCCTCAATTTTTAATGAATAAGTCTCGACGAGCCGCAAATCAGCCGGAATACTGTCTCCAGCCTCAATGACGACGACATCTCCCGGAACAAGTTCGGATGCAGTGATTTTTTCTATAGCTCCATCCCTCACTACTTTTGCTGACGGAGCTGCCATATTTTGTAGAGCCAAAAGAGCGGCTTCGGCCTTTGACTCCTGAATCGTGCCGAGTATCGCGTTCAAAATTACCACAAACGCAATAATTGCCGAGTCAATCATCTCGCCCAAAAATGCGGAAATTATCGCAGCTGCTATCAAAACCCAAATCATCAAGTCACCGAATTGCGCAATAAAAATCTCAAAAATTGTTTTTTGTTTTCCGTCTTGAAGCTTGTTTAACCCAAATTTTTCTAAACGGCTGATTGCTTCACTATGACTCAAACCCTCTTTTTTTGAACCAAAAATTTGTAAAACTTCCGATGGATTTTTCGAATACCACATTTTTAAAAACCTCGCTTTTTTAAGGTCTATTTTATTTTAAAACTTTAGATAAAAAATACTTTTTTTAAAACAGTTTTTCAAATTCCAACTTCTATAATTTCTCCGAATTTTGCTTTAATTTTTTCTTCCAAGGCTCGCGTCGGATTTATCTGTAATCTTGATTTGATTTTAACATTTTTGTGAGCTTTTGTCTCAAGCACAAAAAAAACTTCACATCTACCAGGATAATCCTCAAAATCCTGCTTCAATTCTTCGAGTTCGTTCTCTTCAAAATTCGCGCCAATCGTGTTGAATCTCAAAATCCACCTTTTTACAAGCCCGATTTTTGCATCGCTAAATCTTAAAATACTGTCAGCAATAAGCGTAATTTTCTCCTCATCTTTCGCGTCAACTTTTCCCTTCAAAAAAACAATATCGTCTTTGTCAAACGCATTTCCGAAATCTTTGTACGTTTTCGGGAAAACAAGAACCTCGATCGTGCCGGTCAAATCCTCCAAACTCACAAAACACATTTGATCGCCTTTTTTCGTTTTTAATTTTTTCACGTTATTAACGAAGGCGACGAGCTGAATCTCGCGATTGTTGTAATCTTTTGTCAGCTCGGAAATCGTAAGTTTTGAAAATTTTTTGATTTCACTTTGGATGTTCACGAGGGGATGTCCGGAAATGTAAAACCCGAGCGCTTCTTTTTCAAATTGCAATTTTTCGTGCTCGCTCCAGTCGGAAATATTCGGCAGCTCTTCTTTATTTTCAATTTCCTGTTCTCCATCGCCAAAAAGTGAAAATTGCCCGGCGATTTTGTCTTTTGCAGCTTTGTTTGCTCCGGTGAGAAGTGGCTCGATTCCAGCGCAAATTTGCGCTCTTTTGTAATTCAAACTGTCAAAAGCTCCGGATTTCGCCAAATTTTCAACGACCTTTTTGTTGACGGAACCCGGCTCAACTTTTTTGAGCATATCGCTAATGCTCGTAAAATTTTTCTCTCTAGCTTTGACAATTTCGAGAGCAGCGTTTTCTCCGACTCCTTTTATCGCCAAAAATCCAAATCTTATTTTTTTCCCTTCTAAATCTTCAACAGAAAATTTTTCGTAACTCTTCTGAATGTCCGGCGGCAAAATTTCTATTCCCATTTCATTTGCCTCGTAGACATAAAACGCCAATTTATCAGTATCGCCGAGCTCACTGTTGAGAAGCGCGGTCATGTATTCGACGGGATAATTCGCTTTGAGATAAGCCGTCCGATAAGAAATAACTCCATACGCAGTGCTGTGACTTTTATTGAATCCATAGCCTGCAAATTTCAAAATATTGTCAAAAATTTTTTCGGCAATTTCTTTTTTTACGCCATTATTTGTCGCGCCAGCCACAAAAGTACTTTTTTCTTTCTCAATAATTTCCGGAATTTTTTTACCCATCGCTTTTCTGAGATTGTCGGCTTGAGCAGCGGAAAATCCGGCCAAAACAACGGCCATTTTCATGACTTGCTCTTGATACAAAATCACGCCATAAGTTTCTTTCAAAATCGGCTCTAACAGAGGATGATCGTAAGTTATCTTGCTTTTTCCGTTTTTTCTTTTCGCGAAATCGTCAAGCATTCCGCTTCCCATAGGTCCAGGACGATAAAGCGCGATTAAAGCAATGATATCCTCGATATTTTCAGGCTTAATTTTTTTTAGCAAATCTCGCATTCCGGAACTTTCCATCTGAAACACGCCAATCGCTTTTCCGTCTTGAAGAAGTTTATACGCATTTTCATTTTCAAGAGGAAGATTATCGATGTCAAGATCAATATTTCGATGCTTTTTTATAAGTTCCAAAGCTTCATCTACAATCGACAAATTTTTGAGTCCAAGAAAATCCATTTTTAAAAGCCCGAGACTCACTAAAGATTCGCCTTCGTACTGAGTTGTCACGACTTTTTTCGCGGATTTTGTGAACGGCACATAGTTTGTCATATCGCCTTTTGAAATGAGAAGCCCGGCTGCGTGAACTCCGATGTGTCTTTTTATTCCTTCGATTTTTTGCGAAACTGCGATTAAATTTCGTAATTTTTCGTCATTTTTTAGGATCGCCTTCAACTCGTCAATTTCATTTGCGGCCTCATAAATCGTATATCCTGCCGGAATAAGTTTTGCGACTTTGTCGACTTCGCCGAGCGGAATGTCGAGCGCGCGTCCAACGTCACGAACTGCCAAACGAGCTTGCATACTTCCGAAAGTGATTATCTGAGCGACGTTTTTCTCGCCGTATTTATTTCGAACGTAATCAATCACTTTTTCACGTCCGGTATCAGCAAAATCTATATCAAGATCAGGCATTGAAATTCTGCTCGGATTTAAAAATCTTTCAAAAATCAAATCGTATTTCAGAGGATCGATATCAGTAATTTTCAGCAAGTAAGCAACAATACTTCCAGCTCCTGAACCACGTCCGGGTCCGACTGTAATCTTGTTTTCACGTGCATATTTTATGAAATCGTAAACTATCAAAAAATAAGCCGAGAAACCCATTTGGTTTATAATTTTTATTTCGTGCTCAAGACGGGATTTGATTTCGTCAGTGATATTTGAATACCTTTTCGGTAAAGCTTCTTCGCACAAAAATTTCAAGTACGAATTTTCGTCAAAGCCTTCAGGTACGTCGAATTTCGGTAAATACATTTTTGTGAAGTCAATCTCGAGTCTGCATCTGTCAGCGATTTTTACCGTGTTTTCCAAAGCTTCCGGAACGTCTTTAAAAACCTCAAACATTTCATCCGGAGATTTGAAATAAAATTCGTCGCTGGAAAATTTCATTCGATTTGTATCATTTAGAGTTTTTGCAGTTCCGATACAGAGCAAAATTTCTTGAATGTACGCGTCGTCTTTGTGCAAATAGTGACAATCGTTTGTTGCGACGAGATTTACGTTATTTTCTTTGGCAAGTTCGACCAAGGCTTTATTGATGATTTTTTGTTCTTTGATTCCATTATCCTGAATCTCGAGGAAAAAATTTTCTTTGCCGAAAATGTCTAAATAATCGTCCAAACTTTTCTGCACTCCGTCGGAATGTCCGTTCAAAATAGCTTGAGCGATTTCGCCCTGCATACAACCCGAGAGAGCGATTAGGCCTTTTGAGTATTCCTTTAAAATTTCTTTGTCGACTCGCGGCTTGTAATAAAATCCTTCGAGAAAAGCGGCTGAAACCAGCTTCATCAAGTTTTTGTAACCTTCCTCGTTTTCGCAAAGAAGCGTCAGATGAAAATAGCCGGAATTATTTGGATTTTGCTCGAGTCTAGAGCCTTTTGCGACGTAGACTTCGCAGCCAATGATAGGTTTTATGCCTTGAGAAAGCGCGGCGTTATAAAACTCGATCACGCCGTACATATTTCCGTGGTCGGTAATCGCAATTGCGTTCATTCCGTATTTTTTTGCAGCTGAGAAGATTTCGGCGGGTTTGCCTTTTATGTCAAGAATTCTGATCGCTCCGTCTAAAAGGCTGTATTCAGTATGCAGGTGTAAATGTACAAATTTTTGTTTTTCCATAAGTTATTATTATAGGCAAATGATTGCTTTAGTCAATATTTTTGTTCGTTAAATTTTCTAGCAAAAAATTCGTAAGAAATTCGCTTCACAAATAAAACCTATAAAACATAAAATTTAAAGAAATTATTTATTTTTTTGGCTGACAGCTAATATTTGATTTACTGAGCTTTGGAGACGATAAAGAAAATTCTCTCGTTTTTTTGCTTCGATTTTATCTCTAAAAATTGCTGAGCAATTTTTTCAAAATTCCATCATGTAGGAAAGTGGAAAAATTTTCAACTGTTTGAGCCCAATTTTTATTTTTAAATACACACAAAAATAAATGTTACTAAAATCACAATAATAAAAAATTAAAGTGAGGAAAAAATGAAAAATTCAAACAAAAGGAATTTGCTTTTTTCAAATCTACTACTTAAGAAATTAATCGCTATTTTAGTATTAAGCGTGTATACGATTGTACATTTGGGAGCAGATTTAAAAGCAGCTCAAATAATTAACACAAATATAAAAATCGATATGAGCGCTTTGAATTTAGCAAAAAATATTGGGAAAATAACAGACAGATATGACGGATTTGGCGATGAGAAAATGTATTTGATCAATGATTTACATTGCAGTGCAGATGTACAAAAAAATATAGAGAAAATTTTAGAGGAAATTAAAAATAAACACGGGAAAAAGTTTGGAATTATAGGATTAGAAGGAACGCCGAGCTCAGAAATAAAAACAGAAATAATAAATGAAATAAAAGACGAAAAAGTTAGAAACAATATAGTTGAATATTATGTTGACGAGGGAGTAATAAATGGAGCGGAACTATTTACAATAAAAAATTCAAAATACGTAAAATTATTCGGGATTGAAGATAAAGATATTTATTTACAAAATTTCAGTCAAATGAATAAGAGTTTGTATTATAAATATAAATTGAAAGATGTGTTAGAAAATTTGAATATAGAATATGAAAATTTAAAAAAATATTTTTATACAGAAGAAGTAAAAAATATAGACCGAATAAAAAAAAGTTATGAAGAAGGAAAAATAAGAATAGGAAAATATATAGAATATTTAAAAATAGAGGCAAAAAAAGAAAATATTGATTTTGATTTGGAATATTTGGATTTAAATAAAATGTTGATCTTGAGTAAAGAAAGAGAAAATTTAGAGGGTAAAAAATATTTGATCGAAGCAGAATTGTCAGCATTACTAAAAAATTTGACAAAATATTTCGATGAAAAAGATAAAGTGGAAGAATTGAAAAATAACAAAAAAAATGAAGAATATTATTTAAATTTGAAAAATATATTAAAAGGAAAAAATTTTAATATAGAAAAAAATTATAAAAAATTGAGTAAATATTTGAATTTTTTAGAAAAAGAAAAAGAAATCGACGAACTGAAAATCTTAAGAAAGCTTGATAATTTTAGGAATAAAGTTATAGACAAAAAATTAAAAACACGAGGCGACGCGTATTTATTTTTTGAAAATTATGAAAATCTAAATTTGATGAAAAAATATTTGAATAATGAAGCCGGCTATAATACTGTTGAAAAGTATCAAAGTATCAAAAATAATTTGGAAAAGTTAATAGAATTTAATAATCGAATAATGAGAAAGAATTATCTTGAGGGAAAAAATATTTACGAACTGAAAACAGCTAAAAAAAACATGCAAGAATTCTATCATTTGGCGAGCAAAAGAAATGAGATAATGGCAAATAATATTTTGAGTAAAAAGTATAAAAAAATAAAAGTGAAAGCATTAATTTTTGGAGGATATCATAGTCTAGGAATCAAAGAATATTTGAAAACAAGAGGAATAAGTTATGAAGAAATAATTCCAAATATAGAAGAAAACTATAGCAAAAATAAAATGGTTGAAAAATTAATTATATTTTTTAAATATTTTGATGATACACATATAAGCAATTTAGAGGAATTTTGTGCGACAAATAACGATGAAGAGACATATTCAAGACTACCGGTATGCATATCCCGTTTTGGCGAAGATTTCATACAAAAATTTGCTAAAGTATCAACGACTTTAGCAAGAGACGAGATTAAATCTTTCTATATTTTTGTAAATTATTTCCACATTGCTATTGAACAAGAATTTTATAACATATTAAACACAATATCTAGAGACATTAGTGTTAATAATTTTAAAAAAATTATTGCTCTAACAAATTTATTTAAAGATGATTTTGGGTTTTTTATTGTTGGATTTTTTTGATTTTTATGGAAATAAATTTGATTATCAAAATAAAATGATTTCTGTTTTGTATGAAGGGGCAATTTTGCCTAAACCAGAAAAATTTCGTAATTCTAATAATCCGGATTTACTTTCTATTGAAGACCCTACTGATCCAAATAAGGACGCAGGAAGATTCTCTTATGATATACTTAATATTAAGCGTTTGTTTCAGGTGGCATATGAGGAATTATTAAAAAATAATGAATTATCTTCTATGATTGATTATGATCCACATCTCCAAGCTTACAGAACTGCCATACAAAATATTCAAACAACATCAACTACTCAAACTAAAATGCAACTTTACAGCGCTTATAATAAATATATGATACCATATCGTATAGACGATCTAATTGCCCAAATAAAACATAGAACAAATTATAAAAAATTTATTAATAATCTAAACTCCTTTTTGGAGGTTTTAAAAAAAGATGAAAAACTTGCTCTTCAATTAAATACATTAATAGATAGACTTAATTTTGGTTCTTATCGTCTTCTAAACCCTTCATATATATTTAGTCCATTAAATCCTTCATATAAATACAATCTAGTCGAACAGCTATCTAAAGATTCTCAATTTTCCCTTTCTATAAATCCTATGCTTCTAAGCTTTTTGATAATATTTTTAAACACTGGAAAAGACCCATTAAATCTAGTAGGTTTAATAAACTTTGCAGATCCTGCAAATTTAGCCTATTTGATAAATCTTACAAATCCTGCAAATTTAGCAGTCTTTATAAATTCGACGGATCTAGCATACTTGATAAGTCGCGTTAATAATGCAAACCCTCAACAAATTCAACCACTAGTTTCTGAAATAAATAGTTTTGTAAGTCCACATTTAGAGCTAACGCCACCGGTACAAAATGTAGCTTTTTTTGGGAAATTTAATACTGATTTATTTTCAGATCTTTTTAGGCCTGTTTACAAAATAACAGTCGAAACTTTAGAAGAAATGGCAAGAAACATAAATGAGAGATTAAAAAATATATTAGAATCCGGAACCCTAAAAATACCAACCGAACTTCTACAAAGCCTAGAAATCAGAGACTGGGAAATAGAAGCAGTGGAAATGATCGGACAAAGACGAGGTAGCTCAAGATTGGAATTAGAATTGCAAGGAAAGCTGGTTGAACGAGGACAAGGCGGCAAAAAATTGTTGATAAGAATGTCAAGAGAGTTCTGTCAAGTCATGCTACACTTGGAAAAAGTAATGCCAAGAAAAAAATTCCAAGCATTAAAACAAGCAATACTTTTGCATGAGGCATTAGAAGCAAACTTTTTAAAAATTTTTGAAGAAATAGACCGAGCAATTGAAAAAATGAGATCGGAAGGTTTGAGTTCGGAGCAAATATTGGAAAAATTAAATGGAACAATATTTGGAAAAATCAGAAGTTGGATGCTAGAACAAAACATAATAAGAGCAGATTCTACAGCAGAAGAAATAATAAGTTCGTATTTGAATTTACGAGAGAAAAGAAATGATTTAGCACATAATTTTACGGCACAATATGACGCCGGAATAGCGATAAATTTTAGGGAAATAGCGCCGATATTGAGCGAGCTTGCAAACATTCCAAGTACAAAAGTATTTTCCGGAGAAGAGTTACGGCTAATGCAGGAAAAAATAGATAAAACAATAAACGCGATGGATTTAAGCTCGGAAGAAATATACAAAATGTTTAGAAATTTAAAAACAGCGATGGCCAATAGTATAGTTAATTTATCCTATGCAAAAGAAGTAGTTCTCGTTGTGTATGGGAAGACAATTGCAGAAATTGAAAAAGAAATAAAAGGCAGATATAAAAATATGTGGGGAAGACTGATAATAGTAGGGGAACCGATAGACTTACCGGGTAATGAAAAATATTTTTGTTCCTTTATACGAGGACTGGAAAATATATTGTTAGAAATAGATTGGGTGATTGGGCCGTCAACAATGGAAATGATAAAAAAAGATAAGGAAAAATTCAAAATTACGTTGGAGACAGGACAAATACAATTAGCAACAGTCGTAGCCGGAAGCATCATAACAGCAACAGGTATAATAAGTGAAAAAACGCAAAATGCCATGAAACAAAGCTATCCTAATGCGGCTATGTCTGCAAAAAATATGACGCTAATCTTAAATCGAACATTTTGGGAAGAAAAGTATGAGGAAGAAATATTGAGATCTTTTTTTGGGCATGAGGAAGCAATCTACGGAATGAAACAATTCATATTTGACTGGCAAGCTGAACTAACGGGTGAGGCAAAAGAATTTTCGAATTTGGTAGGAGCTAATGAAATTGCAGTAATACACACGACAGACGAAGGTTTGGTGGTTGCAGTCAAGACGAACGCTGAAACAGAGTCGCAATTATTCCCTAGCATGGAAATAATGACGGAAAGCACGCAAAGTGTAAGAGTTTTAGGTAAAAAAATCGTAGAATTGGACGGAATCAGCGAAAGAGAATTACGCAGGCTAAAAACAGGAAAACTAGTAAAAATGTTAGGAAGAAGATTTTTTGAAATGATTGGACTAGGAAAAGATAAGGGAACTCGAGGATTAAAATCTAATATACAAAACTTTGAAAGAATAGCATCCGCCGCGTAGATAATAATTTTTAAAATTGCAAAAAAACTTAAGCCTCATTAAATTTTAGGTTAAATAAAAAAAGCCCCTAGGGATTCTTCCCGTGAGGCTTTTTTTGTTTAATAATTTAAGCTTTTACGCCTTTTGAACTTTCTCAGCTTTTATGCAGCGAGTACAAACATATTCTTTTTGTTTTATTCCGCCGACAAGTATATTTATTTTTTGCAAATTTGCCTTAAATCTTCGCTTTGTTTTTCTGTTAGAATGGCTTACATTATTTCCACTCATAGATTTTTTGCTACAAACAACACATTTATAACTCATTTTGGTCCCTCACCTTCTGTATTTTTATAATAAGGATTGCGATAAAGTTTGATAGTATATTTATTTTACGATTTTTTTTCAAGTTTTTTGTTTGTATTTGTCAAGCTGAAATAAAAATGTCTATTTTTTGCAATAAAAATTTGTGAAAATTTGGGGATCATAATTTTAATGTCTCACACAAGTAAAAAATAAAAAATTTGACACTTTTAAGTTTATCGTTTAGAATGTTTCAATTTTTTGAAGTTTAAAAATATAAATCTTTATGAGTAATTTTAAAAGCACTTTTAATTTTTTTCACTTCGACAAAATCGACTCAACCAATAAATACGCTATCCAAAATATAAATTCATTTGAATCGAAAACCATTATTTCCGCTGACAAACAAACTAACGGAAAAGGTCGAAATAATAGAAATTGGGTGTCGAGCGAACCGAACAATTTATATTTTACAATTATTTTGAAATCATCTAACGACAATTTTATAAATATTTTACCGAATATTTCGCAATTAATGGCTATACTTTTATGCCGAGTTTTTGAGAATTATGAAGTTAAAGCAGAGATAAAATGGCCAAATGACATTTTAGTTGGCGGCAAAAAAATCGCTGGAATTTTATGCGAAACTAGCATAAAAAATAACGAAATCCAAGGTTTGGCTCTTGGAGTTGGTGTGAATTTAAATTTAAGTGAAAATTTTTTAAACAAAATCGATCAACCTGCTACTTCATTAAATATGCTAATCAAAAATTCAGTTGATAAAAAAAATTTTTTAGAACAATTATTAAATGAATTTAGTTTTTCCTATTCTGGTTTCTCGCAATCCGGTTTTCACTTGATTCGAGACGAATACAAAGAAAAATCTTGTTTTCTTGACAAAAAAATCAAAGTAGTTATTTTTGATGAGATTTATGAAGGATTAGCAAAAGATGTCGACGAAAACGGACAATTGCTTTTAATGCTCGATAATGGAATGCAAAAAAATATTAATTTAGGAGACATTTTTTTATAAATTTATATCAATCAAATATTTGACAAAGAAGGAGTTTCAAGATGTACATGGATTCAATTTGGGGAATTTTTCAAGGATTTCAAACTTTAGCCTTAGACTTTTCAAATAGCCCAACTATGGCAATAGCTAGAATTGGACTGACTATTTTGGGCTTACTGCTGATTTACTTGGGGAAAAAAGGAATTCTCGAACCTCTTCTTATGATTCCGATGGGACTTGGAATGGCTGTTGTCAATGCTTCTATCATGTTTTTTGATCCTCTCAATATAGCGATGGGAAATCCAATAGATCCTCTCAAAATGGGAACTTTGTTCGTAGATCCTACTCTCGTAAATAATGACCACATTATGACAATGCTTCAAATAGACTGGCTTCAACCGATTTATAATTTTACTTTTAGCAATGGACTTATTGCTTGCTTGATTTTTATGGGAATCGGGTCGCTTCTCGACGTTGGTTTTGTAATGGCAAGACCATTCGTGAGTATGATTGTAGCTCTTTTTGCTGAGCTCGGAACAATTATGACTCTTCCTATAGCAACAATGTTTGGATATACGACTAAACAGGCTGCCGCCATTTCTATAGTCGGCGGAGCAGACGGTCCGATGGTTCTTTTCACATCTCTCAAACTCGCTCCTGAATTATTCGTTCCAATCGCAGTTGTAGCTTATCTTTATTTGGGACTTGCTTACGGCGGGTTTCCTTACCTAATAAAATTTACCATTCCAAAAAAATTACAAGCCATAAAAATGGAAGAAAAAAAACAGAGAGAATTTACATCAGGCGAAAAAATGCTTTTTGCAGTTGTTGCTTGTGTGATTTTATCGTTTTTACTTCCTGTTGCAGCGCCTTTACTTTTCTCTTTATTTTTTGGCGTAGTCATCAGAGAATCCGGAGTCAAACAATTTATTGAACTTCTCCAAGGACCAATTCTTTATTTATCAACAATGTTTTTAGGTCTTCTTTTAGGAGTATTGTGTGAGGCAACTACGATTATGAGTCCAAAAGTTTTGCCTTTACTTTTACTCGGAATTTTGTCATTGCTTTTGTCAGGCATCGGCGGAATAATCGGTGGATATTTTATGTATTTCATTTCCGGAAAAAAATACAATCCAGTGATTGGAATAGCTGCAGTAAGCTGTGTCCCAACTACTGCAAAAGTCGCTCAAAAAATTGTAACAAAAGCAAATCCAAATTCCATAGTTTTACCTCAAGCTCTTGGCGCAAACATAAGTGGAGTTATTACTACTGCAATTATTGCCGGGATATTTTGTAGTTTTATAAAATAAGGAGGAAAAATGAGCGGATTAACAATTTCACTAATTACATATCTCTTGACAATTATCATTTCACTTTTAGTCGCAGTTTTAGTAAAAATAATGGTAGTTCTTTTAGGCAAATTCGCTAAAGCTACTTCTGGCGGCAATGATCAAAATAATTTTACAAATAAAAACGACAGCGAAATTGCAGCTGTTATTGCAATAGCGAAAAGCAAAAAATAAATCCAGACTAATTAGGCATTTGGCAATCTTAAGGAGCGCGTTTGATGTTAGAATTTGGCGCAGTCGGTATTGGCGGATTTATCGGCTCGTGTTTGCGCTATGGCTTAACCAAAACTTGTGATTATTTTCAAATTTCGTTTCCACTCGGAACATTGTTATCGAACGTCATTGCAGGAATAATGATTGGATTTATAATCGGTTTGGAAAAACAGTCTGTCTCCATTGAACCAAAAACAAAATTATTTTTGACAACTGGACTTCTCGGCGGACTTAGCACATTTTCTGCCTTTAGCCTTGAAACAGTAATCTTTTTTTCAAACGGAAAATATGGACTTGCTACCGGAAACATTGTTTTAAATCTCGGGTTGAGCATATTAGGCGTTGTAATTGGAATGTTTTTTGCAAAAATGATAACATAACAAGAAACGTTTAGCTTAAAAAAACAGGAAAAACAAATAAATTTCAGATATAAATATTTTAAGAAGTCAAAATAAGCAGATTAACAGTATCTTTACTTATCTTTTGACAATCATTTTTAATAAAATTTATGCTAATTATGCTTGAAAAACATTCAAAGCCTGAAACTTTTCAAAATTCACAAAATAATAACGAAATCGCGGTTTTGATTACAATAGCGAAAAATAAATAAGGATAAATAGTGAGGACGTATTCATGAAAAAATTATTTTCTTTAATTTTTATCATCTTTGTATTAACTTTATCAAATATTTTTTGTATAGATTTTATTATTGACAATGGAGTAGAAAAATATGGATTCGATGCAACATATGATTTTCTAGATATTGCCGACTTCTATAATGACATAGAAAAATATAGATCCGATGCAGAATATGATTTTCTAGATCTAGATAATGCCGACTTATATAATAATTACTTTATTAATGTAAACGCTTTAAAAGATGAAGACGATGAACATTTAGATTATATAATAATATCGTTAAATGAATTTATAGCAAAGTATCCGAATAATTATTTAATTCTAAATGCCTATTATTTAATAGGTGAAAGTTATGTTTTAAAAAGTTTTATACAAAATAAAAAAACAAACTTAAAAAATAAAGAATTCTCAGATCTTCTATTAAAAGCTATTTTCAATTATGAATACGTTATTAGTCTAATGAAAAATCCAAATAGCTATTTAGCGCTAAATGCTAAACTTAGAATAGCTGAAGCTTATTTAAATTTAAACGATTTTAATAAAACTTCAAAAATTTGTTCAAAATTCCCTTCAAATTACTGGTTAAAACAAGATTTTGCTTATTTACAAATCATAAATTATATAAAATTTCTAAACGATTCTGGAAAATACAATAAAGATGATCTTTTATTTTTAGAAAACTTTATTCAACAAAATACGCAAATTTATAATGAAAATTCTAGAATGGCATTAGGTTTTTTAAGTTTTATTTTAGGAAGTTACGATAAAGCTATAGAGTGTTTCAAAACTTGCAATTCTAATAATGCAACATATTTTTTAGCTCGTTGTTATACGAAAAAAAATCAAGATTTATTTGCGTTGGGTGAAAATAAAAAATTAATAGATGATCCGGTATATGCGAATTTAGCCGCTCTGGGTGTCTGCGAAAATTTATATAATTTAAAAGATTATAAAACAGCCATTTCAAATTTTTTGCAATTTCAAGATAAATATCAAAATGATATAGCAAAAAACTACGTGAATTATAAAATTGCTTGTTGTTATATAAATACGAAAGATTATCTAAAGTCAATTGAATATCTTTCAAAAATCAATGAAAATGCTCCCGGAAATATTATAAAATCTAATGATGGAGAAGTAAATTTATATTTCATGTCATTATATTTGATAGGTTATTCGTATTATGAGTTAAAACGCTATGACGAAGCTTCTGTATTTTTTGAAAAAGCCGCAAATCTTGTAAACAACAAACAAACTAGATTAAAAATAAATTTAATTTTGGCTTGGATTAAATACATAAAAAATGATTTTGAAAAAGCTGAAAATATCTTAGAGAACAGCATAAAATCTGATGTTTCCCTAACTGAAGTTATTATCAAAATGCACGCTTTTTTGGCAGATCTTAAATACCAAAAAGGAGATTTAGAAGCCGCAAAACAAGATTATAAAGCAGTCGTAGATAAAAGTTCACAACTAAAGTCAGCAAATTTAAATTATTTGCTAACAAAAGCCTTTTTCATGTTAAATTATATTAGTTATAATCGAAACGAATATAACGTAATCGCTACAGATTATCAATTTTTATTAAATGAGCTAAGGCTTACTTTGGATCCAAAAGACAAAAATTCTAAGAATATAAAAAGTTATTTCATTATTGCAGACACATGTTATAGATTCAATTACTTTAAAGAGGCAAAAAATTTATTTTCCAAGATAGCGAATGTATATATAAAAGATGACTTAATTTATGTAGAAGCAATTAACGGTTTAGCTTGGTGCGAATTAAAAGAAAAAAATTATGAGAAAGCTATAGAGTATAAAAAAATTATTCAGGAAATTTTAACAAAAAGCAATACTGTAACAGACGATTTAAAATATTTAAATTCTTATGATTTGGCAAATCTATATTTCATGAAAAAGGACTATTTGAAAGCGATAGAGTTTTATGAATATTTTTTAAAAATTTCACCGATTGAAGAATATAACATTTCCGCTTATTTAAATCTCGGAAATTGCTATTATATGTCTGAGTATTATTCGGAAGCGCTAAATAAATGGCAAGAAGCTATCAAAAAATATCCAAATAATAAAAAATCGTTAAGTATCACTTATAAAGTCGCGGATACTTATTATAAATCCGGGAAATATGCTGAAGCGATTGAAATGTACAAATTTATTTGTTCTAAATATGATAAAAATATACCCGAAGTAATAGACTCAAAATTACGTATAGCTCAATCTTATTACAATAACAAAAAATATGATCAGGCTATAACTGAATTTTTAGATTTTATAAAACAATATCCTGCAACTGAAAAAACCTCCGAAGCAATTACTCAACTTGAATCCACTCTTTATAAGAGACAAGAATATAACGCTTATTTAAAAGGTTTAAAAACAGTTCAAATTAAAATTGCTGAAGATTTTGAGACGGCATTTCGTAGTTTTATTCAAGCAAATCCAAAATTAAAATTAACAACGTCATTAATTCTTGATATTGGAACGCATTATTTTGAAGAAGGCGAATATGAAAAAGCAATTCCGTGGCTTCAACGTTTTTTAAATTCAAATAATTATTCGTTATTGGAAGCTTCAAAGTTAGAGACTGCTATCTACTATATATCGGAATCCTATTATTTTTTAAAAAATTATTCCGAGGCTTCTAGAAATTATCAAATTTTTATAACTAATTTTATAAAATCTAAAAACATTGAAAAAGCTTATATAAGACTGGGAACTTCTTATTTTAATTTAAAAATGTATGATAAATGTATTCATGTTTATGAGCAATTTAACGTTTTATTCCCAAAATCTGAAAACTTAAAACTAGTAGCCTATAATTTAGGTTTGGCTTACAGAGAAAGCGACGATATAGAAAAATCTTGTTTAGCTTTTCTAAATTTTTACAAACTAAGCGACGCTAGAGATGAAGATGCAATTCAAGTAGTACTGGAAGTCGTAGAAAGTTACGCCAATGTTAGAGAATATAATAAAGCTATAGAAGTTTTACGCTTTATAACTCCATATTTATCAGATGAAAAACGAATATATGCGCAATACAAAATTGCAGATTGTTATGAAAAGCAATTTAAGACAGATAAAACAATAGAAGAATATTCAAAATTATTATCTATGGCTCCTAAAGAAAATACTACAAGATTATCCGGGCTTGTAAAATTAGCGGAAATATATGAAAATAAAAACATGAAAGAAAACGCAGATTCTATTTATAGAGAAATTCTGCTCTATACGACAAATAAAGATTGGATTCGTTCTATAAACGCCAGATTGGGAAATAAATAAAAAATAGAGGTAAAAAAAATGAAAAAAAAACTTTTTAGCTTCCTAATAATTCTTCCACTTTTTTCAGGACTAATTTATGCAAAAGAGCAAAATTTAGGACAAATAGATTATATTTTATTATTAAAGTCAAGTCTTGTAATGATGGCGATTTTAGCGGTTTCTGTTATTTCTTTAATTTTTCTTTTAGAAAGAACTTTTTATTTTTTAAGCATAAAATTTTCTTCTACAAAAATAATGAAACAAGTGGAGCTTATGCTAAAAGAACAAAATGTTGATGTACTTTTAAATGAAACGCTTAAAAAAAATAATCCACTTAATAATGTTATAAAGTTAATAATAACGAATAGGGAAAAAAATAAGGAAGAATTAGAAGAATTATACGAAATAGCTCGAGTCAAAGAAAAAGAAAACATGGAAAAATTTTTAGTATTAATTGGTTCGTCAGCCGCTATTTCGCCGTTATTGGGACTGTTGGGAACCGTAACCGGAATTATTCAAGCATTCTCGGATTTAGCTGCGTCGGGGACAGGAGGACCTTCCGTTATTGCGTCCGGAGTATCGGAAGCTTTGGTTACAACTGCGTTTGGATTGATAATTTCTATTCCTATGCTTGTAGCATTTAATTTCTTTTCAAATAAAATTAAAATTGTTTTGTCCGAGTTAGACGTAAATATGAAATATCTATTTTTTATGTTAAATAAAAAGTAATTCGGAGTTTCTATGATGAAAAAACGTAAAGTAGGCGAGCAAGATGATTTGCTTGTAGAAGATCTTACAGATTTAACTTCAATGGTTAATGTCGCATTGATTCTTGTTATAGTATTTATGTGCGTAACTCCATTGGCCCTAGTATCGGGGATAAAAGCTCTTAGTTCGAAATCCAGTGGCGTTTCTATTGGGAAATCAGCTCAAGAAGACATTGTAAAGATAACCGTCGATGAAAACGGTATGGTATCAATAAACGGCATAGAAATAGCTAAAAATAAAATTCAGCCATATTTGAAAGATGCTATATTAGCAAGTCCTGTAAAAGAAGTTATGATTGTCGCAGATGAAAAAAATTTGGTGAATTATGTTGTATACCTGATGGATCTGGCAAAACAAAATGGAGCTGAAAAAGTAAGTATTTCAAGGTAAGGGAAAATAATGGAAAGCATAAAAGTAAACATGACTCCTTTAGTCGACGTTTGTATGTCGCTTTTAATTGTTTTTATGGTCTCGGGTTCATTTTTAATTCAGCCAAATCTTAAAATTGAAATTCCGGAAGCAGCTACAAACGAAGAAAAAGAAGAGCAAGATAAAATCATTTTATATGTTTCAAAAGAAGGTCAAATTGCTATAGACGAATTAATAGTAAATCGTGACGACGTTGAAACGTTGATTAAAAAGAAACTAGATCTTATTAAATCCGATATGATATTAATAAAAATAGATAAAAATAGTAGACACGCCAATTTGCTGGATATAATGGAAATAGCAAAAAAATCCGGAGCTGCAAAGATTACAATAGCTACAGAACAAAAAAAATAAAATTGTATCACATCAGGTACTTTATGTATATTTATCAAAATAACTATAAAAAAACACAAATTACGCTACAGCTTGGAATTGTTTCCTCAATTGTCATTCATGGATTGTTTATTGTATATTTAATTAACGATTTAAAAAAAAGCATAGATTACAATGAGGTTTCAATAGATAGCGTTGAATTTTATGATAAAATACAAAAAAAAGAAATCATAAAACCAAAAATTATTGTAGAGCAGAAAAAAATAGAACAAAAAAATAATATACCGGAAACACCAAGAGAAACAATGCCAGAGATAATCAAAACAAAAATAGAAATTCCGGAACCAACGATTGAACGCTCAAAACCAAAAGATTTAGATATTGAACCAATAAAAACTGAAAAAAAAATTAGTATTAAAGATATAGATGACGAGCCGATTTTAAAAAATAGAGAGCACCTTGATTCAGAAGATGTAAAAAAATTAATCACATTAGAAGAAGTCGGCGAAAAGAAATTTTCGAAAAAAACATTGGAATTGGCAAACGAATTACAAAAAAACGTAAAAATAAAAAATTTTGACAAGCCTCAAATAGAATTAAAAGATAATGAAAAAATTAAGGATTTAGATAAAAAGATTGCAAATTTTAACGAGACTCCTGTAATTAATATGTCTAATAAAACTTTTGAGAAAATGAAAGATATAAAAACAGCCGAAATAAAAACCGAAAAAAATTCGAATAATTTTAATTTAGAAAAAATTGTAGTTTTGCAAGATAAAAATGAAAATAGTGGGCAGCAAAGAATTTCTAAAATTAGCTCAGAATACGACTCTAGACAAAAACCTATAAAACTTTTAAGTAAAAATAGTTTGGAAATAGAAGAAAACAAAGTAAAGGAAATTAAAGTCGATCAAACTCGCGTTGTTACCAATACTACGGCAAATCAAAAAGATTTAAATACAAATTTAAATACAAAAAATTTTAGCATTACGGGAGCCATCAAAAATCGTTCAATCGTATACAACGTTCTTCCAAAATATCCCGATTGGGCGCAAGAAAAAAACATTGACGGAGTGGTTTCAATTTATTTTGAAGTATTGCCAAATGGTAAAATCATAGAGACATCTATGAAAATAGAAATTACTTCAGGATATAAAAAACTAGACGATTATGCTATTAGCGTTCTAAAAAATTGGCTTTTTTCGGAAATAAAAAATGATGAAATACAAAATGGAGTGATTAGCTTTTTATTTAGATTAAAATAAAGTTTCTATTATCCTTCAATTATTCAGTTTTATTTAAAAAGCATAAATAAATTAGTTTGGAGAAAAAAATGTCAAGAATGATTAAATTACTTTTTTTAAGTTTATTATTTGTAACACTAAACAATTTATTGCATTCAGAAGTTCAGCAAGTTAATGTAAATGCCGATGTAAAAATAGAAATAGACTCTGAAAAACCAAAAATAAATTTTAAAGCCGAGCAAATTTTTTTAAAAGAAAATGTAATGGAAAATAATTCCGAATTTTTAAATATAAATATAGCGCATTTAGACGCCATTAAATTATTATATAACGATTTGGTTTTTAATAAAAAATTAATATCTCCTGATTTGATTAATATAAGATTTAATCCTGTTTTCACATTCAACTTTGATATTGATCCAAATGTGAAAATAAAAAAATGGACTATTACCGTAGTAAACACTAAGGGAGAGGTTTTTTTTGTTTTGGGTGATAATAAAAAATTACCTTCACTTATAAATTGGAATGGAAAAAATAACAAAGATGAATTTTTAATTCCAGGGCAACCATATTCTTATATTTTAAAAGTTTGGGATGATGCGGGGAATGAATATACGGAAAAAGGCGTTAATTTTATGATATTAGGAGGCTTCTATACAAAAAATAATGATAAAATATTATCATTGTCGCTTTTAGATTTATTTAATATAAAAGAAAGAAAAACTGATATTAAAAATATAGATCTATTGAAAGAATCAGCAGATTTCTTAAAATCAGAATTTCAATATATTGAAAGCATAAAAATAGTATTGTATGATGAAAATGAAGAACTTGCTTTTGAAAGATTGAAGCAGCTTGCAAAATATTTTACCGTAAGTTTGAATTTTAAAGGGCCAAAAGTAGTCACGCAGTTTGTAAAATCCCATGCATCAAATTTTAAAGCTGATATTTATATCTACGACACAAAATAAATAAATTCATTAACAATTTAAATTTTTAACAAATAATAGGAGCAAGAAAGTGGCAAAAAAACTGATAAAATTTATGGATACTTCTTTTAGAGACGGATTTCAATCTGTGTTTGGAGCAAGAGTTTTAACAAAAGACTTTATGCCGGCTGTAGAAGCTGCAAAAGAAGCCGGAATTACTCATTTTGAAGCTGGCGGCGGAGCGAGATTTCAGTCTTTATATTTTTATTGCAATGAAGACGCTTTTGATATGATGGATACTTTTAGAAAAGTTGTTGGAAAAGATATAAATTTACAATCCTTGGCTCGAGGCGTAAACGTTGTTGCTCTCGAATCCCAGCCAAAAGATATGATAAAACTTCACGCCGAGCTTTTCAAAAAACACGGAATGACGACCGTTCGAAATTTTGATGCGTTAAACGACGTGAATAATTTGATTTACAGTGGACAATGCATAGCTGACGCCGGCTTGAAACACGAAGTAACAATAACAATGATGGCTTTGCCTCTCGGATGCGAAGGAGCTCATACTCCTGAGTTTTACAAAGGCGTTTTACAAAAAATTTTGGATGCAAAGATTCCATTTCATTCAGTTTGTTTTAAAGATGCGTCCGGAACTTCGACTCCAAACACTGTTCATGAAACTATAAAAATCGCAAAACAAATGCTTCCTCCGGAAATTGAGGTGAGATTTCATACTCACGAAACAGCTGGAACTAGCATTCTTTGTCATATGTCAGCCATCGAAGCCGGAGCTGACGGAATAGATCTAGCAATGGCGCCGGTTTCCGGCGGAACTTCGCACGTTGATATAGTAAGTATGTGGCATGCTTTGCGAGGCTCAGATTATGATTTGGGAGTTGATATTAACAAAATTTTGAAAGCTGAAGAAGTTTTCAAAGATTGCATGAAAGATTATTTTTTCCCACCTGAAGCTTTAAAAGTTGAACCAATGATTCCGTTTTCGCCAATGCCTGGCGGAGCTTTGACTGCAAACACTCAGATGCTAAGAGATAACGGAATTATGGAAAAATATCCGGCGATTATCAAAGCAATGGGCGACGCAGTTAAAAAAGGCGGTTTTGGAACGAGCGTTACTCCGGTTTCGCAATTCTATTTCCAACAAGCTTTTAATAACGTAATGTTTGGCGACTGGAAAAAAATCGCTGACGGATACGGCAAAATGGTTCTCGGATATTTCGGCAAGACGCCGACGACGCCTGACGCTGAAGTAATCAAAATTGCAAGCGAACAGCTCGGACTCGCGCCAACCACAGAATCTCCTATTGATATCGATGAAAGAGATCCAAAAAAAGGCGTAAAAGCCGCTAAAAAATTACTTGAAGAAGCAGGACTTCCAATAACTGACGAAAATATTTTTATAATCGGAAGCTGCCAGGACAAAGGGATAGAGTTTTTGAAAGGAAATGCAAAAGTTTCAGTAAGAAAAAATGCTCAGGCTAAAAAAGAAGAAAAAATTGAATCAAAAGCTTCGAACGCCTACAATATCAAATTAAACAATCAAAACTACAACGTAAAAATCGATGGAAATAATGCGACTGTAAACGGGCAAGTTTATAATTTTGAGATAAATTCAGGGGCTGCTGAAGTCAAACAAACTAGTCCGCCTTCGACTGGAAAGGAATGCGCGGTTTCTGCTCCAATGCCTGGAGTTGTTGTAAAGATTTCTGTTAATGTTGGAGATAGCGTTTCAGAAGGACAAGAATTATTAGTTTTGGAAGCTATGAAAATGGAAACGCCGATTGTTGCATCTTGTTCCGGACGAGTGAAGCAGATTTTGGTTGCAAAAGGTGATCAAATTGCTGCAGAAAAAAATTTAGTCTTAATTCAATCATAATACTAAAATACTAAAAATTTAATTTTCAAGTCAAATATTTCTATGGAGGGAATTAACGTGAACACAAATAACAAAAAATTATTAGCTTGGGTTGAGGAAATCGCGACGCTTTGCAAACCAAAAGACATTTATTGGTGCGACGGATCAAAAGAAGAATCGCAAAGACTTTTGGATGAAATGAAAAAATCCGGACTTGCAATAAAATTAGACCAGAAAAAGAGACCTGGATGTTATTTATTCAGATCAGATCCTAGCGACGTAGCTAGAGTCGAAGACAGAACTTACATTGCTTCAAAAACCAAAGAAGCTGCAGGTCCAACGAATAACTGGATCGAGCCAGCTGAAATCAAAAAAACAATGTTATCGCTTTATGACGGATGCATGGCTGGAAGAACAATGTACGTGATTCCGTTTTCAATGGGACCAATCGGCGCTCCAATTTCAAAAATCGGAGTAGAAATTTCTGATTCGCCGTACGTTGTTGTAAATATGAGAATTATGACGAGAATGGGAAAAGAAGTTTTGAATAAACTCGGCGATAACGGCGAATTTATTCCATGCTTACATTCAGTCGGAGCTCCTTTGAAAGCTGGCGAAACTGACAAAGCTTGGCCTTGCGCTCCAATCGAAAAAAAATATATCGTGCATTTTCCAGAGGAAAGAACGATTTGGTCATACGGATCAGGATACGGTGGAAACGCTCTTCTCGGCAAAAAATGTTTGGCCTTGAGAATCGCTTCAGCTCAAGCAAAAGACGAAGGCTGGATGGCTGAGCATATGCTGATTTTGGCTTTGACAAATCCTGAAAACAAAACTTATTACGTCGCGGCAGCTTTCCCAAGCGCTTGCGGAAAAACGAATTTAGCAATGATGAATCCTACGATCCCAGGCTGGAAAGTGAAATGTTTAGGAGATGACATTGCCTGGATGCGAATCGGCAAAGACGGCAGACTTTATGCTGTGAATCCAGAGGCCGGATTTTTCGGCGTAGCTCCTGGAACTTCAGCAGAATCTAACCCAAATGCTATGAAAACAGTTGAAAAAAATACGATTTTCACGAACGTTTTATTGACTGATGACGGAGACGTTTGGTGGGAAGACATGGGAATCGCGGCTCCAAGCCACGGAATCGACTGGCAAGGAAAAGATTGGAAACCTGGAACAGATGCAAAAGGCGCTCATGCAAATGCTCGTTTCACAGCTCCAGCTAACCAATGTCCGGTTATAGATCCAAATTGGGAAAATCCAGACGGAGTTCCTATTTCTGCATTTTTATTCGGAGGAAGAAGACCGAGCACAATTCCTCTAATCAACGAAGCGCTTAGCTGGATTCACGGAGTGTTTATGGGATCTTCGACTGGATCAGAAACTACAGCTGCAAATATCGGAGCTGTCGGAGTCGTAAGACGTGATCCATTCGCAATGTTGCCATTTTGCGGATACAACATGGGTGAATATTTTGCGCATTGGATAAAAATGGGACAAAAACTTGGTGATAAAGCTCCAAAAATCTTCTTTGTAAACTGGTTCAGAAAAGATGAAAATGGAAAATTTATGTGGCCTGGATACGGCGAAAACAGCAGAGTTTTGAAATATGTTACTGAAAGAATCGAAGGAAAAGACATAGGAAATAAAACTGCTATCGGAATTCTTCCAAAACAAGGCGCGCTAGATACGAATGGTTTAAATATTGACGAGAAAGCAATAAATAAACTTTTTGAAATCGAAAAAGAAGGCTGGAAAAACGAAGTAGCTTCAATCGAAGAATTTTATGCAAAATTTGGTGATAAATTGCCAAATGAATTGAAGCAAGAACTTGAGGCTTTGAAAGAAAGAATTGCGAAACATAAATAAATTTTATAAATCATAAAATAAAAAAAGCCTGGACCAAAATCCAGGCTTTTTTTGTATCTACTTCAAAGCCTTCAAAAAATCTTTCAGTTTTGATCTGGCTCGAAAAAGCCTGATTTTTATCGTAGACTCACTACAATTCAAAACATCAGCTGCTTCTCTATACGACATATTTTGTAAATCGCAGAGAATAATCGGAAGACTGTATTTATCTGGCAGAGAATTAATTTTTGCGAGTATAAAATCCTCTTGCTCTTTTTTGATAATTAAATCTGTTGGATTGTCGTTTTTTGCTGCCAAAAAATCAAGTTCTGATTCTTCATTTGAATGATCAGTCATAAAGATTGGTTTTAAAAAATGATTGAGCTTATTTTTGGTGCGTTTGCGTTTTACTTGGTCCAGTAAAATCCAGTTGATCCAAGTAAAAAAACTACTTTGCTCTCTAAATTTTTTGAGATTTTGAAAGGCGTAAAGAAAAACTTCCTGAGTCACGTCCAAAGCATCGTCTTTGTTATTTAACATCCAAAATGCAGTACTATAAATTTTTTTTTCATGAGTATTTACGAGAATTTCAAAAGCCTTTATATCGCCGCCTTTTGCTAATTTGATTAATTGCTTCTCATCCATAGGTTCATCCTTATCAAAAAAGATCATCGGCATTTCTTCCCCCACCATACTCTAGTGGATCGTTTTCAATAGCGCCAACTGCTTTGAGCTCAATCTTCTTTGTAAAAACTAACCCAGGAACTCCAAAACTTAATTCTACCGGCCAAACGAGCTTTATCTCATTTCCATTTTCAATTGTAACCTGAATCTCATTGGTGCCGAGATATTTATAAACTCGCGGTTTTACAATCTCGTTCATAACCCTTTCTTTTTTATCTAAATAATTGTAAATACTTCCTTTACTCACGCCTCGAATAGAATATTTGCTGTAAAGCCTAACGGCATAATATGACGCCATTTCAAGCTTTTGCGACTTTATGGCAATATCGTAAAATTTGAATCCGGCCATAAAAATAAACAAAAGTAAAGGCGCTAAAAATATAAATTCGACTAAAGCTTGAGCTTTTTTGTTTTTTAAAAATATTTTTGACAATTAATGTAAAACTCCTTTTTCACGAGTTTGTCCAAGCTTGGCTTTATAATGAGGCTTTGGATCCGGCCACAATTCTGCGCCAACATTCACGACTTCGCCTAAGGCAATAGCCTGCAAATTAAATGTTTTATTCCAAAGTGTTACGATTTTATTCAAGGTTACCATAGAATAAACGTACGAGTTCGGATGAACCATCCACGCATCAACATTAACTCGTATTTCAGCTCGAGATCCGGAGCTGTGAATCCAGTCGCGGTATTTTATTCGCACATTTTCTCTTCTAAAATTGAATTGCGACATTTGTGATTCCAAAACTTTTGCGTCTTTATCATTTTTTGCGATGAGATCATCCTTTAATCTTGGAATCATTTGTTGATAAATGCTCACAAATTTATCTTGCTGATTTTGATGTGGAGTAATTATTTTCAAATAATTTTGAAACTCTGATTCAGATATAAATTCGTAACCATCGTACATGCTGATTTGATCTATACCTGGAAAAGAAAAACTGTCCGGGTCATCTTTTTTGAAAGTTTCAGTTTTTTTTCCTGACGGAAATTTGAGAATAAAATTTTTATCGCTTATTGCATTAAAACATCTGGCCTGGTATGTCGCCATCGTCAAGGCTATAGAATCAGCAGCTTTTTGTAATTTTATTTTTGCGACTGACAATTTGGAAACGTTTATAATTAAGGTTATAAATGCAAATACAGCCAAAACAGAAAAAACAAACATAAAAATTATTTGCCCATTTTTATTTTTCATTTTTGCCCTCAAAAATAATTTTCAAAGCATTAATCACATCAAAAACATCTTTGTCCGTCAAATAAGGAGTCAGCGGAATTGACAAAATTCTGTTTGAAACATAAAACGCATTTTCAAAATCATTTTCTCTAAAACCAAATTTTTCCCGATAAAATTTGTACAAATGAAGCGCCCTGTAGTGAACTCCTGTTCCAATATTTAGGTCCGTCATTTTTTGTAAAACTTCGTCTCGAGTCATTTTTGTTTTTGTATCGTCAATTAAAATCTGGTACAAATGCCGCGCGTGAATCCCTTCTTGACTCATTTTTTGTGGCAAAATCAAAGGCAAATTTTTCAATTCTTCATCGTAAATACTCCAGATTTCCTCGCGACGTTTTAGCATTTCATTTACTTTTTTCAGCTGATGAATTCCGAGAGAAGCCGCTATATCCGTCATATTATATTTATACCCCGAATAAATCACGTCGTAATGTTTATATCCGTCCGATGAAAATCTTTTCCAAGCGTCTTTGTCCATTCCATGAAGAGACAAAATGCTCAATTTTTCGGCAAGATTTTCGTCGTTTGTGGTAAGCATTCCGCCTTCTGCCGTCGTGATATTTTTTGTGACATAAAACGAAAAACAACCAAGATCGCCAATATTCCCAATTTTTTGATTTTGATAAACTGACTCGATCGCATGAGCAGCATCTTCTATCACAAAAAGATTGTATTTTTTTGCAATAGCTTTTATTTCGTCCATTTGGCATGATCTTCCCGCCATGTGCACTGGAATAATAGCTTTTGTTTTTTCAGTTATTTTTCCTTCAATTTTCCTTACATCGATATTGAAAGTTTTTCTGTCCACGTCTACTAAAACAGGAGTCGCGCCGGCATGAAGTACAGTGTTACTCGTAGCGCAAAAGGTTAGCGCCGGAACAATCACTTCATCGCCTTCGCCAATTCCAAGTCCAAGCATTGCGAGGTGTAAAGCCGCAGTACACGAATTTACTGCAATCGCATATTTTGAGCCAATATAATTTGCAAAATCTCTCTCAAAACGTTTAGTTTTTGCGCCTGTTCCCAGCCAACCACTTTTTAAGGTATCAACCACCTCGTCAATTTCATCTTGACTTAGAATCGGTTTGCCAAAAGCTAAAAATTCATCGCGTTTTTTGTATTCCATTTTATGAATTTCATCCTATTAAATCGCATTCAATTTCAACTTACTTCTATATCAAATTTCACATATAATTTTAGTCTGACATTAACCATTCAATTTGCTGAGCTTTGTATACAGTGCCGTTGCGCGACAGGCAATAACCGCCGCTTCGCGAAAATTTCTCGTTTTTTTGTTTTTAATCTCTAAAAATTACGATGTAGTTTTTTCAAAACCCCATCATGAAGGAAAGCGGAAAAATTTTTAAAAAATCGTTTAAAATTTCTAAACTTGTTTGAGCCCCTTTTTGGGCTGCGAGTCTCTTTAGAAATTTAAATTTTTGGAAAATTTTTCCCTATATCCGGAATGTTAGGGGCGTCGTTTTCTTTTGGTTCATTTTCTTTCTGGACGAGCAAAAGAAAATGAACAAAGCTCGTGAAAACGATTTGTGAAAATAAAAACAGCAGTCGATAGCCGAAAAACGATAAAGTTTAAGAGTTTATTCACATTGTAAAAATCGAGAAAATTCAGAAAAATAACAATTTTCGTTTTTTTGCTTCGACAAAACTTTTTGCTTTTTCTGTCTACGCGCATAGATTTTCACTTTTTCCGAGCGCGGCGTTCTTTTATTTTTCTTTTTTGATATCGCCCAAAAAAGAAACAAAAAACGCTAGTCTGCTGAACCTCTGAGATAGTCAGACATATAAATCAAGGGAAAAACAGGAAAAGCGACAAAGATTAAATAGTTTTTAAAAACCTGAAATCTTTCAGTTTTCCAGCTCGAAAAATATTTTTGCCGACTTGAATTTTCGGCTACTAATTTTTTGTATTTTAAAAATGCTGAATCCAACCGTTTTTAAACCCAAATTCATCCAAATATTTCAAACTTTCGTCGTATTCTTTTTGCGTTAATTTTCGAGATAATTCTTCGAATTCATACGATTTATGAGCCGGATGATATTGTGACATAAAACTCAAAAAAACTTTGTTAGGATCAAAAATTTTCGCCAAATTTTCCAAAGCCTTCTTTGTATTCTCTAAATTTTCTGGCAAAACCAAATGCCTAACAATCACGCCTTTTTTCGCTATTCCGTTTTTGTCCAGCTCTAAATTTCCCACGATTTCGAACATTTTCTTAATCGCAACAAAATTTTTTGAAACATAATCAGAAACCTTTGAATATTTTTGTGCTACCTCGTCGAGCCCATATTTCATGTCAACCAAATAAATATCAACTGTATCTTTCAAAAGCTCGATAATCGTCTCAGATTCATAGCCACCGCAATTATAAACTATTGGTATTTTCAAACCTTTTTGTTTGGCAAAAAAAACGGCTCGTGCAACCGTCGTAGAATAATGCGTCGGACTTACAAAATTTATATTATGAGCTCCCGAGGATTGTAATCTTAGCATAATTTGAACTAGCTCGTCAATCGTATAAATTTTGCCGTTCCCTAGCTGACTAATTGGATAGTTTTGACAAAAAACGCAAGCTAAATTACAGTTGCTAAAAAATATTGTGCCGGAACCATGTTGTCCGGAGATAGGCGGCTCCTCGCCAAAATGCAAATTATTACTCGCAATTAAAATCTCGTCTTTTGTTTTGCAAAATCCAACTTCTTTGTTCGTTCTATCGACGCGGCACTCTCGTGGACATAAAACGCAATTTTTCAAAATATCGTCAAGTTTTTTTACAAAATTTCTCGAATTTTCAAACATTAAAAAGCAACCAGCCTTCGAGTACAATTTTAAATCCCAAATAAATGATTACTGCACCGCAAATTTTTTGAAGAGTTGAATACAAAAATACATTTTTTTCATGAATTTTGTACGAGATAAATCCGGATAAAATCGCTAACAAAATCATAGGCGACAAAAAACTAAAAACGCAAAACAAAAAAGTGCTTAAAAAAGACAGCACATAATTTTCAACGTTAACGATTAAACCTGAAAAAAAGGATTTTGTCACGACATTCGGAATCATTCCGATGATAATTCCGACAAGAAAAATAAAAAATTTGTCGTATTTGTAAAAATAATCGAATAATTTATATCTTTTTATTCCGGAAAAAATCAGCATAATGCCAATAAAAAACAAAATAAACCCAAATAAAAAATTCATATAAACCAAATTTTTTGAGTTAAAGTACAAATAGTCGACAAAATCCGGATAAATCGATACAAAAAGCCCAAAAAACAATAAAAAAAACATTCGTCCAAGGAATAAAAAAAGGATTGAATCAAGCGAGGATTTTAGATTTTTTTTTGTAGCTGCAATGTAAGGAAGGATAAAAAAACTTAGGGAAAAACGGAAAGCTAAACTAAGTCCTGAAAAAAATATGTTAGAAAAAAAATCAGTGATAGAACTCATGTATTTTTTGTTCCCATCGAAATTTTTAAAAACTTGCGTTTTCCAAATTGAATAATCATTCCATGTGTCAAAATAATTTTTTCTTTAAAATTCTCGCATTTTTGCGAATTAATTTTGACTGCGCCTTGATCGATCATTCTTTTTGCTTCAGCCTTTGACGAGGCAAGCTTTGTTTCAAAAAGCAAATCCTGAGCAGAAAGTCCTTGCAAATTTTTTGTAGCAAAAAACTCGTCAATATTGTCAGGTAATTCTTTTTCTTTGAAAATTTTATTGAACTCAAGTTTTGCAAGATTAGCTTTTTCTTCGTCATAAAATCTCGTGATCAAAATTTCAGCCAAATTTTCTTTCAAGATTTTTGGATGTTTTGTCTTCAATTCGCCAAGATTTTCAAGAGTCAAAAGTTCGTAATATTTCATCATAAGCTCGTCTGAAATTGACATAATTTTCCCAAAAATTTCCTTCGGCTCTTCACTGATTCCGACATAATTTCCATAGCTTTTGCTCATTTTTTTAACGCCGTCGAGTCCCTCCAAAATAGGCACAGTCATCACGACTTGCGGCTCTTGCCCAAAATCTTTTTGTAAGTCTCGACCTACGAGCAAATTAAACTTTTGGTCGCTCCCGCCAATCTCAACATCAGCTTTGAGATGCACGGAATCATAGCCTTGGATCAGAGGATACAAAAACTCGATAATGCTAATCGGAGAATTTGAAGAATAACGTTTGTGAAAATCATCGCGTTCTAGCATTCTGGCGACCGTGTATTTCGACGCCAGATTCAAAAGACCTTCAATTCCCAGCTTCGACAGCCACTCGCTATTGAAAACAACTTGCGTCTTGTTTTTATCCAAAATCTTAAAAACCTGAGCAGTATAAGTTTCTGCATTACGCTCGATCTCGTCTTTTGTAAGCGGCTTTCGCAATATTGATCTTCCGCTCGGATCTCCGATACTCGCCGTAAAATCCCCGATAATAAAAATAATCTCGTGTCCCAAATCCTGAAAATGTTTGAGTTTGGTCAGAGGCAAAGTGTGACCTAGATGTAAATCGCTTGCCGTCGGATCTGCACCGAATTTTATCCTCAATTTTTTGTTTGACGATAATTTAGTTTTCAGTTCATTAAATGAAATAATTTCCAGCGTTCCCCGAGTCAATAAATCTAAATTTGAGTCTTGATTCATAAACTTTTCCTTGTTTTTGCTAAATTTTTTGTTTTTTTATTAGCATTTAATTCGCGATTTTTACGTTTTACTTAAAATTTTCTAGGCTTATATTTTAAATTAATTATTTTCAAATTTCAAAATGTTAAATAATTCTGAAAAATCAAATTTTACAATTTTCACGATACAACAAATTTCTCGTTAACAACGACTTGATTTTTTCCATTCTTTTTTGCTTTGTATAAAGCCTGATCAGCTTTATCGAGAAAAGCTTTCCCAATTTCGTCTAGTTTAATTTTGTTTATATTCAATTTTCCATTCACGTCGAATAAGCACATTCCTATACTAACAGTAATACTATTATTTGCTTTATCTCGTATATTGGTTGCAATATTTTCGCGAATTCTCTCCGCTATTTGTCGAGCTTCTTCCAGTTCTATAAATGTCAAAATTATTGCAAACTCTTCTCCTCCCCATCTCGACACAATATCATTCACACGTAAACATTCCTTTAATAATGAACTTACTTTTACTAGAATCTCGTCGCCAAAAACATGTCCGAATTTGTCATTTATTTGCTTAAAATTATCGACATCAATCATTAAACAAATAAAATTTAAACTATTTTTTATGCTGAAAAAAATTTGTTCTTGAAGCTGAAAATCAAAATGATCTTTTTTGTAACAATGCGTTAATTTATCCATAATGCTTTCTTCAGTCAGTTTAATATTTTGCAAGGAAAGTGACGCGCTGTAGCCCACCAAATCAAAAATATGACGATCGTTGATAGTGTAATCGTTCTGATTCTTTTTGTCGTCTTTGATCAAAATAAATCCAATCAATCTCTCAAAAATGAGCGGAATTACAAACGAAATATTATTTTTAGTCATTAAGTCCAGTGTGTTTTTGACTTTCAAAGAATGCGAGTCTATTGCTAGTTTTTGGACTTGACTGAAATACAAAATCTCTTGCCTGCTAAACAAAAATTCCGCAAAATATTCATATTTTTTCCCGGAGCTCAAATTCAGAGGCGAAGTTTCGTACAAAATACTGTATGATGGTTTCTTGTCATCGTTAAATTGATTAATCGTAAAAAAAATAGCATTTTCCACATCTGTATTTCGTATTAAAAAATTTACAACGCTTTCTGCAAGCTGCTTTTCTTTTTTTATTTCGATGAATCTCTTCGTAGTCTCCAAAATATATTTCTGATAATTCTCTTTTGATCTTTCGATATCACTCAAAACTTTTAATTCTAAAACTAATTTTTTTTCAATTATACGTCGAATATTACTCAGTCTTTTAAAATCTTCGTTATTAAAACTACCTTTTAGTTTTTCGCCAAGCAGAAAAAAACCAATAATTCCTTCTGTGTCATGCCTCAAAACATAAAGAATTTTAGTGTCTTTAAAGTTTTGAAATAAATCAGCTTTTTCATCACAATTAACAAATAAATCAGCATCATTCAATTCTCGATATAGACTCAAGTCAATCACGATATCTTTTATATTATAATCAATTCCGCAAAAAAGCTTAAACTTTCCATTCGATTGACGATAAAAAACAGCAACACTTTTTATCTCAATAATCTTGTAAACTTGCTTTATTAAATCGTCTATAATATTCGAATTAATGTATTCAAAAAAATTTAGTTTGTCTAATTTTTCGAGGTAATGATATTTTTTCATTATGAAGGATTTGGCGGGCTGCATTATCGTTTGCTTCAAATTTGGAATGAAAAGGCACATTAGAGTAATCAGCAAGACAATATTGAAATAGTTATGAGCAAAAAATAAAAATGGCGAAAAAACTAGAAATGCAACGACTAAAAATAAAAACCAATTCAAAAAAGACCTAAAAGCTAAACTAAAATTCGTGACGCCTGGAAGACAAAAATTCAGAATACCGTAAAATAAAATAAATTGACCGAAACTTATCAAATATCCAGACAGAGTGTGGAAATAAATCAGCCTAAGCGTCGTGGCAAAATATATAAAAATACCTAAATAAATTACAGTAAAACCAACAATTATGTAGATAAATTGTGTTCTTTTATGAGCCTCTAATTTTTTGAATGCAGACACCAAAGCAAGCAAAGATACAAAAAATCCGATCAAAAAATAAGCAATAAAAATATAATAAAAAAAACCAAAAGAGCTCTGAATAAAACCGTCAGATTTTTGGATTAGGTTAGGAATGAAATATTGGGTAAATAACGCTAAAGCCAGAAATAAAGCAATAAAATCAAAAATTTTGTAAATTCGCTCCAAATTTGCCTTTGTGATCTGATTAGCTAGTCTTAAAATAAAAACGCCTAACGCAATACCAAAAATATACGAAATTCTTTGAATCAAAAGCTTAAAATCTATAGGTATAAAATTAAAATTTATTAAAAGCGAGCCTAAAAACCAAAGAATTATCAAAGAATTGACGATTATGAAAAGTTTATTGATTAAAATATATTTATTTTTGCCAAAGACAAATATATAAAAAATCACGACTATTGTTAAGCTTACAAAAATCGTAAAATAATTTCCGTAAAAATCTAAAAATTCCATATTTTTACCTTTCTAAAATCTAAAAAATCTTTTTAAAAGCAAGATTTTAAACTTTATGAGAAAACTTAAAATAAACAATTTTTTTATTATCAAAATTAGTTATTAGAATTGCAAATTGATTTTTGCCAATCTTGAATTTTTAACAAAGCGGAAGTCGGAGCCAAATCATCTAGATTTAAACTTTTTATCTCGTTTAAAATTTCGCTATTATTTTCAAAAAACGAAAACTGATCTTCGTTTTTTCTAAATTCTTGTTTTGTTATTTTTTCTAATTCTTTCAATTTTTGCTTTGCCTTGTCAATAATTGGTCCGGGAAGTCCCGCAATTTTTGCGACGTGAATCCCATAACTCTTATTGCTTTTTCCAATCGCAAGTTTATGCAAAAAGACTACATCACCGTGATTATCGTCAACTAGCAAACTAAAATTTTTAGCGCCAGCGTAAATATTTTCCAGCTCGGCAAGCTCCAAGTAATGCGTCGCAAACAAGGTTTTTGGTCCTTTTTCTGCGACATTTTTCATTTTGTTCATCCAATCTCGCTCGATTAGTTCCTCAGCTATAGTCCACGCTAGACTTATTCCGTCAAACGTCGAGGTTCCACGCCCCACTTCGTCCAAAATCACGAGGCTTCGCTCCGTCGAATTTTTTATGATTTCGACTGTTTCCTTCATCTCAACAAGAAAAGTCGATTCGCCTTTTACGAGCTTGTCGCCGGAACCTATGCGCGAGAAAATCTTGTCGACAACGCCGACGTCAGCTTCGTCAGCAGGCACAAAACATCCGATTTGCGCCATAATGATGATGAGACCAACTTGGCGAATATACGTCGATTTTCCAGCCATATTCGGGCCTGTTATCAAATAAAAACGGCATTTATCTCTATCAAAAATCGTGTCGTTTGGCACAAAACTCATCTCTGAGAAAATGCGTTCTACGACCGGGTGTCGTCCATTTTTTATCACAATGTCGTAATTTTCCGATACATTTGGCCGCGAATAATTATATGTTTTTGAGATAAAAGCGAAATTTGTAATTACGTCGAGCTCAGATAAAATCGCAACTAAAATCTGCAAACTTCTTAAATTCTGACGAATTTTTTCTCGAATCGAGTTGTAAATTTTTAGCTCTAAATCAATTGCTGCCTGGTCTGCTTCCTGTAAATCGATCTCGTATTTCTTCAGCCTTTCCGTCGTAAAACGTTCACAATTCGAAAGCGTTTGCAGACGAATGTATTCTTGAGGAGCATTTTTCTTGTAAAGATTCGTTATTTCGAAAAAATAACCGACGACATTGTTGAATTTTATTTTCAAAGTCGGAATTTTAAGCCTTTCTTTTTCCTCAGTTTCGTATGTCAAAAGTATATTTTTCCCGACGCCGCGAATATTTCTAAGTCGATCAAGCTCATCATTAAATCCAGGTTTTATAATATTTCCGTCTTTTAAATTATTCGGCGGATTATCAACAATTGCTGCGTCAATTTGAAACATTAAATTGTTCAATGCTTCATCAGATAAGAGCTCAAGGCAGCTGCAAATTTTTTCCTCGATTTGCGTATTTTTGAGATCCAAATCCGAAAGCAAATTTTTGATACTTTCCAGCAAAGATAATGTTTTTTTTAAAGCGATTAAATCTCTCGGTATATTCGCGTTACAATTTATTCTCGTAATCGTCCTTTCGATATCGTTAATTTCTCCCAAAATCTGCCTGAGTTTCTGCAAAATATCAAAATTATTATAAAAAAGCTCAACAAAATCTTGCCTTTTTTTTATCTCCGCAACCTCAAGCAACGGCTCAAGCAGCCATTTTTTGAGAAGCCGCGCGCCCATTGAAGTTCTCGTCTGATTCAAAACGTCAAGAAGCGAATGTTTCCTGGATTTTGTGAAAAAATTTTGAATGAGCTCGAGGTGAGAAATTGAGTTTTCGCTTATGTGCAAAAAATTATTTACCTCGTAAATTCTAACGGGTTTTATGAAATTCAAAGCTTCTTTGTAGTTGCAAAAAATATAATTCAAAATTCCAAAAACGCTAGTCTGCACAAAATCACAATCCTGACCAAACTTGAAATCTCGAGTAAGTTCAGGATTTAAATTAACAGAGTCAGCAATTTTTATCGTCGAAATAGAAACTTCAAAATTTTTTACGATTGCGATTAATTTTTTGTCGTTCAAAAAATTTTCTGGAATTATTACTTCTTTTGGCGAGTATTTTGCGAGCTCCATAGTCAGAGAACTCGAAACATTATTTTTGATAAAGGTAGAACTAAAATCTCCGGTCGAAATATCGATTACGCTTAAAGCTATCCCTCTATTTTTCATATCTGGAACAATGCAAACCAAATAGTTATTGTCTTTGTCAGAAAGCAGATTTTCTTCGATAATTGTTCCGGGAGAAATGACTCGAACTACATCGCGTTTTACGATTTTTATAGATTTGGAAGGCTTTTCGAGCTGCTCACAAATAGCGATTTTATGTCCGGAATTTAGAAGTTTTGAGATATAATTTTGCGAGCTGTGGTAAGGGATTCCGCACATCGGCACATTATTTCTGGCTGTAAGCGTGATATTTAAAATCTCTGACGCGATTTTTGCGTCTTCACCAAACATTTCGTAAAAATCTCCAAGCCTAAAAAACAAAATTGAATCAGGATATTTATTTTTGACTTGCAAATATTGTTTTTCGAGCGGAGTTAACGAGCCGGTTGTCAATTTTTTTTCCATAGAAATTCCTGCCCTTACTCAAATTCCTAGTCTCTTCAAAAACTTATAATTTCTCAAAACCTTTTTTACAAAAACTTGCGTACTTTTGTATTTTATGTCAGCAATTTCGCTTTTTCTATCCTGCAATTTTATCTCACTAATCCACGTGTCAACGACACCGATTCCGGCGTTATAACTCGCAAGAGATAAAATTAAATCGTCGTCATATCGATCAAGCAAAAACTTGAGGTAGTACGTTCCAAGCCTTATATTAATGTCTGAATCAAGAAGAAGCATTTCATTAAAATTTTGGATTTTCAAATTTTTTGAGATATGAGCTGCTGTCTGAGGCATAAGTTGCATAAGACCAAGGGCTTTGGCTGATGAAATCGCAGTTTTTTTGAATTTGCTCTCTTCCCAAATCAACGAAATCACAAGACTCTTTTCAACGCCAAAGTCTCGAGAATATTTTGTTATTTCATCGAAGTGCAAAATTTTATCAAAAAAAATCCCAGCTAAAATTACAAAAATCGCAAGACAGAAAAAAAATGTAAACTTGTGCGAATTTTTTTTCATAAATAAACTATTTTTGCATTGCCAAATTTACATATTCTGAATACAAATTTTTACCCAAAATCACACCGATTTTATTTTCGCTAAAAGTTTCAAAAATCTTGTCAATTCCGTTTTTCTGATCAATCACTTGATTTTCGATCCAAACATATTTCACATCGCCTTTGAGCTTTTTTCTAGCTAAACATTCTTTCAAAATCTCAGCTAATTTTTCAAAATTACACTTGATATAAATTAAATCTATTTTTTCTTGAACGAGCATAATATTTTTGTACGACTTAAAATCTTGAATGCTTTTATCGATCAAAATTACTGCATATTGTTTCGCTCTAAAATAACTAAAAACATTTTTTTCTGTCATTTCAACGTCATGAACAATAATATTTTTCGTGTTTTTAAAAATATTTTCGACAGTGCAATCATCAGTTTTTGAATCTAACGTTGCATTTTCGTAATTCTGAAAATTTGCAGACTGCAGATTGGTCTGAACTTTCGATAAATTTGACAACGAATTTTCAAGATTTTCCAGCTTTTCTAAAATAAAATTTTGGTACTTTAAAACTTTATTTATTTTCAAGTACCAAACGAAAATATTCCTCGCAATAAAAAAAAGCAATAAAGTAATACCGAAAAAAACTAAAATATAAATTAAAAAATTGTTAAAAAAAATAGAGATTGGGAACATAATTTCCTCGATAAAAATGATTTTGGTAGAGTATATCCGGATAGATAATTTTGAAGGTTTTATTCGAAGAGATATTTCAAACTAATTCTGTGCGTATCTTGAAGTTCTCCGAATGGAACATATGCATAATCCAAATAAAGTTTGTAATTTAGATTAAAGCCGAAACCAGCCGTAACCCCCAAATTATCATAATCTTCTGTAGTGATCACATATCCGGCTCGAATATCAAAATTCGGTGAAATCATATACTCACCGCCCAATTTGTAAACCGGATCGCAATTTGTCTCTACGTCAATGTCAACTCCAACATTTAAAGTTTCCTGAACATAATACGCAGCTCCAACAGAATAAGTCAGTGGAAGCGGGGCTTCTTCCTGATAAATTTTTAGTTTTGAGCCAAGATTTCTTATCGCCAATGCAAAAGAAATTGCGCTCTCAGTGTTGTATAAAAACCCAAGATCTCCGGCAAAAGCAGATCCTGATTCTACGTCTATCGATTGAGTGATGAATTTCAAATTCACACCAATTGCCATTTTGTCATAAATTTTCTTGGCTACGCTTACAGTATAGACGCTGTCACTTGCTCCAAAAGTTCCCAAATCATTCCCCTGTTCGTCACGTTTTGTCATATCATTCATATACAAGTATTTTACCGATACTCCAAACATATAAGTATATTCGTAATTTAAAGGCAATGCGAAAGTTACATATTCTGATCTAATTCCCTCAAACCACTCGTTGTGAGAAAACATTACTTGTTTTGTTTGTAGCCAAAATAAACTAGCTGGATTCTGCTCTGTATTACTTACATCGCCAAAAATCGCATTTCCGACCCCACCTAAAGCTGCTGTTCTAGCCGATGAATTAATCCGCAAAAAAACAGCGCTATTAGTCGTATTAGCAAATAAAAAAGCAGACAAATTAAGTATTACGATAGAGTAAATTATAAAAATTTTAAAAAAATTCATATATCCTTCCTAGTTTTTTTGAAAATTGTTAATTTTTAATGAGTAATAATACACTAAATGTTAATTTTTTTCAAAATCTTTTTTATCTTACATTCTTTTATATTTTTTTCATTACAAAACTAAAGTTTGTTCCATTCAAAGTCTGAGCACTAAAAATTATATTTTTCATAAGTTTTTCCTCAAAATTAAAAATCCCCATACCAATATCAAAGAGCGATGAAGATGTCTCTAAATTTCCAATAAAATCCTGACTAGAAATCGTATTTTTAAAAACATTTTCTGCTCTAAAATTTGTAACATGCAAATCTATTTCGTCAAGAGAAAGCTCGGAAATTTCCAAACTTTTGTCTAGACAATCAAGATACGATTTTTTTTTATCTTTTACGTTTTCCGCGTTAAAACTGTTCATCGCAAAGCCAGACAGCTCGGCATAAATTCTGGCGTCTCTTTCTTTCGCATGCCTAAAATTCTCCAAAATTAAACTTGAAGCTCCCTCGCAAAAATCATAATTTTTAACTTGTGATGAATCCAAAATTTTTTGATCATAACGGCTTGTCGTGTCAATGCCTGAGATTGCAAAAATATTTTGTCTCGAGCGTTTTAAAAGCAAACCTGCGTAAAAAATCGCAGCAAATGGACTATAATCTCCCCAAACCACACTACTAAAACCTCGAATATTCAAAGCCTTTGAAATACTACCAAGAGTCGAGTTTAAAACAATATTTGGGAAATCAATCGCTGAAGCTGACTCTAAACCATTCTCCAAAATATTAAAATAATTTTCCTCGAAAACATTTAAACCGGCCTTGTAAACACTAGACAAAACCCCCAAATCTTCCGGATTTTTTAGGGCATAATTCGCGTCAATTAAGGCTTGATTCACGGATTCTATGCCGAGCTGAGAAGTCAGCGGAAATCGCCTGAAAGATTTGAATCCAGCACTAAGCTCGAAATTATTAAACGATTTAATTTTTCCGGACGGAATATTTTTTTTGTTTTGCTTTAAAATTTCAAAAAAATCGTCTTTATTTTTTATTTCCGGAGTAATGGCAGAAAACCCGGTTACAACAATTTTATCTTTTTCAGTCGGATAAAATTCTTTTTGTTCGCGATCTTTTTTGTATTTTGCAAAAATCGTCGATACATTATTACCACCAAAAGCCAGACTATTTGAGATAAAATTCTCGTAATTTATATTTTTTGAAATATTTTTTGTGTAATTTAGATCGCAGCCGACTCGATTTTTCTGAAAATTTAATATCGGAGGCACTTTATTTTTTTGCATAGAATCAACCATAATGACAGCCTGCGTGATTCCAGAAGCTCCCAGAGTATGCCCGCAAAAAGATTTCGTCGAAGTAATCTCCAAATTTTTCGCATTTTCACCAAAACATTTTTTTATTGCATTTGTCTCGGCAAAATCGTTTGCTTCTGTGCCTGTTCCATGCGCACAAATCACTTTCACATCATTTTTTGTCAACGCTGAAATTTCTAATGCTCGTGACATTGCCTGTTTCAAACCAGCACCTGTAGGCTCCGGACTTGTGACATGATACGCATCGGAACTTGAATCGTACCCGAGTATTTCAGCATAAATTTTGGCATTACGCTTCAGAGCTGATTCCTCAGTCTCCAAAATTAAAGCGCCGGCTCCGTCGCCAAGTGAAATCCCGGCATTTTCGCTAAAAGGCGAGGCTCCATTTTCGCTCAGCGCCTGCAAACTGTTGAATCCTGCTAAAGTCGTTTCCGCCAAAGAATCTGAACCAGCGACTATACACGAATCTACAGTCCCGAATTTCAAAATTTCGAAAGCAAAACCTATCGCACTGTTTGACGCAGCACAACCATTTACAAAAATAAATTTAGGGCCAAAAACGCCATATTTTTCGTTTATAAAGTTAAAAATACTGTACAGCGAGCTGTAAAGTTCAGTGAGTTTTTCGTGTTTTCTTTCAAAATTTTTATATAAATGTTCGATCGTCCTCAAATTTCCGTCACAAGTTCCATAAATCAATCCGCATCTCTTGCGTTCAAAAGTCTCAAAATCGATCTGTGAATCAAGAATCGCCTCCTCGATCGCAAGTCTTGCTAATTTTTCATTCGGATCAATTTTTCCAAATTCAAAATCTTCACCAAAATTGACTTCTCCTCCGATATTACTTCTCAATTTTTCTAAATTTTTTATTGACTTGATTTTTCCAAGACCAGACTTATTTTTTGACAATGCCTCCAAAACTTGCGCTCTGTTTTTTCCAAGCGAACAAATGAGTCCCATTCCGGTAATCAAAACTTTTTGATTTAAATTTTTTTCTGACTTCATTTGCAAAACCCGCCGTCTAAACGCAAGCAATTTCCGGTAATATAATCCGCTTTTCCCGAGCACAAAAATTTTACAAGATTTACTACATCAATCGTCTCACCCATTTTTTTTTGTATCGTAAAATCCAATATTTCGTTTATTTTTTCTGTCGGCATATTATCTAACATTTCAGTTTTTATGAGTCCCGGAGCCACGCAATTCACGTTGGTGTTTTGAGCTACATATTTTTTTGCGAAAAGTTTTGTCAGACCGATTATTCCGCCTTTTGACATCGCGTAATTTGCTTGACCTGATCTCCCAAAAACCCCGGAAATCGACGAAAAATTTACGATATAAGATTTTTCTTCCGTTTTTTGTAAAAGATTTTTTGCAAAAAAATTCATCAAAAAAGTCCCTCGCAAATTCGTATCTAAAACTTTCGTCCAGTCGTTCGTTTCCATCTCCAAAAAAAGTTTATCGATATTAATTCCGGCGCAATTGATCAAAATATCGAGCTTTGGAAAATTAGATTCCAAGTCTTGAAAAAAGTATTTTACAAACTCTAAATCTGCGACTGAACCCTTATAAAAAAACAAATTTTTTTGTAACTCTCCGGGCAAAGAATTTTTTAAATTTTTTGCAGAAAGGTCGTTTGAAGAATAGATAAAAATTACTTTTGCGCCTTCGGACAAAAATTCTTTACATATAGCTTTCCCAATGCCTCCGGTCCCACCGGTTAAAACAACAATTTTATTTCTAAAATCCATGTTTCCCTCATCATTTCAAATATTTCTGGTATGCCTTTGCGCGGCAGGTTCAAATCAAATTTCACAAGAGAAACATCTTAGGAGGACTTCTGTCGTGGTTAAGAAAATATTAATCATAAAAACGAACTCGTGCTCGCAAAAACAATAAAATTTTGCTTAAATTAAACACCTGTTAATTTTCTGACATCCCACTTCCGATATAAAAAATCGCCCCGGACAAAATATTTGTAGTGCTCAAACTAACATATTCTATGAAATTAAAAAGTTCATCAAACGAAACAGGATTTTTTCTAGTTGCGTAAATTTGCATTTTACGACGGTAAGATTTGATTTGATCGCGAGTAAGCATCTCAAAAATCGGCTCCAAACAAATCGCATTAAACGTAAAATCTAATGCAGACATTTCTTTTGCCAAAGTTTTGATGAAAGAGTGAATGGCTTCGTCATGAATTGGAGCAATCGGAAAATCAATCGCTAAATTTAAGGTCGGATTAACAGTCAGAAATATAAATTTACCTTTTCTGTTTGCGTCTAATAAATTTTTGCACAAAATTTTTACAGTTTCAAATGTTCTCTGCAATTCAAAATTTAATTCCGAAATATAATTTTCGTCAGCATTTTCAAGTTCATTTATAAATTTCGTATTAAAAATAAAAATATTTTCATCTTGATCTTGAAAAAAATTTTTTACAGAATCCAAGTCTTGCAAAATTTCAATATTTTTTTCGTCGCCAAAATCGTTGTAAACTTTCTTGTTTTCGTCAGCTAAAATAATTTTGTTTTGGCTATTTCGTAAAAAATTATTTATTAAACTTTTTCCAAGCTCATTTTGCCAATTTTGAATGAAAACTAAACGCATTATTTTGAATTTTTTTGCTGTAATTCCAATATATAATCTGCGAGAGAATTTGGAGTAGAAAATTTAATTTTGGCTTCAGCTTCCGAGATTTTTCCAAGTTTAATGTTAAATTTTTGCTGAATTCCGATTGCAAGCTCCAAAATATCGACTGAGCTCAAGTCCAAACTTTCGCTTCCGAATAATTTTGTGTCGTCTTTTATATCCTCTAAAGCAATCCCGATTTTTTCGAGCTTTAAACGTTTAAAAATCAATTCTTCTTTTATGATCGCTAAAATTTGTTCTCGTGTCATTTTCCCTCCAAAAATAATTTTTTAGAAAAATAAAAATTTTAAAACTGCCGCAAAAATCTTAAATCATTCTCGAATAAAAGCCTGATGTCATTAATTTCGTATTTTAACATTGCAATTCTCTCGATTCCCATTCCAAACGCAAACCCCTGAATCTCGTCGGGGTTATAACCGCAATTTTTGAAAACATTCGGATGTACCATTCCGGCCCCCAAAATCTCGAGCCAGCCGATTCCTTTGCAAACTCTACAACCCTCTCCGCCACAAATCACGCAGCTGATATCGATTTCAGCACTCGGCTCTGTGAATGGAAAAAATCCCGGTCTAAACCTGATTTTTGTGTTCTTGCCAAACATAATATTTACAAACTCAGTCAAAATCCATTTTAGGTTTGCGAACGAAATATCCTCTCCAACACAAAGTCCCTCGATTTGATGAAACATCGGTGAATGCGACACGTCATTGTCACAACGATAAACGCTTCCCGGAGCAATTATCTGGAAAGGTGGCCTATGTTTTTTCATAAACCTAATTTGAACCGGCGAAGTATGCGTCCTCAACAGCAAAGGCTCCTCTTGATTTTTGATAAAAAAAGTGTCTTGCATGTCTCTCGCCGGATGATTCTCCGGAAAATTCAAAGCTTCAAAATTATAATAATCAGACTCAATATCCGGGCCTTTTACCGTTGTAAAGCCGAGTTTTTCAAAAATCTCGATGATTTCATTCATAACTTTCGTAATTGGATGCAGATTCCCGGCTTCAAAATTTTTCCCCGGAATAGAAAAATCAAAAATTCCAGAATTTTGTTCGGAAGTTTCTAGTTTTAGTTTTTTATCCTCGAAAACAAGCGTCAATTCTGCTCTAATTTCGTTTACTAATTTTCCAATCAAAGGCTTTTCTGCGTCAGAAATATTTTTTATATTTTTCAAAAGCTCAGTCAAAACGCTTTTTTTTCCAAAATATTCTACTCGCAAATTTTCCAAAGTTTCGTGAATTTTTACGTCTTTAATTTTGTCATAAAACTGCTGTTTTATTTCATCTAATTTTTGTTTAATTTCCATCGCTTATTTACCTCATAAATCATTATTCCAACAGAAATTGCTAAATTCAACGACTCGCCTTTTTTGGGCATATCGATCGTAATTTTTTTCGCGCCGTTTTCGAGAAATTCGCAAAAACCTTGTCCTTCGCTGCCAAAAAACAAACATGTTGGTTTTTCAAACTTTAATTTCTCGTCGTAAATACTTTCACCGTCTATGTCGCAAATATTGCAGTAAAATTTATATTTTTCGAGCAGATTTGTCAATTTCGTAATATCGACATTCTCAAAAATCGGAGTATTTGAAAAATAACCTTTTGTTGCTCGCAGAGTTTTAGGATTTGCGAGATGAATGCTGCCATTCGTCGTGATAATCGCATCAACATTCAGGAGATTTGACGTCCTTATTATCGTCCCAAAATTGCCTGGATCCTGGATCTTATCCAAAATAATAACAAGTTTACTTTTTTTTAGAGTGGTTTCTAAGTCAGAATGAAATTTTTCAAATTTCAGTTTTGCAAAAATGCCTTTTGAATGAACCGTTTTGCGTAAATTTTTAAAATCTTGAGCCGTTAATTCTTCGAGTTTGATACTTAATTTTTGAGCAAAAAATCCAATTTTTTCGAATATTTCAGAAGTTACGGATTTTTTATGCCATAAAATTTTGTCGATTATTTTCGGATTTGACTCCAAAAGTTCCAAAATATCTTTATCGCCTTCGATTATTAAAAAATCTGATTTTTTGTACATTTGAGAAATTTAATATTCTCCGACGATTTTATGTAGATGTTCGCTCGCTAATTTATGTTCCTTATTTAAATACAAAGTTTTTTTGTAATAAAATTTTGCTTTATCGGTATCGTTTATTGCTTCGTAACAAAGCCCTAAATTATACGCAATTTCGTCGTCTGCAGAATTTAAATCAAACGCTTTTTTTAAAATTTCGATCGCGTCATTAAATTTTTTATTGATGAAATAAAATTTACCTAATTCCAGTAAATCTTCGTCTTTTCCAAATTTTTTTGACATTATTTTTACTCCAAAGTCCTTGCAGGACTAGCAATATCTCATCGCTTTCAGCGAGGATGAAATTTTTATATTAGCTGCCGAAAATTTTTACTTAAACTTTTAACTCTGATTTTAAGCTTGTAAAACTGTGACTGCCGTAGCGTTAAAAATATCGCTAGAGCTGCAACCTCTTGAAAGATCATTTGCCGGATACGCGAGACCTGCCAAAAGCGGACCAATCGCCTCAGCTTTTGCTAACCGTTGCGCTAGTTTGTAGGCAATATTTCCACTCGCAAGATCCGGAAAAATTAAAACATTCGCATTTCCTTTTACTTCACTGTTCGGCGCTTTTGATTTCGCGACACTCGGAACAATCGCTGCGTCAAGTTGTAATTCTCCGTCAATTTTTATTTCCGGGTATTTTTCTTTCACAATTTTTAAAGTTTCCCGCATTTTTTTAACAGAATCACCCTCAGCGCTGCCTTTTGTCGAGTAAGAGAGAAGCGCGCAAATCGGATCTTTTCCAAAGAGAGATTTGTATGCATCAACTGTGTTTTTTGTAATTTCCGAAAGCTTAACCGGAGTTGGATCAGGAACAACTCCGCAATCCGCGAACAAAAATAAACCATCGTCGCCATACTCGCAATTTGGCACTTCGATTATAAAAAAACTCGATAAAGTCTTAATGTCTTTTTTAAGTCCAAGAGTGTAAAGAGCAGCTCTCACAGTATCTCCGGTCGTATTTACCGAACCGCCAATAAATCCATCATACATTCCAGTTCTGACGCACATTCCTGAAAAATACAAATTTTGTTCCACAGTTTTTTTAGCTTCATCTCTCGATATATTTTTAAACTTTCTAAGCTCGTAATAAATTTCCATAAATTCTTCGGTTCTATTTGAAGATTTTGGGTTAAAAATCTCAACATTTGTCAAATCAAAGTTATTGTTTTTTGCCAAATTTTCAATTACTTTCTCATCGCCAATAAGTCCGGCTTTTGTGATTAATCCAAATTTTAAAGAATCTACAGCAGCTTCGATTACTCTTATGTCCTCGCCTTCCGGATAAATAATTTTTTTAGGATTTTTTTTTGCATTTTGTCTGATAGTTTCTAAAGCTGACATTTTTCCATCCATAATTTAAAAAATTTTGCAAGTTTCCAGAAAATAAATGAGAAGGACAAGAATTTTTCGTCTCATCCTTCTCAAACTCATAAATTTTGAATAATTTTAAGGTTATTTAAAAAGATTGTAAAAACAATTTTTCCCTTCGAAAATCGCAGTATCGCAAAGCTCTTCTTCTATTCTCAAAAGTTGGTTGTATTTTGCAATCCTGTCTGTTCTTGAAGCAGAACCGGTTTTAATTTGACCGGCGTTTGTAGCAACTGCAATGTCAGCAATCGTTGTATCTTCCGTCTCTCCTGACCTATGCGAAATGACAGCAGTATAGCCTGCTCTTTTCGCCATTTCGATCGCATCCAAAGTTTCTGTCAAGCTTCCGATTTGATTCACTTTTATTAGTATCGAATTTCCCAAACCGTTTTTTATTCCTTCTTTTAAAAGTTTTGTGTTTGTGACAAACAAATCATCTCCAACCAGCTGAACTTTTTTTCCAAGTCTGTCAGTAAAAGCTTTCCATCCGGCATGGTCGTGCTCCGCGAGACCATCCTCGATAGAAATAATCGGATATTTTCCTATCAAATATTCGTAATAGCTAATCATTTCTTCAGAAGTTTTGATTTGGTTAGTTTTTTCACCGTTCAAAACATATTTTCCTTCTTTATAAAACTCACTGGATGCAGGATCCAAAGCTATCAAAATATCTTTTCCGGCAGTAAACCCGGCAGATGCTACAGCCTCCATGATGAGCTGCAAAGCTTCCTCGTTTGAACCTAAATTCGGAGCAAAACCGCCTTCGTCGCCAACTGCTGTATTATAATTTTTATTCTTCAAAACTTTTTTCAAAGTATGAAAAACTTCAGCTCCCATCTGAAGCGCCTCTCTAAAAGTTTTCGCTCCGGCCGGCATAATCATAAATTCTTGCAAATCGACATTATTGTCAGCGTGCTGCCCTCCGTTCAAAATATTCATCATTGGAAGCGGCAAAGTTTTCGCATTATTTCCACCGATATACGAGTAAAGTGGAAGTCCGGCTGATTCTGCTGCTGCTTTTGCGACTGCTAGAGATACTCCGAGAATCGCGTTTGCTCCAAGCTTCGATTTATTCTCAGTTCCATCTAAACCAATCATTGTTTTGTCAATCAAAATTTGCTCGCTTGCTTCGAGCCCAATGATTTCAGGAGCTATTATTTCATTTACATTTTGAACTGCTTTCAAAACGCCTTTGCCTAGATATCTACCTTTGTCTCCATCTCGAAGTTCAACCGCTTCGTTTGAACCGGTCGAAGCTCCTGATGGAACCGCCGCTCTTCCAAGCGTTCCATCTTCGAGTATAACGTCAACTTCTACAGTTGGATTTCCTCTTGAATCTAAAATTTCTCTCCCAAAAATTCCACAAATTTCCATTTTTTTCCCTCCGAATTTTTATTTATTTATAAATTTATCGCCTTCAGCAATCAATTTTTTCAAATTTTCTTCTGATCTAGCCTCTACGTAGCAGCGTACGATAGGTTCTGTTCCTGAAAGCCTGATTCCAAGCCAAGAACCGTCTTCAAAAACAAATTTGAATCCGTCTAGAGTAATTAAATTTTTTACCTTAAATTCACCAAAATTTTGCGGCGGATTTTGCGCAAGCGAAGTCTTTATTTTTTCCATTTTTTCAATCGACAAACGATAATTTATTCTATCGCTAAAAAATTTTCCGACTTCTTTTTCAAGTTCTCCTATAATATCTCGAATGCTTTTTCCAAAAGTCGCAACCATTTCAATAGCCAGTAGGCAAGCTAAAACTCCATCTTTTTCCGGGACGTGATCTTTAATCGTGAGTCCACCGCTTTCTTCTCCGCCAATAACGAGCCCTTCTTTCACAAGAATTTCGCCGATAAATTTAAATCCAACTGGAGTCTCTCTTAGTTCAACGCCAAAATGTTTTGCAACCGCGTCAATAAAACTGCTCGTCATAACGCTTCTGGCAGCAATGCCTTTATAATCTCGATTTTTCACCAGATGAGAGAGAAGCGTCGCGATCAGTTCGTTCGGACTGATGTAGCTTCCGTCTTTGTCTATAATACCAAATCTATCTGCATCTCCGTCAGTCGCAACAGCAAAATCGCATTCTTTTGTTTTGACCATTTTGATCAGCTCGGACAATTCTTCGCAAGCAGGCTCTGGATGTTTCCCTCCGAAAAGAGGGTCTCGATTTGTGTTCAAGGCTTTTGTTTTTATGCCATTATCTAGTAAAATTTTATCCAAATATCCTCGCCCGGCTCCATGCATCACGTCTACGCCGATTGTCAAGTTTGATTTTTTTATAACATTTATATCGATGAGTTCGTAAATTCGTTTAAAATATTCGTCTTTAAAATTTACGATTTTTATCAAATTTTTCACGACTGCTTCATCGAAATTCATAAACTTTATTTGAGCCAAATCTTTTTCGATTACCTGGCAATTTTTTTCTATTTCTTTCGTCGTTTCTGGTAAAGCAGGTCCGCCCCAACTCGGCGAAAATTTCACTCCGCTGTAATTATAAGGATTGTGAGAAGCAGTAATGTTTATTCCGCCGCAAGCTTTTGAGCGAATAATTTCAAACGAAATAACAGGCGTTGGCACGTCTTCATCGCTAAAATTCGCAACAAAACCGTTTGCAGCCAAAACCGATGAAACCGTTTTTGCAAAATCCTCAGACATAAATCTCGTGTCATATCCGACGACTACATTTTTGTTTTCAAAATTTTGCGTTTTTAAATAATTCGCTATAGCCTGAGATACGATTTTTACATTTTGATAAGTAAAATTATCAGCAATAATATCTCTCCACCCAGACGTTCCAAATTTAATCATTTTTTTCAGCTCCTATTCAACAATTTTTATGCCGAGCTCCCTCAGTTGTTTTATGCTCACAGTAGACGGAGCGTTCGTCAAAAGACAAGCGGCTTTTTGCGTTTTTGGGAAGGCTATCACGTCGCGGATTGAATCTGTTCCGGTCGCAAGCATAATCAGTCTATCGACTCCGAGAGCAATTCCTCCGTGTGGCGGCGCCCCAAACTCCAAAGCTTCGAGTAAAAATCCAAATTTTTCTGTAGCTTCGTCGTGTGAAATATTCAAAAGCTCGAAAACTTTTTCCTGAACGTCTTTTTTGTGAATTCGGATGCTTCCGCCTCCGAGTTCAGTTCCGTTCAAGACAATATCGTAAGCCCTGGATTTTATGTTCAAAATCTCATTTTTTGTCATATTTTTCAAGTCGCCATAATTTTCGAGACTTGGCGATGTAAACGGATGATGTTTTGCATTAAAACGTTTTTCGTCTTCGTCGTATTCGAGCATTGGGAAGTCGTAAACCCAGACGAATTTGTAAACTCCTGGTTTTATCAGATCGAGCTTAACTGCCAAAAGTTTCCTCAAAACACCAAGAATTTGCTGTGCTTTTTCCTTCTGATCGCTAATTATCAAGACGAGGTCATTTTTTTTGACTTCCAAAACTTTAATCATTTCGTCGATATTTTGCTGGCTTACAAATTTTGTCATCGGAGATTCCAAGCCGTTTTCCGTGTATTTTCCCCACAAAAGTCCTTTTGCGCCAAATTCTTTTGCTTTTTCCGTCAACACGTCCAAATCTTTCCTCGAAAAGCTTGCTCCGCCATCGACTTTTAGCGCTAAAATCTTTCCATTTGACTCGAGCGTTTGCTTGAAAACTTGAAACTCTGTTCCGACAAAAATATCCGAAATATCGTTAATCAATAGTTCATATCTCATATCCGGGGCGTCGCTTCCATATTTTGACATTGCCTCGTCGTAGGAAATTTTTGCGATCGGCAGATTCACGTCGATTCCAAAGATTTTAAAAGTATGTTTCAAAAGTCTATCGATTATATCGTAAATCTCATCTTCAGTTACAAATGAAAATTCCATATCGAGCTGCGTAAATTCCGGCTGCCTGTCAGCTCGCAGATCCTCGTCTCTAAAACATTTTGCGATTTGATAATACCGATCAAATCCGGAAATCATCAAAAGTTGTTTAAAAAGTTGCGGTGACTGAGGTAATGCGAAAAAACTACCGTTTTCGATTCTGCTCGGAACCAAATAATCTCGAGCGCCTTCCGGCGTTGATTTTGTCAATATCGGAGTCTCGACGTACACAAAATTTTCGTTCTTCAAAAATTCAGAAACTGCCTGAATAAAAGAGCTTCTCTTAACAAAAATGTCCTGAAGTTCAGGATTTCGTAAGTCCAAATATCTATATTTCAATCTCACGTCTTCTGCCACATCTCGAGATTTTTCAATATCAAAAATTGGAGGCTTAGACGTATTCAAAACCTCGATATTTTTCAAGATTATTTCAATTTTTCCAGTCAGCATGTTCGAGTTTTCAGTTCCGGAAATTCTTTTTGATACAATTCCATCTATTTTCAATACTGACTCAGGTTTCACATTTTGCTTGATTATTTCAAAAATATTTTGGTTTTCAGAAAAATCTTCTGGACGAAAAACAACTTGAACTCTGCCTCGTATATCACGCAAATCAAAGAACACAACTCCACCGTGATCGCGCCGTGTATTTACCCAACCGGAAATCGTTATATTTTGTCCAATATGCTCTTCTCTTAAATCTCCGCAATAGTGCGTCCTAAACATAAATTTATCTCCTAAAAAAATGAATTGTCAAAATTAGCATATTTCTTGATTAAAGTCAATTTGGAATGTTTACTCAAAAAACAAAACTGGTTTAGCGTAAAAATAAAATCCTGAGCCAAGCTTCTATCAGCTTTTTTTGTCATATTTTAAAGTAAAAATCCTTAAAAATTTATAGGAAGCTCAATACTTTTTGTAAGCCAAACTCCCTCTTCTCGATTTTAAATTTTTTTATTAACAAATTTAACTCATCTTCTTCTAATTAATTTTATATTTCATAAATTTTTGTCAACGCAATCTTCAAAGTTAAAAAATCAATAGATTTTGAAATAGGTTTTTTGTAAAATATCTAGCTATGAAAAATTTAATAAAAATAATTTTAGCAATTATTATCTCATTTGGTTTTGTGCTCATAAGTGTCGGAATATCTATTCCAAAACTAGTGCCAAATGTAAAGATTAAAATTAATTCTTCGCTCGCCAAAAATTTCAAATATTTGGATTTCGATAAAATAGTTGTGAAATTACCGAACAGAATCATTTTTTATAACGTTAAATTTGTAGAAAAAACTAGTTCTATTTCAAATTTAAATTTAGAACACGTCGGCAAGCTCTGCATAAAACTCGATATTTTTAGAATACTCAAAACCAAAAATCTAGACGTAAAATCCATATTAAATTTACGTTTTGAAAATATAAAATTAAATATCGAAAAATCTCAAACAACTACAGATTTATCTTTATCAAGACAAGAACTCGACTCACTTTTTGAAAACATTGCGAAAATCGATTATTTGCCCTCGTTAGAATTCAAAAATATAAATATAAATTTTCATGATGAAAAATCCGCTTTGAATTCCTCGCTCAACCTTAAAAAATCCACTTTAAAAATCAAGAAACAAAACAAAACTGTACGTCTAGGTTTAACTAATAAAATTGCAAAAATTTCCGTATTGTTTGACCTCGCAACTAAAAATTTGGAAATAAAAACAGTATCACAAAAATTTTTCGATCTGAAAAAGCTAAATATTTTTGATGAAATCTTAAAAAACCATGCAATTTTTCCAATTACTTTTTCTTCAAGCGGAAAATTTTTTTCAAACTTAAAAATCGCATGTAATCTTTATGATATTTTATTCGAAAAAAAATTTGAAAAAATAAATGTAAACGGAAATATTCTAATCGAAAAAATTGATTTAAATTTTACGGAAAAACCCGAAAACCACAAAAATAAACCACACTTTTTAGAAAAGATTTATTTACAAAATCTAGACGCAAACATAAAATTTCACGGGAATGCCTACTCGATAGACTCAGCTTTTGCGATGCTAAATAACGCAAAACTGCAATTTTCTTTAAATTCAAATAAAATTTTTGCAAGACCTACCGAAATTTCTGGATTTATTGACGATATCGACAAGATAAATTTTGATTTTTTAAACGAAAATCTCAAACAAAAATTACAAAATATACAAATCTCTTTTCTTCCTATTTCGCTCAATTTCAACTTAAAACTCAAGGAGGGGAAATATAGTGGCTCAGTGAACCCCGGGTTTTTAGACGCAAAAATTGCCTCGGACTACCAAGTCAAAATAGCTCCTTTTTCAATTAAAATTATCAACGATGCAATAAAAATAGATCCTATCGAAATAAACCTAAAAAATATTGGACAAATATACGCTGAGTTTGTATTGTCTAAAAAAAACATGAATCTTTTGCTAAATTCTGAAGCATTAAATTGCAGTTTTTTAATTCCTAAAAAATTCAATTTTATCAATGATTTACAACTAAAAAATTTCGATTTTTCGATACTAAAAAATCTTCAGAAATCCGAAAAAACTCAAATTATTTTACAAAGCGAAATTGATCTCAAAAATAGCGAGGATTTCTATGAGTTAGCCTTGAATTGTTCAAAAACAAACGAAAATTTCAAACTAAATCTTTCTGATTCAAAAACCAATTCAAACATTCTCCACTCTGCTGGTACAATAATCGACAATAAATTAATTTTTGACGAGTTTACTTTAAATCAAAAAAACAAAATTTTGATAGACGGAAAAATTCCATTGAATGCAGATGAAAATTTGGATTTTGCTATAAACTTCAAAAAAGTAAGCTTGGATTTTTTTGATTATTATATAGGCAAAAAAAATGTTCTGACTGATTTTGATTGTAAATTCAACGGAACTTTTAATAATTTAGAATTTGTGTCAAAATTAAAAATTTACGATAAAAATAATTATTTTCTAAACACAAATATTTGTCTAAAAAACAAAGTTTTAGTCGCGAACGAATTATTTTTAGATGACAATGCAACTGCGCAATTTTCATATGATTTCGTCTCAAAATATTTTTATTTATACACTAAATTTACGAATTTCGACCTCTATGATTATCTCTCAATATTTCTAAAATACGAAAACAAAAAAACAGAAAAATACAGTTTTTTCCATAACATGTTCTTATCCGGAGAACTTGAACTGAAAAAAGAAAAGGATATCGATATAAAATCTACTCTAAAATTTTCTAAACAGATGCAAGATAACCAAGTAAACTTTTTATTCGATCTTAACTCAGAAAAAAATCTTTATTATTTGAAAATTTTGAACAACAACTCCCAAAAAGGCATTTTACAAGCTTTACCGAATTTCAGAGGAAAGAAACTAGATCAATTGAACATTTCCGGAGAAATAAACGATTTCGTCTTAAATAACAAAAAATTTTCTCTAAATTTACAAAACGAGCTTTTTTACGACGAACAAAATGCAAAATATCAAGGAAAATTGGATATAAAAAATTTTCATTTTAACGAATCGAAAACTTCGAATCTAAAAACTAACTACGAATATGATTACGAAACCAAAACTTTTCATCTCACAAAAATAATCATCGACAACAATGTTTTTGGAAATTTAAAAGTTGAGAAAAATAACAAGATAGCCGGAGAATTACATTTTATTTATTATAATTGCGAAAATCTTTTATCGATTTTACTCAAAAAAAATAAATTTTTTGCAACTAATTTTTGGTTAAACGGAAAATTAAACTTTCGAGGAACGACAAAATCCCCAATTATCGACTCAAAAAATTTTGAATTCAGCTTCTCAAAAAATTCAAAAAAATACTTGTTTAAGAATAATATTTTTTACGATGGTAAAAATTTGCAAATTCAAAATGGAAACTTGTTCATCAACGAAAAATCAAATCTAAAATACAACTTAAATTCTAACAAAAATAATTTCAAATTTGGTCTAGATTTTAAAAATTTTGACTCAACAGAAATAAACAATCTATGTAACGAAAAAATTTTTTTAGGGCTGCTGACCGGAAAATTATCCGTTGAAAATATAGAAAAATCTTTTAACGCAACCTCAAATTTGGACTGGAAGAATGGATCTTTTGCAGGCTTTGATATCGACAAATCTAGTTTTGATATCTCTTTTCATCCAAAATCCAAAAAAGTTGCTATAAAAAACGCGGCTTTTGAAAACAAACAAACAAAATTTTTAGTTAAAGAAAATAGCTATTTCGATTTTTCCGGAGCGCCTCAGTTCGACTTAAAAATTTATATGAACAAATGGGATCTTTTTGGACTAGCTAAAGGAATCGGGGATATTACCGTCGATGGAAAATTCAGCAATGAACTTTTGTCCGGAGATCTCACTCTCTCAAATTTTTGGATAAATAAATATAACTTTAGAGATAAAAAACTAAAATATAACTTCAAAGATGGTTCTATCATAATCCCTAAAATCTCACAGAACAAAAATCTCGACGGGAAGATCACACTAAAAAATAGCGAAGTCATTTTAAGCGAACTAGAGTACAAAGACCTAAAATCTTCCCTTTTCGTCAATGGGAAAATCGATTCAAATGACAATTTAAACATTTTAATAAGGGGAAAAGCTTTTGATTTAGCTCGCGTTTCAAAATTACTTGATATCGGACTTTACGTCGAAGGGCCATCAGACTTTTCCGTCAAAGTACACGGAAGCTCAAAATCACCGGAAATCGATATAAATATTGATGGAAAAAATGGAAAGTTTGAAGTTCTGAATTTCGATACCGTCAAAACGCAAATTTATATCAACAAAAATTCGATAAACATAAAAAATTTAGAACTTAAATCAAAATCAAAATACAATATTTCTGCAGATGGGATTATCCCTTTTGCCTTGGTTGAGACGGAAAAAAAATACGTAGACAAACAAAAAATGTCGGTGAAAATAAAAAGTAGTGACGCAAATCTGCGAATTCTCGAGGATTTAATCGGAGACACAATAAGTTCGGCAAAGGGAAAAGTGAGCTTAGACCTCGAGCTTTACAATAAAATAAACGATATCTATCAAAAAGGCTCACTCAAAATTGACGATGCCAGCTTTCACATGAACGACATTTTTCGTAACATAAAAAATTTCAACTCGGAAATTATTTTTGAAGCAAATAGATTTATAATAAAAAATACAGAGGCGAAAATTGGAAAAAGCTCGTTAAGAATTTTTGGAAGTGGGATATTAAAAAATTTTGAACTAGAAAATTTCGATGTAAGTCTCGAGACAAAAGGCGAAAAAGGAATTGCTCTTGAAGTGAGAAGCCTAAAAATTCCACAAAGTGCCATTCTAAAGATTATTCCGGCGTCAAATTCTCGAGCAGACATAAAAGGAGTCGCAAATATAAAAGGCCGCCCTGAAAAATACAAAATTCTTGCAAATTTGACTTTAGAAGACGCAGCATTTACCTATCCACCAAAGGAAAATTCAGACGATACTCCAGACTTTTTAAAGAACGCGGAATTCGACGTAAAGCTTCAAGCCGGCAAAAATACTTGGTTTGAAAATGAGTTCGTAAATATGTGTATCGAAGGAATTTTTACTTTTAAAGGGCCAACAAAAAACTTAATTGTTAACGGTGAAATAAATTTCTTGCGCGGTGATCTCAATTTTTTAGGCAACTATTTTAGAGTCAAAGAAGGCAATTTTTCCGTTATAAATAATGAGCCTTATGTTGCTCTAATCGCTGAATCGAACATTCAACGAGAAGACCCTACTTTCAATCGCAAGGTCGACGACACAATCGTTTTGTCCGTCTCGCGATCAAAACTCAGTGATCTAAAGCTAAAGTTTGAATCCACGAACTTCCCAAACACTTCCTCGCAAGAAGCTATGGGTTTGGCGATGTCAGGAGGCACTTTTGATAAAAATTCATCGAGCGAAGACAAAGAACTTTACGTGAAACGAGAATTTTTTAGGCTCATCGATAATACACTCACCACACCTCTCGTCAAAGTGCTCGTAGAATCCACCAGACTAATCGACTTTGTGAGAGTGAGCACAAAAGTTACAGAAAAATCTTTCAACACTCAAGAGAATAAAAATGCGAGCCTTTTCTCCGGAAGTAGTCTCACTGTCGGAAAATATTTACTTTCAAATTTATTTTTGAGTTACGCTTTCGGGGTTGATACTCACAAGGATACTGAAAACAAAGACACTTTTGGTGTCCAACATGAAATAGAAGCAAAATACCAAATAAAGAAAAATTTACATTTGAAAGGCTTGGTTAATATCGATCAAAATACGAATCGCGAAGATAAACAAATAATGCTTGAGTATAATTTCCCACTCATCACGAGCCAAGAAAAAAAAGCGACAGCAAAATAAATTATGCAAAATATCATCAATCATCGAGTTAAAAAAAATTTCGGCCAAAACTTTTTAAACGATAAAAATATTCTCAATAAAATTTTGGCTAGAGCAGCAATTTCGAAAAGCGATATAATTTTGGAAATAGGACCCGGGAAAGGTTTTATGACGGATTTTCTGCTCGAAAATGCGCAAAAAGTAGTCGCAATCGAAATTGACAAAGCTCTAATAGAATTTTTAATGCAAAAATATAACGAAGAAAACCGTTTTTTTATGATAAAAGGTGATTGTTTGAAAAAAGATTGGAAGCTCGATGCTATCATTCCAAATAAATTAATTGCAAATATTCCGTACAATATCACCTCTCCTATAATTTTTAAAATGCTCGACTATTTTAACAGCTTAGAAAAAATAATTTTGATGATGCAAAAAGAAGTCGCTGACAGAATCATCGCAAATCCTAATACAAAAAATTTTGGAGTGCTGTCGTGCATCGTACAAAAATTTTGGGACGTAGAAAAATTCCAGAAAGTCAGCAAAACAGTTTTTTATCCTCAACCAAAAATTGACTCTGCTCTCGTCGAGTTTAAACCAAAATTTTTGGCTGCTGACGACTTGGATAATAAAAAAAACTTTGTCGATTTTGTAAAATTTTGCTTCAAAGAACGACGCAAAATATTGTTTCCAAGACTAATAAAAAATCAAATCTTTTCTGAAGAAAGTCTCGAGAAATTTTATAAAAAATACAATTTGGACAAAAAAGTTAGACCAGAAAACTTGCAAGTTGAAATTTTTTGGGATTTATCCTTAAGTAATCAAAAATTCAGGTCGGATGGAAATGAAAAATAAAATCAGTTTTTTATGTACTGAATGCGGCTACACTGCCTCAAAATGGCTCGGAAAATGTCCTGACTGCGGCGCGTGGAACAGCTTCGAGGAAACCGTAAAAGTTAATGAAAAACAAACTTCCTCGCATTTTTCAGCTAAACCGCCGATTTCATTAGACGAAGCCGGAGTTGAAAATGTAGAAAGATTCTCGAGTGGGATTAAGGAATTCGACAGAATCTTGGGTGGAGGAATTGTCGACGGAAGTTTCACGCTTTTGGGTGGAGCCCCTGGGATCGGAAAATCTACGCTACTCTTACAGCTCAGTTTTTACTCACAAAAAAAAGTTTTGTATATCTCGGGTGAGGAATCTATTTCGCAAATAAAATCACGAGCAAACCGCCTCAAAATAAACAGTCAAAATATTTTTTTGCTTGCAACGGATAATCTGAATGATATAAAAAACGCGATTGATTCGCAAAAACCGGAAATTTTGATCATCGACTCAATTCAGACGATCTATAATCCGGAAATTTTGAACTCATCCGGCACAATAAGCCAAATCAAAGATGTAGCGTCTCATCTCCTGCGAATCGCAAAAACACAAAATATCACCATTTTTCTCATTGGACACATCACAAAAGAAGGCAATTTGGCAGGCCCAAAAATTTTGGAACATATTGTAGACGTCGTGCTTTATTTTGAGGATGAAAAAGGCGTTTTTCGCATAATTCGAAGCTTTAAGAATAGATTCGGAAGTACGTCGGAAATTGCGGTTTTCGAGATGACCTCCGGCGGGCTTTGTGAGGTAAAAGATCCTGAGAAAATATTTTTTGACGAAAATATTTCGCTTAGTTCCGGAATGATTATTTCAACGGTTGTTGAGGGGACTCGAGCTATAAATGTCGAGCTTCAAGCCTTGGTTTCCAGAAATTTTCAAGGAATAGGACGACGGCAAACTTCAGGTCTAGATATAAATAGATTATTTTTTTTGATTGCTGTCCTTGAAAAAAAATTAAAACTAAAACTTTATGATCAAGATATTTTTTTGAATCTCGTCGGTGGATTAAAAATCAAAGACATAGCGTTGGATTTGGCGATTTGTGCGTCTATTATCAGCAGCTATCTCGAGATTGTGATTCCGAAAGATATCGTTTTTATTGGAGAAGTTGGGCTCGGCGGTGAAATCAGGCCGGTTTCCTTTTTACAGGAACGGCTCAATAGAACGCAAAATTTTGGAATTAAAACCATAATTTTACCGACTGCAAAAAATCTAAAGATCAAAGACGCGAATCTTATTTTTGTAGATAATATTACTGCAGTCTCGCATTTTATAAAATCGTTAAAATAGCGACTAATTTTGCTAAATTAAATTTTTTTTAAAAAGCTTGCAAAATTAAAATATATCAGTATAATTATAGTATTAAATTTTGGAAATAAAAATGTGTAAAAAAATTATAATTGCCACGACAAACGAAGGGAAATTTAGAGAAATATCGTCGTATTTTCAAGATTTAGCGATCGATTTTTTGAGCCTAAAAAATTTCAAAAATATTCCAGAAGTAATTGAAGATGGCAAGACGATAATAGAAAATGCCGAAAAAAAGGCTTCAGAAATTAGCGAATTTACTGGTTTACCAGCTATTTCAGATGACACAGGTTTTGAAGTCGAGGCGCTTAATAACGAGCCTGGAATTTTTGCTGCAAGATATGCCGGCGAAAACGCGACCTACGACGACAATATTAAAAAACTCCTGAAAAATCTCGGCGAAACTCCTTATGAAAAACGAAATGCTGTTTTCAAAACCGTTATAGCTTTTAAAGTTCCTGGAAAGAATATTATCACAACGCAAGGCGAATGTTTTGGCTTCATTACATTCGAAAAAAAAGGCAAAAACGGTTTTGGGTATGATCCAATCTTTTTTGTCCCAAAATTCAACAAAACTTTTGCAGAAATGAGTATAATCGAAAAAGCAAAAATTAGTCATCGAGCTAAAGCTTTGGAAAAAATGCGTAAAATTTTACAAAATTTTATAGAGCAATAACAAAAAATGGAATTTAAAAAAATTTTTTTAGATGAATTAAAATTATGGCTTGTACCCGGGATTGGTCCGTTGACTTTTTACAAGCTCAAAAGCTACTTTCATAACGATATAGCTGAGCTTTTTAATTCTGACAAAACATCACTCGTAAATCTAAAGCTTACTGAAGAAATCACAACGAATCTCTTGAATTGCGATAAACTAAATGAAAACCTCGATCAGGAGTTAGAATATATCCAAAAGCACAATATAAAAATCATCCGGTTCTCCGATAAAGAATATCCAGAAAAATTGAAAAATATTTATGCACCACCACCTTTTTTGTTCGTTAAAGGCAACGAAAAAAATTTGAAAAATAGATCAATCGCGATAGTCGGAACTAGGTATCCGAGTGATTATGGAAAAAAAATGGCAAGAAAAATCGCGGAAGAACTCGCCATGAACGGCATCACCGTTGTGAGTGGACTTGCGCGAGGCGTTGATTCAGAAGCTCATAAAGGAGCTTTGGAATTTGGAAATACGATCGGCGTGATAGGCAGCGGATTTCGTTATATTTATCCATCAGAAAATAAAAAATTGTACGAAAAAATACTCGAAAAAAACGTAATTATTACTGAACTTACGTTTAATATGACGCCGGAAAAATTCAATTTTCCGAACAGAAACAGAATCATCAGCGGACTGAGCGACGTAATTTTAGTGGTTGAAGCAACTGAGAAAAGTGGCTCGCTCATCACAGCGACGCATGCTCTCGAGCAAGGCAAAGAAATATTTGCGCTTCCCGGAGAAATTACTAATCCGCGAGCTTTTGGTACGAACAGCCTAATTCGAGACGGAGCTAGAATTCTCGTTGACATAAACGATATTTTAGAAGAATTTGATTGCAAAATGAAAATTGAAAAGAATAATGAAATACGAGAGATTGCAATAAATAATCTAACAGAGAACGAAACTCAAATTTTTAATTTCATTCAGGAAAAAAGAACAACAAATTTTGAAGAAATTGCCTCAAATTTTAATATCAACATAAATGATTTGATCGGCAGACTTTTAAGTCTAGAATTAAAAAATTTGATAAAAGAATTACCGGGGAAATTTTATAGTGACAACGTCTAAAATTGTTTTCAGAAAATCAAATACTTCAATTACAATACTACATTCAAAGCCCATTGGTTTTACCCTTTTTTAAAAAAATACTAAAAAACTTAGAAAATAAAATCCAAAATTTTGATTTGACTTAAAATTAAAAAAATGCTTAAATTTCGCTCAAATATTCATGTTTCTGTTGAGAAAGGAGGCCAAAAATGGCAAAATTAGCGACGGATATAATCGAGATTGTCGATGTAATAAATTTATATAAAAAAAAATCTATCGGAGTGAATGATATTTTCAAGCTTTTTAGCGAAGACAGAAGTTTGCTTATAGACGATGTCACGGAATCAGAAATCAGAGAAATTTTGGAGATAAGCGGACTTTCGGATTTTGGGTTTGGCGTCATAGATATTTCTGAAACAGATAAAAATAAACGGTTGTTGAATTAAAATGAGTAAACAAAATCTTATTATCGTTGAGTCTCCGGCAAAATGTAAGACCATAGCTAAAATATTAGGCACAGGCTATAAAGTCTTGGCGACGATGGGACATATCCGCGATCTGCCAAAATCGCGAATGGGCGTTGACGTCGAAAAAAATTATTTACCAACCTACCAAATATCAACTGACAAAAAAAATACTGTAAAAACTCTCGCTGAAACTATAAAAAAATCCAGCCAAATTTTTATCGCGACTGACGAAGATCGAGAGGGAGAAGCGATAGGCTGGCATTTAGTCGAAGCCACAAAACTAGAGAAGACTGATTTCAAGAGGATCGCATTCCACGAAATCACGCCGGATGCCATAAAAAGCGCAATCAAAAATCCTCGAGATCTCGATTATAATTTAATCAATGCTCAGCAAGCCAGACGGATCCTTGACAGATTGGTTGGTTACAATTTAAGTCCTTTTTTAAACAAAAAATTACTAAAAGGTTTGTCTGCCGGAAGAGTACAATCGTCGAGTTTGAAATTAATTGTCGATAGAGAACGCGAGATACAAAATTTTAAGGCTGAGGAATTCTGGACGATCGAAGCTTTGTTTGAAAAAGATAATATCAAATTCCTCGCAAAATTCATTGAAAAAGAAAGCAAAAATTACGGCAACAAAGAGTTGAAAAATGAAAAAAGCGTACAAAAAATTTTAGAAAATTTTGACAAAAATAATTTTGAAATCATAGATTTAAATAAAAAAGAAAGGCTAAAAAAACCGAATCCGCCTTTTATCACAAGCACTTTGCAGCAAGCCGCGTCAAAAATTTTGGGTTTTTCGTCAAAAAAAACCATGCAAGTAGCGCAAACTTTGTATGAAGGCGTTAACCTCGGAAGTGAGGAAGTCGGTCTCATAACGTATATGAGAACTGATTCGACGGCAATTGCAAAACCTGCATTAGAAGAGATCCGAAAATATATCGAGAAAAGTTTTGCTGCTAAATTTTTGCCGGGTAAACCTGTTTTTTACAAAACAAAAGACAAAAATGCTCAGGAAGCCCACGAATGTATTCGTCCAACATCAGTTTTTAAAATTCCAGAGACAATAAAAGAATTTCTGACAAGAGATCAGTTCCGACTTTATGAACTAATTTGGCAGCGTGCAGTCGCAAGTCAAATTAGCGATGCGATTTTTGAACAAAATATCGTGAAACTTAAAAATGAAGATACTGTTTGGCAAACCGTCGGAGAAACAAAACTTTTTAACGGATTTTTAGAGGTTTACAAATACGACGACAACGCAAAAGACGTAATCCTTCCAAAACTTGAAATAAATGAAAAATTAGAAGCAAAAGAAATCCTCCCAAAACAACATTTTACAGAGCCGCCGGCTCGTTACACAGAAGCAACTTTGATAAAAACTTTGGAAAAAAACGGCATTGGAAGACCGTCGACGTATGCTCCTACGATTGCGACTTTGCTGGCTAGAAACTACGTAAAACTCGAGGAAAAAAAGTTTTTTCCCGAAGAAATTGGAGTAAAAGTAACAGAAATTTTGGAGAAATATTTCACAAATATTGTTGACGCGCATTTTACTGCTGAGATGGAAGATAAATTAGACAAAGTCGCAACAGGCGAAGAAGAATGGATCAAAATGCTGGATAACTTTTACAAACCGTTTATCGAGACTATAAAGTTTGCTGAAAAAGAAATGCCGAGCCAGAAAGAAGTCAAAAAAGCAAACAAAACTTGCCCGCAATGCGGTGAAGAATTGGTTTACAGAAAAAGCAAATTTGGCGAATTTGTTGGCTGCAGCGCTTATCCAAAATGCAAATACATCGAGCGAAATAAAAATGAAAAAGATGTAGAACCAAAAACATCAGAAGCAAATTCTGAAGAAATAAAAAATCTTGAGCCTTGCCCAAAATGCGGAGGAAAACTCACGATAAAATCCAGTAGATTTGGAAAATTTATAGCCTGCTCGTCTTACCCAAAATGTAAATATTCGCGAAATATCGAACAAAATATCCAAAAAAAATGTCCTGAATGCGGGCTCGATCTGACGGTAAAATTTAGTAGACGAGGGAAATTTTTGGGTTGCACAGGCTATCCAAAATGCAAACATATTGAGCAGCTAAAAAACTAAAATGCAAAAAATCAAAAAGTTTTTTGATAAAAATAGACGAGATAAATTAAAAACAAAATACGATTTCGGACATACTTTGGTTGTTGGCGGATCGCTTGGAATGCTCGGAGCTGCAGTTTTGGCGAGTAAAGCTGCGCTAAAAATCGGCGCCGGAGTCGTAACTTGCGCAGTTCCACAAAATTTGATTTTACCGAGCATGTCACATTTTCTAGAAATTATGACCTATCCTATTGAATCTGAAATCGGGGATTTTTTCGACTTAAAATCTCTAAAATCTTTGAAAACCTTTTTAGAAGAAAAAATTATTGATTGCATAGTTTTGGGCCCAGGAATTGGCAAAAATGAAAAAACTGTAAAATTCACCCAAAAATTCTACGAATTTGCAAAAAATCTAAATATTCCAATAATCCTCGACGCTGACGCGCTTTTTGCTTTTTCAAACCTAGATGAAAAAGGTTCAAAAAAAGCAAATTTCAAACTTGAAAAACTTCCCTCCTCGGAAAAAAAATGCACAATTATCACTCCAAACGAAAAAGAATTCGAGAAACTTATTAATGCTCCGAATCCTGAATTTGTCTCAAAAAATCGAAAAGAAATTTGCAAAAAAATTGCAAAAAACAATAATTTAGTTTGCATTTTGAAAGGACACAATACTATGATCTCTGACGGAAAAACTGTTTTCATGAATAAAACCGGAAATCCCGGAATGGCGACAGCCGGCTCAGGAGACGTTTTGTGTGGAATTTTGGCAGGACTCAAATCGCAGTTCAAAAAGGCAGAATTGTTGAAAATAGCAGAAATCGGAGTTTTTATCCACGGACTCGCTGGCGACATAGCAAAACAAAAGACCGGAGAAATGTGCTTACAAGCTAGCGATATTATCGAGAATTTACCTCTCGCACTCAAAAAAATCAACAAATCATAAAGGTAAAAATGGAAAAAAACATAATAATTGGCGGCGGAATTTCAGGGCTCAGCGCGGCTTATCATCTGGAAAAAAGCAATATTGAATACTTGCTTTTTGAAAAAGAAAGTGAACTCGGCGGGTTTTGCAGAACCGTGAAATCGAATAATTTTTATTATGATTTTACCGGGCATTTACTACATTTTTCTGACGATAAAATCGAAAAATTAGTCAAAAATCTTTTGCAAAATAATTTGGCTGAACAAGAACGAAAATCTTTCATTTTCCTCGCAAACCGCTACATAAAATACCCTTTCCAAAAAAATCTCTACAATTTGCCAACGCAAATCAAAAAAAACTGTTTATTCGATTATTTAATGGCTTATTACGAAAAGAACTTATCGAAAGATTCAAATAATAAAAAAACTGAAAAATTTGCGAATTTCGCTGATTGGAGCGAAAAAAATTTTGGCAAAAGCATATCGAAATATTTTATGCTGCCTTACAACAAAAAACTTTGGAATTTTCCGCCTGAAAAACTTTCGCTATCGTGGATGAAAAGTTATGTTCCAAAACCGAGTTTGGATGAAGTTTTAAAAAGCACGTTCAATGATGACGACGAGAAAACTGGCTACAACGCATCTTTTTATTACCCGAAAACCGGAGGAATAAACGCGCTGATCAAAGCTTTTGAAAAAGAATTAAAACAAAAAAATATCGAAAAAAACTTAGAAATATCGTCTATCGATTATAAAAAGAAAATCGCGACTACCAAAAATGGAAAAAATTATAAATACAAAAATTTGATAAATTCTTCGCCGTTAAAAAAATTGATTTTGGAAATAATAAAAGACGTGCCTCTCGATATAAAAAAACGTGCTTTTGAGTTAAAAACAAATACAGTTTTGAATATAAATTTTGGCGTTAAAAAAGAAATAAAAGACAAACATTGGATTTATTTTCCCGAGGAAGAATTTATTTTTTACAGGGCTGGATTCACAAGTAATTTTGCAAAAAAAATGGCGCCAAAGGGATGTTCCAGCATTTATACGGAAATTTCTTTGCCTGAGGATTTTAGGCAAAAAAATTACGATAAATATATCGGAGATGCTGTAGCCGGTTTGTTGAAAGCAAAAATTTTGGATTCAAAAGATCAAATTTTGGATATGACGATTTTGAAGATGAGTCCCGGCTATGTGACATATGACTCGAAGCGAGACGAAAATGTGAAAATAATTTTGGATTGGCTGACTAAAAACAATATTTTTTCAATCGGAAGATACGGAAAATGGGAATATTCTGACATGGAAACAAATATTATCGACGGAAAAAATGTAGCGCGGCTTTGTAAAATTTAAATTTTACCTTACTGTTTTTTTTCTACGCCACTCACAATAAAAAACTATCAACAAGTATCTCCTCTCCCAAAAAACATATCTTAGAGCTCGAGTCTAAAATTTTCATAGAAAATTTGCCATTATTTTGCCAACAAATCGCTAAAAATTAATTCTCAAAATCAAAAATAAAACGAAATTGTTAGAAGCTAAAAATAAAAAAAGCCCATCAACGTAAATTGACGAGCTTTCAATTTTTTTCTATACGAAAAATATCAAAATCTAATGCGAGAGGTGGGAGTTGAACCCACACGCCAAAGGCGCTAGATCCTAAGTCTAGTGCGTCTGCCAATTCCGCCACTCTCGCAAACTAAAAATTTTATAATGCCAAAAGTCGTTTTTTGGCTTCGGTTGCTACCATTTCTTTTGATGAATAATTCTGAATAATTTGACGATAAATCAATTTTGCTTTTTTGGGATCATTCAATTTTAAAAATATATCGGAAATTCTGAGAAGTGAAAGCGCTCGTTCGTCACTAGTGGTTGCTCTCGCAAAAACGAGCCTCTCCAAGCCTAATAAACGGTTTAATTCTTCTACGTCATCAAAAGAATTTTCGATTTGACTGTTGTAAAACCGACGAGACGCAATCTCAGCTTGCAAAAAAATTATTTGAGTAATGAACAGCAAAAATATAACCAGAAATTTTTTCATTTCGTGATTATAATAAAAAAGATACATAAAAGCAATATTTTAGATAGCAAAAATTTTCTTTTTATTTTTGATAAATTTTGCTAAAATTGGCGACTTTTTTTATTTCTCAAATTTTATTAAACAAACTTTTTTACGGCGTGGTACCCAAGTGGTAAGGGAGAGGTCTGCAAAACCTTTATTCAGCGGTTCGAATCCGCTCCACGCCTTAATTTTGCTGTAACCTCTTACAACTACCTGCCTTAACAAAACACAATTTTTTCATTTTACCGTCGTCCAGCCACAAAAATGTACGTACATTTTTTTTGCAAATTAAAAGATTAAATATTTGACTCTAATTTTAAATTAATATTGCGAATTAAATCGAAAAAAAATATAATGACAAAATTTATTTCCGGAGAAAAAAAATGAATTATCAAAAATATATTGATTTATCCAAACAGGTAAGACGAGATATTATAGAAATGTTGCATATTGCCGGCAGTGGACACCCCGGTGGATCTTTGTCGTGCGTCGAGCTGATGGTTGCACTTTATTTTGGCGTTTTAAAGCACGACTGCGCAAACCCTTTTTGGGAGGACAGAGATCGCGTGATCTTTTCAAAAGGCCACGTTTGTCCAACGCAATACTCATGTTTGAGTCGTGCGTGCTACTTTGAAGAGTCAGAGCTGAAAACTTTACGCAAATTAGGCTCTCGTCTCCAAGGACATCCCGGATACAAATGTTGTTTGCCTGGAATCGAAATCTCAACCGGATCTCTCGGACAAGGGCTTTCGATTGGCAGTGGAATGTGCCTCGCTTTTAAGCTCGATAAAAAAGCATCGCGAGCTTTCGTTTTAATAGGCGACGGCGAACTGCAATCCGGACAAATTTGGGAAGCTGCTATGACTGCAAGTCATCATAAACTTGATAATTTATGCGCAATCATAGACTTTAATGGATTGCAAATCGATGGGAAAATAGAGGACATAAAAAACGTTCAGCCAATTAAAGCAAAATTCGAAAGTTTTGGCTGGAACGCTATTGAAGTCGATGGACACAAATATTCTGAAATTTTTGAAGCTTACGAAAATTTTGCAACCACAAAAGGCAAACCAACTGCGATTATTGCGAAAACCGTGAAAGGAAAAGGCGTTTCCTTTATGGAACATAACGTAGAATGGCACGGAAAAGCCCCGAACGAAAAAGAAAAAGAGCTCGCATTCACCGAAATAAAAACCCAAAATATTGGAATTTAAATATTTCGAATTTTATAACTAAGCTTCGGCCACTCAAAATCGACAAATTATTTTTGTTAAAATTCATTTTTATATATAAAATCACTGACTCTTGTTTTTTCGATACCTCTCATTACTCGTCGTCTTTCCTACTTCATTTTTCATTCTCGCATTTATTTACTTCTAACTTCAACTCTGCATACAATATTTAAACTATACTCCTTTGGAATAACCTAAAAAAATCCCAAAAATTTCAAATAATTTATTTTTTTCCAAAACTATTTGTTACTAATTTATAGACAATTTTTGCTAAAAAATTTGTTAATTTTTTGTAAAGATAAAGTTTGAAAAAAGACTTGATTACTTATAAAATGTACTCACAAAAATTTGTAAACGTAAAAAACACTGAATAGGAGAAAATATGAAAGTCATCGGATTTATCGCAAGCCCGCGAAAAGAAGGCAATACTGCTTGGACTGTAAACTAAATACTTGAAGGAGCGAAACAGCAAGGCGCCGAAACTGAGGTCTGGTATTACAGCGATCTTGATATAAAACCATGTAAAGGTTGTTTAGGCTGCGTACAAGGTGCTAACTGTCTTATTAAGGATGATATGCAAGGAATTTATGATGCACTCAAGAATACGGATGCACTTGTTCTTGGTTCACCGATTTATATGGGACAGATGAGCGCTCAGGCAAAAATATTTACTGACAGGTTATTTGCGCAGATTTCTCCGAGATTCTCTCCAAAATTTAAGGAAGAAAACGCCGGAAAAAAGTTAGTTCTTGCGTTTACTCAAGGGAATCCTGATTACAGCATGTTTGAGACATATTACGATTATACAAAAAAGATGTTTCAACTTCTTGAATTTGATGTAAGAGATGTACTTGTGGTTACTGGTATGCGAAACGAACCGGCGCATAAAAGAAAAGATCTGCATAGTACCATAAAAAATATCGGAGCATCACTTGTTTAGAATAAAATTACACTTCACCCTCATTATCTCTTCCAATATTTAACTCAAACAAATAAAATTTTAAGATGAAATTTTTTAACTCTGCTAACTTTTGAAAAAAAAGATTTTGAAAGAAAATTTCATTGTGCTATAATTCTGACCTGATTTTCGAGTAATTTTTAATTTTTTGGTGGTAAATTTTAGATGAAAAAACGTTTAATTTCAGGCATGCGGCCTACGGGGAAATTACATATCGGGCACTTGCTTGGAGCTCTGGTTAATTGGGTGAAACTTCAAGATGAATACGAATCGCTATTTTTTGTGGCTGATTGGCACGCTCTCACAACAAAATACGACGAAACCGAAAATTTTAAAAACAACAGTTTTGAGATGCTTGCAGACTGGTTTGCGTGCGGTTTGAGTTATGAAAAATGCGTAATTTTCCAGCAATCACTTGTCAAAAGTCATTCGGAATTATATTTAATTTTAGGGATGGTGACGCCTCTTGGTTGGCTCGAGAGATGTCCGACGTACAAAGAACAGCTGCAAAACCTTGAAAACAAAGAATCCGCGAACTTGGGATTTTTGGGATATCCGGTGCTACAGACTGCAGATATCGCGCTTTACAAAACCTCGCTTGTTCCCGTCGGAGAAGACCAAGTGCCGCATTTGGAGCTAGCACGAGAAATTGTGAGACGCTTCAACTTTTTATACAAAACCGACCTCCTCGTCGAGCCAAACGCGCTCCTCACGAAAACACCGCGTCTTTTGGGAATAGACGGACGCAAGATGAGCAAAAGTTATGACAACAGCATTTATCTCTCCGACTCTCCGTTGGAAATTGATGAAAAAGTCCGAAAAATGATTACAGATCCATCGAGAATAAAATCAACTGACATTGGACATCCTGAAATCTGTAATGTTTTTAACATGCACGAAATTTTTAACGAGCCTGAAAAATCCGAGATAGAATGCAGCTGCAAAGCCGGCAAAATCGGTTGCGTGGAATGCAAAAAAAAATTATCAGCAAATTTACAAAATTTGTTAGCTCCTATTCGTGAAAAAAGGCAAAAAATTATTGCTGATAAAAGTTTGCTACTCGACATTTTACGAGAAGGCTCGAAAAAAGCTCAAGGGATTGCTGAACAAAATTTAGCTGAAATTCGAAGCGTAATGAACTTATTTTAGCGAGGGAAAATAAAAATGGATTTAGAAAAAATTAGAATAAAAATTGACGAAATCGATAATAAAATCGTTGAATTATTGAACGAAAGATTTAATTTATCATCGGATGTCAAAGATTTTAAAATACAAAATAATTTGCCGATTTTGAATTTGGAAAGGGAAAAAAATATATTGAAAAGATTAGACTCGCTCGTTAAAAAGCCTTTTCAAAAAAAATATTTGACATCTATTTATAAAGAAATTTTTGCTTGCTCTCGCGATCTTCAGGAAAAACTCAAAATCGCATTTTTTGGTCTCGAACAAAGTTACACGCATTTGGCTAGTCAAAAGTTTTTCGGTAAATTCTGCGATTATTTTTCTTTTGGCTCAATTGCCGAAGTTTTTGCTGAGGTCGAGAAGAAAAACGTAAAATTCGGCGTTGTTCCGGCGGAAAACTCAACGGAAGGAATTATAAATCACACTTTTGATTTACTAGTTGAAAAAGATGTGCAAATTTACTCGGAAATTTTTTTGAACATTCATCACAATTTACTCTCGACGCAAATCGATATTTCAAAAATCAAAAAAGTTTATTCTCATTCACAGGCTTTAGCGCAAAGTCGAGATTGGCTCGCGAAAAATCTGCCGGGACGAGAGCTGGTTTGTGTGGATTCTACGAGTCTAGCGTCTAAACTCGCGTCAGAAGAACAAGGAGCGAGCGCGATAGCTTCCGTAGAGGCAGCAGAAACGTATAATTTACAAATTTTGGCAAAAAATATTGAGGATAAAAGCAACAATAAAACGAAATTTTGGGTGATAAGCTTGGAAAAAAATGAAAAATCGCTCGCAAATAAAACCTCGATTATATTTTCAATAAAAGACAAAATCGGTGCTCTTTACGAGATGCTTGTGCCTTTTAGAAAATTCGACATAAATTTAACGAAAATCGAGTCTAGACCAACCAAAAAGAAAGCTTGGGAATATATTTTTTTTGTGGATTTTTTAGGGCACAGAGACGACGAAGATGTGAAACAGGCATTAAATCTTCTCGAGAAGAAATGTTTGTTTTTCAAAATTTTGGGCTCTTATCCCGTCAACGAAGTTGGAGAATAAAATGGGTTTTGATGTGAAAAAATTAGTGAGAAAAGAAGTTTTTAATTTTGAGCCATACCTTCCCGGCAAACCGATTGATGAGCTGAAACGCGAGCTCGGAATCGAAAAAATTTATAAATTGGCGTCGAACGAAAATTCAATCGGAAGGCCTAAGAAAAATGTCGTCAAAATCCAGGATATTTTGGAAAATATTCACAGGTATCCGGATAGCGTTTGTTTTGGTTTGCGAGAAAAAGTCGCGAAAAAACTTGGGCAAAACACAGAAAAAATTTTGTTTGGAAATGGTTCTGACGAGATTATCGAGCTTTTGGGCAAGACTTTTTTGAATGATGACGACGAGATTATCGTTTCAAAACACTCATTCGTGAGATATAAAATGTCCGCTGATCTGATGGGCGCTACCACCATAACCGTCGAAATGACTCCAAATTTCGTCGTAAATTTAGAAAAAATGTTCGATGCAATCACAGAAAAAACAAAATTAATTTTTATCGGAAACCCAAATAATCCAACAGGAACTTTCGTAGAAAAACTTGATTTTGAAAAATTTATCGAGAGAGTGCCGGAAAACGTTTTGGTGATAATGGACGAAGCATATTACGAATTTGCGACGGAAGATCCGCAATATCCCGAAACTCTTGAGCTTCAGAAAAAATACAAAAATATCGTTGTACTGAGAACTTTCTCAAAAATTTTCGGGCTGGCAGGTCTCAGAGTCGGCTACATGATTGCGGATCCGGAAATTGTCGGGTTTGTCGAGAGAGTTCGTCCGCCTTTTAACGTAAATTCTATTGCTCAAATTATCGCGAGCATTAGTTTGGATGATAAAGAGCATCTCGACGCAACTCTCGATTTAATCCGCAGCGGCAAAAAATTTTTATATGAAGAATTCAAAAATCTCGATATGAAATATCTTCCAACGTCTGCGAATTTTATTTTATTCAAAACAAAAATTCCTGGAAAAATATTATTTCAAAAGTTGCTGCAAAAAGGAATTATCATTCGAGCAGTTGACGAGTACGAATTACAAGAGTTTGCTCGAGTTACGATTGGAACGCCAGAGGAAAATAAAGCATTTATCAAAGCTTTGAAAGAAATATTGTAGCGAAAATGAAAAAAAGAATCGATGTTTTGCTTTTTGAAAAAGGTTTGGTTAAGAGCAGAAACGAAGCAATTTTTTTGATTCTGGACCGAAAGGTAAAAATCGGCGGAAAAATCGTAGACAAAGGAACGCTTGTTGACGAAAACCAAGACATTGAGATCGAAAGAAACGAAATTCAATTTGTATCTCGCGGAGGTTTCAAACTTCTCAAAGGCATAGAAAATTTCGGTTTAAATTTGACTGATAAAACGTGTCTTGACATCGGAGCTTCGACTGGCGGTTTTACGGATTGTATGCTGCAGCACGGCGCGAAAAAAGTTTACGCGATTGACGTCGGATACGGACAACTCGACTGGAAACTGAGAAATGATCTACGCGTCGTGAACATCGAAAAAACGAATTTTAGGCATTGGGATGGAAAAGAAATTCTGCAGACTGATAAAATTGATTTTGTTAGCATTGACGTTTCTTTTATCTCACTCAAAAATATTTTGCCAAACCTCTTCAGGATTTTACAAAACGAACTGGAAATCTTGGCTCTAATCAAACCACAATTTGAAGTGGGACGAAAAAAAATCGGGAAAAACGGCGTTGTAAAAAACGAAAAAGATCGTCTTGAAGTTATCGAAAACTTAAAAAATTTTATAAGTGATTTGGACGAAAAAATTGAAATTGTCGGCGTCTGCGAATCTCCTCTCAAAGGTCCGGCCGGAAATGTCGAGTATTTGATCTATTTGAGGCGCATGTCCTCGTAATCACACTCGGAGCAAAAAATGAAAATTTATTCAGATATTACAAAAACTATCGGGAACACGCCACTCGTAAAAATAAATAAAATCAAAGAAACTCGCGCAAATATTTTTGCAAAATTGGAATATTTTAATCCTTGGGGCAGCGTCAAAGACCGCGTCGCAATAGCTCTCATCGAAGATGCCGAAAAATCCGGTCTAATTAATTCGGACACCACGATCATCGAGGCGACGAGCGGCAACACCGGAATTGCGCTGGCGGCTGTATCTGCCGTAAAATCTTACAAACTTCTGATAGTGATGCCGGACACAATGAGCCTAGAGAGACGGAAACTTTTGGAGATCTTTGGAGCAGAAATAATTTTGACTGAAGGCGCGAAAGGAATGCGAGGCGCGATTGAGAAAGCAAATGAGCTTCATCAAAACATAAAAAATAGCTTTATCCCGAGTCAATTTGAAAACAAAAGTAATCCGGAAATTCATCGAAAAACGACAGCAATCGAAATTTTGCAAGATTTGGATGAAAAACTTGACGCGGTAGTTTTGGGAGTTGGAACGGGCGGGACATTGACCGGGGTTGGCGAGATTCTGAAAGAAAAAATCCCTAGCATAAAAATTTTTGCGGTTGAACCAAAAGATTCTGCGGTTTTGAGCGGAAAAAATCCGGGAGCTCACAAAATCCAAGGCATTGGCGCAGGTTTTATTCCAAAAATTTTAAACACAAAAATCATCGACGAAATAATCCAAGTGTCCAACGAGGACGCATATTTTATGATGAGAAAGCTCGCAAAAACTGAAGGAATTTTGTGCGGGATATCGAGCGGCGCGAGTATGTCTGCAGCTTTGGAAATCGCAAAACGCGAAGAATTTATAAACAAAAATATCGTCGTAATTTTCCCAGACACTGGTGAAAGATATTTGTCTGATTTGATTAAATGAAAAACGCAAAAAAAGGCCAATTATTCATAATCGCGACTCCGATAGGAAACTTAAAAGATATTACGTATCGAGCAGTTGAAGTATTGAACTTTGTCGACGCAATTCTCTGCGAAGATACCAGATACACGATTAGACTTTTACAAAAATATAATATTTCGAAAAAACTCGTGAGCTATCACAAATTTAGCGATGAGAAAAAAATTGTTTCGATTTTGGATTTACTTGAAGCCGGGCAAAATCTTGCTTTAGTTTCTGACGCAGGAACACCACTCATCGCTGATCCGGGCGACAAATTGGTAAAATTTTTGCTTGATAAGGGCATAAAAATCGAGGCAATTCCAGGAGCTTGTTCTGTGATTAATGCTCTCGTTTCTTCGAATTTTGATCTGAATAATTTTGTATTTGCCGGCTGGATGCCAAAAAAAAATAAGCAAAAAATCGAAGGTTTAAAAGAATTTTTGACGATCTCAAATACTGTAGTTTTTCTCGAGTCGCCACATAGGATTCAAAAAACAATCCAACATATTCACGACGTATTGCAAGAAAATAACGATGAAATGCTTGATAAATTGCAAGTTTGTATTGCTCGCGAAATGACGAAAATGCATGAGGAAATTTTGCGGAAAAGTTTGGTTGAAATGAAAAATTTTTTGACGAAAAAGGAAAATATAAAAGGCGAAATCGTTTTGATTTTTTCGCTTTTGAAAAAACAGGAAAAAAATGGAAATAGTCGAGACAAAATATTTAAAGTTTGATGACGAATTTATTTTTGAAAATGGCGATAAAATAGACGAAATTTTTGTGGCGTACGAGACTTACGGGATTTTGAATGCCGAAAAGACGAACGCAATTCTCGTTGAGCACGCTTTTTCTGGAGACGCTCATGCCGCATTCTATCACGACGGCGACAAGAAACCAGGATGGTGGGATACGATAATCGGCCCGGACAAAGCGATTGACACGAACAAATTTTTCGTCATCTGCTCGAACATTCTCGGAGGCTGCAAGGGAACTTCCGGACCAATTTCGATTAATCCGAAAACAAATCAAAATTATGCAATGTCTTTCCCGTTCATCACAATAAAAGATATAGTCAATTTACAGAAAAAATTGGTTGATCATTTCGGCATAAAAAAGCTAGTAAGCGTAGTCGGCGGCTCGATGGGTGGAATGCAGGTTCTTGAGTGGGTTGCGAGCTATCCCGAGTATACTTTGAGCGCTATTCCGATTGCGACTACACTCAAGCATTCTCCTCAACAAATTGCGTTTAACGAGGTCGGCAGACAAGCGATTATGCGTGATCCCGACTGGAATAACGGCAATTATTATGACAAAAAAATTCCGCAGCTCGGAGTCTCGATTGCGAGGATGATCGGCCATATCACTTACATGAGTGACAATTCGATGAATACAAAATTTTCTCGCCGAAAAATCAAAGAAGAACTATTATTTTCAAAGAATTTCGAGGTAGAAAATTATTTGCATATAAAAGGCGATGATTTTGTGAAACGTTTCGACGCAAACTCGTATTTGTATATCACGAAAGCCATGGATTATTTTGATGTTTCAGATAGATTGCTCGAGTCAAAGAAATCTTGTGACGTAAAATTTTTAGTAATCGCTTTTGATTCAGACTGGCTTTACCCGATTTATCAGTCGCTTGAGATCGTAAAAATTTTACGGCAACGTCACGTGCCGGCTACATATTGCTCGATTCCGTCGACATGGGGACATGATTCTTTCCTGATTGAAGCTGAAGAACAAACAAAACTCATAAAACCTTTCCTCAACTCTCTAATCTAAAAATCTAATTTACAACAATTTTCATGACACTTCTGCTTAGCCAAAAATCTTAAATTTAATTATAAATAAAAAATCCCTCGTTTTTTGACGAGGGAAGTTTTTTTTTAAAAGATTTAACGTGAATTTATTTTTGCTTTTTGAGCCAAGGCATCATTTTTCGCAATTCTTCTCCGACGCTTTCAATTTTAAGCTTTTTGACGTCTTCTCGAGATTTGTTGAAATTTGGTCTTCCGTTTTTATTTTCATTCATCCAATTTTTTGCAAAAGTTCCGTCTTGAATTTCTCCCAAAACTTTTTTCATTTCTTGTCTGGCTGCATCGTTTATAATTCTTTTACCTACGACATACTCGCCATACTCCGCTGTATCAGAAATCGAATAATTCATATTACCAATGCCGCCTTCAAAAATAAGGTCTGTGATCAATTTTAGCTCGTGCAAACATTCAAAATAAGCAATTTCAGGTTGATATCCGGCCTCGACCAAAGTATCAAACCCAGCCTTAATCAGCTCGACAGTCCCTCCGCAGAGAACAGCTTGTTCTCCGAATAAATCCGTCTCAGTTTCCTCGGCAAAAGTTGTTTGTAAAACTCCGCCTCGGGTTCCACCGATTCCTTTTGCGTACGCGAGCGCCAGATCCAAAGCATTTCCAGTCGCATCTTGATGAATAGCAACTAAACACGGAACGCCTTTCCCTTCGGTATACTGTCTTCTTACCAAGTGTCCGGGACCTTTTGGCGCAACCATAGCAACATTGACGTCAGCTGGCGGAACTATAATTTTGTACCTGATATTGAATCCATGTGCAAAACTCAAAGTCATTCCTGGCTTCAAACTTGGTTTTATGTCTTTCTCGTAAATTTCGCCTTGCAATTCATCCGGCGTTAAAATCTGTATCCAAGCCGCGCCATCGACAGCTTCTTTTACGCTCATTGGTTTCCAGCCGTCCTCGATCGCTCTATTCCAGCTTTTTCTGCCTTCTTTGAGTCCGACTACAACATTAAAACCGCTTTCTTTCAAGTTCAAAGCATGCGCATGTCCTTGGCTTCCATAACCAATTATCGCAACTTTTTTTTGATTCAATAAACTAGCATTTGCATCCTTGTCATAATAAATTTTAGCAGACATTTTTTCCCTCCAAAAATTCAATTTTTTTAATAAATTTTAGTTTTTAATTTCCTCGTAAAAGAGCAATTATCCCTGTTCTTGTTAATTCTTTTATACCAAATGGAGTCACTAAATTGATGAAAGCCTCGATTTTATCCTCGTCACCAGTCAATTCAATCACCACAGAATCTTTCGATACATCGACTATTTTAGCTCTAAAAATATCCGTAATCTGCATTAGTTCACTTCGGATTTCCTTCGTAAAATTGACTTTTATCAAAATCAAGTCTCTTTTAACAGAACTTTTCGGAATTTCTAAAACTTTTATCACGTCTATGAGTTTATTTAATTGTTTCAAAACTTGTTCGAGAATCGCCTCGTCGCCATTAACAACAATCGTCATTCTTGAAATATTTGGATCCTCAGTTTGACCAACTGCAAGACTTTCAATGTTAAACCCTCGAGCGCTAAAAAGCCCGGAGATACGCGCTAAAACTCCAAATTGATTTTCTACTAAAACCGAAATTGTATGTTTCATTTTTATAAAATTTCTCCCCCATTAACTTCTAAAAAATTATGCTAAACCTCGAAGAATCTCGTGAATGGCTTTTCCAGCTGGAACGAACGGAAACACGTTTTCTTCCTTCTCTACAACAAAATCCAAAATAACAGTGTTGTCTATTTGCATAGCTTTTTCAATCGCACTTTTCACATCTTTTTTATCTGTAATCCTCATTCCGACTGCGCCGTACGCATCCGCGAGCTTAACAAAATCAGGATTTCCGCTCAATGTCGTGCAGCTGTATCTTTTTTGATGAAAAAGCTCTTGCCACTGCCGCACCATCCCAAGGTATCCGTTATTAAGAATCACAATCTTAACCGGGATTTTATTCTCAAAAACTGTAGCGAGTTCTTGAATATTCATTTGAATACTTCCGTCACCAGCAATATTAAAAACCGTTTTATTCGGAGCGCCAATTTTCGCGCCTATAGCCGCTGGAAAACCATAGCCCATAGTACCCAGCCCTCCGCTCGTTACAAACGTCCTAGGCTTCTCAAACTTGCTGTACTGCGCTGTCCACATTTGGTGTTGGCCAACTTCTGTGCAAATTATCGCCTCACCTCGAGTAATTTCAGCAATTTGCTCAATCACGTATTGAGGTCTCAATTTATCATCACGTAAATATGCAAGCGGATGCTCTTTTTTCCACTCATCAATCTGTTCATGCCAATCTTCATGCTCAGCTTTCTCAACCAAATCAAAAAGCTGCGCCAAAACATTTTTTGCGTCACCAACAACAGGGACATCAACTCGAACAGTCTTCGCAATACTAGTAGGATCAATGTCGACGTGGATAATTTTTGCTTTTTGCGCGAACTCAGAGACTTTTCCAGTGACTCGATCGTCAAATCTTGCACCAACAGCAATGACTAAATCCGAGTTCTGCATTGCATGATTCGCGTAATAAGTTCCATGCATTCCAAGCATTCCCAGATTCAATTTATGTCGCGATGGGATTGCACCCAAAGCCATAAGCGTCGTTGTAACCGGAATTTGCGCTTTTTCAGCAGTATTCATTAACTCAGACGAAGCTTCTGACGAAATGACTCCACCTCCAACGTAAAGTACTGGTTTTTTCGCAGAATTTATCAATTCTGCTGCTTTTTTGATTTGTTTAATATGCCCTTCATAATTTGGTTTATAATTTCGCATGTTGAGCTCTGATGGATAGTCGAAGTCAAAACTTTGCTTTTGAATATCGCTCGGAATATCAATCAAAACTGGTCCAGGTCTTCCAGTCGTAGCGATATGAAACGCCTTTTTTATCGTCATAGCCAAATCTTTTATGTCTTTTACTAAAAAATTATGCTTAGTGATAGGACGAGTAATGCCTGTGATATCTGACTCTTGAAAAGCATCGTTACCGATCAAACTCGTCGGAACTTGACCTGTAATACAAACGAGCGGAATAGAATCCATATAAGCGTTTGCGAGTCCCGTGACAGTATTCGTAGCTCCGGGACCTGACGTAACGATAGCAACTCCTGGTTTACCTGTTACGCGTGCATAGCCATCAGCTGCATGAACTGCTGCTTGCTCGTGACGCGGCAAAATAAACCTGAAATTTTTGTAATCATAAAGCGCGTCGAAAATAGGAATCACCTGCCCGCCTGGATATCCAAAAATCACCTCAACATTCTCTTTAATCAAGGATTCTATAACAATTTTTGCGCCAGTAATCTGCAAAATAAACCTCCGGAAATTTGTGGGAATCCACAAATTTTGTCATTATAATAACAAACACTCTGGATTTTGTAAAGGAGAAATGCTTAAAATTTAACTAAAATACGTCGCTTATGCTGCCGAATAGGCTTCTACATCTTCCAAAATATCTAAATCAGACTTTAAATCTCTCAATGTATAACTTTCTTTATCAGATCTTTTGTAACCTTTATTAATTAAAATAGTCAAAAACTCATCGAATTTAGCCATTAAATCGTTTTCAATAGCGAGTTTAGTCATGTACTTTAAAATCTTAAAAATGTCGTAACTGCTAAGCTGTTTCTGCATCTCCAAGCAAGTCGTGCCCAAAATTTCAAAATATTTAACGCGAAATTCGTTGCTATAAATAATGCTATTAATTATCGGATAATCTTTTTTAGTCAATTTGCCATTCAATCTATTAAATAATGCTCTCTTGTCGTAATCATCATAACTTTCAAAAACAGGTTCAATTACCGTGTAATTTTTCGCGACCAACCTTAGATTCGCTACAACTAAATCTTTATAAAAACCATTCACGATCATTACAATTATTTTACTATCGTAATTAAATAAATTTTTTACGAGTAATTCTGCTTTTTTATCGCTGTTCAGATAAAAATTTTCTATAGCGACAAACTTGTCATATAAAATTTTATAGCTGGCGATATTAAAATATTTGTTAAACAAATCCCAAAACTGCTTTTTTTGAGAAATAAAATTCACAAATTGAGAGTAAGTAATTTGAATGGTAAAAAAATCTCTCATCTCAAAAAAATAATTTTGCATGAAAACAAAATTTTGTTCTTTTTTATTTTTAGCTAAACTTTTAACTGCTAGATTAAAAAACTCTTTCAATTCAAAATCAATAATTTTAAATTCGAAATTTTTTGTGACATTCAAAAAATCCAAGTATGAATTCAACTTTGTGTAATTATTTTTTATACTTATTTTATATTTTTCAAGTATTCCCTGAAGTTCCGAAAAAAAATATTTTGTTTTTTGCTTCGACAAGCTTTCTAAATTTGACAATTCATTTTTTGTAATGAGCTTTGAATTTTTTAGTGCTTCAATTACAAAATTTGCGTCTCTTTCTATAGCAATAAAATTTAACTCCTTGTATTTATTCAAATGTTTCAAATAATTCGATAAATTTGGATATTTTTGCAATTTTTTTTCATTTTCGGGAGATATAGCCAATATTTGCAACACAAAATCGCTTACTTCTAAATCCTTCTGGATAAAAGCAATATATAAATCGTAAAGCTCGTTGATTTTTGGGTTATTTTTTAGAAAAAATTCTTTAATTTTAGTTTGAATTTCTTTGTATTTTTGATTCGCGTCGGAATATCGATAAAGCGCCATTTTTAGCAGCTCGTTGTTTTTATTTAATAACTGCCAGTCGTCTATTCCATATAAAAAAATAGATTCGTTTTTGGGTTCAAGATTTGACATAAAAGCTTCAGCGCCTGTAATCAAATTTTTCTCAACCAATTTTTTGATGATATTTTTTTTGAAAGATGCGATCGGCAAATCTCTTATAATTTTAGTATTTATAAATCCATAATCTCCCTCTAGACCTACGATTTTAAAATCATTTTTGTATTCATTTTTCAAAATTTCGAGAATATTCGCAATATTTCTTTGAACTTCAGAATTATAGGCAATATTCGAAATCACAAAAACATATTGATCGTCATTAGAATTTTTATAATCTTCAGTAATTTTTGCGACATTATCATTAAAACTCAGTTCTAAACAAAACAAATTTTGATAAAAAAACGTACTTATTAATAAAAAAAATATCGTAATTTTTTTATGTATAGCCATAATTTTTGCCGTTCTCAAAAACACCCCTATTTGATTATAACATTTTTTAAAACTATTCAATTTTCAAAAATGCCCTAGCCTTTTTCGAAAAAATTATACGATAAAAAATGAACCAAAACTATTTATCGACTAACGAAAACATAATTTCTGCTTCTGCGACGAGACTATTCCCAACAAACGCTTTTCCGAGCACTTTTCCGCCGCGTTCTCGGCCTCTCGTCACTTCCATTTCAAATCGCAAAACGTCCCCTGGAACTACTTGTCGCCTAAATCTCACATTATTAATTCCCATAAAAAGCGCAAGTTTTGTCTCAGCGAGCTCTGCTTTTGAGAGAAAAAGAACACACGAAGTTTGAGCCATCGCCTCGATAATCAAAACTCCAGGCATCACCGGTCTTCCAGGGAAATGTCCTTGGAAAAAAGCCTCGTTCATCGTGACATTTTTAAATCCAACTGCAGACTTCGCATCCTCTGTAATTATCACTTTATCGATCAACAAAAACGGATATCTATGCGGAATAATTCCCATTATATCAACGATATTTAATAATTTCCCTTCACAAACTTGCTTGTAGTCTTCTGCTTCTATTTTAGCCTCGATATTTTTTGGTGTATTCAAACTCTTAAAAATTTCCCGTGCAAACTCGATATTAACGGAATGCCCGCTTTTAAATGCAATTACGTGTCCTTTTAATCGTTTTCCGAGGAAAGCCAAGTCTCCGATAAGATCCAAAATTTTATGTCTCACAAACTCATCTTTAAAACGCAATTCTTTGTTGTGAATTTTGTTCTCGCCGATCACAATCGCGTTATCCAAACTTCCGCCTTTAGCAAGACCTTCTTTTTGCATACACTCGATTTCATAATCAAAACAAAAAGTTCTGGCCGGTGCGATTTCATTCATAAAATCCCCATCCTCGATCGAAAATGACATATATTGCGTATTCAAAATCGGATGATTGTAGCTAATCGTAAGCGAAATCTTGAATTCTTCTGATGGAACTACTATGAGTTCAACATCACCTTTTTTGTATGCTATAGTTTTATCGATTTTTATAAATTCTTTGTCCTGAGCTTGCTCGACAATCCCAGCCTCTTTCAAAATTTGAACGAATGGAAATGCGCTTCCGTCTGCAACAGGAGGTTCGTTGCCGTCAATTTCAATAATTACATTATCTATTTCGAGAGCGCTCAAAGACGCTAAAATATGCTCGACTGTATGAACTGATGCATCATTTGCTGCAATTGTAGTTCCTCGCGTCACACCAACGACATTTTCTATACGAGCCGGAATTTCCGGTTGGTTGGGCATATCGATTCTCACAAATTTTATGCCGGAATTTTCTTGAGCAGGTTTGAAAGTTAGCGTTGTTTTATTTCCAGTGTGCAGACCTACTCCCGAATAAGAAGCTTCCTTCGAAATAGTCTTTTGTTTTGACATTTTTCCTCCAAATATTTTGTTTTAATTATTTTTACGCAAAGTGTTAAAAATATTCAGCAAAATTCCGGTTTCAAACATACTGATCAAAAGCGACGATCCTCCAAATGATAGAAATGGCAAGGTAATGCCTTTCGTCGGGATACTACCTGTGATAACCGCAATATTTACCATAGCTTGATAGGCAATCGAAAGAGTAATTCCAAAAGCCAACATTTTCGTAAAATAATCCGTCGTTTTTAGGCTAATTCTAATTCCAATAATCGTAAAAATTATAAAAAATCCAATGATTCCGATTACTGAAAAAACGCCAAGTTCCTCGATAATAATCGAAAAAATAAAGTCAGTATGCGCTTCAGGCAAATACAAAAGTTTTAATTGGCTTCCGCCGATACCGCGACCAAAAATGCCTGAGTTTGCGATCGCCAAATACGACTGTACAACTTGATATCCTGAGCTAGAAAAATAATCCCACGGATTCAGGAATGCGATTAAACGTTTGAGTCTGTATGGCGTCCAAATTAAACTGTAAACTAAAAATGGAATAAACGCTAAAAAAAGTGAAATTAAATATTTTTTACTTATGCCGGCTATAACATACATGCTCATCAAAACCATTGTAATCAAGACTACAGTTCCCAAGTCAGGTTCTTTGTAAATCAAAAAGAACGTTGTTAAAAGTAAAAATAAATTCGGTAGAAGCGTCAAAAAATTCTGATTCATAAGCTGATGTTTTCTATCGAGCCAGCTCGCCGTGTAAATTATAAAAACAAGTTTTGCGATCTCAGACGGTTGAATCCCAAATCCAAAAAATCTTATCCACCGTCTAGCGCCACCGACCGATTGCCCTATCGATGGGAAAAGAACCAAAATCAACAAAGCAAGGTTCAAAAAAACAAAAATTAAACTAAAAGTTTGAAGTTTTTTTACAGGAATCAAACATCCAACAAAAAGCGAGATAAATCCGAGACATGTCCAAACTATGTGTTTTTTTAAGAAAAAAAAAGGATCCGCAAATTTTTCGTTCGCAAAAATAGAACTCGCGCTAAAAATCATCAAAATACTAAACAAAACAAGTAAAGATACAGAAAAAATCAAAATTTTTCCAAGATACAAGTCTTCGTTTAATAAATGATTAATCCATTTTTTCAATTCAAACTTTTCGAATATTCCACGACAATACTTTTGAAATATTCGCCTCTATGCTCAAAATTTCGAAATTCGTCAAAACTCGAACAACCGGGAGAAAGTAAAACCACATCGCCATTTTTCGCAATTTCTGCAGCGAATAACGTCGCATCTTTGAGTTTAGTTTTAACGGTAATTGTGTCGCTAAATTTTTTTAATTCATCTGCAATTCTGTCTCTCGCCTCACCAAAAACCACAATTTTTTTTACTCGATTTTCGAGTAATTTTCCAAGGTTTTCAAAAGAATAACCCTTGTGAATTCCTCCGAGGAGTAAGATCACGTTTTCATTAAAACTTTTGAGAGCGACTTCCGTAGAATCTATATTTGTTGCTTTCGAATCGTTAATAAATTTCGTACCGTTTATATTTGCTACAAGCTCAAGACGATGCTCCAAGCCTTCGAAATTCTCCAAAAAATCTGCAAGTTTATCAAAATCTTCACTCACAATTTCCTCAAGACATAAAATTGCAGCCATGATATTTTGGATATTGTGTAATCCAAAAATTTTTAATCTTTCCGTATCAAACTCAAAACTTTTATTTTTTAAAATTATTTTCCCATCGGAAAAATATACGTCAGCAGTTTTTTTAGCGAGTGAAAAAGTTTTGTGAATTGCTTTTATTTTTGATGTAAAAAATTTCGTATATTCGTCGTCAAGGTTCAAAATTGCAACATCTTTTTCGTCTTGATTTTCAAAAATTTTGTATTTTGTTTCAGCATAATGCATCAGATTTTTGTATCTGTATAAATGATCAGGCGTAATGTTTAAAACTGACGCGAATTTAGGATGAAATTTTTCGATTAGTTCGAGCTGATAACTGCTAGCTTCTATGACGACAAAAGAATTTTCAGTTGTTTGATGTGCGATTTCAGTTATCGGCGTCCCAACGTTTCCGCACAAAAAAACATCTTTCCCAAATTTTGTTAGAATTTGATAAATAATATTTACAGTCGTAGTTTTACCGTTAGTACCAGTGATTGCTATTATATTTTTCGTTTTTAAAGCCTGAAATCCTAGCTCGAGCTCCGATATAATTTCAATATTTTTTTGCTTTGCTTTCTCGAAAATTTCAAGATTTGTATTTATTCCTGGACTTGCGATGATCAAGTCTGCGTCCAAAATTTTATCGCTATGAAGTCCAGTCTCATAAGCAGAAATCAAGTTTTGCTCAAGCAAATCCTGCAAGTATAATTTTGATTCTTCGGCTATATCGCTAACAAAAATGTATGAATCTTTGTCTGATTCGCGCAGAAATTTTATCGCAGACTTCGCGCTTTTCCCCAATCCAAGAACTGTAATCCTTCGTTGTCTATGCATACAAATTAACCTTTTTCTTAAAATTTTTTCAGGTTTAAATAAAAAAAAGTAGTCTAGCTTAAAACTACACTACTTTTTTGTTTGGTTTTTAAATTACATAAATTAATCGATATAAAATCCAAAATGAAAAAATTATCTTTTTGAAAATTGAAAACTTTTTCTTGCTTTTGGTTGTCCTGGTTTTTTTCTTTCGACCATTCGAGAATCGCGAGTCAGCATTCCAAGCTTCCTTAAAATTACTTTGTTAGCTTCGTCGATTTTTGATAATGCTCGCGCAATCCCTAATTTTATGGCTCCTGCTTGCCCTGTGATTCCTCCACCCTGAACGTTTACTTTTATATCATATTTTCCCGTCGTTTTAGTCGCAAAAAAAGGAGCGTTCATTTCTTCTATTTGCCTAGGCAATCCGTTAAAAAAAACCTCGCCATCAACTTGATTGATTGATATTTTTCCTTTTCCAGGCGCAAGTTTTACTCTCGCTACTGAAGTTTTTCTTCTTCCTAAACCCCAATAAAAACTTTGTTTCATTTTTTCCCTCTTATTTCATATTGATTATGTCTAAAATTTCCGGTTTTTGCGCTGCATGAGGATGTTCAGGTCCCTTGTAAACATGTAGCTTTTTTATAAAAACTTCCCTCAATTTATTCTTTGGGAGCATACCTTTTACTGCCAGATAAACTGCTTTTTCCGGGTGATTTTTCATCAAAACATCATATCGCGTGAATTTTGACCCACCTGGATATCCGGTATAATGAAAAGCTGTTTTCTGCACCAATTTTTTCCCGGTCAATTTGATTTTGTCAGCATTAATTACAATTACGTTATCTCCCATGTCTACGCTAGGAGTGAAAACTGGTTTATGTTTACCTCGTAAAACATTTGCTATACGAGTAGAAAGTCTTCCTAAGACCAAATCTTCCGCGTCAATCAAGTACCAATTTTTTTCCGCATCCTTTGGGGTAGCAAAATATGTTTTTCTCATTTGAAATTCCTCTCTATTTTTCTGCAATTGCTTTGTAAAAATGCCGAGACCCAGAATCGAACTGGGGACGCAAGGTTTTTCAGACCTTCGCTCTACCGACTGAGCTATCTCGGCAACACGTTAATTTTCATCAGATTTAATTATAAAGTCTTTATTTTCTTCGTAGAATTCCGAAGTTTCTTTTATTTTTTCAAGTCCTTTATCTTTAAGTTTTTTCAAAATTTCACTTAAATGCTTTTTTATATCTTTTCCCTCTTTGGTAAAAAATAAAAGCGCTATTAATAAACCTAAAAAAACACCAAAAATAAAAACGAAAAGTGAACTAGTCTTTTGCTCCGACATTTTTCCTCTTAACAATATTAAAAATATCAAAAAGACAAGAAAAAATAAGGAATAATTTTCCGTTTTTCTCTCTGAAGTCTTTAAAACTCACAAAAATTTTTTCAACTAAGTCCGAGGCTAGGTCTATAGTTTTATTAATTTTGTAAATTCTATCGCTAAGTTCGTGAGTAATAAAATGTAGATCTTTTAAAATTCCACGTAGCTCTACCAATACTACTACAAAATATATAATTAATATCGAGATACAAGCTGTAAAAACGCATATACACGTCAAAATTATTGGATTCATAATTTTGCTATATTAGTAAAATCATTTTATTTTGTCAAATAAAAATTCTTTAGAATCTAAAGGCAAAATAAAAATGTAAATTTCTTATCTAAAAAAATTGAAGACAAAATAATAAATTTTTTATTAACTTAAAAATAATTCTTTTCTATCTAAAAAACAAATTTTTATATTGTCAAAATTTAAATTTGACTTTAGTCGAAAGAAAGAATAAAATAAACTCCTTTAAAAATCAAGTCAAAAAAATATGGAGTGAAAAATGTTAAAAGAAAAAGTCATGAAAGCTTTATCACGAGTCAAACCTAGTCTCCAAGCTGATGGCGGAGATATCGAATTAATAAGCGTCGATGAAAAAACAGGCAAAATTGTTGTGAGATTGCAAGGAAGCTGCGTCGGATGTCCTATGTCTGCAATTACGTTAAAGCACAGTGTCGAACGAATTATAAAAGAAGAAGTGCCAGAGGTTACATTCGTCGAAGCAGAATAATTGAGGCAAATATGCAAAAACGAATCTATTTGGATCATAACGCTACAACACCTCTAGACAGCGCCGTCCTAGAAAAAATGATGCCATATCTTACGACGAAATTTGGAAATGCATCGAGTTTGCATTATTTTGGACAAGAAGCTAGAACTGCAGTAGAAGAAGCTCGGCAAAAAATTGCGACTTCTATTAACGCGAATTTTAATGAAATTTTTTTTACATCCGGCGGAACTGAGTCGGATAATTGGGTCATAAAAGGCATTGCATACGCTAATAAAAATCTTGGCAATCATATTATCACCTCGAGCCTTGAGCATCACGCAGTTTTAGACACCTGCAAATTTCTCGAAAAACAAGGCTTTGAAATAACATATTTACCTGTTGATGCAAAAGGTTTAATTGATATAAATGCTTTGAAAAATTCCATAAAAAATACGACTATTTTGATCTCAATAATGTTTGCAAATAACGAAGTCGGTACCATCGAGCCTATTGCTGAAATCGGAAAATTTTTGGCATCCGAAAATGAAGCTAGAAAAACAAAAAACCTACCCAAAATTTATTTTCATAGCGACGCAGTTCAAGCCTTGGGGAAAACAAAACTTGACGCAGCTGAATTAAATATAGATGCCATGGCATTTTCCGGACATAAAATTTATGGACCAAAAGGAATTGGAGCAGCCTACATAAAAAAAGGTACAAAACTTACACAGTTTATGCATGGAGGCTACCAGGAAAATTACAAAAGAGCCGGTACTGAAAATGTAGCCGGGATTGTCGGATTTGGCGAGGCTGCAGAAATTATCACTAAAAACATGGAAAAATATAACGAACATCTAAAAAAGTTGAAGCTAAGATTATATAAAGGAATCACTTCAACAATAGAGGACGTCGTTCTAAATGGCGACTTGGGAAATTCCCTTATAAACACTCTCAATTTAAGTTTTAAATTCATAGAAGGCGAAGGCATAATTTTACTCTTGAATTCAAAAGGCGTCGCTGTCTCTAGTGGTTCGGCTTGCACCTCCGGATCTCTTGATCCGTCGCACGTTTTGAAAGCTATGAACGTCGACATAGTTTGTGCTCAAGGCTCAATCAGATTTAGCCTCGGGAAGGAAAACACGGAGGAAGAAATTAATTATGCTATCGAAGTTCTGCCGCCAATTATCTCGAGACTGAGAAAAATGTCGCCATTGTTGCCATAAAAAAACAAAAAATGTTAAAAAACATCCACGAAGACATAAAAACTATTTTTGAAAAAGATCCGGCTGTAAAAAATACTCTTGAAGCGATTTTTTGCTATCCTGGCTTGCACGCTATTTGGATGCATAGAATCGCTCATTTTTTTTATAAAAAACGAGAATTTTTGACTGCAAGACTTATTTCACATTTGAACAGATTCTTGACTGGAATTGAGATACATCCCGGTGCAAAAATCGGTAGAAGAGTTTTTATCGACCACGGCATGGGAATTGTCATAGGAGAGACGACTGAAATTGGCGATGATTGTCTCATTTACAAAGGCGTAGTGCTCGGCGGAACTACGCTCGAAAAAACAAAAAGGCACCCTACGATCGGTAAAAATGTCGTAATCGGAACAAATGCGTCAGTGTTGGGAAACATCACTATAGGCGACAATGTGAGAATTGGCTCGAGCTCAGTCGTGGTATCAAATGTCCCTGACAATTCAACCGTCGTAGGAATCCCTGGCAAAGTCATAAAAACAGAAAAACCAACTTCTCTTCTCGAGCACGGGAAAATCCCGGATCCAGTAGCGGACGCAGTAAATTTCTTCATTAAAGAATTTTCTATGCTCGAAGAAAAGCTCAAAAATATTTCGCATGAAAAAGATGTTTTTTCCGATAAAAAAAATGAATTAGAAAAATTAAAAGAAAAACTTTTGGAAGAATTTGCTGATTCACTTCCAAATGAATAGAAAAAGTATTGAAACTTTTGTGTAAAAAGTCTTAATCAATCTCGCAAAATTTTCAAAATTTATCAATAAAATTCCAAGTTTGCTTGGGAGGGAAAAATGAATAAAATTCTTCAAGTTTTGAAAGAACATTTGCCATATACTTTTTTAGGTGTTGTTTTAGCAACAATTTTTATTTTTCCTCTTTCAAAAATAGAAAATTTGAATACTTACGGCTTTTTTTACACCTTACATCCGCTACACATTTTTCTGAGTGCATTTGCGACAACATCTTTTTACACTCGCTATAATCCAAAAAAAGTCAATTGGATCAAAGTTTTTTTCATCAGCTACCTTGGATCGATAATTATTTCTTCTGTAAGCGACAGTTTTATACCGTATTTGAGCGAATCTATTTTAAAAATGCCGCTTAAAGAGATTCATTTTGGCTTTCTCGAAGAAACTATCCTGGTCAATCTTGCTGCAGTTTTAGGAATTTTACTTGGTTTTTTTAAACCGAAAACTAAAATTTCCCATTTGTTTCACATCTTTGTAAGCAGTTTTGCATCGCTTTTTCATATGTTAATGGCGAATAAAATCCTTAATTTTGGAATTGTATTTTATATTTCGATTTTTTTATTTCTATTCCTAGGAGTAATGATCCCATGCTCGTTTAGCGATATGATTTTTCCACTACTTTTCATAAAAAAAACTCAACAACATTTGTGTGATACTTGTAAAAAAGAATCCGGAGTTTAAAATTGCAAATAAGTCGAAAAAATATATATTTTGCGACTATTTTTTTATTTATGTTTTTTCTGGTAATCGAACTTGGAATCAAGCAAAGATCCAATTTAAAAGAAAACTTTGTATTCGACGCGATAAGATTGCAAGAAGGAATTTATCTTTACAAAAAAGGAATAGCAACTTTTGTAACGAACATCGGCTCATTCCCAAAATGGTCGCCAAAAGGCAAAATTATTTCATGCATTAGATCTAACAAAATTTTTTTATACGACATAAAAAACAAAAAAATCACAAAAACTATTAGAGTTTATGACGCAAATAATTGTCAAATTTTGCCTCTTGCTTGGGCAACAGATGCAACTTTTTTGATCATTCCTGTTCGCGTTTTGCGAGGATATTTCTTTGATTTTGAGCTAATTAAATACAATTTAGATACTAATGAGCAAGAAGTTTTATTAAAATTTGAAAAACAAAACGCTTTATTTAACATTAAAAATTTACATCTGGACAATAATAATAAAGTTCTAGCTTTTTCTGCCGGTTCATATCTTGAATCTTCTGATTTATCACTATATCTTTTTGACCTAACTACAAAAAATTTAGCGCGAATATTCCAAAATGGAAATCCTATCGGTTGGATAACGGGTGAAAAAAAATTGTTATTAATAGCGTTTTACGATAACGACATCGATGATTACACAAGAAAACTCGGCAGCCTGATAAGACTAGACATAGAAACAGGGACTTTAGATGTAATCGAAAATTTTGGAAGACTAGATTTTGACAACATAAATTTATCAAGAGACGGGCAATATTTGTATTACTCAAAACGTATTAACAAAACAGGTTCACAAATAATGATTACGAAATTGGGTGAGAGTATGATTGAAAACGAAAAAAGAATTACAAAATCTTTTTTTGTAAACGATGAAATAGGCTATTCGAAAGACATGGAGCCTGACTGGCTTTATTAAAAAATTTTAGGAGAAAAATTTATGATTGTAAAAATTATAGGTTTACTCATATTGATTTTCATATTTGTTTCATTTTATTTTTACATACTCAAATTCAAAAAACGTGAAAATGATATTATGCTCAACGAATTTATAGAGTTTGTAAAATCGCTCGGAGTAGAACGTATCGTCGAAAAACTAAGCGCTAACGAAGTTTCCGTTTGCCTTTTTGCAAATACGAGACTTGCAAATTTTGAAGCTCTGCTTAATGAAACGTTTAAGTTGAAATATTCTGCTACAATAATTCAAGATAAAATTTTGCTCGAAGGGAAAATGGGAATAAAACTTTGGATAAACCTTGAAAATGAAATTGAAAATGCAAACGTTTTTTTCGTCGTAGATGCAATTAATTCAACGAGAGAAGAATTAAAAAATTACGCAGAACTAGATATTCCGATCCATTTTATTATCGACGACGACAGGAGAACAATCGATTATTTAAATACTGTTTTACGGAAATATAGATTTGGATATTTTTATATTTTAAAGCTCGAGGCTTTGCAAATTCTTAAAAAGACTATCGAGGCGATATCAGATAAACTAGTAGGTTTTTACTTAACCTCTAGCGACGATAAAAACGCAAGTTTAATCCAAAATTTAAGCAAAAAAGACCTAGTAATCTTAGATTTTGCTGATAATAAAAATTTATTTTCTGGAAAAACAAAATATTTTGACAAAGAAAATATTTTTATAATCGACGAGTTTGACAATCTTATCGATATCACAAATAAATTAGAATCTGCTAGTGAGAAGGCTTTGAATACAAAAAAATTGGTGATATTTGGAAAAGCCGGCTCAAAATACTTGGCGAGCACAGTCAAGGCAAATATTGATAAATTCAATAAAGCGCGAATTAAGTTTTCGAATTTTTAAAGTTAAAAGCGAGAGGTTTTTATGGCTAGTCGTAGAGATGCTCGAGAAATTGCAATGCAAATTCTTTACACTATCGACAATTGCGATTTTTCAAAAGAAGATGCGTGGGAATCGTTTTTGCTGCAAAATGACACGAGGGATATTTCGAGTATTCAAGATTTTTTGTATGATCTTGTGAATGGTACTTGCGGGAATTTAGAAATTATAGACGAAGCCATCAAAAATGCGCTCGATAACTGGGATTTTGAAAGAATTGCCTACGTCGATAAAGCGATTTTGAGGATTGCTGCGTATGAACTTTTTTTTGTTAATACTGTGCCGATTAAAGTCGTGATAGACGAGGCTGTTGAGCTTGCAAAAGATTTTAGTACGCCGGACTCAGGAAAATTCGTCAATGGCGTCCTCGACAGATTAAAAGAGAAACGAGGAGCTTATGAAAAGCGCTAATCTTTTTGATTTTGCGCGTCTCAAAGAGTTGAGAGAGCTTATCGAAAAATATAATCGTTATTATTACGATTTGGCCAATCCTTTGATATCCGATTACGAGTATGATAAACTTTTAAAAGAACTTGAAGTCCTCGAGGAAAAATATCCGGAACTAGTTTCAGATGATTCGCCTACAAAAAAAATTGGCGAAACAATTTCTTCAAACCGCAAAACTTTTCCTCACAAAATCCCTATGATCTCTCTTCGCAATGCATATAAACAATCCGAAATTTACGACTGGAATTCGCGAATCATAAAAGGGCTAAAAAACAATAATTTTAAGTACATCCTCGAGCCAAAAATAGACGGACTTGGGATTAGTCTTCTTTATGAAAACGGAGATTTAACTCTTGGTTTGACTAGAGGAGACGGTTTAATCGGAGAAGATATCACGCAAAATATAAAAGTTATCCAAGGTTTGCCTCACAAGCTCGACGCTTCAAAGTTGCCAAAAATTTTTGAAGTTCGAGGCGAGGTTTACATGGAAAATTCGGGATTCAAAACGCTTAACAGACAGCGCGCTGAAGCTGGCGAGGTTTTATTCGCAAATCCGAGAAATGCTGCGGCAGGCTCCCTCAAACTTTTGGATCCGGAAATTACGAGGCAAAGAAATCTGAAAATTTTTTTATATGCTCTCGGGTTTGTCGATGGAAAATTCGCGACTAACATAACTACGCAATTGGAATTTTGGCAATTTCTCCAGAAAGTCGGATTGCCTGTCAATCCGTACACAAAAATTTTCGATAAAATTGAGAATTTGATCGATGAAATTTCCACTTGGGAAAAAAAACGCGATGAGCTTGATTATCTTATAGACGGGATGGTCATAAAAATCGATTCTTTTTCGCAGCAAGAAATTTTGGGCGAGACAATGAAATTCCCAAGATGGGCGCTAGCGTATAAATTCCCTGCTAAACAAGCTACAACAAAAGTTTTGGACATAAAAATTCAAGTCGGAAGAACAGGCGTTTTGACTCCTGTTGCGAATTTGAAGCCGCTTGAACTTAGCGGCGTCGTGATCAGACGAGCGACGTTACATAATTTTGATGAACTGAGGCGTCTCGGTGTAAAAATAAATGATACAATTCTGCTCGAGCGTGGCGGCGAAGTTATTCCAAAAATCGTTAAAGTGATTCCGGAGGATCGCACAGGCAATGAAATCTCCCCAATTATTCCGGAAGTTTGCCCTGTTTGCGGCCAAAAAATCGTTAAACTCGAGGGAGAAGTTGCGTTGCGCTGCGTCAATGTCCTTGGTTGCAAAGCTCAGCTGCAAGGCGCATTAGAACTTTTCGCCTCAAAAAAAGCAATGAATATCGAAGGTTTAGGCAGAAAAATTATCGCTCAACTTATCGAGAAAAAATTAATGAAAAACATTTTTGATATTTACAGATTGCAAAGTAAAGATTTGGAAAGCCTCGAGCTCGTGAAAGAAAAAAAGTCAAAATCTATTTTAGAACAAATCGAAAAAAGCAAATCTTGCGACTTGAAAAATTTGATTTATGGGATTGGAATTCGGAATGTTGGAGAAAAAGCAAGCCTTGTTTTATCGAGGCATTTTAAAAGTTTGGAAGAAATTTTGAATGCTGATATTGAAAAACTTGAGAACATACGTGAAATTGGCGAGGTGACCGCAAAAAGCATAAAAACTTTTTTGGAAACCTATCCCAATATAATTGAGACGATTCGCGGCTTTGAAATTAATATGTTGCCAATTAGAAATGTTCTTGAAAATACATTTTTCTTAAACAAAAATTTTGTGATCACCGGAACTTTCGAAAAATATTCGAGGAATGAGATTATTAAAATTATCGAGGAAAACGGTGGAAATGTATCCAATTCTGTATCTAAAAAAACTGATTTTTTGATTCTCGGAAAAGAGCCGGGCTCAAAATATGAAAAAGCTTTAAAATTAAATATAAAAATTTTAAGTGAAAATGAATTTGAAGCAAATAAAAATTAAAAAATTTTTTTCAACAAATTATCGAGGGCAAAAATGAGATTATTAAAAAATATTTTGGTGACCGGTGGTTCGGGTTTTATTGGCTCGAATTTTATACGGTTTACGTTTGAAAACAAAAATTTTACCGGAAAAATCGTAAATCTCGACAAATTAACATATGCTGCAAATAAAAAAAATTTATTAGACATCGAGCAAAAATTTTCAAAAAATTATTTCTTTGAACTGGGGAATATTTGCGACGAAACGAAAGTTGAAAATATTTTGCAAAAATACAATATCGACACGATTGTGAATTTTGCGGCTGAAACTCACGTCGACAGATCCATTCAAAATCCTGAAGATTTCGTCATAAGCAATGTCGTCGGAACATACACTTTACTTAAAATCGCAGCAAAATATTGGAAAAATCGCGACAATGTTCTCTTTCATCATATCTCGACGGATGAAGTTTACGGAAGCCTGGGCGCGAGTGGATATTTTTTTGAAACAACGGCTTATAATCCAAACAGCCCATACTCTGCGTCAAAAGCAAGCTCGGATCATTTTGTCAACGCGTTCGTCAAAACGTACAATTTGCCGGCCACGATTTCAAATTGTTCGAACAATTATGGACAGTTTCAACACGTCGAAAAATTAATCCCGCTTATGATAACGAATATTTTAAAAAAAGAAAAATTGCCTGTTTATGGCGACGGAAAAAATGTTCGTGATTGGGTTTATGTCGACGATCATTCGAGCGGAGTTTGGATGATTTTAGAAAAAGGAACTGTTGGCGAAAAATATAATATCGGCGGAGAAAACGAATGGACTAATTTGGATTTGGTGAATTTTCTGTGCGAGAAAATTGCAAAGATTGAGGGGAAAAATTTGGATGTTTACAAAAACTTGATAAATTTCGTGCAAGATCGTCCCGGGCACGACAGAAGATACGCAATTAACTGCGATAAAATAAAAAATCTTGGTTGGAAACAAAAATTTGATTTTGAGACTGGGTTAGCGAGAACAATTGACTGGTATCTCAAAAATTTTAAAAATTAAAAAAGAGAGAGATTGAAATGAAAAAATTTAAATTTTTAAATTTAGAATTTAACGATTATTCAGTTAACGAGGCAATTGCAAAGATCGAAAATTACATTTCCGAGCGAAAGCCGCGCATGGTTTTTACACCAAACGCTGAGCTCATCGTCAGAGCCAATAAAACGCCGGATTTGAAAAAAATTTACGACGCGTCGGATATTATGACGGTTGACAGCTGGGTAGTTTATTATTTCGCAAAATTTCGAGGAAATAAACTAACAGAGCCTGCGAGCGCTGCAAATATTATGTTCAAAATGCTTCCGGTTTTAGCGCAAAAAAAATACAGGATTTACTTACTTGGTGCTACGGAAGAAATTGTAAAAATTGTCAAACAAAAATTGGAAGAAATGGGAATAAACGTTGTGGGCTTGCACGACGGATATTTCGATAAAAACAATCCTCACGATATTGTAGAAGATATTCGAAAAAGTGCGCCGGATATTTTGTTCGTCGCGATGTCAACGCCGTTTAAAGAAAACTTCGTCGCCAAAAATTTGGACACAATGCAGGTGCCGGTTAGTATTGGCGTCGGCGGAAGTTTTGATATTTTGGCAGGGAAGTGCAAACACGCGCCGGTTTGGATTAGTAGACTGGGGCTAGAATGGTTTTACAGATTTATTCAAGAGCCGCGTAGAATGTGGAAACGTTATTTATTTACGAATTCTGAGTTTTTAGCGCTTTTTTTAAAATCTTATTTTATCGGGGGGAAAAGATAGTTTTTAATTTCAAAGCTCAAAAAAGTTAGCTTTTAAAATTTGTTTTATAGTTAGAAATAGCGGCTATTGAAGTTCCTAAAAGTGACCAAAACAGCATTACAAACTCATTATCACCAAAAGAATATTCGGTGAATGAGAATATTGTAAAAACTAAAATAACAGAAAATCCTCCAAAAGCTAAATATTTTAAAGATAAGTTTGTCATGCTTTTGAAATTCACAAAAAAATACCCCATATATGTAAAAAGCATCGCTACATAAAATAAAAAACCGACGATCCCTCGATCAGCTAAAATTTGTAAATACGTATTGTGAATGTGTCCCATATAAGGCGGATATTTATTGGGCTCTTTTTCTGCATATTCATTATAAACATCTTTCAAATTTTTTGGACCAACTCCAAGAAGTGGGTCATCCTTCCAAACTTTTATTCCTATATCCCACATCGCCAATCGATCCTTATTTTGTGACGGTTTTATGCTAAAAAATCTTCCTTTGAGCTTTTTTAACTGTTCTTTACTGTTTTCTCCTTCATAAAATCCAAAATATCCTTTATCTGTCCACGTAGTTTTTTGAGTCCTTTGCGGGATTTTCATCAAAAGTATAATGACGCAAAACAAAATTGTGATGTAAATTAAAAGCATTTTAAAAATTTGAAATCTATACTTTTTTTGAAAAATAAGGCAACAAATGAAAAACACAAACATAGAAATCCAAACTCCTCGACAAAATCCAAAAATAAGAGCTAAAAACATAAAAAAGTACAAAACATAAATTTTTATTTTTTGACACAATGAATTTTTTTGATAAGCTGAATCCAAAATTGAATAAAAAAAGAATGTAAATGAACAGATCAGTATTTCAGCATAAGTCAGATGCAAAGACTGCGTTCCTTGAATACGCATGTCGTTCAAGCTCAAAAAAGACAGTATTTTTTTGGGTAAAAAAGATAGATATTCCGGAACATAAACAAGGCTTCGGTGTATAGAATTTATTCCAAAAACATATTGAATTATTCCCAAAACCACGACTATACAAATTCCAATAAACAAATATTTCACAAATTTTTTGATTAAATCCAGATCATTTTTCATGTTATAAATAAAAATAAACATAATAAAAACTTGCGCCGTTTTTTTAAATTCAAAGATAGAAGCAGAAAAATTAATTGCAAAAAAAATTGATAGAGTTGTAAAAAAAATGAAACCATAAAGAGGAAAATGAATTTTATCAATGAACAAATTTTTATCAGGATTTTTTGAGAATTTAAAAAATGTCGCAACAAATAAAACCAACCAAAGTCCAGTCGTCAATGCACCTGAAATAGGCAACGACAAACCTAGTAAGCAAAATAATATTTCGATAAATTTATTATTATTTTTCTCAATAGTGCTCATAATTTAAAATTCTCCAAATTTAATAAATATTCCCCGTATTGGTTATGAAAATTTTTTGCCAAAATCTTTAGATGGTTCAAGTCGATAAATCCTTTGTTAAAAGCGATTTCTTCAAGACACGCGACTTTTAACCCCTGCCTATGCTCTAAAGTTTGAATTAAATTTCCAGCTTCAATGAGGCTTTCGTGAGTCCCGGTATCCAGCCAAATCATTCCTCGTCCTAATTTTTCGACTTCGAGCTCGCTTATTTCAAGATAAAGTTTGTTCAAATCCGTTATCTCTAACTCTCCTCGGTGAGACGGTTTCAATCTTTTTGCAAATTCGACGACTTTTTTGTCATAAAAATACAGCCCTGTGACAGCATAATTCGATTTTGGTTTTTCAGGCTTTTCCTCGAGGCTAATTATACTGTTTTCAGAGTCAGTTTCAACAATTCCATAGCGATACGGATCATTCACAAAATAACTAAAAATCGACGCACCTTTTTGCAAATTCGACTTTTTTACGAGTAAATCCGTCAAATTGTAGCCGTAAAAAATGTTGTCGCCTAAAATTAATGAAACCGTGTCGTCTCCAATAAATTCTTCGCCAATCAAAAAAGCCTCACTAATTCCACGAGGTTCCTTTTGAATAGCGTAAGAAATATTTATGCCGAGATGTTTTCCATCTGAAAAAAGTTTTTTGTACAAAATTATGTCATCCGGCGTAGAAATTATCAAAATATCACGAATATTTGCAAGCATTAGGACGGACAATGGGTAGTAAATCATCGGCTTATCAAAAACAGGCAACAAATGCTTTGAAATGCCAAAAGTAAGAGGATAAAGCCTGCTGCCTTTCCCGCCTGCCAAAATTATTCCTTTCAAAATTTCACCTCTATTTTAAACAATGTCATCTATTTTCAATTTTTAAAAAATACAAATTTTTTCTTCCCTTTTTACAAGTTGCAAAACTTACAAAACTAAAAATTAATACGAACGTTTTTCGACATAGTCCAATAATTCTGACAACAAATCTGTTTCTAATCCAAAATTTAGTTCCAAATTTTTCAGAATTTTTTTTGCTTTATTTTTAAATTTTGCGACAAATTTATAGGATTTTTCAAGACCAAAAATCGCGACATAAGTCAACTTTTGATTTTCTAGATCACTGCCTTTTTTCCCCAGCAATTTTTTATTGCCGACAATATCCAAAATATCGTCCGTAATTTGAAACATGTAGCCCAAACACTCACCGTATTTTCTAAACTCTTCTACAACTTTTGCATTTCCGCCTCCGACGATCGCTCCGGCCGCCAAGCTCGTTTCAATCAGTTTTGCCGTTTTATTTCTGTGGATATAATCCAAAATTTTCGCAGCATTTTTGTTTTTTGGATCCAACTTTTCGCTCTCCAAATCCACAACCTGCCCGCCGATCATTCCATTTTCGCCGATATTTTTCACAATTTCCGAAAGAACTTGCTTCAAAATATTCGCGTCCGAAATCCTCGACATTGACTCGAAGGCTTTTGTGAGAAGCGCGTCGCCGGCAAGAATAGCAATCGCTTCCCCAAATTTTTTGTGACACGTAAGTTTTCCCCGCCTATAATCGTCGTTGTCTAGAGCCGGCAAATCATCGTGAACCAAAGAATAACAATGAATCAGTTCGAGCGCAACAGACAAGCTTTCTATATTTGACGACTTAATATTTTTTGAAAAATTCACTTTAAAATCACGCAAATTCGTTTTTTTTACAATGTCGTTCGCCAAAAACGCCAAAGTCGGCCTTAGCCTTTTACCACCGTTAAAAACGCTGTAACGCATAGATTTTTTGATTATTTTAGGTTGAGATGTACTCTTATCCAAAAATTCATTCAAACAAAAATTTGTAAATTCTTGTTTATTTTCAAGATAGGTTTGTAAATTCGTCAATTTTTTCGTCATTCTAGTCCAGATTTTTGATTTGAGAATTGTTTAAAAGCAAAGTATAGAAACGCAAGTCCTAAAAAAAACACCAATATGCTGATGAATTGTGTCATGCTCAAGAGTCCAAAATAGCCTCTATCATCTCCTCTAAAAAATTCCACAAAAAATCTTGCTACCGAGTAAAAAATCATATAAAAACCAATTATTTGCCCCGGGAATTTTTTTTTGTTTGAGAATTTTAAGAGGATAAAAAATATCAAAAAATTCAATATTGCCTCAAAAATTTGAGTAGGAAAAAGTGAAATGTGAGTTGGAGCCAAAGAGTTCGGATTTTTGAAAACAATCGATACTGTCGACGAGGTTATTTTTCCGTAGCAGCAACCGGCCATCAGGCAGCCTATTCTCCCAAAAAAATGCCCGAGAGAAATATAAGGAGCCACCAAATCCGCAAAATTCCAGAAATCGAACTTATATTTTTTTATAAGCAAAGCTCCAGTCAAAAACGCAAAAACAAATCCGCCCCAAAATACGAGTCCACCTTGCCAAATTTTAAAGACATCTAAAGGACTCTCGGCAAAATTTTTAAAATTCAACAAAACATACAAAACGCGAGCGCCAATTATCCCGCTCAAAAAAATGTAGAAAATCATATTTTCTAAAATTTTGCTGTCGTACTTTAAAACTTTGGCTTTCTTCAAAAAAAAATAGCTTGGGACGAAAAGAGCAAGAGCGATAAAAAAACCATAGCTGTAAAAATTTAAAAATCCTAATTTAAACAGTATCGGACACATATTCTTTCCTATTCTTCAAAAAATAAATCGCAAAAAGAAAACACGAGACACACACGAAAGTATCTGCCAAATTAAAAACAGGCCAAACGCGAAAATCCAAAAAATCCACAACATAGCCTCTAAAAATCCTATCGACGAGATTTCCAAAAGCGCCGCCAAAAAATAAAGCTAAATTTATGCGAAAAAACAGTTTATTTTTGTTGGCAAAATAAATACTTTTTAGATCTTTTCTCATCGAGAAAATTACAGTCAAAAACAAAAATAAGAGTATAATTAAAATAATTTTATTATATCCATGGAACAGTCCAAACGCAATACCGGAATTATGTATATACGAAATATTAAAAAAATTTTTTATAACAGGAATACTTTCGTATAAATTTAAATATTGGGTAATAATAAGTTTAGAAATTTGATCACAAGCAAAAAATAAAATTGCAAACAAAATCTCGAGCATTCTATCTCCTACAGTTGAGTAAATTATTCATTTAGATCGAATCAAATCGTTCTTCAAGCTATTTTTTTGCAAAATTCTATTTGCAAATTTTTCTTAAAACTTTTGTCAGGACAAAATTTTCAAAATTTATTTTTTAAAACTTTAAATTATTTTCCCTGTCGTACAGCTGATGACATCCCAGGTGTAAATCTCATAGTTTTCTCGATATTTTCCCAATTATCTTGAAACCACTTAACAGCCTCGAGTAATCCATCTTCGAATTTCGTATTTGGATTATAACCGATCAGATTTTTTGCCTTTTCGATGCTAGCAAGGATTCGACTTTTGTTGTCCCATTTTCGTTTTGGAGCATATTTGATTCCTGCTTTATTCCCAGTGATTTTATTGATCATTTCAGCTAGTTCACCAATTTTTATTTCTCGTCCAGCCGCAAGATTGAATTCCTCGCCGACAGCCTGCTCCATGACTCCAGCCCGCAAAAGTCCATCGACAATATCCCCAACGAACGTAAAATCACGCGTTTCCTCACCAGTTCCAGTGATTGGCAGAGGCATTCCCTTCATCGCCCAGTAGATAAAATTTGGGATAACATTTCTGTATTGTCCGGGAATTTCACCGGGTCCGTACGAGTTAAAAAATCTAGCTTTTACAGTCTTCGTACCGTACTGATGATTAAAAAAATTGCAATAAAGCTCGCCAAGCATTTTTGTGATTTGGTAAGGAGTGCTTAGGTGTAGAGACATAAAATCTTCCGTCAGAGGCATCGGTGCATTCGAACCGTAAATCGAACATCCGCTCGAAGCGTAGACAAATCTTTTCGCTCCGGTAAGCTCAGCGTATCTCAATAATTTTAAAGTGCCCATTCCATTTACCTGTAAATCACGCTCCGGATGATCAATAGAATTTTGATTTGCAAAAAACGCAGCCAAATGAAAAACGTAGTCGGGTCTCTCAAAAAAAACACGTTTCAATTTTTCCTCGTTCAAAATATCGCCTTCTGCCAGCATCACATTATAAAGCGACGGAATATTCCATTTTTCAGCCGACGAGAAATCATCCAAAACAATGATCATCTTTGCTTCAAGTTCTGACAATTTTCGCACCAAATTTGAACCGATCGCGCCAGCGCCGCCAGTCACCAGAATAATTTTGTCCTTGTACTCGTTTAAATAATTGGAATTCATTTTTCCCCTCACAATTTTATTTTTTAAATTGATTTTATGTATACGATTACGGCCTTAAATTTATATCAAATTTATCTCGTAAATTCGCCAAAATTTCAGATTGCATGTTGTTTATAAAAACGTCGGACAAAGTTTCCTCTTCCGACTGAAAATAAAGTCTTATCGAAATATTTTTGTGAGTTTCAGGTATAGGATTCTCCTCGTAAATATCAAAAACCGTTATTTTTTTTAGCAAACTTCCACTAATATTCTTTATCGCTTGCTCAACTTCTCGATAATTTTGCTCTTTTTTCATAATCAGCGACAAATCTCTCTCTAAAATCGGGAAAGCTGAAACAGGTTTATACACATTTTTTATATCGGAAGAAAACAAAATATTCAAATCCAATTCTATCGCAAAAATATCCGTTTTTACGTTAAAATAATTCAAAGCTTTCCGAGACAATTTGCCCAAAAAGCCAAGATAAGTTCCGGTTTTCGTAAAAATTTGCACAGAATTTTGCGGATCAAGGAGCGGGCTTTCGCAATTTCTAAACTCAAAATTTTTAAATTTTATCGACTTAAAAAAACTCGTAACAAGGCCTTTTGTAAAGTAAAAATCGATTTTTTTTGTTTTGTCTTGCCAATAAATATTTGCCTCGTTCCCAATCAAAACCGCAGCCAATTGATAGTTTTCATTTTCTGCAAAATTCTCAGGAATATTCGTCTTTTTTTCAAATTTCTTCCCGATTTCAAAAATTTTCACGGATTCTTGCTGACGACGAGAGCTCACGATGCCTGTTCGAATCAAATTCAAAACTCTGTGGCTCGTCATAAATTTTTCCGTTTCTGTGAGCGGATTCAAAATTTCAAAATAATTTGCGACGTTTTCTTCAAAAAAATTCACATCTTCGCTCGATATGAACGGATAATTTATCGCTTCGAAAAAGCCGAAACCCACAAAAATATTTTTAAAAGAATCGATTTTTTTTGACTCTTTCGCCAGACTATTTTCTTGCCGAAAACTTGGTTTAATGAAAAGCGGTTCGTCGGGAATATTTAGGTATCCGTCTAACCTTGCGATTTCTTCGATCAAATCAATATTTTGCAAAATATCGTTTCTGTAATCTGGAATTTCAACGGAAAAATTTTCATTTTTTTGCTCTAAAACTTTAAAATTTAATCTCTCGAAAATCTCCAAAATTTCAGTTTCCGAGTAATTTTTTCCTATGGTTTTATTGATTTTTTTTTGATTTATTTCAATGACTTTTTTGTCTCTATTTTTAGAATTTATTTCGCCGAATTTAAAAATTTTTGCATCTTTAGCTAAACTTAACAAAATATCAACCGCTCGCAAAATCGCAAAATTTTTAGTTTCATAGCTCACGCCTCGCTCGAATCTATACGAAGAATCTGTCGAAATGCCGAGCCTTTTTACTGTTTTTCTGACGCTCGAAGGTTCAAAAATCGCACTTTCAAAAACAATATGTTTTGTTTTCTCATCAACGCAAGAATTTTCTCCGCCAATTATTCCAGCAATCGCAATAGGTTTTTCCGAGTCACATATCACAACATCTGAACTTTTCATTTCGTAATTTTCGCTATTTAAAGCTAAATTTTTTATGTTTTCATCAGCATTTTTCACTACGATTTTTTGCCCTGATAATTTCTCTAAATCAAACGCATGCATCGGATGTCCAAGTTCCAGAAGCAAATAATTCGTGATATCGACGACAGGATTTATTGGACGCAGACCACATTTAATCAGACGCATTTTCATCCATATCGGAGTTTCGGGAATTTGGACATTTTTTACGAGTGCGAAACTATAGCTCTCGCAAGCAAGTTTATTTTGAATTTCAACGTCAAAATTTTCTAAATTCTCAACGTTTTTTGTATCGACACAATTTCTTAATTTCGGTAAAATTATGTTCTGACCCAAAAAAGCTGCGATTTCTCGAGCGATTCCAATTACGCTCAAACAATCACCTCTGTTTGGCGTTATTTCCACTTCAAAAACGTGATCATCTAATTCCATGAAATCAACGATATCTTGCCCAATTTTTGCGTCATCCGGCAAAATCCAAATTCCGACTGATTCAGCCGCAAATCCCAATTCCTTTTCAGAACAAATCATCCCAAAAGAATCCACGCCTCTAAGATTTGCTTTTTTTATCTCAAAATTACCCGGCAAAATAGCACCAATTTTCGCAAAAGCGACGTTTATATTTTCTTTCACATTCTTCGCGCCGCAAATGACCTGAAATTCATCGTTTCCATCACTGATCTTACAGAGAGACAACTTGTCAGCATTTGGATGTTTCTCACAGCTCAAAACTCTCGCAATTACGACATTTTTGAATGCATCACCAAAATATTTTATGTCAGCAACTTCGAGTCCTTGATTGACCAGAATAGCTGCGATGTCTTTTGGAGATTTATCGTCGAGAACTTTAGGCGCAAAAAATTCTTTTATCCATTTGTATGAAACCAGCATTTTTCTTAAAACTCCAAATTCTAATTTTTTCTTATCTCGAACAATTTAGTGTCGATAATTTTAGTAAAGCGCTCTACAAAAGTCAAGTCGTAATTTCCTCGACTCAAATATAAACACAATTCCCAAACTTTTTCTACAAAATTTTAGACGCAAAACGTACAAAATCTCGTTTTTTATAAAACTTCAGGATGCATAATGAAACATTTTGTCCAATGCGAGTTTCGCTTTTTCTCGAATTTCAGCCTCAACTTTTATTTGAAACTTTAAATCTTCGAGTGAAAACAAAACTTTCTCGAGAGTAATTTTTTTCATATTTGGACAAATCGCTACATTTGAAATATGATGAAAAATCTTTGTAGGATTATCATTTTTTAATTTATGAAGTATTCCAACCTCAGTACAAATTATAAACTCATCTTTTTTCGAACTTTTCGCAAAATCAATCATTTGCGTAGTCGACAAAACTTCGTCTGCCAAATCCACAACCTCGCCTCTGCACTCAGGATGCGCCAAAACCACAGCCCTTGAATGTAATTTTTTAAGTTTCTCGACATCTTCAACCAAAATTTTTGCGTGGACATTGCAATATCCAGGAAATAAAATTATTTCTTTGTCCGGATTATTTTTTGCGACGTAACTTCCCAAATATTTGTCCGGGGTAAAAATAATTTTTTTCTGTTGAATTTTTTTTACGATTTTGAGAGCATTCGACGAAGTACAAATCACATCGCTCTCAGATTTTATCAAAGCGCTCGAATTAATGTACGTCAAAACTAACGCGTCCGGATTTTCGCTTTTCATCTGACGCAATTTTTCTACAGTAATCATATCTGCCATCGGACATCCGGCGTCCGGATCAGGCAATAAAACCGTTTTATCCGGGCAAATAATGCTCGCAGTCTCCGCCATAAAATGCACTCCGCAAAAAACGATAATTTTTTTGTCCGTGTTTTGCGCCATTTTTGCGAGGCCGTATGAATCTCCAACGAAATCTGCAACATCTTGAACTTCAGGTAATTGATAATTATGCGCCAAAATTACTGCATTTTTTGCTTTTTTTAAAAAATTTATTTCATACTCCAAGCTCATCGAAATCTCCTCATCTTTTTAGTTTTCAGCCGCGCGATTTTTTGTATTTAAAATTACGAATTTTTTGTCATCTAACTCAATCATTCCAAGTTTTTCTTTTGCTATTGAATCAATTCTCTTGTAAAATTCCAGGCTCGTTTTCTTGATGATCAGCTCGTTTTTGCGTTCATTTAGAAGTTCTATTTTTTGCGCTATTTTTTGCAAATCATAACCAATTTGAACCAGTTTGTATTTCTCCCAAACATTAAAACTAAGTACAAAAAATCCCAAAAAAAACGCTATTAAAATTTTTAATTTGGGGCTATTTTTAAATATTATAAATTTCATATTAACTTTTCACCGATTTCTTCAAAACTTTTTATCAATACTTTTTTATTTTTTGAATACGGAATTTGCCCTAAAATCGTTATATTTTTTGCAAAATTTTTCACAGTTTTTATATTATTTTCAAGAATTTTAACGTCACAATTTTTGGAATTATTAAAAATTATGCCTTTCACATTCATTTTTTTTTGCGTCAAATATTCAAGTGAAAGCAGCGTATGGTTTATACTTCCAAGTTTGTTGGCTACGACTAAAATTACAGGAAGATCCAATTCTCTCGCTATATCGATCAAAAATTTTTTTTCATCGTACGGCGTCAACACACCTCCACTTCCCTCCACAATTACATGCTCAAATTTTTTTTGTAAAAACTTGAAACTTTCGATAATTTTACTCTTTTTTATTACAGAATTTTCAAGTTTTGCAGCGAAATGCGGTGAGCCGGCAAACTCAAAAATATAAGGAGAAACGTGTTTATTCAAAGATTTTGTAAAGTTTAAATCTGCAAATTTTTTGTGAAATTCTAAATCCTGTGAAAATTCCACATTTCCTGTTTGAACCCATTTTTGCGAAATCACACTTTTTTTGCAGCTTAGTAAATAATTCAAAGCTAATGCAGTTACAACTGTTTTTCCGGCATCTGTGTCGGTTGCCGTGATAAAATAACTTTTGTTTTTGATTTCTTTGCTTTCTTTTATCATAAATAGAATTTACATAATAGTTTAAAAATACTACATTAATTTAATTCTAAAATTATATCAAAATAAATAGACAAATTCAAAAAAATTTTAGAAAATAAACAAAAAAAAGTGAGGCAAAAATGATAGATTACATAAAAGGCAAATTAGTCGAAAGGCGAATATCGAGCGTCATCGTAGAAGTGAATAATGGAATTGGATATTCTTTAAATGTGTCGACGCAAACAGCGTCATCTCTCAGTGAAAACGCAAAAGAAGTAAAACTCTTTATTTCTGAGTCATCGAGCATGTATTCCGGAACTAGCACTTGGTATGGGTTTTTGAGTGAGGAAGAAAGGGAATTGTTTGAAATCATAAAAAGCGTTGACAAGATAGGAGCAAAAGGTGCGCTCGATATTTTATCGAGAATAAGCAACAATATGCTTGAATTTAAAAATATTATACTAAACCAGGATCTTGAGAAATTGCATATTGTGTTCGGGTTCACTCAGAAAAAGGCAGAAAAGTTAATTCTCGGGCTAAAAAATAAAATTTCAGGAATTAATGTTAGTGACGATCTGAGCCAAAATATCTGCAGTTCTATCACTTCTCACGAAAACGACGCCATCGAAGCGCTCAAAACTCTTGGCTACAACGCCGTTTCTGCAAAAAAAATCATTGCTGACGTATTAAAAAAATGCGATAAAAACCAAAATTTGTCACTCGAAGACATCATAAAATTAGCGTTAAAAGCTATTGCATAGTTTTATCGTGCGAAGGCTCAGTGATTTCGTAATTTTTATTTTTTAACAATTTTTCTAAAAACATAGAAGCCAAAATGACCAATGGCAATGAAAAAATAAGTCTGATTAGCGTGAATTTTAAACCCATAAACGTGGCTTCATAACTAGTCATTATCACTCTGCAAAGCCCGGAACAGCCGACGTAAGTAAAAATTACTGCCAGTCTTGCGCCTTTTTTGAACAGAGAATAAACAATAGGAAAGCAAACATAAAGTCCGCCTACAGTTGTGCTTGACAAAATTATAGCCCAGAAATAACCCTTCAGCCCGGATTCTTCGCCCAAATGTTTTTCAACAATCTCGCGTTTTACCCACACATCAAAAAGTCCGAGCAATATAAAAATCATAGGCATAAATTTAAAAATTGGTGTTGAAAATTTAAAAAAGTCTTTTGATATTTTAATTCCAGGCGTGAATTTAAAGTGAAAAGAAATCAAAATAAACGCAAAAAACAAAAAAACAAGTAAAATATTAATTTTTCGCTTCATTTTCAACTTTTGATGAGCGAGAGAGCTTCGGCTCGAGTTTTAGGGTCCTTCAAAAAAACTCCTTTCATACTCGACGTCACAGTTTTTGAACCGGCTTTTTTGACGCCACGCATCGTCATGCATAAATGTTCTGCTTCTATAACAACCATCACTCCAATCGGCTTGACAAGCTCGTCAATTTTGTCTGCAACTTGTTTTGTGAGCCGCTCCTGCAGCTGCAGTCTTCTCGCAAAAACGTCCACAATCCTCGCAATCTTTGAAAGCCCGGTGACTCGACTTTTACGAGGAATATAAGCCACATGCGCTTTCCCAAAAAATGGCACCAAATGATGTTCGCAAAGTGAATAAATTGGAATATCCTTGACAAGCACGATTTCCTCGTAATTTTCTTCCTCATAAAAAACTTTCAAGACTTTTTTCGGATCCTGAAAATAACCCTCGCAAAACTCAGCATACATCCTCGCAACTCTATCCGGAGTATCTTTTAAGCCTTCGCGCTCCGGATTCTCGCCAACAGCAACTATGATTTGTTTTACAGCTTTTTTTATAGCCTCAGAATCGATTTTTTTCATAAATTTTTCTCTCAATTTTCCTTTGTTTCAGAAATTATTTGGTCTAATTCTTCAGCGCTTACCAACTCTTTTTTTAGCAACACCTCCACGAGTTTTTGGATTCTGTCTTTATTAGTTTTCATAATTTTCATGGCATTCTTGAAAGCCTCGTCCACTAATTTTTTTACTTCTTCGTCAATGAGTTTCAGCGTTTCATTGCTATAACTACGCTCTTTAGAAATATCTCGTCCTAAAAAAACCTCGGATTCGCCCTTACCATAAGTCAAATTTCCTAAACTATCGCTCATACCAAACTCACACACGATTCTATTTGCGATCTCCGTGGCTCTATGCAAGTCATTTTGCGCACCAGTTGTAGCCTCATCAAAAAATGCAATTTCTGCAGCTCTTCCGCCCATCAAAATCGCTAGCTTTGCATTCAATTCTTTTTTAGTCGTTAAATATTTATCCTCGAGCGGCAGCTGCAGCGTATACCCCAAAGCCGGTCCTCTCGGAACAATCGAAACTTTATGAACAGGATCAGCGCCTTCAATACTTTTCGCAACCATAGCGTGACCTGCCTCGTGAAACGCAATTATTTTTCGTTCTTTTTCAGACATCATGCGGCTTTTTTTCTCAGGCCCGGCTATAACTCTCTCAATCGCTTCTTCCATTTCGAGCATAGTGACGGCATCTTTGTTTCTTCTTGCCGCCAAAAGCGCAGCTTCGTTGCAAAGATTAGCTAAATCCGCGCCTACAAAACCCGGTGTTCTTCTGGCAATAATCATTAAATCAACCTCAGAATCCAACTTGATTTTTTGAGTATGAACTTTCAAAATTTCCTCGCGGCCTTTTAGATCCGGTGCAGAAACGGAAATTTGCCGATCAAATCGCCCCGGACGAAGCAGCGCAGGATCAAGGACGTCTGGTCTATTCGTAGCTGCGATCAAAATCACGCCTTCTTTTGTATTAAATCCATCCATCTCGACTAAAAGCTGATTCAACGTTTGCTCTCGTTCATCGTGACCGCCACCGATTCCTGCAAATCTATGCCTTCCAACCGCATCAATCTCATCTATAAATAATAGACACGGCGCATTCTGTTTTCCTTTATCGAAAAGATCCCGAACTCTAGACGCCCCCACTCCGACAAACATTTCCACGAACTCAGACCCGCTCGAGCTAAAAAACGGTACTCCGGCTTCTCCGGCTACAGCTTTTGCGAGCAAAGTTTTTCCTGTCCCGGGCGCTCCGTACAAAAGCACGCCTTTTGGGATTTTGCCGCCGAGCCTTTGGAATTTTTTCGGATCTTTCAAAAATTCTATAATTTCTTGCAATTCTTCTTTTGATTCGTCGCATCCAGCAACATCATCAAACGTAATTTTTTTATTGCTTTCGTCTTTTGCCTTGGATTTTCCGAAGCTCATCGCAGTCTTATTACCGGCGCTCATCTGACGGATCATAAAAAACCAAATCGCTGCGAGCAAAAGTATCGGACCAAACGACCAAATCAAATTTCCCATCCAGTTTCGATCCGGCTCAGAGTTGTATTCTTTAACACCATAAAAATCCAGTTCTTGAAGCAAAGTCGGATCATTCATGGCCATAGTTTTGTATTGAAATAGCTTATCTCCGTCTAAATATTCGCCTTTGATACTGTCAGTTTTAAAAACTGCTTTTGTGATTTTTTTCTCTTTCAAAAGCCTTTTAAAGTCGGAATAATTCAAATTTTTAACCGGCGAATCAGATTTTACAGTCAGAACCAACATCCAAACTCCGGCCAAAATTAATATCCAAAGCACTAAATTTTTAAAAAATTTATCCACGAAACCTCCACAAAATTCATGTATTTTAATGACTTAATAATACAAATTTTCTCTCAAAATTTATTTAAAAGTTACAGCGAAATACATAAAAAAGCTCATAAAAACTTTTTGTTATTCTATACGAAACAAAAAATCTTACAAAATCTTAAAATTTGAAATCTATCTGAGTTGAGTTATCCAAAAAAAGTTTGTCTCTACGAGCAACTTGTATCTCGAACGGATATTCTCCATTAAAACAAGCGAGGCAAAAATTATGACCGTCGCCGACAGCATTTTGCATACCTTCTGAACTAACATATGCCAAACTGTCAACTCCCAAATATTTCGCAATCTCATCGACGCTATGCGTTGAAGCGATCAATTTATCTCTTTCTGGTGTATCAATCCCAAAAAAACACGAATCTATGACTGGAGGCGAGCTTATTCTAAAATGTATTTCCTTAGCTCCGGCAGCTTTGAGTGCGTCTATTCGCATTTTACTCGTTGTTCCTCGCACAATTGAATCATCTACGACAACAACTCTTTTTCCTTGCAAAATTTCTTTTACAGGATTCAATTTTACTTTTACTGCAAAATTTCTGTCGCTTTGCGTCGGTTTTATAAAAGTTCGACCAACGTAGTGATTTCGCACAAAACCCATATCAAACGGAATTTTCGAATACTCGGCATATCCGAGAGCTGCATAAATTCCAGAATCAGGTACCGGAATCACAATATCAGCGTCGACTGGACACTCTTTCGCGAGCTCTCGTCCGAGCTGCTTTCGAACTGCTTGCACCGAACGCCCAAAAACCACGCTGTCAGGACGAGCAAAATAAACATATTCAAAAATACAATGCTGATGTTTTTTGGCTTTATCAAATATTTGACTCTTTAGTCCTGTCGCGTCGATAGTCAACAATTCGCCTGGCTCAATATCTCGCACAAATTCAGCGTTAAGCAAATCAAACGCGCAAGTTTCCGACGACAAAAGATAACTTCCGCCTAGTTTACCAAGCGAAAGCGGCCTAAATCCCCAAGGATCTCGAGCAGCAATCAATTTGTCTTGAGTCAAGATCAAAAACGAATACGAGCCTTGCAGTCTTTTTAACGAATTAATTAAATTTTGCTCGAAATTATCATCTTGTTCTCGAGCCAAAAGATGGACCAAAATCTCGCTGTCAAGAGTCGTTTGAAATATAGAGCCTTGTTTTTCAATCTCTTGCCTCAGCTCAAATGCATTCGTAATATTTCCATTGTGAGATACAGCAATCGGGCCTTTTGCGTAATAAACCGAAAACGGCTGCGCATTACGCTCAACTGACGAGCCAAAAGTCGAATATCGAACATGCCCTATCGCGGAATTTCCTCGTAATTCTGACAGAACTTTTTCCCTAAAAATGTCAGAAACTAGACCCATTTTTCTATAATTTTTAATTTTTTGTCCATCTGAGACAGCAATTCCTGCGCTTTCTTGTCCTCGATGCTGAAGCGAGTATAAGCCGAGATAAGTAATTTGGGAGGCATCAGGATGATTAAAAACCCCAAAAACGCCGCATTCTTCTTCGATTTTATGATTGAACATTTTGATTTCCTTTTTGGTAGAAAATAAAAATAAAAATCGTTGGAAAATTTCGTAAATTTACGAGTTAATTGAATTTTTTATCAAATCTTCAAAATTTTGAAATAAATATCTCGAGTCATTTGGTCCGGGACAAGCCTCAGGATGATATTGAACCGTAAAAAATTTCTGCTTTTTACTTCTAAAACCTTCCAAAGTTCCGTCGTATAAATTAATGTGAGTTATTTCTATTTCATTCTTATCCAATGTTTTTTCGTCAATACAATAGCCATGATTTTGCGACGTGATTTCGATTTTGTTCGTTTCGAGATTTTTTACTGGATGATTTGCTCCATGATGCCCAAACTTAAGTTTATAGGCTTTGGCGCCGAGAGCCAGCGCGATCAATTGATGCCCCAAACAAATCCCAAAAACCGGTTTTTTGCCCAAAAGTTTTTTGATTTCACCTATGATTTCTGTAAGAAGGCTCGGATCTCCAGGTCCGTTTGATAGCATGATTCCGACCGGGTTTAGCGCCAAAATCTCGTCAGCTTTTGTCCAGCCGGGAACAACGTAAACTTCATAGCCAAGTTCATCTAAATGCCTCAAAATGTTGTACTTTATCCCAAAATCCATCACGACGATTCTATCACGCTTTTCGTTAGTTCTATTCCAAATATAAGGCTCTTGCGAGCTGACTTCATTAACTAAATTTTTCCCATTCAAACATTGATATTCAGCTAATTTTACTCCCAAACTTTTCGCATCAAAATTTTGAGTTGAAACTATTGCTTTCATTGCGCCTTGAGATCGAATTTTCTTCGTAATCGCTCGAGTATCAAGATCGCAAATTCCAATAATATTATTTTTGAGCAAAAATTCTCGCAAACTCATGGTTGCTTGAAAATTGCTGTAGTTGTCGACGTATTCTTTTACAACGATTCCTTTAAGAAAAATGGTTTTGGACTCGAAATCTTTTTCATTCACGCCGTAATTCCCGATAAGAGGATACGTAAACATGACGATTTGCTCTCTATACGACGGATCTGTCAAAACTTCTTGATAGCCGCACATGCTCGTATTGAAAACGATTTCACCTAAAATCTCACCATCCGCTGCAAAAGATTTGCAATCAAAAATTGATCCATCTTCTAACATTAAAATCGCTTTTTTGTAATTAAGTGACATAAAATCCTCGCTCTTTTTAGATTTTAAAATACGCCCTCGGCGCGATTCGAACGCACGGCCTACGGTTTAGGAAACCGTTGCTCTATCCAGCTGAGCTACGAGGGCAAAATCAGGATAAAAATAAGCCGAATTTTGTATTTGATAGTCATTTATCTTTGCTCAAAAAAGCAATGTTTTTAACATGCGACCTACCCTAGGCTAATATCGAGACCAGCTATCTCTCGCCTTTTACTTGGTCTTGCTCCAGATGGGGTTTGTCAGGCTACTTTATCGCTAAAATAACCAGTGAGCTCTTACCTCACTTTTTCACCTTTACTCGCAAATTCTCGTTGCAAGCCGTGTATTTTCTGTTACACTTTCCATATTACGCAATCGCATAATTCTCGCAGTTAGCGAGCATCTTGCTGTTCGGAGTTCGGACTTTCCTCTCCAAAATTTAATTTTTAGAGCGACTATCTATTTATCCTTTTTTTATTTTGTTAAAAAATTTTTTTGTTATTTCGCTACTCGTCAAAATCACAAATTTTTAGATTCCAATTTTAAAACTTTACATTATTTTTCAATAAAAAGCTGTTAAAACTAGCTGTTTTTAGCGAAAAAGCTTTTTATTTTAGTGACTCTCAGCTATTGCCAAGTATGCAAATAAGTTTTATGTTTCCCGGAAATAGTGGAGTTAAAAAATTTTGTCGCAAACTCCTCGAACTTCTCTTTGTCGTCGCTAACAAAAAAGCGATATTGTTTACTGTCGGTTGCTTGCGCTATTTCTGCATTCAAACTTTCAAGTTTTTTTATCTCACGTTTAGTCGCAGCTGCAGTTTCACGAGCAGAATCGACTATATTCACGTTTGAGCCCATAATTTTTGCAATCACGTTTTTCAAAATCGGATAATGCGTACATCCCAAAATCAAGGTGTCAATCTTGCTATCTCGTAAATCCCGCAAATATTCCTCGGCAATTTTGCTACTGATTTCATTTTCAGTCCATCCTTCCTCAACTAACGGCACAAAAAGTGGGCAAGCTTTTGCAAAAACTTTCACGTTCTCGTCACGTGATTTTAGATAATTTTGATAAGACAAACTTTGGATCGTGCCTTTGGTTCCGATCACGCCAATATTAAAATTTTTCGAAATTTTCATGGCTGCTGCTGCTCCAGGTTCAATTACCCCAATTACCGGAATTTTCAGGTTTTGCTTTAAAAACTCTAGCGCGAACGACGAAGCTGTATTGCAAGCCACGACTAAAATTTTTATGTTTTTCGTTAAAAGAAAATTAGCGATTTGGAGGGAAAATTTTTGGATAGTTTCGCGAGATTTGTTGCCGTAGGGGACTCTGGCCGTATCACCAAAATAAACGATATTTTCACTCGGAAGCTCAGCCATAATTTCTTTTGCGACTGTCAATCCTCCGATTCCGGAGTCAAAAATCCCAATTGCTTGATTTGTTTTATTTTCCATCGAGAGAGTTCTCATAGTCAGAAATAGATTTTGCAATAAGTTCTGCCATTTTCCATTGAAAATCCTCGTTCAACAAAAGTGCCAAATCGTCTCTGTGCGTCACATATCCAAGCTCGACCAAAGCTGCCGGCATTTTTGCGCCTTTCAAGACTCTAAATCCTGCTTGTTTGACACCGCGATTTTCGTAATTTTTATAGCTCGAAAAAGTCGAATCAATGTTTGAGCTTACGAAATAACAAAATGTCGACGATTCATTGATAAATCCATTTATTACCATAGACCAAAGAATCGTATTTAAATCATTCGAATTATTCTCTTCGTAGCTGACTGCTGCGTTCTCAAGTTGCGCAACTTCTTCAGCCTCTGAATCCGATGCTATTTCAGACAGAATATAAATTTCAAAACCGCGGCGTTCTTTAGCGTTTGGAGCAGCGTTAGCGTGAATACTGATAAACATATCTGCATTATTTTTGTTCGCAATCGCGGATCTTTCCCTAAGCGGAATAAACGTATCGTCTTCTCTAGTCATTATGACTTTTCGACCATATTCAGTTTTCAAAATTTCTGTCAATTTTTTCGCAACTGCCAAATTTATATCCTTTTCTTTTGTCCTATTTTTTGAAACTGCGCCAGGGTCTTTTCCACCGTGCCCGGCGTCAACGACTACTAAATTAATACGTTTTTGTTTTGCTTTTTTTATATACTCATTCGAAGACAAAACCTGATAAACAGTCGGAGAATTTTGAAGAGTATTTGGGTCCGCTTTTTCTTTTTGCCTTTCCGCGCTTCTCACCAGCTCGTTCACATCGATATTTTGATATGCTTCTCCTGGCTTTTTTATTCGCAAAACCGATTCAGCATAATCCCATTTTGTTTCATATTTCACGTTTTGCTCAAACACCTTACTTATCAAAAGTCCGAGTGAAATATAAAATTCATTGTCAATATAAAACGTTTTTTTATTAATTTCAATTTTTTTGCCGTTTATGAGAATATAATCTTTCCCATCTAAAAACAAAATATTCGTTTCACCAAATTTTATTTGAATTGTCGACGAAAGCGCTCCGTCTTCAACTGAAGCGTTGTAATACTGGACAATAGATTTGGCTCGTAGATAACCCAATCCATCGATCAAAACCAAACTATCGAATTTCACGGAGTTATCCGGACAAACAACTTTTATATCCCGATACATGATGTTTGGGTTTGGTAATTCTGCAAAAACATCCACTCCTAAAATCATAACCAAATACAAGTTTAATATTAAAATTTTACATATATTCCTGAGATGTTTTTTCAAATTCATACTTAATCCTCAAGAATTTGTCCTGATGTCGAAATCGTAATTATGTTCCACGGGATCATTTTTCCACTCATCGACAGAGCTGACTTAACAGCATTTACAATTCCGCCGCAACAAGGAACTTCCATTCTAACAACCGTGATAGATTTAATATTATTTTGCTTAATAATTTCCGACAATTTTTGGGAATAATCAACTTCATCAAGTTTTGGACAGCCGATGATCGTTATTTTATTTTTCATAAATTTGTCATGAAAATTTCCGTAGGCGTATGCAGTACAATCTGCAGCAATAAGCAAGTTCGCATTATTGAAATAGGACGCGTTTACCGAGACTAGTTTAATTTGGACTGGCCACTGATTTAGGTACGTTTTGGCAGGCTCTAAAGTTGACAAACCCGATGAGGTTTCGCTCCTAGCAAAAGTTTTTGCATTTGAGGAAGGACAACCGCACGGAAGTTTTTGATTTGCATCGTGCGCTTTATGGAGAGCAATTTTGTTTTGTTTTACGGCTTCTTCGTCGTAATCCAAAGCTTCCCTTTCTTCGAATGAAATTGCGTTTGTTGGACAAACTGGCAGGCAATCTCCAAGTCCATCACAATAATCGTCGCGAAGCAAAACTGCTTTGCCATTAACTATTCCGATTGCTCCCTCGTGACATGCTTTTGCGCATAAACCGCAACCATTGCATTTTTCTTTGTCAATTTTTATTATTTTTCGTTTCATTTTTTTTACCAAACTATGAAAAGATTTTCGGTTTTTGTTTAGTTTTTTTTGCAGATTACGCAGAAGTATCGAGTGGAAAGCCAAAATAAATCGTTAATTCATCCTCTGAACATAATCGCCTGTTCTTGTATCAATTTTTAGCTTGTCGCCAATCTCAATAAAAAGCGGCACTAAAATTTCTGCACCGGTTTCTAGAGTAGCAGGTTTCATTGCACTCGTCGCAGTGTCGCCTTTCATTCCTTTTTCTGTATATGTCACTTGCAAAACCACAGTTGCAGGTAATTGGATCCCCATAATTTCGCTTCCATAAAACAAAATGTCAACTTCCATGTTATCTTGCAAAAATTTTACTCCATCTCCCAACTGATCTCCTTGGATTTCAGTCTGCTCGTAGTTTTCATTGTCCATAAAAATATAGTTTTGTGATTCTTTATATAAAAACTGCATTTTTTTTCGATCTAAATTTACTTCCTCAAATTTTTCGCCTGATTTCACGGTTCTTTCGGTTGTAGCGCCTGTTCGCAAATTTTTGAGTTTCAGACGAACCATTGCACCGCCTTTTCCCGGCTTATGATGCTGAAACCAAACAACTGTAAAAAGTTGATCGTCTATTTTTAGGTTTAAACCATTTGAAATATCGCTTGTTGAAATCATTTTTCTCCCCTGTTTTTATACTCGAGATTTTAGTCCGATAATGGCAGTAATGGTTTTTTGAGGAATCAAAAGTCCGGCTTCGTTTATCGAAATCTCAAAATTTTCCAATCCCAAAAGTTTAAATATTTCGAAATTTGCTTTAAGCGGCCAATCGCCATATCCCGGGCTATACCGAGTTGTAGTAATTAAATCTTTCAAAATAAGTTTGTTCGCTAAATAATTATTCAAATAATTTGCGGCTTGTTCTGCCGCTTCCGAGGCAATCGCATCCCAAATCGAAGCTTTCAAAATATTTTCCGTTAAAAATTCTTCAATTTTCTCATCTATTTTTTCACCGAGCGAGACTGCAAAAATCAACACTTTTTCAGAATTATGCAACAAAGTTTCAATATTTTTACTCTCGAGAAACAAACTTTTCGACTCAAATTTTTCCTGTATTTTGTAAATTCCACAAGTCTTTACGTATCGATAAAACTCCTCAATCTCTTTTAAAATCAAGGTTTCAATTTTCGTTTCTAGACTGGAAAATTTTTTGCTAAATTTTAAATAACTAATTACTTTTTCAAGTCTGACATTGACTGCAAAATCTTTCAAAAATTTTACGTTATTCAATTTTTATTTTTTATTTTTTTTAAAATCCACTACGAGTGGGACTGCGATAAACAAAGTTGAATAGGTTCCTGCTATCATTCCTATAAAAAGCGCGAATGAAAAATCTCGCAAAACTTCGCCACCAAAAATTAATAACGCCACGACAGTGAACAAGGTCACGACTGTTGTAATAATTGTTCGAGATAACGTTTGGTTGATGCTGTCATTAATTACAACGTCAATATTTTCTTTGTAACGAGTGAGTAAATTTTCACGAATTCGGTCAAAAATTACAATGGTATCGTTGATCGAATAACCAACGATTGTCATTAAAGCGGCTACAATGTTCATTGTCATTTCTTTGTTGAAAATCGAGAAAACCGAAACGACAATCAAAACGTCATGAACAAGCGCAACTACGCCGGCAAGCCCCCAAACGCCTTTGTGAAATCTAATCCCGACGTAAATGATAATTCCGATAAATGCCAAAATAAACGCCAAAATTGCACGTTTTATTAGCCACGCTCCGACTGTAGGACCGACGACTTCAACGCTTTCCACTTCAAAATTTTTGTTCAATATAGTTTCGAGCTCGTCCAACTTGACTTTATCAACATGATCACTTTTCTGCGTCCTAAAAGACATGCTATTCGTACCTACGAAACTTTGTATGTCTGCACTATCAAAACCAATTTTATCTAGACCGGAACGAAGCTCTTCGTTCGTTATATTTTGCTCAAAATTAAGCTGCACTAAAGTCCCACCAGTAAAATCCAAACCAAGTTTTGGACCGCCTTTCATAACGAGAGACACGATTCCTGCACAAATAATTAAACCGCTAAAAATATAAGCATATTTTCGTTTTCCAAGAAAATCTATATTTGTATTTGCAAATAAACCCATCATTTTCTCCTTATATACTCAATTTTTTTATTTCAGTATTGTTCAAAAGTAGCTCGTAAATTACTTTCGTAACGACGATTGCCGTAAACATACTACTAACAAGCCCGATGGTCAGAGTTACAGCAAAACCTTTCACTGGTCCTGTCCCAAATTGAAATAAAAAAGCCGCAGCTATCAAAGTCGTAATGTTAGAGTCAAGGATCGCACTAAACGCTTTATTATAACCAGCGTCTATAGCCAACCTCAACGTTTTTCCTATTCGCAATTCTTCGCGGATTCTTTCGTTGATCAAAACGTTTGCGTCAACAGCCATTCCCAATGTCAAAATCACACCGGCGATCCCAGGCAATGTAAGCGTAGCGTGAAAGTACGCCATTATTGCAAGAGTAATCACTCCATTCAAAAGCAAAGCTACGTTTGCTATGAGCCCACCGACTTTATAATAAATCAACATGAAAATTATGACAAAAGCTAGTCCCAAAAGACCGGCCATTGAACCTTTTCTTATCGAATCTGCTCCGAGAGTTGGACCAATGACTCTGTTCTCAATAATTCTGACAGGTGCAGGCAAAGCTCCGGCTCGTAAAACAATTGCCAAATTTTTTGCCTCCGCAGGCGTGAAATTTCCTTCAATAACAGCGTTTCCGTCTGGGATTCTAGACCTGATGCTCGGAGCTGATTGAACAATGCCATCGAGAACAATCGCCAATCTTTTGTTAATATTATTTCCGGTTATGTCCGAGAAACGAACTGCTCCCTCTTTGTTAAACATGATCGCAACATAAGGCGCGCCATAATCGCCTCCAACTTTCACCTCAGCATTAGAAAGATACGCTCCAGTAAGTCCACCCGCTTTTTTGAGAGCGTAATATCCGTGATCTTTTCCTTTCAATATTTCAATTCCTTCCGGTATTTTTTCTTGAACGATTTCGCCTTTGTCGTCCATATAGTCGCTAATCGCAACATTTTCTTCAACTAATTTAAACTCTAACAAAGCTGTTTTACCGACGAGCTCAATGGCTCTATCCGGATCCTGTATTCCAGGAAGCTGAACGATTATCCATTTGTCGCCTTGTTTCGTGATGATAGGCTCAGCAACTCCAAATTGATCAATTCTGTTTCTCACAATTTCTATCGATTGATCGATCGCGTCTTTTAGAGTCGTTTTTCCGGTCAATTTATCTGTCTCAAGCTCTAAAATCAAATGCATTCCGCCTCGCAAATCAAGACCAAGATTTATTTTTTTATCGAGCAAAGGATCTTTCAATCTTTCTCGAGTTTCACGTTCGTTTTTCGGAAGAGTGAACCATTTTACTGACGGATACAAATACCAAATCGAAAAAGCCAAAACTAGCCCGATTATGATTAGTTTTACAGTATTTTTCTTCATTTAAAAAATCCCTCCGAATTATTGAGCAATTACTTTTGAAATAAATTCTTTGGCTAAAAGTATTCGAGTATTATCAGAAATCTTTATATAAATTGCATTCTGATCATCTTTAAAACCGTCGACAAATCCGTAAATTCCGCCGGACGTGACAATTTTGTCGCCGATTTTTAAATTATTAACCATATTTTGGAGGTCTTTATATTTTTTTTGCTGAGGACGAATCATAAAAAAATAAAAAATTACGAAAATTAGAATGATAGGCAAAAAACCTAAAATTGGATTTGAAGATGAAGTTGCTTGAGCTCCTTCTGCATAAAGAGGACTAAACATTATTTTTTCCCTCGCTATTTTGATATTTTTCAAAAAACATCTTTTTCTGACGTAAAAAATCGTCGTTTAAGATGCTCTCTCGAATTTTGAGTAAGAATTTTAACATAAAACTTATGTTATGTAAAGAATTTAATCTGAGAGCTAAAATTTCATTTGCTCTGAATAAATGATGCAAGTACGCCCTCGTGTGATTTTTGCAAACATAACAATCGCATTCGTCGTCAAGTGGCGAAAAATCGAATTTGTACTGCGCATTTTTTATGTTCAGTTTCCCTCGAAAAGTGAACAAAGTACCGTTTCTTGCATTTCTCGTCGGCATCACGCAATCAAACATGTCAATTCCTTGTTCAACGCAATTCCAGATTTCGAGCGGACTACCGAGTCCCATAAAATATCTCGGTTTTTCCTCCGGCATAAAATCTGCGGTGTAAGACATAATGTCAAGCATTTCGTCAAGCGGCTCACCGACGCTAAGCCCGCCAATCGCGTAGCCGTCAAAATCTAGCTCAAGCAGCTCATCAATGCTTTCTTTTCGCAAATCTTTGTACATTCCGCCCTGAATTATTCCGTACAAAAACTGATTGTTTTCGTTAATTTTTTCAAATTCGGACTTGCATTTTTTGGCCCATTTTGTCGTTAGATTTACGGAATTTTTGACATATTCGTATTTTTCAGGATATTTCACGCATTCGTCAAAGCACATCATTATGTCAATCCCAAAATCTTTCTGAATATTAACAACTTTTTCCGGAGTAAAATAATGTTTTGAACCGTCGATGTGCGATGAAAACAAAACGCCATTTTCATCGATTTTTCGTAAATCTCCCAAACTAAAGACTTGAAATCCGCCGCTGTCAGTCAAAATCGGACGCGAAAAATTCATAAATTTATGCAAACCGCCGGCTTGTTTCAAAACTTCCATTCCCGGACGAAGATAGAGGTGATAAGTGTTTGCCAAAATAATTTCTGCTCCAAGATCATACAAATCGTCTTGACTAAGCGATTTTACGGAGCCTTGTGTTCCGACGGGCATAAAAATTGGCGTATTTATAATCCCATGACTCGTGTGAATTTTTCCTACTCTAGCTTTTGCTTCAGTAGATTTTTTTATGATTTCAAAATGTTTATGCAAACTTTGCTCCAATTTTCAATGCTTTTTCAACAATATTCGTCGTCGATTTATTCTCAACAAAAGGCAAAACAATCGTTTTTCCGCCTTTTTGCTCTACAATTTCGCGTCCTATGATATTTTCCGGCGTGTAATCTCCGCCTTTTACCAAAATATTCGGCTCCAAAGTTTTGATTAGTTCAAGAGGAGTGTCCTCATCGAACAAACAAATGAAATCAATACTTTCAAGTCCGGCCAAAATTTCCGCTCTTTCGAGCTCGTTGTAAATTGGACGACTTTCGCCTTTTAGCCTGTGAACAGACGCGTCGGTATTCAGTCCAACTACGAGTATATCTCCAAGCTTTTTTGCTTTTGCCAAATAATCGACGTGACCAGGATGAAGTAAATCAAAACAGCCGTTCGTAAAAACCACTTTTTTATTGTGTGCTTTCAAGTCATCCAATTTCTGTTTTAATTTTTTTTTGTCTAAAAAAAATTTCTGCTCAAACATTTTCCCCCCTTTTATAAAAATTTTAAGAGTTGAATTATAACAAATTTCATATTTTCTTCCTATTCATTTTTCATTCGCATAATTAAAAATAAAAAAGCTTCGGCCTATTTCTAAACCAAAGCTTTTTCATTTTATTATTTTTTTGAAATCTTAAAAATTCCGATTTCTACGCTGCTGAAGACATCGCCTCAAATTGTTTTAGATTCAACTCTTTTCTTTGGTTCTTCGATTTTATTACGAAATTCTTTACAAAACTCTTTACTCTTGCATTCATTAATTCCAGCGTAATTTTTCGTCCCATTTCTACGCTTATCATCGGCGCTCTCACTATTTCTTTTTTTACGATTTCCGGTTCCGCATTTTCCGGGATATTTTTCGTCTCAACTACTATTTCTAAATTTTCTCCCATTTTCGTTTCTTTTACTTCAACTTTTCCCTGCGAAATCTCGCTCGTCTCTCGGAGAAGCTCTTCACTCGTCGCAATCTCGCCTTCCATAGCAAAAATCTCTAACACTTTGCCCGATAACTCCCTAGTTTCATTCAATTTTCTTACCATTTCTTTTTTACTCGTCGAAGTCGTCAAATTTTCTAATTTCTTCACTTGATTTTCTGACAAAAAACCTTGCCAGTTCATAACTTTTCCCGTCATGGTCTCGGTAAAAAATCTTTGCTCATCGTGAGTTCTCGCAGTATTTGGCGAAACTAGCAACATTATTTCGGACGCAAAACCTCGATTTTGATTCACTTCTTTCAATTCCTTCACAAAAATTTTTTCGTCAATTCCACTCAATGTCCCATACAAAATCACTCGCGTATTTTTAGCTAAATTCCCATTTTCCAATAAATTCATTTTTCCCAATAATTTTTTCAAATTCCCGAATTTACCAACCTTCCCAAGATCTATTTTTATCTCGCGAATATTCTCGTTCTCGGCTATGTATTCTGCCATCGCTTCTCGTAATCTCGGAAGATTCTCCAGAATTTCTTCTTCTCGCACATCGCTTTTTTTCATTTGACTCAAAATTTTTTGCGCTTTTCCTAATAATTTTTTTGCATCGATCGGGTCATAATTTTCCGGCGTTATTTCTATTAAGCTTTGCAAACTCTCAAAATTTTGTACGAATAATCTTTGCATTTCCCCTGCATTTAATAAGGCATGTTTATGTGTATGTCCTAACATTTCCAATTCTTCATGCCCAACTGTTTGCCCCGTAAATTCGTTATATTTTTCTTTTCCTAAAATATTTAACATAAATTCCAATGTCTTTTTCATCTTAGAAGTAACAAAAATATATTTTTGCCCGTCTATTTTCATTGAAAATAATTCGCTTACGTCTTGGACTCCGAGCTGCCTTAGTTCTTCTTCCCTCACTTCCACAACTTTGAAATCTTTTCCCTCAGCGACAGCGCTAAGTCTACTCATTGTTTGTACTCGAGCTGTGGCTTCACGAGAAGCTCGCTCGATTATTTGCTTAATTTTTTTATGTATGTTTTCTATCGCTATTGCCGGCGATTCTCCTCGCAATACTCTAACAAAATGGTCTAATCTCCTCCAAGGGCCTCTCATAAGCGCTATTACTCCTCCTGGAACTGCGTCGCGGAGAGCAAACTTTAATACAATTGGTCTTGGCATTAGCGTTTGTGTCGATGGCATTAGCGGTGGGAGTGCTGGTAGTGGTGGTGACGGTAGTGGCGCTACCCTTCGTGGTAGTATCTTTTGTGTTATTGGTAATGATGGTAGAGAAACAGAGGGAGAATGTATTAGTTGAAAAAATTGCTGTTGTTGAAGAACATTGTTTATTGGCTTTTGTTCTCCTCTTTTTGATATTAAGTTGTTAAATAATTCTTCCCCAATAAATGCTCTCATCCTAGTTAGATCCTCTATCTTACAACTCGTAAAAAACTGTTCAGGATTACACTTACCTAGTATTTTTTCAATACTCTGTTTTTTTAATTCAACTCTTCCTAAAACATTTGCCAAATCCACAAAAGAGGAAAATTTTTGATTAGGCTCACATTTATCCACCATTATGTTAAGCAAGCTTTCAGTTAACAAATTGGTCCCTTTCAATTCTTCTAATACGAAACTTAAATGCTCAAAAGTTTGGTTAAGCGTACATTCCTCTATAAGTGTGGTAAGTAAGTTTTCAGTTAGGAGTTTGGTCTTTTTCAATTCCTCTAATACTAAGCTTAAATGCTCAAAAGTTTGATTATACCCACATTTCTCTATAAGTGTGGCAAGCAGGTTTTCCGTTAGCAAGTTGCTCCCTTCTAATTCTCTTAATACCTGATATAACCCGACAAAAGATTGATTATACGCGCTTTTCTCTACAAGTGTGTCAAACAAATTTTCAGTCAGCAAGTTGCTCCCTTTCAATTTCTCTAACACTAAGCTTAAATGCTCAAAAGTTTGGTTAATCGTACAGTAACGTAGCATTCTATCAAGCAAGTTTTCAGTTAACAAGTTGTTCTCTCTCAATGCTTCTAATACAGAACGGAACTCGTCACCAGATTGATTAGGCCCACATTTTTCTATAAGCGTGATAAGCAAATTTTCTGTTAACAAGTTGGTCCCCTTCAATGCTTTTAATACAAAACTTACCCCAGAAAAAGATTGATTAGATGCACATTTATCCAGCATTTTGTCAAACCAGTTTTTAGTTAGCAAGTCGTTCTTTCTCATTGCTCCTAAGACATAACTTAACTCGACAAAAGATTGATTAGACGCACATTGAGCTAGCAGTGTGGGAAACAAGTTTTCCGTTACCAAGTTGGTCTCTCTTAATACATCGCTTAACTCGTTAAAAAATTGCTCAGGCGCACATTTTTCTATAAGTGTAATAAGTAAATTTTCTGTTAACAAGTTAGTCTCTATCAATTCCTTTAATACTACACTTAACACACCAAAAGATTTTTTATACAAACACTTTTCTAGAAGTATGGCAAGTAAGTTTTTAGTTAACAAATTGGTCCCCATCAATTCTCCTAATACATAACGTAATCCGTAAAAAAATTGATCAGGCGCACAGTAGGTCAGCATTCTGTCAAGCAAATTTTCAGTCAACAAGTTTGTCCCTTTCAAGTCTCTTAATACATAACGTAACCCGTCAAAAGATTGATCAGGCGCACAGTAGGTCAGCATTCTGTCAAGCAAATTCTCAGTCAGCATGTCTGTCTCTTTTAACTCTCTTAATACTGAACTTAAATCTTTAAAAGATTGATTAGTCTCACAGTAAACCAGCATTGCGTCAAGTCTCTTGTCAGTTAACATTTTTGCTCTAGTTAATGTATTAATTAATGTCTGTAAAGCAGAAAAAGATTGGCCATTTGTACTCTGTTCTAACGACTTATCAAACTGTCCCCTTACCAAAACTTCAAATTCTGTTGTTGTAGTTTTCGTAATAAGCGTATTTAAACCAGAAAAATCTAAAGCAAAAACTGTTGATTTCAAAAAATCTTCTTTACCTTTAACTATATTAGCTTCTTTTAAAAGGCTTAAAAATAAATCAATATTTTTATTTTCTAACGCTTTCGTAAGCAACAAATAATAAATGTCTTCCCCTTTTGACATTTTTTCCATTATTTCTATTATTTCTTTCTCACTAAAATACCCGACTAGCCACTTAATTAGAGTTAATTTTAATATTTTATCTTTTTCTCCTTCTCTCAACACTTGATAAGTCCATTCTGCTATTTTTTTAACCCCTGGAGTCCTACTAAACTCATTTCTTATTATCTCTTCTTCTCCCATTCTTTCGAAAGTTATTTTACTTGCTAGAATATTTAATAAGCCTTCATTCTCATATATTTTTCTTAGATTCAAAATTTCATTACTTAGGGCATCAAATGAAATTTCTTGCTCGTCATAATAAAAATCTCCGGTAAAATTAGGATTTTCGCGTACATCGACAACCTTATCATTTTTTATCATTAAAATAAATGCACAATCTTCCCCGGATACATCCGGAATAACATATTCAGGATATCTGCTGGACGGATTCTCTTTATATTTAATTATGCCTAAGGAGTCTATTCCAATTTTAAAAAAACTAATAAAACCTTCTCCTCGCACATAAGCATTAGCAGTTCCTATGCTTGGAGCAAGCGAAATAACATTCCCAAAGAATCTCATTGACCCTACCGTTATACAATCCTTTCCTCGGCTCTCAACATTCTCTCTACATCATCTTCTCCCTTTCTCCTTGCATATTCACTCTCTTCGACACCCATTATTCTCCTTTTGAAATCTATCGCACTTACCTCGAAATCCCTAAGCTTCCTCGCTCCATACTCAATTCTCTCCTTCATGCTTTTCGCGGACAATTCTCCCTCACCAACTCCCAGTCCTTCCGTTTTTATCCTCATCTGTCTCATAACTTCCAGACTCTCTCTATACACCCTCTCATCCAAGGTTCCGTCGTAATACAAACTCATCAGCTGCAAATTCTCTAATCCGACTTCATTCGCGTTCAATTCTTCTCCCAGCAAACTCTTCGCCTGTTCCTTCACTCTCATCAAATATTTTTTACGACTCACCCTGACATCGCTTTTCATAACATTCGGCAATATCATTTGATAACTTATCCCTCGACTCTTCAAGATATTGGAAATACCTTCTGCGTGGTACCCCCCAACAATCATTACTTTTTTTCCATTCCCAAGCTTAACCAAATTATTCACCAAACTCTCATTTCTCTTCTCAGCTGTCTCATAAAATCCGTTCATTTTCTCCTCAATTTCTCTCATCTTCTTCCGATATTTATCAAATTTATTTCGATATAATATCTTCTCTCCAATCTCGCTCAATATTTCATAAAAACTCTTTCGTTCATAAAGCCATTTTTCTCCTTCTCTTCGATTTATCATATTATTTACATACTTTTCATATAACTCTAACCCTCGGCTTAGATCCACTATCTTATTACCATCCCCATAATCAAACATATATTTTTCACATAGTTCCTTCTCGAGATCATGCTTCTCATCCAACATCTTTATCTCGTCTATGTTCTTGCTTCTTTCCAAATAATCAAAATAAATATTTAAATTATAATAGCTTCGTCCCACTATAATATTATTGTTCTCCGATAGCATCTTCAAAATCTCATAATATTTTTCTCCCTTGTCTTTTATATTCTCCAATTCCCTGATTTCTACATTTTTCAAATATTTTTTGATATTCTTTTCAAATTCGCGCGCCTCGTATTTGATTAGCTCTAAATTCAATTTTTGACTCAGTTCTCTAACTTTTTTAAGGCCAATCAAATTCTCATATTTTTTTTCAAGTCCAATTCCTCTCTTCTTCCCTTCGTTAAGCAGAAAATTTACATACTTCTCAAAGCTCAGTTTTCCTTTCTTATAATTCCCTCTCATCCTCTCATGATTTTTCATCTCATCTTTATAAAAATTTTTTTTGCTCTTTTCGATTTCTCGTCTTATTTCTTGAATTTCTTGCATTGTTCCTTTGCTTTTTTTCAAGCCTTCAACCAATTCTCGAAAATTTTCCTTCCATTCTTCCTCATTCTCTATTCCATATAATTTCATGCCTTTATCTTCCAAAATATATTTTTCCGCTCCGGTCAGATATCCTTCTTTTATCAAATTTTCTACAACTTTCATCCTGACTTTTTTGTTATTTATTTCGTCGATTTTCGTTGATTTTAGCTCGATGTTCGGTGATCCTTCGATTCCGATTACTTTCAATTCTTTACCATAATTTTCTTTCAAATTTTTTATGATTTTTTCGATATTTTTTTGCACATTTTCGTCGCAATGCAAATCCTGAATCACGAAAATCTCTTGATTCTTGTCTCCAACGAATTTTTCTGTGACTCGCCCAATCTCTGCGCTCAAATAATTACGTCCTGCGCTCGAAACCACGTTCGAGTTCGCGAGTTCCAAACTCCTCGCATCCACTCCAAAATGACTAATAAAATACACGCACAATACTAAAAAAGTCACGGCTTTCCGAAACTTGAAAGTTCTGCCTCTTTTTTGAATTAATTGCATATTTCACTCCTTTTTTTAAGAAAAACGAATCCTAAATTCTATTTAAATTCTGTATTATTATTGATTCTTATTCACACAATTTTAATTTTTTGTAGAATAAAAATAAAACGAATTTCTTACGAATTTTTTAGACAAAAAAATAGCCCTAGTCTTTTTTAAAAAACTAGAGCTTTGTTTAAAGTTTAAAATAGTTTTTTGAACAGTAATGATTTTTTTTCGTGCTGTAAATTTGCGGGCAACCAAAAAATCTTTTAGCTACTGCTGTTCTCTATCGCGACAAAATTTCTATTTCGTATATTCAGTCTCTATAAAATTCGTATAAATTTCGCCTTTTTTAAATTTTTCATTATCCATCACTTTTCTATGAAATTCTTTTGTTGTTTTAATTCCGTCGATTTTCAGCTCGTCTAGCGCGCGTTTCATACGAGCAATCGCTTCGCTTCTATCGACGCCAGTTGCCAAAAGCTTCAAAATCATCGAGTCATAATACGGCGGAATCGTGTATCCGGAATAAACATGCGTGTCAATCCGAACTCCAGGCCCACCGGGAAACGAAATATTCTCGATTTTTCCGGCGCACGGCATAAAATCTTTCTCTGGATCCTCAGCATTAATTCTGCATTCTATCGCGTGTCCTCTTACTTGCACTTTTTCTTGATCAATCTTGAGTTTCTCGCCAAAAGCAAGTTTAATCTGCTCTTTTATCAGGTCAATTCCGGTGACCAATTCCGAAACCGGATGCTCGACCTGAATTCGTGTGTTCATTTCCATAAAATAAAAATTTCCATTTTTGTCGAGCAAAAACTCAATTGTACCGACGGTGCTGTATTTCACAGCTTTTGCGGCTTTGCAGGCGGCTTGCCCCATTCTTTTTCGCAATTTTTCGTTTACAGCCGTAGACGTCGATTCCTCGATTAATTTTTGATGTCGTCGTTGAATTGAACAATCTCTCTCCGGCAAATAAATCGTTTTGCCGTAATTATCGGCAACAATTTGAAATTCGATATGTTTTGGCTGCTCAATATATTTTTCCATATAAATGCTGTCATTCCCAAAAGAAACTTTTGCTTCCATCATGGCCGCCATCGCAGCTTGCTCCAAATCTTCCTGCTTCCAAACAACTCGCATTCCTTTTCCGCCGCCACCGGCAGCAGCTTTGATTATAACAGGATAGCCAATTTTTTTTGCTATGCTCGCCATATTCGCGCTTTTGTTAATAATTCCGTCGCTTCCAGGGACGACCGGAACACCGTTTTTTATCATTGTCTCTCGAGCTTTGGCTTTGTCGCCCATATTCAAAATCGCTTCTTTTTTCGGGCCTATGAAAGTGATGCCGCAAGTCTCGCAAATCTCCACAAAATGTACGTTTTCCGATAAAAATCCGTAGCCCGGGTGAATCGCATCCGAGCTAGATAATTCCGCTACGCTTATAATATTCGGAATGTTTAAATAGCTGTCGGCTGATTGCACCGGACCAATGCAAAATTTCTCGTCTGCTAGTTCTACGTGTTTGCTGGTTTTGTCTGCTTCGGAATAAACAGCCACTGTTTTTATGCCCATTTCTTTGCAAGCTCGAATAATTCTTACTGCAATTTCGCCTCGATTCGCAATCAATATTTTTTTAAACATCTTGACTCCTATTTTCAAAAAAATCTTGTAAATTTTTCAGCATATTTTTAATCAATTGGAAATAAAGCTGTTATAAAAAGTTTGTCTTAAATTTTTATATTTTTTGTAGCTCGAGAAATCGCAACACCCAAGTCATCAATAATATCGTCAACATTTTCAATTCCGATAGACAACCGAATATAATCCGGACTGATTCCGCCTGCAATCTGCTCTTTTTCCGTCAATTGCTGATGAGTCGTGCTCGCAGGATGGATCGCCAAAGTTTTCGTATCGCCAACATTTGCCACGTGCGAGATCAAATTTAGCGAATCAATAAATTTTTTACCGGCGGTTTTGCCGCCCTTTATACCAAATCCCAACATCGAGCCAAAACCGTTTTTCAGATATTTTTTCGCAGTCTCGTTTTTCCCAAGTCCTGGGTAATTGACCCACGCAATTTTAGGGTTTTGCTTCAAATATTTCGCGATCTTCAAAGCATTCTCACAGTGACGCTCCATCCGTAAATGCAAAGTCTCGAGGCCCTGCAACATCAAAAATGCATTAAATGGCGACAAACAAGCTCCGGTGTCCCTCAGTAAATTCGTCCTTAGTTTCAAGATATAAGCCATATTTCCAAAATTTTTCACGAAATCTAAACCGTGGTAACTCGGATCCGGAGCAGAAATTGTTGCGAATTTTTTGTTTTTCCAGTCGAATTTTCCGGAATCAACCACGAGTCCGGCAATGGAATTTCCGTGCCCGCCGATAAATTTCGTCGCAGAATATACGATAATATCAGCACCATAATCAAAAGGCTTCAAAATATATGGCGAAAAAGTATTATCAATAATGAGAGGAATTTTATTTTTGTGAGCAATTTTGGATAGCGCGTCAAAATCCGCGACTTGCAAGTTCGGATTTCCGATGGATTCAGCGTAAATCGCTTTTGTCTTAGACGTGATATTTTTTTGAATCTGCGGCAAATCGCTCGGATCCACAAATTTTATTTTTATGCCAAATTTCGCAAAAGTGTGTTTGAGTAAATTAAATGTCCCGCCGTAAAGATTATTGGCTGCTACGATCTCATCGCCTGTCGACGCGAGATTCAAAATCGCAAGCATTATTGCGCTCTGCCCGCTAGCTGTTGCTACAGCGCCAATACCACCGTCAAGAGCCGCGATTCTTTTCTCTAGAACGTCAGTTGTCGGATTCATCATTCGAGTGTAAATATTGCCTGTCTTGTCTAGAGAGAACAGACCTGCAGCATGTTCGCTATTCTCAAAATGATACGACGTGGTTTGATAAATCGGGACAGCCACGGAGTAAGTTTTTTCGTCGATATCGTAACCTGCGTGTATTAAAATTGTTTCAGGTTTTTTGTCTTTTAAGTTTTTTTTCATTTGGAGCTCCATTTTATAGCTAGTGCATTAATTTTTTTGTAAAACAGTGGCTATTTTATAGTCTATTTAAAACTTTCATAACATCTCAGTTCATATTTACGGGATCAATAGTTATTGAAATCTTAGTAGCCTTTTTAGGTTTATAATTTTTTACAATTTCAAAAATTCGGTTATTATAACTTATTTTTTCATTTTTGCAAAAACTAAAAATCTTAACTAGTATTTGCCAGCGAAAATTATTGTACTTTTTGACAATATCAGGCTGATATGGTCCTAAAAATTCAATGTTATCATCTTGAATCTGCTTTAAATTCTCAAAAATTTCCAAGGCTCCGTTTTTTGTTATTTCGTCGTCTTTTCCTCGTAAAACGATCAATACCAAACTCGAAAACGGCGGATACAAAAGTTCCTTTCGCCATTCGAGTTCTCTCGTATAAAAATCTAAATAATTCTGTTTTGCTGCGTCCAAAATCGCATAATGCTCAGGATAATACGTTTGTATTACGGCTTGTCCTCGCTTGCTTCGTCGTCCGGCGCGTCCAATCAGTTGTGTAAGCAAACTAAAAGTCCTCTCATTCGCTCGAAAATCAGAAAGATTTAAAGTAGTGTCACTCGATATAACACCAACGAGTCCTAAATTTTCAAAATCCAAACCTTTCGCAATTATTTGGGTACCTATCAAAATATCGATTTTTTGTGTCTTAAAATCGCTGTAAATTTCAAAAATTTTACCTGTCTTTTCGGAAATATCGCGATCAAGACGCGCGACATTTGCATTCGGAAAAAGTTTTTTTATTTCGCTTTCAACTTTTTGTATCGCAACGCCGAAATATTTTATATACGGACTATTGCATTTCGGGCAAATTTTTGCATTTTCTCGAGTAAAACCACAATAATGACAAATTAATTTATCTTTGTCGCCGTGATAAACCAAAGATACGTCGCAATTCGAGCATTTAAACACAAAACCGCATTTCCGGCAAGACACAAAAGTCGACTCACCTCTCCGATTCAAAAAAAGCAAAACTTGTTCTTTTTTCTCTAGCTTTTCAGTAATTTTGGCCTTGAGAAAATTCGAAATAATGCTAAAATTTTTACGCAAAAACTCCTGTTTCATATCGATAATCGTGATTTCGTTTCTACGACTATCAGTTTCAATCTCAGGCGTAAAATACGAAATTTTCCGGCTCAATTTCAAGTATTTTATCTCATTTTGTTCTTTTCTGTAAAAAGTTTCAATGCTCGGAGTAGCGCTTCCTAAAATCACAACCGCCTTATTTTTTTTAGCACGAAATTCTGCGACTTTTCTCGCATCATAGCTCGGTTTTTGTTCTTGTTTGTACGAATCGTCATGTTCCTCGTCTATCACGATAAGTCCTAAGTTTTTGAAAGGCGCAAAAATGCTCGATCTTGGTCCCAACAAAATCTTGATTTCGCCTCGCAAAATTTTTTGCCAAATCAGAAATTTGTGAGTTTCAGTCATTTGACTATGAAAAACCTCGACCAAATCCCCAAATCTTGCCTTTAACCTAAAAAGCGTTTGAGGAGTAAGCGAAATTTCCGGAACCAAAAAAATAGAATCTTTCCCATGAGAAAGCGCGGTTTTTATGCAATGCATGTAAACTTCGGTTTTCCCGCTGCCGGCAACTCCATCGAGCAAAAAAACATCATTTTTTTTATTTAAAATCGAATTTTGTATTGCATCAATCGCAGTTTTCTGTTCTTCATTTGGAAGCAAGAAATCGTCGGACATTATATTTTCTTGCAAATAATTTCTGACGACAAAACGTTTTGGAGCAAGCGCTTTTGGAGAAATAGCCCAGAGAGCTTCACCTAGACTGCAGCAATAATACTTTGCCATTTGATTCGCCAGCTCAAACAAATCATCAGTTAGAAGTGTTTTTTCGTCGATAATTTTTAAGATTGGCTTAGTTTTCTCAAGGTCATATTTTTGCGTTTCATAATCAATTTTACAAATAAATCCGACAACTTTTCGTCTTCCAAACTCGACTTCCACTCTCTTACCGATTGCAACATTTTCCACCTCATCATCCGTCGCACTATAAAAAAAAACCGTATCAAGCGGAATCGAAAAAATTACGCCCAAAATAACTCTTATTTTTGTCATATTTATCTCTAGGTTTCTATATAAAATACACATACTTAAAAAAAAACAAACGAAAACTTCACAACTTCTTCACAAAAAATTCGCCATAAACTCGTTTTACAAAAATTTGAAACAGGTTTAAAATTAGCCAAAGTTAAATTATGAGTTGAGGTTGGTAAAATGAAAAAAATAATGAAAAAAATAACGATTATCTTATTGGTTACATTTATTTGTGGTCTGTTCAGTCAATACAGCTATGCTGTGACAAATCCAGTCATTTCTATGAGTGAAATAGTCTTACCTGGAAATGTAGGAAAAATCCTCGAAGAATATCGCGGAACACAAGATGGAGAAGTCATATTAATCAAAGACTTGCATTGCGACGCTGCGACTCAAAAAAATATTGCAAAAATAATAACAGAAACTCAAAAAAATTACAAAAACAAACTTAAAGTTATTGGACTTGAAGGAAGTTACGACGGAGAAATAAATACAAAAATTTTGGAAAATATCAAAAACAAAAAAGCAAAACAGTTTTTGATTGATGATCTAACTGAAAAAGGATATTTGTCAGGTGGAGAATTGTTCAAAATTGAAAACCAAAACAATATAAAACTTCTTGGTCTCGAAGAAAAAAATACGTATTTAGAAAATTTTGAGAGATTGTACACGTCGCTAAAACTCAAAGCTGACGTAAGTGAAAAAATCACTTATTTCGAGAATAAAATCGCGAGATTAAAAAAATACGTTTTTTCAGAGGAATTAAAAGCATTCGAAGTTGAAGAAACCAAATTTTCTAGAGCGAAAATAGGAATAAAAGATTATTTGAGATATTTGAAGACAACGGCAAACCGTAACGAAATTGGTATGAACGATTTTGTAAATATTAACACAAAACTACAAATTAACGAACTAGAAAAAAAATTAAATCTCACTTTAACTAGCTATGAGGCAAAATTAATTTTAAAAAATTTGTCAAAAAAACTTGAGAGGAAAAAGCTCGAAACATTGGAAATAAAAGATGAGAAATTTTATATTAACTTAAAAAAGTTTATTAATGAGCAAAATATAATTCTGGATGATTATAAAAATTTGGAGGAATATTTCAGATATTTGGATCTCAATGAGACACTGGATTATGTCAAGATGTACGAGGAGATGAGACAACTTACCAGATTGATCAAGAGAAAAATGTTGGCGGATCAAAAAGACGCACTCCTTGTGATGGAAAGCGAGATTAATATGAAACTACTCGAAAAATACTTGAGCAATTCGGTTTCCAGTTACGAAGCAGAAGAATGGCGAGGTAATCGAAAAGAAATATATCAAAATTTGGATGAATTGAGCAATCGAGTTCTTTACAAAAATTATTTTGAAGAAATGAGAGAAAAGTTAGAACAAGCAGAAGAAAATATGAACAAATTTTATGATGGAGCGGAAAAGAGAAATGAAGAGATGATGAAAAATTTACTGAAGGAGAAAAAATCCAACGTAAAAATAGCGATTGTTGGAGGCTATCACGCTGAAGGGATCACAAAGCTAATGAAGAGCAGAGGAATTAGCTACAAACTGATCACTCCCGTCTCTAACGGAAATTATGATAAAGATTTGTATTTGAAGCGAGTCGAGAAACAAATGAATTGGCTGAGGAAAGAAGGCGGAAAAGTAGAAGGGGAAATTGAAACCGGGCGAGAAAGCTTGATGCTAATCAATGCGTTTACGACCGGAATAGTCGGTGAGGAAGTGCTGGCGAACGCTGAGAAATTGCAATTCGAGATGGGACGAGACGAATTCATCGAATTGATGAAAAATATAAAAAAGTTAGGAGAAATAGGCGATGAAAAATTGACGATTGTTAAGGAAGCTGATGGAAATGTTAAAGTTATTATATATGGACGAGAACTTACTTTAACTACCGCAGGAAAACAAAATACAGTTTCTCAAACTTTGACAGGCTGTGGAGTTTTAGTAAAAACTTCAGTTGCAGCAGCAAATCCAACTACCGCATTAACTGCGTTAGCTACTGGAGCCGTAGCCCTTTTCGGAAAAGAACCTTCCGAAGTAACATTGCTAAATATTGAATCTATTCCTAAAGACCAAAGAAATTTTTTACAAAAAAGTTTTCCGACAATTTTGAAACAAGTATTAAAACATCGAAGTGAGACTGCTTTTAGAGCTGAACAATTCACTTTTGTTATTAGTGACAGTCAAGATCCTTATGTTTTTACGCGTCCAGATACTGACAAACCGGGACATTATCAAATTGTAATAAGCTCTTCTATGCTCAAACTCCTTTACAACTTACCTTCTTCTGATGGTTTGTTGAATTATTTTGTAAGCTATGTTTTTTTTAAGACTAAATTGCGATCTAATATTTTGTTTTCTATATTTTTGCATGAACTGCACGAACTTGAGTTGCTAAATACCGGAGTAGATCAAGATGAAGCGCATAGACGAACTGTTGAATATATGCGAACACCAGGCCCTCAAAAGCATAACACATCCTCAAAAGAACTATTAAGCTATTTCAAATCTATAAAAAAAGAAGACATATTTCCTTTTTTAAAAATATTAGTGAATACCGGAAAAAATTTGTCTGATTTAGACTTTCTTGAAAATCTACAAAACACAGACGAAACAAAAATTACTAAAAACGAAATCGAACTGGCTGCTAAAATTTTGATTGTAATAGCTGATACGGAGGGAACCGCACGAGCCGCTGAAATTTTGATGAAAATGACAAGTTCAGACGCAGGGCAAAACTTAGCTGCTGCTATTTTGAAAAAAATGGCTTCCATAGAAGACGAGGGAGGAATAGTCACCGCTGCTGCAATTTTAACAAAAATGACTGATTCAGTACAAACCAAAGTTGTTAAAATTTTAGCGCTAGGCTTTTCTTTAAAACAAGGGTCAAAAATTTTAGCGGAGATGGGTTCAGAGCAAGCTGCTATAATCCTGGCGGAAATGACTCTTTCAAAGCCAGCCCATGCTGCTGCTATGATAGAAAAAATCTCTCTTGCAAAACTAGACAAAGCTGTTGCAATTCTGGCGAAGATGGCTCTTACAAAACCTGTGCAAGCTGCTGCAATTTTGGAAACAATAGCTGATTCAAAACAAGGCCTAATCCAAGCTGCTGCAATTTTGGGAACAATGGCTGATTCAAAACAAGGCATAGCCCAAGCTGCTGCAATTTTGGGAACAATGGCTGGTTCAAAACGAGGCATCGTCCAAGCAGCTGCAATTTTGGGAACAATGGCTGATTCAGTTCAAGGACTAGAAAAAGCTGTTAACATTTTGACAAAAATAGCTATCTCAGATCGAGGACTCATCCAAACTACTGCCATTTTGGCTAGCATGGCTAGTTCAGATCAATGGCTCGTACAAGCTGCTAATATTTTGATAAAAATGACTGACTCAGATCCAGAACTAACTCAAACTCTTCAAATTTTAACTCTAATGACTGATAATATAAAGTACGGTAGAGACCGAGCCGCTAAACTTTTAGCAAAAATGGCTCTTTCAGGTCAAGGACTAGCCCAAGCCACTATTATTGTGACAAAAATGGCTGAGCTAGATCCAAGCCGAGCTGCAGATTTATTAGTTAGAATCTCCCTGTCACAGGATACCCAAGCAATAGCTACTACAATTTTTGAAAAAATTTTAAAAAATCAAGATAAAAAAATAAAAGAAATAGGAATTGCGATCTTACAAAGTTTGCCGAAAGTTGAATATAGCGAAAAACTTGTAAATAGTATTTCTAAACCTAAGTTACTCTCAATTTTATTATCACTAATTACTATCAGTCTCATTGCAGCCGTAGTAATATTCTTCGTAGGTCTCTTTACTCCGGGGTTGAATTTGCTTTTTATTTTAACGTCAGTAATTACAATGGCTATTGGAATAGCAACAATAATCCTTATTGTACGCCAAGATAATTTTTTATTATTCAGAAGTTTATGGAAAAAAAGTTTGGAAATAAAAAACATTACGGTTCTTCAGTATCTTTCAATAGAGATCAAGAAAACACTTGGCTTTATAATGTCTTTTATTAATTATGTTTCTTCCTTGCTATTGGCATTACGGAATAAAATCAAAAAATCAAGAGATACCAACGAGAGTGATGAGGCCGTTGACACTGATCAAGATTCATCTACATTTGCTGACTCGGATCCGGCCATAGCTGCTGACATTTTGGTAGAAATGGCTACTTCAAAGCCAGCCGATGCTGCTGCAATTTTGAAGGGAATGTCTGGGCAGAATGTAAGCCGAGCTACTGCAATTTTAGTAAAAATGGCTGACTCAGGTGCAAGCAAATCTGCTGCTGACATTTTGGTAGAAATATCTGTTTTAGCGCCAGCCCTAGCTGTTGCAATTTTGAAGGAAATGTCTGATTATCAGACCCGAGATCACGCTGCTGATATTTTGGTAGAAATGGCTACCTCAGAAAGAGGGCTAGCCAAAGCTACTACTATTTTGGCGAAACTAGCTGATTCAGATCCAGCCAGAGCTGTTGCAATTTTGGAAACCATCCAATTCATAATCGTAGATGATAATGACATAATGGATGATTCAGATCGAATCCTAGTCCACGCCTCCAAATTCTTGGTAAAAATGACTTATTCAGAATCAGACGGTGCTGCTGTAATTTTGAAGGAAATGGCGATTTCAAAACCAGACCTAGTTGCTAAAATTGTTGCTAAAATGGCTGCTGCAAGTCCGGAGCAAACTGCTACAATTATAACGAAGATAGCTCTTTCAAATCAGGATCTAGTTACTGTCATGTTGACTGATATAGACTTAGCTACTAAAATTTTGCCTATAATGTCCCATTCAGAAACTACCCAACCAATAATTAGTAAAATTTTTGAAAAAAATTTAAAAAGTACCAATAAAAAAATAAGAAAACAATGGAACAAGATATTAGAAAACTTGCCGAAAAATGGATATACCAAAGCATTTGTAAGCAGGATTTCTAAACCCAAATTAGTACCAATAATGTTATTAATAAGTGCTATTTGTTTTGTTGGAGCTGTAGCAATACTTTCTCTAGGGCTGCTTGCTCCCGGGTTCAATTTGTTTTTTATTTTAACGTTATTAACGATAATTGTTTCTGGAATATTAATAATAAAGCTTATTAAGCATCCCGCTAATCTTTTATTTTTCAAATTATTTAAAAAAAATTGGCAATTAAAAAATATAGAAATGCCTATCGCAACTGAATTGATAGGGCCCGTTGATGTGCAAACTCCCGGCATAGTGGAAGAAACTTCTGAACTGAGATTGGGCAATATTGATTCTCTTTCTTTAGCCGAAAAAAAATTTTTAAAAAGGAGTTTGCCGGCAGTTTTGAAACAAGTATTAAAGCATCAATCAGAACATAAAATTGGAGGCACTGTTTTTAAAGCTGAGCAATTCTCTTTTGCTATTAGTGACAGTACCGATCACTCTATTTTTACGCGATTAGACCCTGAAAAACCAGGGCATTATCAAATTGTAATGAGCCCTTCTATGTTAAAACTCCTTTATAATTTGCCTTCTGCTTTACCTACTTTTTTTACTTATTTCTTGTCTAATAGTTTTACTTATCGCTGGTTGCCTAATAGCATTTATTATTATTTGTCCGGATTGAGGTCCAATTTTTTGTTCCCTATACTTTTGTATGAGCTGCACAAGTTTGAACTGATAAATACTGGAATCAATCAAGAGCAAGCTCATAGTCTTACAATTGAATATATGCGAATGAATCCTGCAACATCTCCGGAAATTTTAATACAAGAAATATCAAATTATTTAGTTTATATAAAAAAAGAAGACGTGTCTCAATTTTTACAAATGTTAATCAATATTGGATTAAATTTGTCTGCTTTAAAATTTCTTGAAAATCTACAAAAAAAAGATAAAACAAAAATTACTGAAAACGAACTCGAACTGGCAGCTAAAATTTTGCTTGTGATAGATTCTAGCGAGGGGATCCAACAATCTGTTGAAACTTTGCGAAAGATGACTGATTCAGAGACGGGCCTAGACTTAGCTGCCGCAATTTTGACAAAAATATCTGGATCACAACGAGGCTTACTCCGAGCTACTGCAATTTGGACGGAAATGTATGTTTCAAAACCAACTCAGGCTGCTGCAGTTTTGGGGAAAATGGCTGATTTAAAGCCAGACAAAGCTGCTGCCATTTTGACAAAAATAACTGGATCACAGCCACATATAGCTATTATGATTTTACAAGACATGATTGTTTCAGAGCAAAGTCTAGCCCAAGCTGCTGCCATTTTGGCCAAAATGGCTGGTTCAGATCCGGGTTTAACTGTTAAAATTTTAACTACAATGTCCCAATCAGAAAATACTCAAGCAATAGCTCATACCATCTTTGAAAAAATTCTAAAAAATAACGACCCTAAGATAAGAAAAAAAGGACTTGCAATCTTACAAAATTTACCAAATAATGAATATACTAAAGCACTTATAAATAGTATTTCTAAACCAAAATTAGTGCCAATAATATCATTAATAATTGCTACATGTTTAGTTGCAGCTGTAGTAATATTCTTCGTAGGCCTACTTACTCCCGGTTTAAATGTATTTTTTATTTTAACGTCAATACCTGCAATTATTATTATAATACTACTAATAAAGCTTAATCTACATCAGGATGTTTTTTTATTGCTCGCTTTATGGAAAAAAAGTTGGGCATTAAGAAATATTACAGCTGTTCCAGAAGCAGGCTTTAAGAAAATGAAGCTACCAACAATAGAAATCTCCTTCTTAACCAGGGTGAAACAAATATTTGAATTAATAATAAAAATTTTTACACATCCTGCTACTTTTTTATTCTTAGCGTTAGGGTTAGTTCTGTTAATATTTTTCGCAGGTCTCATTATTCCAATGCTTAGTCCGGGTTTAAGTTCTCTTTTTATTGTAACGTCATTATCTATGATTTCTTTTGTAGTATCGACACTTAAAAAATTTATATATAACGCAATGGAGATAATAATTAACTTTATAACAGCACCAGTAAGGTTTATAATGGGAGGCCTGTTTATTCCCAGTCTGAATTTAATTTTTCTTTTAAAGACACTAACTTTAATTGCCGGAATTGTTTTTATAATATCAAAAATAAAACCTAAGCTAATACCCGACGGAATTAAACAGAAATTGAATCTAGTAATATCAACACTACAATTCATTTTATCTCCTGCTAGTTTTTTATTCAAAAAAGCAACTTCTTGGAAGAATAAAGAAAAGGCCTTTTCTACCGGAGCGCAAGGAGCCGTTGACAGAGTCAATAAAATCTATGTTGATAGAATGGGTAAAATAGCCGGTAAATTAGATACAACAAGTCTCGAACAATTTTGGAAGCAGAGAAAACAAACACAAATACCAGAAACAACAATTCAAACGACTAGCGTGAGAGGAATAATAGAGGATGCTGCAACAAACGCAGGATTCTCTCAAGTTATTTTTGAAGGAAGGAAACGAGTAAGTGTAATACGAACTGAGGAAAATACTCTTATAATGACGAGAGGATTTGTAAATAATTTGGAAAAAATATATGAGATATGGAGACATAAATATGGCGAGAGACTAGCAATTGAAAAAATAACAGCAATAATTAAAGAAATGATTTCACATGAAGTAGTTGAGCAAAATTTGATTAACGCTAATCTGGATCCGGAAGAAGCTCATAAAAGAGCACTTGAGGTAAGTGGAGATTTACAAAAATTATTTTTTAAAGAAAACGGTGTTTTTGATTTATTGGACGAACTCATGAGCGTAAAAGTGACAAATAGAATAGAATTGGAAAAAATGATGGAAAAAGTAAAAAAACTCGGACAACTACTTGAAATCGACGAAAAACAAATATTAGAAAAATTTGGACTGGAAGAAATCGCCGAAGAGTATTCAATAATTCCGACTGTAAAAACGTACATAATCGAGTTAGATAAATTCCCTGGCAAAAATTTAAAAGAAATAATGCAAAAAGTGAATGCAGAATTTGGGATTTTCGGTATATTTGGTAAGCTAAAACCAAACGTTGCAATAATTTTACGAGGAGATTTGAGTTATATTGGCGCAGAAGAAGTTAAATATTTGAATAGTTTGAGACTAAACGGAAATTTAGTTGACAGCAGCATAAGTTGGGTTGGTGGAAAATCGACGTTAGCGGCACTAGAAACAAATGAATTTTTACAAAGGCTTGCCCAATTAGATCTTTTGAAAGCTGGAGTGGTTACGCCTTACGGAAAACTAGTCATCGGGAATTACAGTCTTGAAGTTTTGAAAACTTTGAGTCCTGATTTGAAAGCTTTGATCATTGGACTTAACGAGCGTTTAAAAAATCTAGAATTTGCAAAGATAAAAGAATTTTTGGACGAGGTGACAAGACTGGAAAAAGAAGGGGAAAAAATCAGTGAAGAAGATCAAGCAAAGCTTGCAAAACAATTAGAAATTCAAGAAGAAACTACCGCAGTATCGGCAATTTATGAGGCAAAAGATGAGGAACTCGGAATGTTAGTTGAGACCACGATGAATCTGAAAGACGACGTATTTGTTGAAAGCAACGTGAAATTCCGAGATAAAGTAGTGCTTGATATAGCAACGAAAACTGACGCATTGAGTCAAGCAAAGCGAATTATTTTGGTTACAAAAGTCATGACGAAGCATTTTGGAAATAGAGCATTAAAAACAGTTGAAGCGATGCTTGGACGGCAAAAAGAGAGAGAAAGAGAACGCATGGAAATGAAAGGCCTAGCTGCTACTGCTGCTGCAGCGTAAAGAAATGAAAACTTGCAAAAAAATGCTAAATTTTTTATAAAAACAAAAACGTAAATTAAAATTTCAGGATTTTTATGAACAAACAAGAAAACATTTTGGTTATTCCTGCCGGAGGCTCCGGATCACGACTCAGACAATTCTTGTCAGGCGAAAGCAAGCAATTCGCAAAAATTCAAGACAAAACTGTTCTTGAAATAACGCTTCAAAAATTTTACGATTTTATTCAACTAAAAGAAGCAATCCTTGCGATTTGTGACGAGAATTTTGAGTCTAATAAAAACTTCTTTTTATCAAAATTTCCAACACTAAAAATTGTGAGAGGTGGAAAAGAGCGTCAGGATTCTGTTTACAATGCCTTAGAAGTCGTGGAATCCACATCTGGGAAAGTAATTATTCATGATGCAGTACGGCCGTTTTTTTCCAAAGAAAACCTTGAAAGAGTGATAGAAACTTGCGATGAAAAATCAGGTGCTATTCTGGCAGTCAGAGCAAAAGATACGATCCGTAAAGTAAAAAATAATTTAAGCGACGGAGTGTTAGATCGAGAAAGTATTTATTTGGTTCAAACTCCGCAAGTTTTCGATTTAAATATTCTCACAAAAGTTTATGAAATGGCAAAAAGAGATGGATTTTATGGTACTGACGATGCTATGCTTTTCGAAAAATACGGATACAAAATCAAAATTGTAGACGGAGACTACAAAAATTTCAAGATTACAACTCCGTTTGATTTTGAAGTGGCAAATTTTTTTATTTCAAAAGAATTGGAAGGGAAAAAATGAGGATTGGAATTGGATATGACATTCACAGATTAGTGGAAGGCAGAAAGCTTATTCTCGGAGGAGTAGAGCTAAAAAACTCGAAAGGCCTGCTCGGACATTCGGACGCCGACGTTTTGATTCACGGAGTCATGGACGCGCTGCTTGGAGCTGCCGGGCTGCGAGATATTGGGACGTATTTTCCGGATACTGATGACAAATTTAAAAATATCAGCAGCATAATTTTATTAAAAGAAACTTTAAAGCTTCTCGAAAAAAATAATTTTAAAATCGTAAACCTTGATTGTGTGATTGTCGCAGAAGAGCCAAAAATCAATCCATTTATTGACGAAATGAAAAAAAATCTAAGCGATGCATTAAAAATAAAACCTGAACAAATTGGGATTAAGGCTACGACAAATGAAGGATTGGGAAGTATCGGCGAGAAAAAGGCGATTGCATGTCAAGCCGTGGCTTTGCTAGAAGCAAAATAGCTTATTTTGCGTAAACTTTGTAGTCGATATTTGGAAAAATATTATCTTTGAGTTCATAATCAGTCAAAATGTATTCGTCGACATTATTTGTCTCTATAAATTCTGCAAGCTTAAAAAATCTCGAGATATGATCCTTTGTTCTTTTTATCGCATATTCCGTCATTGTTCCGTTAGTCATTATGAACGCCCAATCGCTCGATTGAGCCAACAAGAGCTCTCTTGCAGCTTGATTTAGCGCACGAATTTTTAGATTATCCGAGTTTTCTTTATATTTTGACGCAAGCTCGGTCATAATATCAGAAATTTTGTGTAAATGCCGATAAATCCAGTCATTAGTCCCATTAAGCCAAACCTCGTAATATCCCTTATCTCCCCAAGATGAATCCGCAGGATTTACAGTCTGAACGTCTTTTTCTTTTTCCAAATATTCCGACGGCGTAATCAAGTCATAAACATTCTGGTCAAAAAACGTTTTTCTAAAGAAAAATTCGATAAAATCCGGACCTTCAAACCACCAGTGTCCAAACAATTCTGCGTCGTAAGTTGCAATGACCAAAGGCTTCCTTTTTAATTCGTAATTTAGATGCTCGATTTGTTTTATTCTATTAAACATAAAATTTCCGGCATGTTCTGCGGCAGCTTCTAGTGCATCTTGAGGATAATATTCGTGCTTATCGTGAAGCTCACAGCTTTTACCGGTTATTTTATGATATTTCAAACCGGTATTTCGGCGTATTCCATCTTGATGCAAATAAGGTTTTATGTATTCATAATCCAAATCATACCCCAAATCTCGATAAAACTCTCGGTATCTAAAATCTCCCGGATATCCAACGTCTTTACTCCAAACCTGCTTTGAAGTTTCGAGATCTCGCGAGAACGCGAAAACATTTGAATCTGGACAAGTAATAGGTGCAAAAACTCCATATTCAGGAGCAGGCTCGCCTAACATCAACCCATGAGTATCAAGGAAAAAATAGTTAATGCCATTGTCTTTTAAAATTTTATCAATGCCTTCTTTATAAGCGCATTCAGGCAACCAAATTCCCCTCGGATTTCTGCCAAAAAATCGATTATATTCTCGGCAAGCTACCTTTATTTGAGCGTCAATAATTTTATCATCAAGAATAAAAGGTAAAAATCCGTGAGTAGCTCCGCAAGTAATTATCTCGAGCTTACCAAGATCTTGGAATTTTTTAAAAGCATTTAATAAAAAAGAATCGTATTTTTGCTCAAAAATAAATTTGTATTTCTTGTATTTCTCGTTATACATTTGAGCTGTAGCATTCTGGGCTGCATTTCCTTTTGTACGTATCAGTTCTTTTTCTGTAAGCTCTAATCTTTTATTTAAATAATTTTTGTATCTCTCTATTAATAGCTCGTCAGAAAGCATTGCACACAAACTTGGCGTAAGCGACATTGTAATCCTAAAATCGATATTCTCATCTGTCAATCTCTCGAACATATCGATTAATGGAATATACGTTTCCGTCACTGCCTCATAAAACCAATCTTCTTCCAAAAAATCCTCATACTCAGGATGTCTTACAAACGGAAGATGCGCGTGCAAAACCAAAGCCATATAACCTTTTTTTTGCATTTCTCCTCTCTCAACAGTCGCTAAAAAACGGCTATTATTTTTTCTTTATTAATTCTCGTGAACTTATGAAAAGATTTTCAGTAAGATTGAAATTCTGATTATTTGACAATAATTTTTTCCAGTAATTATAGTCTTTTTGATGTAAGTTGTTAGTTGGTAGGTTTATAATATTTGAAGTGCAAATTACTAAAAAATTTCCATAAGAATCATAAACGCCTAAGTCAGCTACAATGTTTTTTTTGCTAAGATTCGTAAATCTTGCAGAAAAGTACCAGTCTCTTGCATTATGTTGCGTATTGATAAAGTAAAAGTTTTTTCCGTCTGAATTACGAATCCTTAAGACAAAGTGTAGATTTATATTTCTGGATTGTAGTTCTGCTATTGTGCTATTAGAAATATCCCAATAAATAAAAATTGTATCCAGATCTCTAGGCAATATTACAATTTTCGTCTCGTTGTAATTAAAAGGAATATTGCTTTTTTCATTGGTTATAAATTTAAAATTATTTTTTGACATACCAAATATATCCCGGTTTTATAATTTAAAAAATTTAGTTATGAAGCCTGTTCAAAAAAATATATATAAAATTTTAAAATCTAAAATATATTTAGGAGGATAAAACATAAAAGCGCAATAAAATTACGTCAAAAAGAACAGGCCTGGAGGGACTTGAACCCCCAACCAATGGTTTTGGAGACCACTACTCTACCAATTGAGCTACAGGCCTAAATAATTGTCAAACTCAAATCCGCAGAAAACGCAACAAGGTAGAGAGTGCCTTAATTTAAAAAATTTATTTAATTTCTTTATGCGAAGTTTGTTTCCTGCAAAACTTACAAAATTTTTTCAACTCTAATTTTTCTGTATGCTTTTTTTTGTTTTTATCATAATTATAATTTCTATTTTTACAATCATCACAAGCCAAAGTAATCAATTCTCTCATTTTTTATTCTCCAAAATTTTTAAAAAATTATTCAATAATTTCGCTAATTACTCCAGCTCCAACTGTCCTTCCGCCTTCCCGGATCGCAAATCTCAATTCCTTTTCCATCGCTATCGGCGTGATTAGCTCTACTACCATTTGCACATTATCTCCCGGCATTACCATCTCTACTCCGGCTGGCAACTCTACCATCCCCGTAACATCCGTTGTCCTGAAATAAAACTGTGGTCTATACCCTTTAAAAAACGGCGTATGTCTTCCACCTTCTTCCTTCGTCAATATGTACACTTGTCCCTTGAATTTTGTATGCGGCTTTATACTTTTTGGCGCACAGATTACTTGTCCTCTCTCTATATCTGCCTTCTCG
>JAVBNQ010000014.1:0-31085 GCA_031551405.1 bacterium | reverse complement strand
ATGAAACAATGTTAGGAACTGCAAAAGCGAAAGTGATAGAGATGGGAATCAGGCTAAGGAAGCTATTTAAGAGAGAAATCGAAGCTAATAAAATCAATGAAAAAACACTACAAAAACTGAGCGCTGCGGCGTAGACACTTGTCTAATGATTTATATTGTAATGACGAAAAGGGCATAAAAAAAGCCGACTACCCAAGGGTAGTTGGCTTTTTTGTAATTCTTCGCTAATCATTTTGGCTTACCAAAACGAATTACCTCCAGGGGGATTCGAACCCCCGCTGCCGCCGTGAAAGGGCGGTGACCTAACCACTAGTCTATGGAGGCAAAAAAAATTGAGCCGGGCGCGATTCGAACGCGCGGCCACATCCTTAAAAGGGACGTGCTCTACCAGCTGAGCTACCGGCCCATGTAAAAATTTTACATAGTTTTTTAATATATTAAAAAAAAATTTTTTTGTCTATAAAATAATTAACTTTATAGTTTCGATTTCTTTTATGCTCTGTAAATTTTTGAGTATATCCGAGGAAACAGCTTGATCAATACTTGTAAGCATGATTGCTTTTTTTGTCTTTTCATCGCGACTCACTTGCATATTTGCAATATTTATGTTTGATTCTGCAAGTTTTGTGCCAAGTTTTGCGACAACGCCCGGAATATCAACATTTACAGAATATAAAATATTACCAATTGGCGTTAGGTCTACATTATAACCATTTATTTTTATGATTCTAATATTACTTTCATAAAACACTGTTCCCGAAATTTCTAATGTTTCCTTTTCCGTCTTTACTTTTACTGTCAATAAATTTACGATATCGTCTAATTTACTAATTTTACTTTCTTTAATCTTGATTTCTCTCTGTTTCGCTAAAAATGAAGCATTTACAAAATTCACATTTTCCTCGATATTTTGCAAAAGCCCTTTTAAAAAAGCGACTGTAATCGGCGCAACTTTTGCCTCAGAAATATCGCCGGCATAAATAATTTCAACTTCTTTAATTACGCCTTTTTCAGAAATTAACGATGAGTGCATTATTCCGATTTTTTCAGATAATTCGATAAAGGGTTTAATTTCTTTCATCACTTCAGACGAAACAGAACTGATATTTACAGCATTTTGTATTTCATTTTTTTCGAAGAAATCGCGGATTTGCTTGACGATATCAATTGCTACGTTTATTTGCGCTTCTTCTGTCGATGCACCGAGATGCGGCGTGACCACAACGTTTTCCAAATCAAAAAGCGGGCTATCCGTACAAGGCTCCGTGTTAAAAACGTCGAGTGCTGCGCCTTTGACTTTTCCGGATTTTATCGCTTCTGCAAGATCTGCCTCATTAACGATTCCTCCTCGAGCAACATTGATAATTCTGACATTATTTTTCATTTTTTCAATAGAAGCTTTGCTGATTAAATTTTCCGTGTCTTTATTTCTAGGAACGTGAAGAGTGATATAATCGGAGTTTGCAAATATCTCGCCCAAATCCACAATTTTTGCGTCCAGTTGCGAAACTATCTCCTCAGTTGTAAAAGGATCGTAAACCAAAATATTCATCCCAAATACTTTTGCTCTTTTTGCGACTTCGAATCCAATTTTCCCAAATCCGATAACGCCCAGCGTCTTCCCGTAAACCTCAGTCCCAGTGAATTTACTTCTCTTCCATTCTTTTTTCTTAAGGGAGACGTCAGCTTGAGGAATGTTGCGCGACAAAGCAAGCATCATACTCATCGTATGTTCTGCTGCAGAAATAGTATTTCCACCCGGCGTGTTCATTACGACAATTCCTTTCATGCTTGCTGACTTTACGTCGACATTGTCTATTCCTACTCCAGCTCGTCCAATAATTTTCAGATTTTTCGCTTCATTAATAATTTCTTCCGTTACATTTGTTCCACTTCTAATCACAAGTCCGTCGTAATCTTTTATAATTTTTTTTAATTCTTCAACGCTGAGATTCGTTTTTATATCGACGTCATAACTAGAGTTTTCTTGAAAGAGTTTTATTCCTTCCTCTGCGAGTGGATCGCTGATTAAAATTTTTGTTTTCAATTTTGACTCCATTTTTTTGCTTAATTTAAATTTTTTACGACTCGATTTTTCAATTTCAAGTCTAGCAAATTTTAAATTTTATAAAGATTTTTCCAGTTTTTGTCAACGAAAATGTTACAAATTGTAATGTGAAGACTACAAAAGCACTACAAATTTTCCGACAACATAACAACAAAATTCCCCAAAACGCAACGCTCTAATAATTTTTCTAAAAATCTTAAACAAAAGTTATTCAAAACTCATCACCTTAAAGGATTTAAATAGTTGAAAATTTCTAACGCTTTTACAAAATTTTGACTCAGTTTGGCTCATAAAAAGGCATTAAAAAATTGTACAATTTCCCAGATAGAAAATTCAACATTTAAAAAAAATAAAACAAACATCTCAAAATAAAAAAAAATTTGCTTTTCAAGCGTTTTATAAGTAAAATTTGCAAATTTATTTCAAAAATTTTGCTTACTTTTCTAGACAATGAGGTAAAAAATGACAGAAAATAAACAAGACTCAAAAAAAAGAAGCGTCCCTCATGGCGTGTGGAATAAATGCAACAATTGCGACGAAGTTTTATACGCGAAGGAACTTGAATCAAACCTCAAGATTTGTAAAAAATGCGGGTATCATTTTAGGTTAGACGTCTGGGAAAAAATAAATCTTCTTATCGACGATGGCACGTTCAAAGAATATAATGGAGAAATGACGGCAGCCGATCCTTTGAATTTCGAGGATCTCAAGCCGTACAAACAGCGAATCGAGGAAACACGCGAAAAAACGCAAAGGAATTCTGCGATTGTTACCGGCGTAGGTAATTTGCATGGTGCAGAAGTCGCGCTCGGAGCAATGGATTTTGAATTTATGGGCGGAAGCATGGGCTCTGTCGAAGGCGAAAAGATTGCTAGACTAGTCGACATCGCGATAAAAGGGAAAATACCACTCATTCTCATTTCAACGTCTGGTGGAGCAAGAATGCAGGAAAGTATGTTTTCTCTCATGCAGATGGCAAAGACGAGCGCCGCCATCGCGAAACTAGGGCAAGCAAAATTGCCATATATCTCGATATTAACTGATCCAACGACCGGTGGAGTCAGCGCCAGTTTTGCTATGCTCGGCGACATCAATATCGCAGAACCCGGCGCATTGATCGCGTTCGCAGGTCCGAGAGTGATCGAACAAACGATTCGTCAAAAATTGCCGGAAGGTTTCCAGACCGCAGAATTTTTGCTCAAACACGGAATGATCGATATGATAGTTTCTCGAGATAAAATGAAAGAAACTTTGTCAAAAATCATAAATTTATTGACTCTCAAAAACTAATTTTCCAATGCAAAATTTGCAAAAATATTTAGACGAGCTAAATGAAAACAAAATAGACTTGAACTTGAAAAGGATCAAAAAAGCTTTAAGTTTGCTGGGAAATATTCAGAATCAACTTAACATAATTCACGTAGCCGGCACGAACGGAAAAGGTAGCGTTTCAAATTTGATCGCTAAAATCCTTGAAAAAAATTGTTCCGATGTAAAAAAAGTTGGACTTTTTACGTCGCCACATATTTTTGAACTCAATGAAAGAATAAAAATTAACGACAAAAATATCGAAAATTCTGTTTTATTCAAGTACGCAAATTTTTTAAAAAATTTCGTGACGGAAAATAAAATCGATTTGACCTATTTCGAATTTTTGACTCTTCTGGCGATAAAATATTTTGTTGATGAAAACGTAGATATTTGCGTGTTCGAATGCGGGCTCGGCGGAAGGCTAGATTCTACGAACGTTTTCGATTCTCCGCTCGTCTCGATTATAACTAACATTGATTTTGATCACACGCAATATTTGGGAAAAACGCTCGCAAAAATTTTAGACGAAAAAATGGGCATTTTGCGCAAAAATTCTGTTATCGTGTCAGGGATTTCGCAAAACAAATTGCGACTAACTTTAGCTGAAAAAGCAAAAGGTTTGAATGCAAATCTTTTCTTGCTAAATCGAGATTTTCGAATCGATAAAAAAAATACTTTTTGCGAATTTTCCGAGCATTTAAACCGCGAAAAAAAATCAACGAAACTTAAAAACATAAATTTGAAATTACGCGGTGAACACCAATACAAAAATCTTGCGCTCGCTCTAAAAACAATTTCGATTTTAAACAAAAAATTTGATTTACATTTTAATTTTGTTGAAGTTCTGAAAACTATAAAAAATTTTTCTTTGACAGGCAGACTCGAATTTTTCGATTTTTCGGCTTCGGAATTAGAGACGAATTTGCTTTTTGACGTAGCGCATAATCTCGCAGGATTAAAGACTTTTTTCGAATATTTAAAATCGCAAAAAAAATATCGAAAAATCGCGATTGTTTTTGGAATTTTGAGAGATAAAAATTATAGTCAAATCATACAAAAGTTTTCAAATTTTGTGCGTCCCATTTCAAAAAATAACGCTGCGTCTTCAAGTAAAATTGCAAAATCCGAGCAGAATTTTAAAAATTTGGAAACATTTTTTTTGCTAACAAGTCCAAAATCTGAAAGAGCTCTAGACGTGCAGCGTTTGAAAAAAGAATTTGAAAAACAAAATTTAACAGATAAAATTTTGTTGTCTACAGAAAACTACGACGAAATTTTGAATACGATAAAGAAGAATTTTTCAAAAGAGGATTTAGTTTGTTTCGTCGGGTCTTTTTATTTGATTTCAGAGTTTGAAAAAAAGATTTTTTCACGATAATTTTTAGATTTAACGAGGATTTTATTAAATGCAAAATCATGAATTTTATATCGGGATTGACATTGGCGGCACAAAAATAAATACAGCTTTGATCGACGAAAAAGGCAATATTTTTGAAAAACAAATCTTAAAAACTTCCGAAAATATCGACGAAAACGTTCTCATCCAAAATCTTTCGAGTTTCGCCAATTCATTAAAATCAAAATATCAAAATATAGTCGGAATCGGAATCGGCGCAGCCGGAGTTGTCTCGCACAAAACCGGATTAATCACGTTTTCTCCGAATATTGGTTGGCGGAATTTCGACATTTCTAGCGCCCTAAAAAAAACGACTAACCTCAAAGTTTTTGTCGACAACGACGCAAGCGCAGCATCTTGGGGAATTTTTTATCTGAATTACAAAAAAAAATTTAAAGACATGATTTGCGTTACGCTCGGGACCGGAATCGGCGGCGGACTGATCTTTGATGGAAAACTTTACCGAGGCGCTGACGGAGCTTCCGGAGAAATTGGACATATGCACTATATTGTCGACGGAAAAAGCTGCAGCTGCGGCTCAAACGGCTGTTTTGAAAGATATGCCGGAACTCGAGGAATCATTGAGCTCGCTGAACAATACTTGAAAGAAAATCCAAACTCTTTAATCAGTAAATATAAAAATGATGACGGAAAAATCACTCCAAGATCAATAAGTTTAGCGGCAAATGACGGCGACGAAATTGCAAGAAAAATTTGGCGTGAAATCGGAGAAATTCTCGGTACGCTTCTCGCAAATCTCGTCAACCTTCTCAATGTCGAAGCAATTCACCTAACCGGCGGAATCGCTCAAGCAGAGCCTTGGATTTCGGATTCTATAAAAAACACCCTAAAAAAACGCGCTTTTGCAATCCCGGCGAATAGAGTAACAATCATTTTTGGAGATAACAACCACGACGCCGGCGTTATTGGAGCCGGACTTTTGGCTCTCGAAGAATACCATCAATGTCAATTAAAAAAATGACATTTTTCAAAAAAAATGTTTCTTTGATTTTTTTTGCATTATTTTTTTGTTTTAACTCTCACGCCTCTTCATCTCATCAACATTTCGACGAAAATACTCCAACCGAAGCAGAACTTTCGATTGATTCTACGTCTGATGAAAACCTCGATTTAAGCGAAAAAATCAACTTTCAATCTGAAGTTTTATATCGAAATCTCGACTCTGACAAAATCCAAGCGGAAAAAAATGTAGTCGTAAAATACAAAGATATGACGATTTATGCCGACGACATTGAATTTTACGCAGACTCAAAAATCGGAAAATCAAACGGAAAAATAAAGATTGAAGACTCTAAAGACGAAATTCATGGTAGCAGTCTGGACTACGATTTTGAAAATGAGAAAGGAATAATAAAAAATGCCAAAACTTTTTATGCTCCATGGGTGATGCGAGGAAAAGAACTGGAACGTCAAGGCGTAAAAAAAGCGATTTTCAGGCGCGGAGCAATTACTTCATGCGATTATGAATGCCCCCATTTTTACTTTAAAGCCAGTAAAATAATCGTTTATACCGAAGACAAATTGGTGGCTTACAATGTTTTCATTTTTGTGAAGGGAATTCCGATATTTTATTTTCCGATTTTTTATCAGTCGCTAAAAGATCAAAAAATGGAAATTACAATTTCTATTGGTCAAAATTCTATCGACGGTTGGTATGAGAATTTGCGAGTCAAATATCCATTGAGCCGCGACCAAACCATCACTGCTTATATCGACAACTATGACAATCGCGGACTCGGACTCGGGCTCAAATACGACTACAAAAAACCGGACGTTTTGAACGGCTCGATTTATGGATATGGAATCGACGACAGAATTGACGAGTCAATGAAACGTACTTTACGAATCGATCATACACAAAAAATCACAAAAAATTTAAGAAGTTTTGTAAAAATTAATTATCAAAACGACGAGGGATTTGACAGAGATTTTACTTACACCGGTGACCCGAGCTCGTCTAATCCCGGCGAACGATTGAAAAGTAATATTTACTCGTATTCCTCGCTCAATTATTTCAAAGAATTTTATTCAATGATGCTACTCTGGGAACGAGAAGAAAATTGGGATAATACCAAACTAAAATATCTTCGTTCTCGCGAATATCTTCCAAGTTTCAGTTTCGACACAAACCGTAATAAATTTTTTGTAAACGGACTTTTTTACAAGCTTGGGTTTAATTTTGTCGACAATTACAGCACTATAAACGAAAATTATTATTTATCCGGAAATTCGTACTTCAATCTGACTACATCGCAAAAACTCACGAGAAATATCACTCTTACGCCAACTGTTGGTCTTCGTAAACCGCTGGAAAACAAACTCGATGAATTCAATGTCTATCACGAAATATCGCAGACAAAAATTGATACGAATTTGAATTTACGCAATCGCATCACTCGAGACATCGATTTGAATTTGAGTTATTACTACACAACTGACATCGAAGGTTCGGTCAAAAATGTCGATACAAAGAAGCTCAATATCGATATAAACACGTATTTTTTGCGAGGAGCGCTAAAAGTCAGGGCTTATTCCGGCTATGATTTTAACCTTAAAACTAACAATACCGTCGATAGATTTTCTCCTATCACAACTGAAGTGAGAGCTAGATTTGGGAAATATTTCAACTCTTACACTCGAACGCAGTATAATTTGCAGCAGGAAAAAAACGATTTTTTCCAAAATATTTTGTATTTTTTTCCAAGTCCTAGGATTTCATTCAGTGAAAATGTGAGTTATCTGCCGCACGAACCCGGCAAAGTTGACGCCATCACAACGATAAAATTTAGGCCTAATTTTAAGTGGAGAATGGATTACAGTTTTAGGGTTGATTACGATTACACGAGGAATGATGTTTTGAAACAAAAAGAGCGCGAATTTGCGATATATCGAGATTTGCATTGCTGGGAAATGAAATTTTCGGTTTTTGATAAGTATGATGCGACTAGCAAATTATATCGTGAATTTTGGATTTCCTTCTCTCTCAAAGCTTTGCCTGACAAGAAAATCGCTTTATATCGAGACAACAGGTTTTATGACGAATGGTATTATTGGGATATAAAATCTCAAACTTAATATTTTTAAGATTTTTTCATAAAAAACTTATGTTTTATCTCTTAAATTAAAGCATAAATCTCAAATTTTTATGTTTTTTGAATCTTTCTGCTCGGAATCTAGTTCCCAAAAAATAGGCATATTAATTTTGCAGCTACAGTCCTTGACAATTTATAAAAAATATGATAATTTGAACTACTAAAAATTTTTCTCGTCTATAAGTCAATATATTTTGTAAAATTTTATCTTTTTGGGCGGTTAGCTCAGCTGGGAGAGCGTCTGCCTTACAAGCAGAGGGTCAGAGGTTCAAATCCTCTATCGCCCACCAATATTTGCAAATTAATCACATCTTAGGGGACGTAGTGTAGTTGGTTAACATGCGGCCCTGTCAAGGCCGAGATCGCGAGTTCGAGTCTCGTCGTCCCCGCCATTAAAAAAGATCGTCAGAAATGACGATCTTTTTTTTATGCCCAAATTGAGCCAAAAAGTTTAATAAAGTTTCGCAAGATTTAAAAAATTTTAATGACAAAATAATGACAAAAATAGTATACTTGTTATAAAGGTATATAGAAGATTGATTTTATAAAAAAGAATTTCATTTATGTTACATCGTAGAAAAAAAACAAAATTTGGTATCTTTCTTAGAGAGAAGACGGAAAGTAAAGAGAAAAAGCTGTTTCTAGCGACCCAAGCCTTGTCAAAAAATTTAAAGAAGAACTCGAGAAGAGACTTGAAGCCAAAAAACATGGGTTGACTATTAATAACGTGAGCTTTGAAAACCTTTGTAACGAATATTTAGAAAATTATAGTAAAATTTATAAAAGAGAAAGCAGCATAATATAGAGACCAACGCATAATTAAAAATTTTAAAAAATAAAAATGCAGTCCTCATAATAGATAAAAAACACTGTGTTTTTAAGTTGTAAATAAAGGTTGAAAATAAACGACTAAGAACTCAAAAAAAAAAAAGACGGAACTTTAATAAAATTTATAACATAGAAAAGGAGGAAATCATTTAATGAAAAAACTATTTTTAAGTTTTTTGGTTTCACTTTATCTACCTTCCGCTGTTTTTTCTGGTTCAATCTTTGTACAGCCTGGCGACAGAGCGACAAACATGGGTGGAGCATTCACTGCAGGCGCAGACGACGCAACCGCAATTTATTACAATCCAGCAGGTCTAACTCAGCTTGAAGGCAATGGCTTTGAATTTACAAGTTTTTATGTTGATTCAAAAGCAAAAAGTACAAGTTCATTGCAAAATAATTCTCCTCTCACCCCATCCAAAAACGATTTCCCAATTCCACAAATTTATCCCACAGAACGAACATCTTACAACAATAAAAATCTTACAGTCGACGCTTTTATACCGTTTGTAGCCGGATATACGCAAATAGAGGATATAACTCTTGCGATTGGTATTTATGGAGTTGGCGGCGGAAGCGGCAAATGGAGCGACACCGTCAAAGCAGATGCTGTTCCAGGTTTTAGCGACGAATTAAAAGCTTCTTTAAATTCAGAGTACGGCTTGATAGTCGCAAATATTTCCGGAGCAAAACGAATATCCGATCAAGTTTCGATTGGCATAGGATTAGACGTAATTTATATGCAGAGCGAGCTAAAAGCAAAAAAAGAATACACTTCTAACGCAACAATTATTACGCCTTTGAATACCTACGAGGTTTCGGTAGAAAGAAAAGGCGATGGCTATGGTCTTGAAGCAATGGGCGGCGTTTTGTATTCCCCTATCGAAACTTTACGTTTGGGTTTTAGCATCAGAAGTGGAGCGACTATAAAAATAAAAGGCGACGCTAGATACGATCAAGTCGGAGTTTATGCAGTATTAGGCAATCCGGATGTTCACGAAAAAACAAATTATACTCAAAATTACAAATATCCATTCACTTATAGTCTTGGAATCGCGTATGACGTGACGGAAGATTTAATGCTGGCTTTTAGCGCTGACGTTGCAGATTATTCAAGTATGAAAGAGGATATTAAATACGATGCAAGCGGAACAACTTTTGTCGATATAAACCAAAATTTAAATTGGAAAGCTACAACAATGTTAAGTTTGGGAGCAAAATACAGACTTAATGAGGCGTTTGATTTGCTGGCAGGAATAAGACGCGACCCATCGCCATACAATCAGCAAGATAGAGCAAATCTTTTAAATACAGATCAATATGATTTAACGACTTTGACATTAGGAACTGAGTACAAAATAAACGCTTTTGTATTCGGGATTTCCTATGCTCACAATTTTTCCGACAAAGTAAAAGATAATGGAGCTGCGTACGAATTCCCGTCAGATTCGCTTAGATTCGGAGTGAAATATCTGTTTTATTAAAAAAATATATAGTGGGGTATTTATATGGCAAATAAATTTAACGAAAAGAGAGATTTTTCCCGCATATTAACAACTCCTGACAAACGTTTATTAAAGAGAATTAGCGACGAAACTTTGAGCATTGAAATCAATCTAAATTTTCCAAAAAATTGTAAATTGATCAAAAAAATTGAAGAAATAAGCGAAAGAGGACTTTCGTTTTATATGATGGAAAATGAAGGATTTTTTGAAAAAGATACGATTTTAAAAAACATAAAAATTTTCAATAACGAATATGAAAGCATAATCGAAATTAGCAAAGTTGTTTATCTAAAAGATTATGAAAGCAATAGACAAAAAAAATATAAAATCGGACTCGAATTTCTGTCGCAAGAAAATGTTTTCAAAAAAAGAGCAAAACGTTTTAGTATTGAGTCGATAAATAATCTTAAAACAAAAATATCTTTTACAATCGACGACGAAATCCAACGAGCGCAACTTTTGAATTTTTCGAAGTATGGCGCATTACTTCTTATTAAAAACCCTCATTTTACACTTCAAAAAAGCGAAACCTTAAAAAATTTCAACATAACAATCGATGATAAAAGCATATTCCAAGGCGACGTGGTTATTACTGATATTCGCCAAAAAAATAATGATTTTGAAGTCAGAATTTATGTAAAAGAAGGATTCATTCCAGTTGATGAAGTTTTGGCTAGAAAAAATGAAAATAAAATCGATTCTACTATTACAAAAATAAAAGAGACATTAGTGATTGGCGAGATTTTGCCGAAGGAATTTAAAGACGAAGTCAAGGAACTTGCATCAGAGCTTACAAATCTAAAAAAAATATTGGATGATTTTGAAGAAAACATAAAAGAAGAAGAACCAAAAATAAAAGAAAAATTTACAAACGAAATGTTGGATTCTTTAGAAAAAGAATTTTTTGGAAAGATGGATACTCATTTACAAAACCTTGATGATTCTGTTAAACATTTGGATGTAAAAGACGAAAACTATATAAAATATCTAAAATATTTTCAAAATGCATTACATGGCTTTTTGCTTTTATCTCCTTTTATAAATCGTGTTTTTTACAAACCTTTGGGGTATGCGGGCGATTATGAAATGATGAACATGATTTATAAAAACGTTCCTCAAGGAGAAAGTTTGTTTGCTAAAGTTATGGATAAATACACTTTATACATAGAACTATCAACAGCAAATAGAGATAGAATTCCATATTTATTAGATAAAATAAAAAAAATAGTTTTGGGAAATAAAGGATCAGAAAATAAAAGAATAAAAATTACCAGTATCGCAAGTGGTCCTTGTATTGAAATTCAAGAATTTATGAAAGATGATTTAGCGGATTATTGCGATTTTACGCTTTTAGACATTTCTAGCGAAGCATTAGAATATTCAAAAGGTAAACTAGAAAGTTTAAAAAAGAAATATAAAAGAAAAACTAATTTTAAATTTTTAAATGAATCAGTGTATGAAGTTATAAAAAAAGCGGATGTTAGAGACAGAATAGAAAAGAATCAACATTTTATTTATAGCTCGGGTTTGTTTGAATATTTGACTGAAAATAGTTGTAAAAGACTAATGAAAGTATTATTTGAAAAAATAGACGAAAATGGTTTATTTATAATTGGAAATTATTCAAAAGGAAGTAATTTAATAAAGTATATGGAATTAGGTGGAGAATGGTTTTTGTTTTATAGAAGCGAAGAGGATTTGAAAGCTTTAGCAAGTAATTTGCCAAATATAAAAGATGTTTTTGTTGAAAGAAAAGGCGTTTTATTTTTGAATATAGAGAAACAATAATTTATTTTATTTTTGTATCATTTCGTTAAAAAATTCCATCATTCCTGCGGGAGCAGAAATCTAGCACGAAAGCTTTAACAACAAATGTTTCAGATTCCTGCTTTCGCAGGAATGACAGAGAAAAGAAATGAGTTTTTTCAATTCGTTCGCAATGACGAGCGCTTAAAAAAAGGCAAAGAGGTTTCTGTATGCATTTTTCTTTAAATTATTTATCTTTAGGTGGTTTTGTTATCGCGGTTTCAAGCATCTTAAATAGTTTTTTGACTTTTTTATACAATAGAAATTCAAGTAAAAAATTATCTTTTAAGTGGATTCTATTTAATTTGGCTGTGAGCCTTTGGGGAATTGGACTATATTTTTTATTTAGCTCACTAACTAGAGATAATGCGCTTTTTTGGGGACGATTTTTGAATTTAAGCGCTATTTTTATTCCTGTACTTTTTTTTAATTTTGTTTGCTGCTTACTAAAAATTTTTGAAACTAAAAAAAAAGAAATTCATTTTTATTATTTTGTTGCCTTTGCAATTTTAGCGTTATCTCTAATATTTCCAGAGTATTTTATCCCCGATGTTGAAATTATGTTTGCAAATTTATATTACCCAAGCTCTGGTATAATTTATTATATTTACACACTTTTTTTTACATACACATTTGTATATAGTTTATTTTTACTTTTTAGAGCAATGAATTCTAATAAATATATTTCGCAAGAGAAAAATCAAATAAGATATTTGCTGTTGGGCTGTGCTATTGGATTTGCTGGCGGATCCACGGCTTTTTTCCCAGTTTTTAATATCAAGATTGCTCCGCTAGGAATATATTTAACGCCTATTTATATTTTTACAGTTTCATATGCCATAATCAAATATAATCTTATGGACATCAACTTAGCTTGGAAATATTTTGCAAAATACATCGGGTACGTTGCAATGAATGGTATCGTTTTTACAGCAACCTTCTTTTTTCTACAAAAATGTACAAACTACCCCTGCATATATTTTTCTATTTTCTCTTGTTTTTATATATTTTTTACTAGAGATTGGTTACTTACTAAAATAGAATCTTTTTTCTTAAGAAAACAAAAAAATATTTGGACTGAGCTGGACAACATAAGCAAAAATAATATTCAGTCTTATGACCTCAAAGATATCATAAAAATTGTGGTTAATCAGGTTGCGGATGCTTTAAATTTAACGCATAGTTCTTGTTATATGCTAAGCGACGCTGGAGATTTTTATAAATTATTTTTAACAAATAACGAAACATCTAGTGTCCAGACTTTAGATTTGGAAAACCTAGTTGTAAAACATTTGAAAGAGACTAAAAAAAAGCTATATAAAGAAGACATTATTTCCTTAAAGCAAGACTCGGAATTTATCGAAATTTTAAATCAATTAGAATACGAAGTTTATTTCCCAATTTTTTTTAATGGCGAGATGATTTGCGTAGTTTGTTATGGCAAAAAACTTGATAACAGTCTTTATCATAAGCAGGATTTGAAATATTTAGACGATATTATCAAAAAAACGCAATTTGAAATTATTAACGTGAAAATGTTAGAGACTATGTCTCAAAAATACGCAGAAAAATTTATCAAATTTTTTAAAAATAAATATACAAACAATATGATGGATTCGATCCAAAATTTAGGACGAGCAAGAACTTTGGCGGAATTTTGCGGAGCTACAGATAAATTGCTTTTTAACTCAATAAAAGCAAAAGCTATTACTATTTATCTTTATAACGAGGAGACGGAACAATACGAATATCAAGAAAGTAAAGTTCTAACGGATGAAAAGGAAAGGCGTCATTCTAAAAAAGACGTTAATTATCCTAACCTCGGCCCAATATATAAAACAATAAAAGAAAATTCTGCGATAGTTTCGTATTTAAAAGAGATGAAGGAAGTTTTGAGGACCGAAGAGATTGCAGGCTGGGCGGAAAAAACGCGGTCAAAAGATTTAGTTGGCACGGCGAAGCTTTTGAGCGAAATGCAAGGCAAATTAGTAGGGGCATTATTTCATTCTACTTTTTTAGGATTTATAGTTGTTGGCGAGAAAGAAGACGGTCAAGAATATACAGGTGAAGAAATCAAACTCTTGGGTCTTTTGTTAAGAGTAGCTCCTCTTATTATCAATTCGATTACTCTGCGAGACAAAGCATTGAAAGATAGTTTGATGGGAATTTATAACAAAGGCTTTTTGATGAGACGTTTGTCTGAAGAAATAGTTTTTGCGACGACTAGCGGCGAGGCGATAAGCGTTCTTATGATAGACATAGATTTTTTTAAAAAATTCAACACTGATCTCGGGCATCTCAAAGCTGATGAAGTTTTGAAAGCAATGGGCGCATTTTTAAAGAAATTCGTAAGAGAAAACGACGAAGTATTTAGGTATGGCGGAGAAGAAATAGTCATTATTTTGCCAAACACAAAGGCTAATGATGCTCGATACTTGGCGGAACGAATAAATTTGAAAGTCAAAGAAGATCCAATATTTTTAGATTTTAAAAACAGACATAGGAGAGGAGTTACGATCAGTATTGGAGTTGCGACTTTGAAAGATAGTGCTTCAAGCGAAGAGCGAAGCAATAGAGAAATAAAAAATTTGCGAGATAAATTGATAGAGGCGGCAGATGATCAGTTATATGCAGCAAAAAATGCAGGGCGAGATCAAGTAAAAAGCGATAAAGAGTTTACGATACAGGACTTATTGGTTAGGCAAAAAATAAAAGAACAAAATATTGATGACAAAGAACCAGAGAATTAAATTCATAAAAAAGTAAAAGCTAGAAGGGGCAAAAAAATGTTAGCTAAAAAAATAAAAGAGTTGAGAAAAAAGAAGAATTGGTCGCAACAGAAATTGGCAGAAAAAACACAGTTATCTTACAATGCGATTACAAAAATAGAGCAAGGCGCGGCAACGCATCCAACAATTCAAACCGTCACAAAAATCGCCGAAGCTTTTGAGATTTCGATAGACGAGTTGGTCGGAAGGAAAAAGAAATAGTTTCCCAAATACAACCTAAAACTGGCAAAATAATGGCAAAATATTTTTTTAAAGACGATGATAATAATGATGATAATAATTAAGAAGGTAATTTGTTAATAGCAAGCAACTTTTGAAAAATATTGTCTCAGCAAATCTGTGAATTTCAAAATTTTTTAAACGTTCAAATTCCCTGCTTATTCAAAGATAATTTTAAATTACTGCCATTCCTCCCAAAGTAATCGCCAAAACGATCACTCCAGCGACCACTACTCCTGCTGCTATCGATAGAAATGACTGCCATTTTTTCAATCCGAAAAGATACGCAATTACGCAACCAGTCCAAGCTCCGGTCATCGGCAGAGGAATTGCAACAAAAATCCCAAGCCCTAACACCTCGTATTTTTGAATCAAAGCCTCGTTTTTTTTGGCTTTAGCGAACCACCAATCGAAAAATCTCTTAAAAACCTTAAACCTCATCAAATAATGCGAAAATTTTTCCAAAAACCAAATAAATGGCAGAATAATGCTGATATTTCCGAGTACGCTGAGGAGATAAGCTTTTATCCAGCTCATTTTGAAAAGTGTCATGGCTATAGGCAAAGCGCCTCTTACCTCTGAGACCGGAAGCATTGACAACAATAATGTAATCGCCTCGTTTGGCAAATGTAAAGTTATAAAAAAATTAAGAATCGATTGCATAAATTCCTCCAAAAAACTTTTTTGCAAATTATCGCTATTTTCATGAAAAAAGCAAGTTTTTAAATCAAGATTGACTCACAAAAATCAAGATTTCTAAAAAAAATTTTATATCTAGATTTTTAAAAAAAATTAAATTATAATAGCAAAATTAATTTTGCCTACGTATTTATCGTCGAACAAACACGAAAATAAACCTTAAAATTTGGAGCACAAAATGAACGGATTAAATATCATTAATAGTGAGCAAAAACCTTGTGAAATCATATTCAACGTAGAGGTAGAAAAAACAAAATTAGATGAATCACGAGAAAAAATCTTTAAACAAATCCAAAATGAAGCAACTCTCGACGGTTTCAGAAAGGGAAAAGCTCCTCTGGATTTGATAAAAACGAAATTCACCGCTACTACAGAACATGAAATGCTAGAAGAAATCGTTTCGGAAACATTTAACACTCTTCTAGAAGATGAAAAAATTGCTCCTGTTTCTGAACCCGCAGTCCAAGACCTAAAATTTGCGGAAAATGGCGATTTACAGATGAAAATTTTGATAGAAGTTGCGCCCGTTTTCGAAGTCAAAGACTATAAAAATATACCGTTGAAAGAAGAAAAAAGTACTGATGTAGGCGAGCAAGAAGTCGAAGAATATATCGCAAAATTGCTTGATAAACAATCCTCTTTCGAGCTCGACGAAAATGCTGCAGTCGGCGAGAATAGTTTTGTTACTGTCGATTTTATAGGAACGCTAGACGGAGTAGCTTTTAACGGCGGCTCTGCAAACGATCATTTGATCTCAATAAAAAACGATAAATTTATCGATGGATTCATTGAGGGTTTGTTCGGCATGAAAACTGGCGAAGAAAAAAAGCTCGACCTAAAATTCCCTAACGATTATCATGCAGCTGATTTGGCCGGGAAAGACGTTGTTTTTGACGTGAAAATAAAAAAGATTGAAAAAAAAGTTTTACCTGAATTAAACGACGAATTAGTACAAAATTTTTTCAAACAAGACAATGTAAAAAGTTTCAAAAATGAAATAAAGAATTCTTTGACAAAACAAAAAGAAAACGAAAAAAATCGCGCAATCGAATACTCAATAATAAATTCAATAATCGAAAAAAATCCAATCGAAATTCCAAAAACAATGGTTGAGCGCGAAATGGATCATTTACTTGAAAGAACAAAAGCATTCTACAAAAATTACAAAATCAAAATGCCTAGTTATGACAAAGAAGCTTTTAGGCAAGAGGCTGAAAATAAAATAAAAGCTTACTATATTTTGAACGCGATAATAGAAAAAGAAAATTTGAGAGCCACAGAAGAAGATTTCGAGAAGAAGCTTAACGAAAAAATTGAACAGAATAAATCGCAAGAAAAAGTTTTGAGGGAATATTACCAAAAAGACAAGGAAAACAGAATGAATGACATTACTCAAGAAAAATTGTTTCAGTTTTTATTAGACAACGCAAAAAAACAATAAAAACGAAGGAGGCGAAATGACAGTAATCCCAATGGTTGTTGACCAGTCGAGACACGGAGAAAGAACGTACGACATATATTCGAGACTACTGAAGGATAGAATAATATTTTTAGGTACTGCAATTAACGACGACATTTCCAATTTGATTGTAGCGCAATTGTTATTTTTGGAAGCCGAGGATCCGGACAAGGACATTTATTTGTACATCAATTCTCCGGGGGGCGTCGTAACGGCAGGACTTGCGATTTACGATACGATCCAATACATAAAACCAAACGTTTCGACGATTTGCGTTGGTCAAGCCGCAAGTATGGCTGCAGTGATTTTAGCGAGTGGGGCGAAAGGAAAACGTTTCTCATTGCCAAATTCTAGAGTAATGATCCATCAGCCTCTCGGCGGCATCCAAGGACAAGCAACTGATATCGAAATTCACACAAAAGAAATTTTGAAAATTCGTAAAAACCTTAACGAAATTTTAGCAAAACACACTGGCCAAACTATCGAGAAAATTTATGTAGACACTGAACGCGATAATTTTTTATCAGCAATGGACGCAAAAAATTATGGTTTAGTCGACAATGTAATCGAAAAAAAATAACAGCACTGACCTTCTGTTTTGCGGTGATTTCTCTTCATCGCTTCTTCAATTCGATAAACTTTTAAAAACAGGGTTCAAAATCCTTCGAAAAATTTGCTTATTCCGCCGTCTCAATTTAATCAAAATTACGCTTTCACTTTAAAAAAACTCGATTTAAATCGCTTTTTTATATTTTTAAAAGGAATTTACAATGGAAAAAAAATGTATTTTTTGCGGAAAAACTGAAAAAGAGCTAAAAAGATTCATTGGCAATGGAACTAGTTTTCTGTGCCAAGACTGTCTTACAGTCGCTTATAATATCCTGATCAAACAAGAAGCTAATGCCACGGAAAACCCAGAGCCTGTCGAAGACTTGATCCCGGAAATCCCAAAACCTCGAGATATTCACGCATTTTTAGACCAATTTGTTGTTGGACAAAATCAAGCGAAAAAAGTTTTGTCCGTCGCAGTTCATAACCACTACAAACGCATAAAATATAATGAAAACAAAACAAAAGACGTAGAAATTGAAAAATCGAACATTTTATTCATCGGAAAAACCGGAACCGGTAAAACTCTCCTGGCTCAAACTTTGGCAAAAATGCTAAAAGTGCCGTTTGCAATCGCAGACGCTACAAGTTTAACCGAGGCTGGGTACGTCGGAGAAGACGTTGAAAATATTTTACTCAGGCTGCTCCATAACTCGAATTTTGATGTTAAAAAAGCTGAGATTGGCATAGTTTACATCGACGAAATCGACAAAATCGCCAGAAAAACCGGCAATCCGTCAATCACACGAGACGTTTCCGGTGAAGGTGTTCAGCAGGCATTATTAAAAATTTTGGAAGGAACGATTGCAAATGTTCCTCCTCAAGGCGGCAGGAAACATCCACAACAGGAGTATATAAAACTAAATACTACAAATATTTTATTTATTTGCGGAGGAGCTTTCGACGGACTCGGAAAAATTATCGAATCTCGTATCAAAAATCAAGGACTTGGCTTTGGCGCAAAGATTTTCTCGTCTTTAAACAAAAAAGATAAAGAAACTATTTTCAAAAATTGTCAGCCTGAAGATTTGATCAATTTTGGATTAATCCCGGAATTCGTCGGAAGATTGCCGATTACGGCAATTTTGGATGATCTAGACGAAAACGATTTTGTTCGAATATTGACGGAGCCAAAAAATGCAATAATAAAACAATACCAAAAAATGGTTGATTTTGAGAGCAAAAATTTGGAATTTAGCGACGACGCAATAAAAGAAATCGCAAAAATAGCAATGACGCGCGGGACCGGAGCTCGAGGCTTACGAGCAATAATCGAAAACATCATGCTCGACACAATGTATTCTCTTCCGGATTCTTCTGAAGAAACTATTATTTTGACTCTTGACGACATAAAAAATTTTGAAAGAAAAATTGAGGAGAATTAATTTGGCAAGACCTATCACAAAAAAATTAGCAAACAACAATAAAAACTTTGACGTAAAAAAAATTCCCTTGGTTCCAACTCGAGATGTAGTATTTTTTCCTTCAATGGTAATTCCGCTTACGGTTGGACGCGAAAAATCGATCATCGCCGTCGAAGAAGCTATGCTGAAGAATCGATTGATTTTTATTTGTGCGCAAAAAAATTATATGCTCGAAGATCCGGCAGAAAAAGATCTCTATGAAATCGGCGTAATTTGTAAAATTTTACAATTATTCAAAATGCCTGACGGATCGCTAAAAATTTTAGTTGAAGGTTTGACTCGTGCAACTTTTTCAGATTATTCTGATCTAAAAAAATATATCGAAGTCGAAGTTAATCCGATAATTAACAAGAAAGACAATTCCCTCGAAATGAGAGCGAATATGCGCGCAATCATAGATTTATTCGACGATTATTGCAAAATGAACCGTAAAATTCCAATTGAAATCAACCAAATAATCGTGAACTTAGAGGATGCAGACGAATTAATAGATACGATTTCATCGTACTTAAGCATAAAACTTCGAGATAAACAAGACTTGCTGTCAATCAAAGACAAAAAAGAGCGAATTAAATTCCTCGAAAAAATTTTGGTTCAAGAGAACGAAATTCTTTCTTTAGAGCGCAAGATTCACGGGAAAGTTAGAGGCCAAATCGAAAAGGCTCAAAAAGAATATTATTTGACAGAGCAGATAAAAGTGATACAAAAAGAGCTCAATAAAAAAGACGAAGGCGTCAAAGAAATTGAAGATTTCCGAGCTAAAATCGCTTCTGCAAAAATGAGCCAAGAAGCCGAAAAACTGGCTATAACTGAACTGAAAAAATTAGAAAAAATGGGCCCATATTCTCCTGAGGCAAATGTGACTAGAAATTATTTGGATTGGCTCGTTTCGCTTCCTTGGGCGATTAAAACGCCGGATAAGCTCGACATTGCTGAGGCAAAAAAAATTCTCGACGAAGATCACTACGGCCTCGAAAAAGTCAAGGAACGAATCCTCGAATATTTAGCTGTTTGCAAATTAAATGAAAAATTAAAAGGTCCTATTCTTTGTTTCATCGGCCCTCCGGGTGTAGGGAAAACGAGTATCGCAAGTTCGATTGCTAGAGCTATGTCACGAAAATTTGTCAGAATTTCTCTGGGCGGAGTGCGAGACGAGGCAGAAATCAGAGGACATAGACGGACTTATATTGGCGCATTGCCCGGCAGAATTATTCAATCAATCAAAAAAGCAGGCTCAAAAAATCCGGTTTTTCTGCTCGATGAAATAGACAAACTCGGCAGTGATTTTAGAGGAGATCCATCGTCAGCGCTTCTAGAAGTGCTGGATTCAGAACAAAACAATTCTTTTTCCGATCATTACCTCGAAGTTGGATTTGATCTATCGGACGTTATGTTTATCACTACGGCAAATAATCTCTACAATATTCCAAGTCCACTCCTGGACAGAATGGAAATCGTCGATTTTTCCGGATATACAAACCTCGAGAAAATGCAAATTGCAAAAAAATATTTGATACCAAAAGAAATAAAAAATATGGGACTTGTAAAAAAAGATATTTCGTTTTCTGACGAGAGCATCAACAAGATCGCGACAATGTACACCGAGGAAACGGGCGTTAGAAATTTAAGGCGCGAAATTTCATCAGTTTGCAGAAAAGTAGCTCGTAAAAAAGCTGAACTTGGTCTAACGCAAACGGAAAAAATAGATTTAGCAAAAGTCGAGGAATATTTAGGGGTGCCGAAGTATAATTTGGAAACGTTTACTAACAACGAAATCGGCATAGCGACAGGACTCGCATGGACAGAAGTTGGCGGCGAAATTCTCAATATCGAGGTATCTCGAATGCCAAGCAAAGGCGGCTTGACATTGACATTGACAGGTAAGCTCGGCGAAGTAATGAAAGAATCTGCGCAAACCGGACTTTCTTATCTCAGAGCTAATTACGAGAAATTCGGGATCCCGAAAAAAGCATTTGAAGACGCAGAAATTCATATTCACGTTCCGGAAGGCGCGATCCCAAAAGATGGTCCGTCAGCCGGAATTACGATGACGACAGCCATGCTTTCAGCCTTTACAAAAAGAAAAATAAAAAGCCATATCGCTATGACAGGAGAAATCACTCTAAGCGGCAGAATTTTGCCTATTGGTGGGCTCAAGGAAAAAGCGTTGGCGGCATACAGAACTCACATTAAAAAAATCTTCATACCGGAAATCAACAAAAAAGATTTGAAAGAGATCCCGAAAGAGGTTTTGGATAAAATCGAGATTATTCTCGTTTCAAATTTTACTGAGATCGTTGATAAAGTTTTAGTAAAATAAAAAAGGGACTAACACCTAATAAAATTCCATTCAAGTCGATAAAAAAAATTTCGAGCTGGAAAACGAAAGAATTTGGTTTTTGTGTTTTTAAAAACTTTTAAATTTTCCGTCGAACTCTGAAGACAGTCATCTTGCTTTTGACCAAAAGTTTATCAAATTTATTTGTTACTTTTCTTTGCTCGGTCACTGCGTGACGGCTATGCTTAGCAGAGTCAAAAAGTTTAAATTTTAAAATTTAATAACGGAGCCGCGAAAAATTGCGAGTCGCGCTAGCGACCAAAACTCGCCACAAAAAATTGGGCTCAAACAGTTGAAAATTTTTAACGCTTTTTTTAATTTTTTCCAACTTCTCTTCGCTATGCAGACATTTTAAAAAAGACAAAATAAAAAAAATTAAAAAACAAAAAAATCTCGCGAAAATTAGAAGATTTAAACAAGGGTTTTTAAAATTTAGCGTTTGTAGACGCCTAAAAGCAGACAGGAAAACTTTAGGAAGGGGCAGAAGAACTGGCGGGGGTGAAAAGTAAAAATACCTTGCTCGCAATTTGTATGAGCGAAATGGAATGAAGCGAGTTTTGCGAGAAAAAGCCTAGGAAAAGCTCGAAAAAACTACGGCTTTGGAGTTGGTTTTTCGAGAAAAAAGAATGCCACACACGAGATTTCGAGCATAAAAACGCGTGGACTTGAGATGAAAAAACAAAATTTTGAGCAAAAAAAAACAAAATATAAATTCTCTAAATTTTTCCACCTAATTTCTTGCTTTTCAGTCGTGAAGGCAAAAAAATTTAAAAAGGAGCAAAAATGAAAAAAAAGTACTTGTTAACTCCTGGACCAACGCCTGTTCCAGCCGAAGTTTTGGCAAAAGAAGCTCTGCCAATTCTTCATCACAGAACGAGCGAATTCAGCCAAATTTTTAACCGTGTAAAAGATAACTTGAAAAAAGTTTTTTGCACACAAAACGATGTTTTAATTTTGTCGTCTTCAGGTACCGGAGCTATGGAAGCTGCTTGTTTCAATTTGCTCTCCAAAAATAGCAAAGCAATCGTTCTCGACACAGGTGTTTTCGGCGCTAGATGGACGAATATTTTGAAAGCTGCCGGGCTCGAACCAATCGTGTTGAAAGAAGAATATGGAAAAGCTGTGAATCTTGCCAGACTCAAAGAAGCCTTAGATTTGAATAAAGATACAGTCGCAGTTTTTACTACATTGACTGAGACGTCAACCGGAACTTTGAACGACATCAAAGGTATTGCAAAAATCACTAATCAAACTAGCGCTGTTCTTGTTGTTGATACGATCAGCGGCCTCGTCGGAGAAGAAATGAAAACCGACGAATGGGGAATAGACGTTGTTGTTTCTGGTTCACAAAAAGGATTCATGATTCCTCCTGGATTAGCATTTATTAGCTTGAACCAGAAAGCCTGGGATTTAGCGGAAAAATCAGATCTTCCAAAATTCTATTTTGACTTAAAAAAATACAAGAAGAAATTGCCTGACGGAGAGACACCTTTTACTCCGCCGGTTTCACTGATTTCCGGACTCGATGAAGCTCTGAATATTATTTTGAGCGAAGGCATGGAAAATGTTTGGCAAAGACACGCGAACATGGCTAAAGCTGTTCAAGAAGCTGTCAAATCTCTTGGGCTCGAGCTTTTCAGCCAAGCTCCATCGAACGTCGTCACAGCCGTTAAAGTGCCTGAAAACCTCGAAGGCGGCAAAATTGTCAAAATTTTGCGCGAAAAATACGGTGTAAGCATAGCCGGCGGGCAGCTCGAGATGAAAGGCAAAATTTTCAGATTAGCACACATGGGTTACATGGAAAGATTCGATTTGGTGATAGGGATTTCTGCTATCGAAATGATTTTGACTGAGCTAGGCGCAAAAGTAGAACTTGGGAAAGGCGTCGCAACTCTTGAAAAACATATTATAAACTGGAAATAAAAAGCGAATAAAATACAAAAATCCAACGATTTTTTTAATAAAACTCATCGATATATCAACTTAAAATAAATCGATTGCATAGAAAAAATAGGAGCAATAATGCAGGTCTTTAATAATTACAAAAAATGTTTTTTTTCCATTAAAAAACGTGACGGACGTATCGTCGAATACGATAAAAATAAAATCGTAAAAGTTTTTTCAGAACTTGGGAAAATTATAGACAAGCTCGATGATAAAACTTGCCAAAAACTTGCGGACTTAGTCGAAGAAAAATTGAAAGCGAAATTTTTGCCCGGAGAAACTTTGACTGCAAGCGCTGTTGGAGAAGCGATGGAAAATGTTTTGCTCGAGAACGGATTTAAATTTACAGCAAAAGCATACGTTAATTCTCAAAATCTAAAAGAAGAAGCCAGGAAAAATTTGAAAGTAAAAATTTCCGGATACGACGAATCAGATTCCACTGATATTTCACTGTTAGTTGTGACTGAAGCGGAATCAAAACTCCAGTCTTGGGACAAAATAAAAATTATGGACTCTCTCGTTAAAGAAGCCGGGCTTGATCCGGATATTTCTTACGAGGTCGCGCAAAAAGTCGAGAAAAAAATTCTAAACTCGAATTTAAAGCAAGTGAGCACAAGCTTGATTCGAGAATTGATCGATAATGAATTACTCGTGATGGGACTCGGAAGTAAGCTTCAAAAACATAAAAGCATTGGTATGCCGCTTTATAATCTCGAGGAATTGATTTTTTCCAAAACTCAGGAAAACAGTAATTTGGCCGCAAATAATCCGGAAGCTGTGAATTTGGCAATTGCGGAAAATGTTTTAAAACAATACGCTCTCAGTCATATTTTCTCGAAAGAAATTGCCGACGCGCATCTCAAAGGACGTATTCATCTACACGATCTTGGATACCCGACGAGAGTTTATTGTTCTACACACTCACTCGAATACATCAAAAAATTTGGGCTTGAACTCGAAAATTTAAATATTATCTCAAAACCTGCAAAACACGCGCACACTTTGACCGGACATTTGAACACGTTTTTGGCGTCGATGCAGGCTTATTACGCCGGAGCTTTAGGAATTGCGTACACTAATATTGCCTACGCGCCATATCTCGTCGGAAAAAATCATGATGAATTGATTCAGGAAGCTCAATATTTAATTTTCAGTTGTGCACAAAACGCTTTTTCTCGAGGCGGACAAACGTTATTTATTGACTTCAACATTCACACCGGGATTCCGGTTTATCTCAAAGATGTTCCTGCTATCGGACCAGGCGGGAAATATACCGGAAAAAATTACAGCGAATACGAAAAAGAGACTCAAGATTTTGCAAAAGCTTTGATGGAAGTTTGGAGACGTGGCGACGCAAACGGGCATGTTTTCGAGTTTCCAAAAATGGATTTGCATATCAACGAGGACACTTTCAATGATCCGAAACAATACGAAATTCTCGAACTTGCTTGCCAAATATCGAGTGAAAATGGTTCCCCGTACTTTGTTTTTGACAGAGATGCGGTGACGTTATCGCAATGCTGCAGGCTGAGGACTACTCTGGATTTGTCCGATGAATACGATCACAGAATGGTAAAAAAGCCTGAAAGTATGCGTTTTTGCGGTTTCCAAAATATCACGATAAACTTACCTCAAGCCGCTTACAGAGCCGGCAAGGGAAATATCGAGGGAACCATAAAAGACATAATGGAAAGTATGGATATGTGCATCGAGGCGCATTTTGAGAAGAGACGTTTTATCGAGCAACTTATGTCAAAAAAAGGATTACCGCTTTGGCAAATCGGGAAACCGAGTCTCGACGGATTCCCTTACGTTGATTTAGACAAAGCCAGCTACATCATCGGTATGCTTGGGCTGAATGAGTGCGTTGAGTATTTGATAGGCGAACAATTGCACGAAAGCGACGCAGCGTTTAAACTCGGACTCAAAATTATTTCAAGTATGTTTTTGAAAATCAATGAATCCGCGAAAAAATATAACCTAAAATTTGTTCTCGAGGAATCCCCGGCTGAATCAGCAGCGCGAAGACTTGCGAAAGTCGATGTGAAAGAATATCCTGAGAGCATAAAATATGTGAAAGGGGACATTGAAAACGATGCTTTTTATTACACAAACAGCATTCATTTTGCGCCGGACATGGATATTCCGATCGTCGAAAGAATCGCGAAACAAAGCAAATTTCATTCCTTGATCGCAGCCGGTGCAATAATTCATGCGTTTATTGGTGAGGAAAAACCGTCGCCTGAGTCGATCATGAATCTTGTCAAAAAAACCTGGGAAAACACGAATGCTGCGCAAATTACGGTTTCACCGGAGTTCACGATTTGTAATTCTTGTCACAAAATGATTCGAGGAGTTTTGGATAGATGTGATGCTTGCGGCGCTGAAAACATCCCTGGGATTGTCGTCATCTAACAAGTTTTGCTGAAAGTTTTTTTTGATTAAAAATGTGGCTTAGACCTAATAAAATTCTATTCAAGTCAAAAAAAGATTTTTCGAGCCGTAAAACAAAAGGATTTTGGATTTTGGGTTTTGCGATTGAAAAAAGAAGAAAAAAGAAAAACCCATAAAAAGAACTAAAAAATCTCACGAGAAAGAGAAAATTTAAACAAGGTTTTTAAAATTTATCGTCTGTAGGCTCCTAAAAGTAGACCAAAAAAATTTAGGAAGGAACAAAAAAATTAGGTGGGGATTAAATAAGAAAACCTTGCTCGCAACTGTATGAGCGAAACGGAATGAAGCGAGTTTTGCGAGGAAAAGCCTAGGGAAAGCTCGAAAAATCTACGGCTTTGGAGTTGGTTTTTCGAGAAAAAAGAACGCCTCGCGCGGGAAAACTGAAAATTTCAACACGTGGACGGAAAGATAAAAAAGTTTTGAAAATACAAAAACACGTGGCCTTGAAACAAAAATTTTTCCGCTTTCCTTCATGATGGGGTTTTAAAAAAATTACATCGGAATTTTTAGAGATAAAACAAAACTAAAAACATCTTTCAAATTTACTTATTTTGAGGACAAAATGGCCACGATTATCACAATTGCAAACCAAAAAGGCGGTGTCGGGAAAACGACTACTAGCGTCAACTTGGCTGCAAGTCTGGCAAATCTCGGAGCAGAAACACTTCTAATCGATATGGATTCTCAAGCCAACTCAACCAGCGGTTTTGGCATAAAAAAAGAAGAAATTAAGTCCTCTATTTATAATGTTTTGACTGGCCAAAAAACGATCGAAAACGTAGTTTCAGAAACTGAAATCGAATGGTTAGATATAGCTCCATCGTCTATTAATCTCGTTGGCGCAGAAATCGAAATAATTTCTATGAATAAACGTGAATTTATCTTAAAACAAGCTCTCGAGTCAATCCGAGAACTTTATGACTACATTATCATTGATTGCCCGCCATCGCTTGGAATGCTTACAATCAACAGTTTAACTGCCTCAGATCAAGTCTTGATACCAATACAATGTGAGTATTATGCATTGGAGGGTTTGGGGCAACTTTTGAACACGATAAAAGCAGTCAAAGAATACTTAAATCATACGCTGGAAATCGAAGGCGTCGTCATGACAATGTACGATTCCAGAGTAAATTTGAGCAAAGACGTGATTGAAAACGTCAAAAAATATTTCCCCAAAAAAGTTTGCAAGACTATAATCCCTCGAAATATTAAACTCGCAGAAGCTCCAAGTTTTGGACGCCCGATTTTAACGTACGACATTGCAAGCAGCGGAGCGCAAGCTTATCTCGAACTCGCAAAAGAAATCATGAATTTCCCAAAATATCTCGTGTAATTGTGGAGGCAAAATGGCTGGACTTGGCAAAGGATTAGAAGCGATCATCCCGGGCTGGACGGAAATCGATAAAAATAAAAATATTTCAGAGATCGAAGTTGAAAAAATAAAAGCAGGAAAATACCAACCTCGCAAAATTTTTGATCAAGAAAAATTGAAAGAACTAGCCGAATCAATCAAGATGCGAGGAGTTATACAGCCGATTATTGTTGTAAAATCCGATGACAAAGACGAATATTTTTTGATTGCAGGAGAGAGAAGACTCAAGGCTTCGATCATTGCCGGGCTCACGAAAATTCCTGCGGTTATCAAAAATTATAACGAAAACGAGCGACTCGAAATTGCGCTTGTAGAAAATCTCCAGCGAGAAGACTTGAATGTCATTGAAGAAGCCGAGACTTATGATGAGCTCATAAAAAAATATCATTACACACAAGATGAGTTCTCAAAACACGTCCAAAAAAGTCGGTCGTATATCACAAATACTTTGCGACTTCTGCAGCTATCGGAAAACATAAAAAAACATATTCGCGAAAACAAAATTAGTCCTGTCAAAGCTAGAACTCTTTTGTCAATAGAAAATCTTGACGCCAGAGAAAAAATTGCGTTTGAAATTGTAGCAAAAGATTTGTCAGTCATAGAAATCGAGAAAAAAATTAAACATTTTGAAAATTTTAAAGAAAAAGAATACGACGAAGCCATGCAAAATTATTTGAAAATTTTGCGAGAAAAATTTGATGAAAAATTCGGCGAAAAAAATATGACGCTTAGCGTAAAAGCAACTCGAAATAATCAAATCGCAGGCGGCATAAAGCTTAAATTTTCGTCGATAGAAGAACTTGAAAATCTTTTACAGAATTTGGAATTTTAGTCACCTTATTTCAAGGCTTATTAAAAAATCTCATTATTCACTTAAAATTTTGTCCCTCGCAGAAAATCTGCAGTTTTTTTAAATTATTAAATTAATATAGGAGAATCCAAATGAGAAAACCGTTTTTAGCAGGCAATTGGAAGATGAACAAACGAATTTCTGAGGCAGCTGATTTAACGAAAGGATTGACAGAAAATTTGAAAGAAATTAATGGCAAGGACGTTTTGCTTTGTCCACCATTTACAGCGCTCGCAAAGGTCAAAGAAATCGTTTCCGGAACAAATATTATGCTTGGTGCACAAAATTGCAGCTACGCTGAATCCGGCGCTTATACCGGCGAAATTTCTGTCGACATGCTTCTTGACGCAGGCTGCGATTACGTAATTTTAGGGCATTCTGAGAGACGTGCATATTTTGGAGAAACTGACGATATTATTAACAAAAAAACAAAGCTTGCTCTTTCAAAAGGCTTGAAAGTGATACTTTGTGTTGGAGAAACTTTGTCTGAACGAGAAGGAAACAAAACTTTCGACGTTATCAATAAACAGCTTGTCGACGGATTGAATGGCGTTGATTTGCAAAATTTAGTGATAGCTTACGAACCTGTCTGGGCGATTGGCACTGGAAAAACTGCTTCGCCAGCTGAAGCTGAAGAAGTTCACGCTTTCATTCGAAAGAAAATCGCAAGTCTTTACAGCCAAAAATCTGCTGACGATATCCGAATTTTGTACGGCGGAAGTGTGAGCCCGGCGACGATCCAAGGATTGATGGCATGTGAAAACGTAGACGGTGGCCTCGTCGGTGGAGCGAGCTTAAAAGTCGCAGATTTTACAGATATCGTGAAATTATCTTAAAGCGAGAATAATCATGGAGAAATTAAAAATAGCTTTCGGATCAGATCACGCGGGCTTCAATCTCAAAAAAAAAATCATCCGAATTTTTACTGAAAAAGGTTATCTTGCTTCAGATGAGGGGACTTATTCTGAAGAAAGTTGCGATTACCCGGATTTTGCAAAAAAAGTTGTGTTAAAAGTAAAAGATGGAATCGTTGATCGAGGAATTTTGATTTGTGGGACAGGAATTGGCATGAGCATTGCCGCTAACAAAATTCATGGAATCAGAGCTGCTCTTTGTTACAACGAGTACACTGCGGAAATGTCTCGAAAACACAATAATGCGAATGTTTTGTGTTTAGGAGCACGTGTTTTAGATGACATCGAAATCATAAAAATTATCGACAAGTGGCTTTCTACAGAATTTGAAGGCGAACGTCATCAAAAACGCATAGAAAAAATGTTTGAATTAGAAAATATTTGAGATGAAAAAAACAATTTTTTACGACGATATAAAAAAAATGAATGCTTTTATGGCAGAATTTAATGGCTGGGAAATGCCAATTTATGTCACGAGCATCAAAGATGAACATTTTGCAGTTCGGAATAATGTTGGAGTTTTTGATGCTTCGCACATGGCTTTTTTTTCTGTGAAAGGCGGAAATGCACTGGATTTTTTAAACAGGCTAGTCCCGACGGATTTAACCAACAAAAATTGTTTCAAAGCGATTTATTCTGTTTTTTGTAATGAAAATGCCGGAATTTTAGACGATATTATTATTTACAAAAGAACTGAAACCGAATTTTTTGTAGTTGCAAATGCAGGCAATGAAATAAAAATTTTTGATTGGCTAAACAAAAACAATACTCTTAACGTGAAAATCGAATTAAAGTCGCGAATAATTTTGGCTTTGCAAGGACCAAAATGCCTCGAAATAATGCAGCAACTTTTCGAGCCTACTGAGTTTGAAATCATAAAAAATTTGAAATATTTCGAATTTTCTGAGATCAATCCCGATACTCTCGTTGCTAGAACAGGCTATACCGGCGAAATTGGCTTTGAAATCGTACTCTCCCACAGCTCGAGCCGCATATTTCAAATCTGGACAAAAATGCAGGATTTAGGAGTAAAAATTTGTGGACTTGGAGCGCGAGATAGTTTGAGGCTAGAAGCTGGATATCCGCTTTATGGACACGAGTTGAACGAGGAGATTTCGCCTCTTGAAGCAGGTTTGGATTTTATAATTGACCTCGAAAAATCTGATTTTATTGGCAAAAAAAGTTTGTTAGCTCAGAAAATAAACGGTATTTCAAAAAAAATTATTGCTTTAGAAATAAACGACAAAAAATTTATACCTCGTCAAGGAAACGAAATTTTTGCAGACGACCAAAAAATCGGTGTAGTCACGAGTGGAACGTATTCGTTTTTCTTGAATAAAACGATAGCTTTTGGGTTGATTGATTCTAAGTGCTCGACGCTTGGACGGGAAATAGAAGTTTTGATCCGAGGCAATAAAACGCCAGCGAAAATTGTAAAAAAACATTTTTATTATAACCCTGACATAAAATTTTAGTGTTCGTTGTGTACAAAATGAACAATGTATTCAGTTTAGATTGATTCCATTTTTTTTCATCGTGAAGGCTGAAAAAAACCGGTTTTTCAATAAAAAAAACGAAACTGTTTTGTTTTTATTGATTGAAATTTTTCAAAAAACAAGTTGTAAAAAAGAAAATAAAAATTTACAAAAATTTTAGAAAAATAAAGCTAAAAATTTCCATTTTTGGCAAAGCCTGCGGATTTCGAAAAACGAAAGTCTGGTCAAATTTTTATTTTCTTTTTTGGCATTGCCCAAAAAATAAACAAAAAAGGCTAGTCTGCTGTACCTCAGAGATAGGGAAAAAACTCTCAAAAATCTAAATTTCTAAAACTCGCCACTCACAAGTGAGGGCTCAAACAGTTAGAAATTTCAAACGATTTTATCAATTTTTTCCATCTTCTCTTCACTATGCAGACATTTAAAAATAGAAGAAAAAAGAAAAACTCATAAAAAGAACAAAAAAATCTCACGAGAAAGAGAAAATT
>JAVBNQ010000001.1:0-61017 GCA_031551405.1 bacterium | reverse complement strand
GCGAGTATAGTTTTTTTATTTAACCCCCGTCTAATTTTTTCGCTCCTTCCTAAAGTCCTCTCGCCCAGCTTTTAAATTCCTTCAAACGTTTTTCTTTAAAATTCTTGTTTTAATTTTCTCTTTCTCGTGAGATTTTTTTGTCCTTTTTCGAGATTTTTATTTTTTTTCTGTTTTTTGTCTTTTTTTAAATGTCTGCATAGCAAAGAGAAGATGGAAAAAATTGAAAAAATCGTTTGAAATTTCTAACTGTTTGAGCCCTCACTCGTGAGCGGCGAGTTTTAGAAATTTAGATTTTAGATAATTTTTCCCCTATCTCTGAGGTACAGCAGACTAGCCTTTTTTGTTTATTTTTTGGGCAATGCCAAAAAAGAAAATAAAGACTTGACCAAACTTTTATTCTTAGAAATCCGCAGGCTTTGCCGAAAATGGAATTTTTTAACTTTATTTTTTTCTCAGGATAACTTAAAGAAAAAAACAAAACCCATCGTTTTTTGCTCAAAAATTCGTTTTTTCGTCTCAATTCCACACGTTTTTAGGCTAGAAATATTGCACGAGGCGTTCTTTTCTTTCGAAAAACCAACTCCAAAGCCGTAGGTTTTTCGAGCTTTTCCTAGGCTTTTCCTCGCAAAACTCGCTTCACTCCGTTTCGCTCATACAGTTGTGAGCAAGGTTTTCTTATTTAATCCCCGCCTAATTTTTTCGTTCCTTCCTAAAGTTCAATCGTTTGTAAATTTTTACTTTTTTTAAAAACGATAATTTTTTTTATTATTTGGCCTTTTTTTGTAGTTTTCTTCTGTTTTTTTGTTTCAGTTTTATCTTTAAAAATTGTTTTACAATTTTTTCAAAACCCCATCATGAAGGAAAGCGGAAAAAATCTATTGTAGACCGTAAAAGTTTTGGATTTGAAATTCCTAAAACTAACTTTGACTTTTTAGAAAATATTGATAAAATTATCTCCTTAAAATTGGACGAAGAAATTTTTTTTAGATTTGCAAAAAACGAGCCGAGGTTTCAATGGATTTTTTCAAAAAAATAGAGCACGAGATTTTACCGTTTATAGAGAAACCTTCCAGATATATCGGCCTGGAATTTTCGAAATATTTAAAAAAAACCGATGAGAAACAAGTAAAAATTTGCTTGATTTTTCCAGATCTTTATGAAATCGGAATGTCGTCGCTCGGGATAAAACTTTTGTTTCATTATTTGAACAGATTTGACGAGATTTTGGTCGACATGGCTTTTATGCCAAAAAAAGATTTTTTGAATAAACTGCGCGAAAACAATCTTCCTCTTTTTTCGCTCGGATATAAAAAACCTCTCAATGAATTTGATATTCTTGGATTTTCACTTACTTACGAGCTTTGTTATACGAATGTTCTTGCGATTTTGGATTATGCTAGAATTCCGGTTTTTGTGACGGATAGAAATGAAACCTGCCCTATAATTATTGCCGGAGGCTGCGCATCTTCAAATCCCGACCCTGTGGCAAGTTTTATCGATGTGTTTGTAGTCGGCGACGGCGAAGAAATTTCACTCGAAATTTGTAAATTAGTTCGCGAGTTGAAAAATAAAAATTCGGTTCGAGATGAGATTTTGCAGAAATTAGCAAAGTCAGAGCACGTTTACGTACCGAGGTTTTATGACGGAAAACATAAAATAAAACCTTCAAAAATCAAGAATTTGGATGAAAATTATTTTCCAACAGAAGTTATTCGGCCATTTGTAAATATTGTTCACGAGCATTTGTCAGTAGAAATCCAACGAGGCTGTTACAGATTATGTAAGTTTTGCAGCGCGAGTTTTACGAATCTACCTCTTCGAACGAGGTCTCTTGAAAAAATCAAAAATATTATCGAGACCAGTTTGCAAAACAATGGGGTTTTAGACGTATCTCTTTTATCGCTTTCCGTCATAGACCATCCTGAAATAGAAAAGATTTTGAAATGGTTTATTGAGAATTATTACGACAAGAAATTTTCGATTTCGTTGCCGTCTTTGAGGTGCGACAGATTTTCTTCAAAACTCGCGGATCTAGTTAGTAAAAACAAAAAATCCTCACTTACTTTTGCACCTGAGGCAGGTTCTCAAAGATTACGAGATTTTATCGGGAAAAATGTTTCGCGAGAGGATATTTTCGATGCTATCGATGGAGCTTATCAAAAAGGCTGGCGACTCGTGAAACTATATTTTATGTACGGACTTCCGTCAGAGACCAAGGAAGATCTCGAGGAACTTGTCGAACTCGTAAAATCCATCAAAAAAAAGTTCAAAAATTTGAAACTGAACGTCGGGATTTCAAGTTTTGTGCCAAAAGCGCATACGCCGTTTGCCTGGGAAAAACAGGAAGATTTAGAGAGTTTGCTTGCAAAAAAAAGGTTTCTTATCGATAATTTGAAAAATGTCGCTCAAGTGAAACACAGTAAGCTTGAGTCAAGTGTAATCGAAGGATTGTTATCGCGAGGAGATGAGAATGTTTCGAAAATTATTTTTAAAGCCTGGGAAAATGGTGCGATTTTTGATCAGTGGGATGAGTTTTTCGACTACGAAATCTGGAGAAATGCGAGTTCTTTTGCAGGCATTGATTTGGAGAAATATGTTTCAAGAGAAATAAATTTTGACGATATAAATGGCTGGGAAAAAATTAATTTTGGAATTTCTCGCGATGCTTTAAAAAGAATGTCGCGGAAAATTTATTTTTCAACAAAGAAAAACTTTCAAGGCGATATAAAAGATTTGACAAACGATGAGAAAATATGCGATTTGCGTAAAAATTTTGCAGAAAATACTACGAGAGAAATTTTAGGAGAAAACGAGATTTGCGCTAGTTTAGATACTGTTGAAAATGAAGGAAAATCAGAAAATAAAAGATACAGAATTTTTTATGAGAAAAATGAAAATTTGCGGTTTTTATCGCATTTGGAGCTAGCTGAAGCCATAAAAAATTTTTTAATTAATTCTGGGCTAAATTTGGCGTTTTCGGAAGGTTTTCATCCGCTGCCAAAGGTTTCGTTTGGACCGCCTTTGTCAGTTGGTTTTGTTGGCGAAAACGAATGTTTTGACGTGGAACTGACGGAAAATTTCGATTCACAATTTGTAAAAGATATTTTGAATGCAAAAATTGGCGATTTGCTCAAAATCAAAGAAGTCGTTAAAATTCAAAAAAACAGCGTTTCCATCGAAAAATTGTTTAAGTTGCTTGAATATGAAGTCGAGCTGCCGGAAGGATTTGCGTGGGAGAAAAAGATTTATCAAAAGTTTATTAAAACCGACGAATTTTTTTCTGATGACGTTTGTCGAGATAAAAATAAAATTGTAGACTTAAAAAAAGCGATTTACTCTATTGAAATAAAAAATTCTCGACGATTAAATCTGATAATCAACACGAATGAGGCATTTATAAATTTGTATGCGTTTTTGCACAAAGTTTTTGGTATTGACGAAGATGTTTTCAAGAAGAGCCTTGTGAGCCGAAAAAATTTCTGGATTGGTAATGGATTTGGAGCGATCTTGCCGTTTCTCGAGTAATTTCTGATGTTTTTAGCAAAAATAAATGAGGCATTTATGTTTTCTCAAAAAATTTTAAACCTTTACAACGACGTGATAAAGCAAAAAAAGAACGATAATTTTTTTGCATTTTTTCTTTTAATTTTATCCCAAATTTATCGTTTTGTCGTTGAGGTTAAGAGTTGGTGTTACTCGAAAAAACTGCTGAAGCCAGTGAAATTTAGTAATACAAAAATAATTAGCGTCGGAAATCTGACGATGGGTGGTACCGGAAAAACGCCTTTTGTGATGGAGCTCGCGCAAACTCTACTCGCGAAAAATTACGCGGTTGCTGTCATCACTCGAGGCTACAAACGTAAAAGCAAAGATATGAAAATCATTTTACCGAATGAAAAAGGTTTTAAAATTTCAGACATTGGCGACGAAGCGTACATGATAAAAAATAAATTTCCGCAGCTTTTTCTCGGCGTTGGCTCGTCCAAAAAGAAAACTTTAAAAAAATTGCTGAAATCTCACAAAATAGATTTTTGCATTCTTGACGATGCTTTTCAAAATTTGACCATTCAAAAAAATTTAAACATACTCTTAATCGACTCAGTAAATCCTTTTGGCAACGAATTTCTTTTTCCTCGAGGGATTTTGAGAGAAGCTAAAAAAAATTTGCTGAGGGCTGACGAAATAGTTTTAACTAAAACGAACCTTAGAATTGTTATTGAGGTTTTGAAACTCGAGGAGAAAATTCTTGATTTGGGATTTCCAAAAAGAATTTTTCATTCGGAATACAGAGGCAAATTTTTTTTTGATCCAATTAATTCTCAGGAAATTCCTCTTCGTTTCATTGAAAATTTCGACGCAGCTGTCATTACTGCCATTGCAAATCCTTCTTCATTTTTAGTTATACTCGAGAAACTTAGATTGAATTTGCAGAAAATTTATATTTTTCCGGATCATTATTGGTTCAAAAAAGATGATTTGCTAAAAATAAAACAAGACCTAATAATCACGACGGAAAAGGATATCGCGAAAATTTTGCAATACAAGGAACTTTTGGGAAATAAAAAAATTTTTACATTAGAAATGGGAGTTGACTGCGAGATGGAAAAAATTTTAAAGCCGTTGAAAATCTAGAAAAATGAAGGAAAGACAAATTTACACTTTTGGTTGCAAGGTAAATCAGACTGAGTCTGATAAAATTCAGAATATTTTAAGCAGATACAAAAGCGAGAATATTTTGCTCGTGAATACTTGTACGCTGACTGAAAAATCTGACGCAAAATGTCGCAATCTCATCAATCGCCTCGTTCGTGAAAATGCAGGGAATGAAAAGATTATCGTGATCACGGGCTGTTTAGTTGAGAGAAATTACGAGGATTTGACGAAAAAATATTCGCAAAAAAATTTGGTTTTTGTAAAAAATTCTGACAAATTTCAAATTCAAGAAATTTTAGCACTGCAGAAATTAGAAGATATTAACCTCGATGACAATTCTAACAAAATTTGTGTTGACAGAACGCGTGCTTTCCTCAAAATTCAAGACGGATGCGATAGTTTTTGCAGCTATTGCATTGTGCCGTACGTCAGGACGAAAAAATGGAGTTTACCGATTTTCGAGATTGAAAGCGAGGTAGGGAAATTTTTACGGGCCGGATTCAAAGAAATAGTTTTGACCGGAGTGCGGATTGGATTTTACGAATTTGTAGATGATACCGGTAAAATATGGCGATTCGAGGATGTTTTAGAGAAAATCGCAAAAAATGAAAATTTGAAACGTCTCAGAATCAGCTCGATCGAGCCAACAGAATTGACGGAAAAAATTATAGACGCGATTGCAAAAAATCAGAATATTTGTCCGCATTTGCATATTGCATTTCAATCTTGTGACGACGAAATTTTGGAGGCAATGAACCGAAACTACGATACTTTTTATTTGAAAAATTTAGTCGAGACCCTACGCAGAACAATAAAAGATTTGCGAATTACAATAGATTTGATTATCGGGTTTCCCGGCGAGACTGATAAAAATTTTGAAAATACGATGAAATTTTTAGACGAAATGCGAATCGATGGGATTCATGTTTTTCCATTTTCTGCTCGAGAAGGCACAAAAGCGTTCAATCTTGAAAATAAAGTTCCATCGAATCTAATGCAAAAACGTAAAAAAATCGTTCAGAAATTGGATTTGGTTTTGCGACGAAAAAGTTTAGAAAAATACGTTGGCAAAAAATTAGAAGTTTTGTTTGAGACGGAGAATAAAGACGGTTTGATTTCCGGTTATACTAAAAATTATATGAAAGTGTTTGTGCCTTACGAAAAATCTCTCGAAAATTCTCTCAAAAGCGTAAAATTACAAACTATCGAGGAAAACGCAACAACCGTTTTTGCATTTAAGGGAGAAATTTGAATAAGCAGGTTTTCGTCGATTCTGGGTTTAAATTTTGAAGCAATAAAATTAACGTCGGAGGGAAAATGAAAATAGCAATTGCTGCGTCCGAATGCGTTCCATTCGGAAAAACAGGTGGACTTGCGGACATAATTGGCTCGCTTCCAACTGCTTTAAAAAAATCGAATTTGCGTAACAAAATAATGGTTTTTTTGCCGTATTATTTGAATTTTATCGATCACAAAAAATATAAAACTAAACTTTTGAAAAACGACCTTTGGATAAAAGTTGGAAATGATTACAAAGGTTTTTCTGTCAGAAAATATAAAAGTCCCGAAAACGTAGAATTTTATTTTATTGAGAATTATGATTATTTTGCGCGTCCTGATATTTACGGCCCGGCGAATTGTGGCTACTCAGACAACGGCGAAAGATTTATATTTTTTTCTCAAGCAGTTTTGGTAGCGTTAAAAAGCCTTGAAATTGCTCCGGATATTCTTCACCTTCACGACTGGCAAACAGCGCTTATCCCATTATATTTGCGAAAAAATGGCGACTACAGCGATTTTTTTGCAAAGACAAAAACTGTTTTTACGATCCACAATATCGATTATCAAGGCATTTTTCCAAAGTCAATTATGAACATCGCAAATATCTCATGGTCGGAATTTACAAAAGATAAAATCGAGTTTTACGACGATGTAAATTCAGTGAAAGCCGGAATAGTTTATAGTGACGCAATTACGACTGTCAGCAAAAAATACAGCGAAGAAATTTGCGAAAACGGCTGGATTTCTCGTGGATTAGAGGGGATTTTGAGAGATAACAAAAATAAATTATCCGGGATTTTGAATGGAATTGATATCGAGTATTGGAATCCCGAAACTGATAAATTTTTGACGTCGAATTTTAGCTCAAGAAATCTTGCAGGCAAAGCAAAATGTAAAGAGGAACTTCAGCAGATTTGTCGTCTGGAAGTTAGAGAAGACACGTTAGTTTTGTCAATGATTTCCAGGCTAGTCAAAAATAAAGGTTTTGATTTGGTGAGATTTTGTCTCGAGGAGATTTTGTATTTGTATCCAAATTTGCAAATAGTTTTGATTGGAACCGGTGAGACGGAGTTCGAGGATTACTTTAGATACATTGCCGAGAAATACGGTTCGAGAGTGAGTATAAATATTACGTTTAATAATGAGCTAGCTCACAAAGTTTATGCCGGCTCTGACATTTTTTTGATGCCGTCGGTATCTGAAGCTTGCGGCCTCAGCCAGATGATAAGCTTTAGGTACGGTGCGATTCCGATAGTCAATCCCGTCGGAGGGCTTTATGATACGGTAAAAGATGTTTCTCTGAAAAATGGTACCGGATTCACGATGCATGAAAATTCGTATTTTGGATTTATGGACGCGGTAAAAAGAGCGGTAGATTTTTTTCAAGACAAAGAAGGCTGGAAGAAATTGGTGAAAAAAGGGATGAAACTGGATTTTTCGTGGGAGAGATCGAGCCAGGAATACTTGCAGCTTTACAAAAGATTAGGGAACTATCCCTTGACAACAAGTAATTAATTTATAAACATTGTTTAATAAAAGCTTTAAAATTGTTTCCATTAAAAAATAAAGCCTGCAAGAGGTTGTTTTTATAGATTCAAAATTTTTTATGTAGTTGAATATGTGCTGTCCTTAAAACAATAAAAACACAGTTCTAAATCAAATCAGCATACGGGAGTGATTTTATATAATCTTCCATAAATTGCCAATCAGGCTCATTGTTTTTTGCTGGTAAATAAGAATAGTATCTTTAATTCTTGATTGATTAAATTTACGACCATATCCATATTTATACTGCCCTTTTGAGAAAATTGTTTTCAAAAATAAAGCTGTATATTTATTTAATATTGTTTTTTTTCTCTTAGGTTTTAAAATTTCAACATGGTCTGATGCGGTAAATTCGGTGTCTTGATATGCAATAAATCCTGTAATGGCACTATCTGCTGTCAAGACATTAGCAGATTCGGTTTTGTGATTGTAAAAACCCGCTATTCCATTATTTGTTGATTGCGTTGTAATATATGGATATTCACCATATCCATATTTCATTTCTAGGTCAGGTAATTTTGTAGTTTCTGACCCTGTAACCTCAAATAGGTCTGACACCTTAAATTCTTTCCAGTTTGAAATATAAACAGACTTATTAGCTAAGTTTACATTCTTTGTTTTTATTGGGGGGAATTGAATTTTATTTTTAATACCTTCAATAAAACTCTCCATATAGTCCCAATCTGGTTGCTCATTCTTGTCAATAGGCAGATACAATGTTTCTTTTGGGAGTCTATCAGAATTTATCTCACGACCAAACGAATACTTATATTTCAACTTCTCAAAAATAGGTTTAAGAAACAGTGTTATATTTTTAGTTAATTCTTTATCCTTTATCTATACAACCATAATGTGGTCTGAAGCCACGAATTTATAAGGATGGTAGAAAAATGAACCCACACTTCCGCTATTAGCAAATGTTATTTTATTTTCATATTCTTTCATAAAACTTGGTGGAGACACATAATTATCAACACCATTATTTATACCAGATGACGATATATAAGCAATATCCCCCGCAGAATGGTCTTCTGTTTTATATCGCCGTCCTCGTTCATACTTAAAAACGGACTCAAAGGTAAAATACTTATATTTTTTATTCACTCTTGTCATCTCCATAATAAGAACTGATAATTTTAAGTAACTCAGACTCAGAAATATCTGTATTTAATAAGTTCAAATCTTTTTTCGCTTCAAAGACCATATAGTCACTTATGCTTTTTATGAAGTCCTGTTCATTAAGAGTAGAGTAATCTGTTTTACTATGGGCATAAATAGTCCACTCATCCCCCTCTTTAATTTTAGTTTTCACTAATATTATATCATCAGGATTTTCTTTCTGCTCCTTAACGGCAAACAAAAGTTTTGTCTCTATATCATTCCACTTACCATATATGTCTGTACGTCCCTTATTCTTAGATAAGACAAAACCATCTTCTCGCAAATCATAAAATACGACTTTATCATTTTTATAATCAAACGAACGATTGGTTTCAAACACCGCTATTGCTGTATGCGTTGCCGCGTTTGGTTGAAATAAATCTTTCGGCATATTGATAACGCATTTTAAGGTGTGTTTTTTCAATATATTATTACGAATGGCGTCTTCTTTAAAATATGTAGACAAGGGAGCAATTATAACCCCATATCGTTCACAATTATCAAGTAATTTTGTTAAAAAAGTGATTTCTTTTGGTGTTGGATCAGCTGCGTTTTCTTTCCCGCTGTATGGTGGATTTATAAAACCTATTGTTGGTTTAAATTTATCTAATTCAGATTGTGCTCTTTTATCTTTTATGGAATCATAGTTATGGATTGATGATTTTCCATCTCCTCTGAACAGCATATTTGAAATGGCGCAAATATACATTGTTGGATTCAATTCGAAACCAAGTAATTGTTTCTGTTTAACGTTTTTTATAGCTGCATCTTTATCACTACGAGGACTTTTGGAAATTTTATTCACAAGCGCATTCATTCCAGCTATTAAAAAAGCCCCTGTTCCACAACATAAATCGACAATTCTATCGTTATCTTTAAGATCAATCAACTTTGTAAATAACGAAGTTATATGACGAGGCGTAAGAACTATACCCTTTTTGACATTAGAAACACCTGCATATTTAAGAAACTCTTCATAAAATGCTCCAATAATATCATAATTTGAATTAGTAGAAAAATGGTTGTTAAATAACGGGATAACTGCCGTTTCCAATTCAATCAATATGTCTTTTAAAATCGAACTATTTTTTAAAACGGGATCTGTTTTCAGAAATGCAAGTTCTGTTTCCAAAACTTCCAGTTTTTCATTAGGAACCCCTTCATTATGTAAAATTTCTTTTGATGTAGACAGAACATTATTTACGATTGTTGTAGGCGAATAAGTTTTATAATTATCCTTAAAATCATTCGTTTTTCCTTTTGCCTCGTGAAGACATATCATAAGAGCTGATAATAAAACAGGTCGTTTTTGAGAATCTATGCTCCGAAGTAAGTTATTGATTTTCTTACTTGAACTACCCACAGCTGCAATCGCTTTTTCTTCATCTATGGAATTAAAAAGCGAAAGAAACTGTTCTTCTGTCATAAAGTTTGAAACTTGATTAAATGGAATAATCTGTTCGGTCTTTCCGTCTAATGCGTAACAGTTAAATTTATGCTGGTATTCTTCATCAAAATCCCCACTGGCAGCAATACCAAGAATTTTCCAATTTTTAAAGAAACCTTTAAGCGACTTGTCTAAATTTTCATTTTGAAATCTGGATAAATACCATTTTAAGCCTGCGATAGCCCCCTTCTCAATATCTGGATTTTCGTGGTCTTTAACTAAGGGCTTTTCTTCGACCAAAATTAGCAGTTTTGCTTTTGGATCAAAATACGCTCTATCGGGGTAACCGCTGTTGCCGTTTCTCTTTTTAGATGCGGCGGAAAGAACTTTTGAAACTTCTTTTGAGAGCTTGCTTTGAGAATCATCCCAATCTGCTACATTATAACCAAGGGATTGTAGTCTTTTGGTTATACTGGGTGTTATATTTTTTCTTTTCTAGGCATTTTATTTCCTCTCAACCTGAAGAATTTATAGCATATATAGCTTATTTTTACTGCCTGTTTTTGATTTGTAGCATAAAACAAGTTAATAAATAAAGAATAAATATATTGAAGACAATTTTTAAAGCTTTTATTAAACAATGTTTATAAATTAATTACTTGTTTTTAAGAGATAGTTATCAAAATTTAATTAACACAAAATAGCTTTCATCTCGGAAACAGCCTGCTTCATTCCTACTTTTAAAGCCCGAGAAACAATACTGTGCCCTATGTTTAAAGTATCCATTTTTGCTACTTTTGCGATAGCTTTTACATTTTGGTAATTGAGTCCGTGACCGGCATTCAATTGAATTTTATTTTGAGCGACAATTTTTGCAATTTTTTCGATTCGCGAGAGTTCTACTTTCGCTTCGTTTTTATTTTTAGCATTCGCATAAGTTCCAGTATGAATTTCTACGATATCTGCCGCGAGTTCTTTGGCGTTAAAAATTTGTTTTTCTTCTGCGTCGACGAAAATACTGATTTTTATGCCGCAGTTTTTAAGTTTTCTGGTAGCTTTTTGTAGTTTTTCAAAATTTTTGACTATATCGAGTCCACCTTCCGTAGTTAATTCCTGCCGATTTTCAGGTACCAAGCAAATTTCAAATGGTAAAATTTTACAAGCAAAATCAACAATTTCTTCATTAAGAGACATTTCGAGATTTAGCGGAACTTTTATATTTTTTTTGAGATTAATTACGTCAAAATCCTGGATGTGCCGCCTGTCTTCTCGCAAATGTACTGTAATCTGATCAGCTCCACCTTTTATAGCCTCGAACGCTAGCTCGAGTAGGTCAGGTTCAGTGCCAAGTCTTGCTTGCCTTAGTGTTGCGACGTGGTCTATGTTTATTCCAAGTTTTACCAAAGTTTTCCCCTATAAAGCGCTTCTAATTTTTTGTCGCTAATTTTAATTCCACAATCTTTTAAAATCAAGCTAATTTTTTTTATTGGAAAACCAACGACATTATAAAAATCGCCGTTTATTTTTTTTACAAGATTGTCATTAGTCTGGATTGCGTAACAGCCGGCTTTGTCTTTATGTTTTTCTATAATTTTATTTATTTCGTTACTTGGAATTTTATTCATGAAGACCTCGGTTTTTTCATAGTCTGAATAGGTTTTTGCTGTAAACAAATCCATGACTACGAAGCCGGTGTAGACAAAATGCGGGTATCTAGTTATTTTGTTTAGTATTCTTTTTGCGTCTTGATGTGATTGGGGTTTTCCGATTATCTCGTTTTTACAAAAAACAATTGTGTCTGCGGCAATTATAACGGCTTTTTTTTGGATTAAATTTTTGATTTTACGAGCTTTTTGGAGGGCGAGATTTTTTACTAAATAAGAAGGTTTTTTTAAATGGATGTTTTCGTGGATATTAGGTTTTATAATTTCAAATTTACAACCGAGAAGGGACAGTAAATCTTTTCTTCTCGGCGATTCAGACGCCAAAATAATTTTTTTCGGCATTTTGAAAAAATTATTTTTTTAAGTCAACAAAGTTTTTTTTGTATTTTTTTCTGTAAACTAGGTAAGCTATGAAGTGAGATAGTAAACAAGTCGTCATGTATGAAACAAAAAGAGGATTTCGATCTTGTGCATAATTTGCACCTATATACACCACTAAATAAATGATTGTAGATATAAGAAATTCCTGTTTCTTTTTTAAAATATGAACAGCTTCCGGCCCGGGTAAAAACTTTTTTAAATAACTCAGGCTGATTTTGATGTGTAATTTAAAAACAAAAAACAGTGCTACGAAATATACAATTTTCCCAAAAAACCCAGGCAAGATCCAAATATTATAAAACAGAATAATATTTAAAATATTGAATATAATAAATGAAACGAGCAATCCTATATAGTTTTGGATGATATCTTTATAATTGATATTTTTCATTTAAACCCTCTATATTTTCTTAAACAAAGTGAGATTGGTTGCGGGGGCCCGATTCGAACGGACGACCTTCGGGTTATGAGCCCGACGAGCTACCTGGCTGCTCCACCCCGCGGTATTTAATTTAATGATTATATCAAAAAATTTAATCTAAATCTAGTTTTTTTATGATGCGTAATTAATTTTTTACAAAAAAAAACGAGGAGAGATTCTCTCCTCGTTTTTAAGAAATTTTATTTTTAATATAACAAATTAAAACTTCAATCCTACTTGAACTCCAAATGTTATTGCATTTAAATCATTCAAATTTTGGTTCCCAGCTGTAAATGCAGGTATGGCTACATCATTAATATCTGCAAATCTATAGCCTAGCATAAAAGAACAAATTGTTTTTACACCATTGTCACTTCCAGTCTCATAAGAAATCGTTCCATTTAGACCTGCTAATGGGACAGTTTGAGATGCTGTTACTGGGGCAGCAACTGTTCCTGCTAGTGCTGTCGTTGTCAATGTTCCGAGCTCTAAGCCAACAGAAATTGGCATGTTTTTTACTGGCATTGCAACTACTCTAGAAAAATTTAGTGAGTTGATTTTTGTTTTTAGTAGGAAGTTATTTGCACTGGTTCTCGCATCATTTACTACTAAATCACCTGAGCTTACTTTGTAAGATAGGACCATATCTTCAGTAACGTCGAAAAGAAGTTCAACGTTTGTGCTTTGTCCTGAAACTCTGGAATCTCCAAAGGCATTAAAATCAACGCCGGTTTTAATTCCAACTTTTGCGCTAGCTAGTCCAACTAGCATTACAACTAAAAGCAACGAAAGAAATAACTTGTTTCTCAATTTGTTTCCTCCTTTTGGAAAATTAATTTTAAATAAAAATAACAAAATTGAAAGATAGTGTCAAGTCTTTTTGTCCCAATACCTTAACTAATCAGATTCAAATGGTATAAAAAGGCTATTTAAGTTTTGCTTTGCGAGAATTAGTTTATTTCTATAAAACTTTTTAAAAAACTATTTTATTCTTTGTCAAATTTTGTTATAATATCAAAATTTTGTTAAAATTAATCTTTGTAACGGAGAAAAATTTGTTTTTAGGTATAGATTTTGGTTCAAGATTTGTAAAAATAGCTTTTGGAAATTCGACTGAAAATGTGAATTTTGAGCTTTTTCGAACAATAGATTTTTACCTAAATTTTTGTTGCGTAGAAAAAGACAAAAAATTTTTGAAAATCGAAAAACTTTGCGAAGAATTAAATATTGACGAAAAAAAAATAAAAAAAATTGTGTCGACGGGTTATGGCCGCAATTTGGTCAATTTCGAAAATTCCGTCGTTATTTCTGAAATTATCGCGCATTATTTCGGGATTCTGCAAAATATCGATTTTTCGGATTTTATCATTGTTGACATTGGCGGACAAGACACAAAAATTATTAGTGTAAAAAATCGAATTATCGACGATTTTTATATGAACGACAAATGCGCGGCCGGATCAGGCAGGTTTTTGGAAAACGTCGCAGGAATTCTTGATATTGATATTTCGAAAATTGGCGAATTGTACGATGAGCCTGAGAATATTTCGAATACTTGCGCTATTTTCGCAGAGACAGAAATCATCTCTCTCATCGTGAACGGCGTTTCAATCGAGAAAATTGCGAGTGGCGCTAATTATTCTATATTTTCGAAAATCAAAAATTATCTCGCGAAATTAGACCAAAAAACCATCATTTTCTCCGGCGGATTGAGCAAAAATTTTGCTATTAAATATTTTATTGAAACTGAGCTTGAAAAAAAAGTTGTTTCCCTAGAAAATGCTCAATATTTTGGAGCTTTGGGTTCGTTTTATAAAGGTATTGCAAGCATAGAAGGCCTGAGATAATGAAGCACAGTAGCATTTATATTAATAATTTAAGTTTAATTTTACCTGCTAAAACTTGTTTTGCGAACTTCAGTTCACAAATAAATTATAGAGATAAAATTGCAATTATAGGACAAAATGGAGTTGGAAAAACTTCTTTGCTTAAAATATTGCAAAACAAATACGAAAGGCTGAGCGACGCCATTGACATATCTAAGGATGTAATTTTTGGTTATGTTACGCAGACTATAGAAGATTTTGAAAATTTGAGTGGCGGAGAAAGATTTGGTAAAGCTTTAAGAGAAGCTTTGTGTCAAAATCCAAACGTTTTATTGCTCGACGAACCAACAAATCATTTAGATATGAATAATCGCATTAATTTTTTTAGAATGCTAAATAAATATGACGGAACTTTAATCATAGTTTCACATGACGAAGAAGTTTTAAGAAATTATGTAGATATTTTCTGGCATATACAGAATGGTAAAATCGCTGTGTTTAAAGGGAGTTATGACGATTATATTAAACAAGTAAACCTAAAACGTTCAGCACTTTTTAAGCAGATTTCTGAGCTGAAGCTTCAAAAAAAAGAAATGCATAAAAAGTTAATGCAAGAGCAACAAAGAGCAAAGAAAAGCAAACAACGCGGAGCAAAATTTGTCGAACAAAAAAGATGGCTGCCTGCTGTTGCTAAGATGAAACAAAGTTCAGCAGAAAAAGCATCAGGAAAAAATAAGGAAATAATTAATCAAAAAAGCGAATTATTGAAAGAGCAACTTGCAAATTTAAGAGAGCCGGAAATAATAAAGCCGAAATTTTCAATAGACGTCAAAGACGTTTCGAATAAAGTTTTGGTTTCGATTTGCGATGGGACAATTGGCTATAAAGAAAATAAAATCTTATTAAAAAATATTACGCTTTCTGTTTCCGGGAATGAAAGAATTGCTATTAATGGAGATAACGGAATTGGGAAATCGACATTATTAAAAGCGATTTTAAATGACATAAATATTGAGAAAACGGGGACTTGGTACATACTAAAGAAAGAAGAAATAGGTTATCTGGATCAATATTATAAAAACTTGCAGTTTGACAAAACAGTTCTGGAGAATATTGCCGATATTGTTCCGGATCAAACGCACACTCAACTTAGAAAACATTTGAACGCTTTTTTATTTCACAATACCGAAGAGGTCAACACAAAAGCAAGTGATCTTTCTGGAGGAGAAAAAGTACGTTTATCTCTAGCTAAAATTGCTATAAAAACACCTAAACTTTTGCTTTTGGACGAAATAACAAATAATCTAGACCTCGAAACAAAGGAGCATGTGATTCAGGTTTTACGATATTATCCCGGCGCAATAATTTTAATCTCTCACGATAAAGATTTTTTAGACGCTATCGAAGTGTCCAATTTTTATAATTTAAATAAAAACGCAGCCTGACTAGTCAGGCTAAAAAATAACTTAATTCTAAAAATCTAAGAATTTGAAAGAAAAACCAAAGTTTTTGTTTTGTGCGAAGTTGGTTGTTTTTAGTTTTTTGGCTTCATTGGATGAAGCATCTTAAAATATATTATTTAGCTGCGTAAATTCTGGAGGATAAATGAAAGTAAATTATGCAAATTCTATCAGCAAACTTCCGCCGTATCTGTTCGCGGAAATCGATCGAAAAAAGAAGGAATTAATAGAAAAAGGCGTTGATATCATAAGTTTTGGCGTTGGAGATCCGGATTTGCCGACTCACGATTTTATTATAAAAGCCATGCAAAAAGCCCTCGAAAATCCGAAACATCATCAGTATCCGTTCGGAAAAGGGCTAGCTGAATTTAGAAAAGAAATCGCTGCTTGGTATAAAAGGCGTTTTAACGTGAGTTTAAATTCTGACACAGAAATTCACTCGCTGATAGGTTCAAAAGAAGGAATCGCGCATTTATCGCTGGCCTTTGTAAATCCCGGCGAAATAGTGCTTTGTCCGGAGCCTGGATATCCGGCATATTCGTCTGCTACTCTTATAAATCACGGTGAAGTTTACTATATGCCGCTTCTCGAGGAAAATGGATTTTTCCCGGATTTTAGCAAAATTCCGGAAAATATCTTAGAGCAAGCAAAAGTTATGTTCCTCAATTCTCCAAATAATCCGACGGCAGCTGTTTACTCGAAAAAGCAATACGAAAAAGCAATTGAAATTGCAAAAAAATTTAACATAATAATTGCAAATGATGCGGCATATACAGAAATGTATTACGACGATGAAAAGCCGATGAGTTTTCTAGAAATTGGCGGAGCAAAAGATGTTGGAATTGAATTTCACTCGCTTTCAAAAACTTATAATATGACAGGTTGGAGAATTGGTTTTGTTGTTGGAAATAGCGAAATAGTTAGAGGTCTTGGGATTATAAAAGATAATTTTGATTCCGGAGTTTTTAGCGCTATTCAAGAAGCCGGAACAATAGCTCTTAGAGATGGAGATGAAGAATGTGCAAAATTACGAAAAATCTATCAGAAACGTAGGGATTTTTTCGTTGAAAATATGAGGAAAATCGGTTGGGAGATAAAGCCGCCGAAAGCCTCGTTTTATGTCTGGGCGAAAACGCCGAAAAATATGTCATCAAAAGATTGCGCGAATAAGCTTTTGGAAGAATGCGGAATTATCGTGACTCCTGGTAATGGATTTGGACCGTCGGGAGAAGGATACGTCAGATTTACTCTGACTGTGAACGAAGCGCGAATGACGGAAGCTTTTGATAGGATGAAGAAGATTTTTTAAAACAGCTTTCTAAAGTTAACATAAATTTTTTAAAAATTTGGAGAATTTAGATGCAAAAAAAAGCCTTGGTTTCAATAATTATGGGAAGCGATTCAGATTTGAAAATCATGAAAAACGCAGCGATAAAATTGGAAGAGTTTGGCATTGAATACGAAATTACGATTTCTTCGGCGCACAGAACTTTGGAAAAAACTTTGAATCACGTGAAAGACGCGGAAACCCGAGGAGTCGAAGTTTTTATCGTTGCTGCCGGAATGGCAGCACATTTGGCCGGAGTTGTGGCCGGACACACGATTTGCCCTGTAATCGGCGTTCCAATGCCAGGCGGAAGCTTGAACGGACTCGACGCGCTTTATTCAACAGTGCAAATGCCGAGCGGAGTTCCTGTCGCAACGCTTGCTATCGGCGAAGCCGGAGCATCAAATTCTGCGATTCTCGTTGCTCAAATTTTGGCTTTAAAATATCCGGAATTTAAAGAAAAATTAAAAAATTTCAAAGAAAAATTAAAAAAACAAGTGACTGAAAAAGACGAGAAACTTGCAAAAATCGGAATAGAAAAATATTTGGAAAAATGAAGGAAAATATAAAAATTTAAAAAAATCGCAATAGTTTTTACTAGAACTTGTTAGCTTTTCAAAAGGCGAACTTTTGTAAAAAAAATCGAGTTTTGACTATAGCAAAAGGAATATTATGAAAATACGAAATATTGCAATCATAGCGCACGTTGATCACGGGAAAACGACTTTGGTCGATCAATTGTTACAGCAATCGCAAACTCTGCGCGAAAATCAGGCGATCCAAGAAAGAGCAATGGACAGCAATGATATTGAGAGAGAACGCGGCATTACGATTCTTGCGAAAAATACTGCGATTAATTACAAAAATTTTCGAATCAACATTCTTGATACGCCGGGACACGCAGATTTTGGCGGCGAAGTAGAACGAATCATGAAAATGGTCGATGGCGTTGTTTTGGTCGTTGACGCTTATGAAGGAACTATGCCGCAAACGAGGTTTGTTTTGAAAAAAGCTTTGGAAGCAAAAGTAAAGCCAATCGTAGTTATAAACAAGATTGATCGTGATTTCGCAAGGCCTCTCGAAGTTTACGACGAAGTTTTTGAGTTATTTATGGAACTTGGAGCTGATAATGATCAGTTGGATTTTCCAACAGTTTATGCTTCGGGTTTAAAAGGCTTGGCGAGTTTGAAATCTTCATTCGAAGATGCGGTGAATATTAATCCGCTTTTAGATACAATTATTAGCCATATTCCGGCTCCAAAAATGGAGAGGGAAAAACCATTGCAATTTCAGCCGGCTTTACTGGACTACAACGATTATGTTGGGAGAATTGGAATCGGACGAATCTATCAAGGGACGATTAGAGTAAACGAAATGGCGAGCTGCGTGAGATTAGACGGAAGTTTTAAACAATTTCGAATACAAAAATTGTACGGTTTTTTAGGATTAAATAAAGTCGAAATTGAGGAAGCTTTTGCCGGAGATATTGTGGCAATAGCCGGACTTCCGGATATTTACGTCGGAGAAACTGTTTGTAACATTGGGGCTGAACAAGCTTTGCCGATTTTACATATTGATGATCCGACGGTTCAGATGACTTTTGGGACGAACACGAGCCCTTTTGCAGGAAAAGAGGGAAAATTTGTTACAGCGAGCAAAATTGAGGAGAGATTGTATAAAGAAAAACAAAGAGATGTGTCTTTGAGAGTTGAAAGAGTTAATAAAACGGAACAATGGCTTGTTTCAGGTCGAGGAGAATTGCATTTAGGCATTTTGATCGAAAATATGCGACGCGAAGGTTTTGAATTTCAGGTTTCAAGGCCAAAGGTTATTCTCAGAGAAATTGATGGAGTGAATTGCGAGCCATACGAATTGGTTCAAGTCGACGTTCCGAGCGATTCAGTCGGGACTGTCATTGAGCTTTTAGGCTCCAGAAAAGGTGTTATGGAGTCAATGACTAATTATCAAAATCAAACGAGATTGGTTTATACGTTTCCGTCGAGAGGCTTGATAGGTTTTATGACGGAATTTTTGACCTCGACAAAAGGTTATGGGATTTTGAATCACTCATATTTGGAGTATCGCAAGGTCGAAGACAGTGAAGTCGGGCAACGGAAATTGGGCTCTTTGGTTGCAATGGTAGACGGAATGACGACTGCGTATTCGATAGGTCAAATCGAGGATCGCGGAACACTTTTTGTTGAACCGCGATTTAGCGTTTACGAGGGAATGATTATCGGCGAATGCAACAGAGACGCGGATTTGGCGGTAAATGTTGTTCGCGAAAAACAGTTGTCAAATATGCGTTCGTCGAGTAAAGATGCGACCGTTGTTTTGAAAAGGCCGAAAATATTGAGTTTGGAAGCTTGTTTGGAATTTATTAACGACGACGAATTGGTGGAAATCACGCCAAAAAATATCAGATTACGCAAAGCGATTTTGGACACAAACGAGAGAAAAAGATTTGATAATCGGAAATATTAGTTTTAACTGCTGAGTTTTTTGAAGTTTGAAAAAATTAAATTTACTTGAGGCAAAAAAATGAATTATATCGAAATTTTTTACAAAAAAACTGACTACGACGTAGTGTCGAGGACTATTTTGAAGCAAATCGAAACTGCCGGATACGACTTGAAATTAGAGCTGAAAACGGAACATATTTATAAACTTGAAGGCGAAATCTCAGAGGATGAATTAGAGACGATTGCTTCAAAACTTCTCGTCGATCCAATTATACAGAATTTTAGCATAAATGCAAAAGATTCTGACGAGAGATATAAAAAATTTTTTATCGTTGACATCTGGCAAAAAAAAGGCGTGACTGATTCCGTCGGAGAAACTATTCAAAATAGCATTAAAACTCTCGGAATAAACAAGAATTTAAAAGTTGGAGCTGGAGTTAGATATTTGATTTACAATAATTTGGACGAAAAAATTGCGACTAAAATTGTTGAAAAAATCCTCACAAACTCGATAATTCAAGACTACATTTTAAGGAAAAATTAAATGAAAAAATTTGAATGCATAAACTTGTTAAATCTGACCGATGCTGAGCTTCTTGAAATTAGTAAAAAAAATTTGCTTTCGCTCAATATTCAAGAGATGAAAGTAATTCAGAATTATTACAAAAGTCTAGATCGAAATCCGACGGACCTTGAGCTTGAAACGATTGCCCAAACTTGGAGTGAACATTGTAAACACAAAACTTTGATGGGCGTCATAAAATTCACATGTCTCGATGACAAAAACAATAAATTGAGCGAAGAAATAATCGACAATTTGCTCAAATCCACAATCGTTGCAGCTACAACAAAATTGAATAAATCTTGGTGTTTGTCGGTTTTCAAAGATAATGCAGGAGTCATAGAATTCGATGAGAAAAACGGAGTGGCATTTAAAGTCGAAACCCACAACCATCCATCGGCTCTCGAGCCTTATGGTGGAGCTGGGACTGGAATTGGCGGTGTGATTCGAGATATTTTGGGCGTTGGTCTTGGAGCAAAACCGATTTGCAACACCGACGTATTTTGCTTCGGAAATCCTGACGCTACCTGGAATAATCTGCCAAAAGGCGTTTTGCATCCAAAACAAATCATAAAAGGTGTCGTTGAAGGTGTGCGAGATTACGGCAACAGAATGGGAATTCCGACGATAAACGGTGCGGTTTTGTTTGACGAGGGATTTACGTACAATCCGCTGGTTTATTGCGGAACTGTTGGAATTATCCCAAAAGATTGTGTAGAAAAAGATGTGAAGCCCGGCGATTATATTGTGGCTGTAGGTGGAAGAACCGGACGAGACGGGATTCACGGTGCGACTTTTTCATCGCTGGCTTTGGATGAAAATACTGAGTCTAGCGCTGTTCAAATCGGAAATCCGATCGTTGAGAAAAAAATCCTTGACACTTTGCTTCAAGCGCGAGACAAAAAATTATATCGGGGAATAACGGATTGCGGAGCCGGCGGATTTTCGTCGGCAATCGGCGAGCTTGGAGAAAATACCGGAGTTGAGCTTCATTTGGACAAAGCGCCTTTGAAATACGACGGACTTAAACCTTGGGAGATTTGGGTCTCTGAAGCTCAAGAACGAATGGTTTTAGCTGTTAATCCAAAAAATATTGATGAGATCATAAAAATATTTGAAGACGAAGACGTTGAAGCAACAGTTTTGGGAAAATTTACAGATACAAAAAAACTCGTGCTTTTTTACTCTGGCGAAAAAGTTTGTGAACTTGAAATGGATTTTTTACACAATGGAGTTCCTCGTTATACTCGAGAAGCTGAATGGAAAAATTACGAAAAAAAAGATTTTGACTGGAACAAATTTGAAAATTTGAATTTAAATGAAACTTTGCAAAAAATTTTGAGCCATCCGAATATATCGAGCAAAGAATGGATTATTCGTCAGTACGACCACGAAGTTCAAGGCGGGACGATCATAAAACCTTTGCAAGGCGAAAATTCCGGTCCTGGAGATTCGAGCGTTATCAAGCCGTTTTTTGATAGCTTTAAAGGAGTCGCAGTCGGTTGTGGAATAAATTTTGAGTACGGTAAATTCGATCCGTATTTGATGACGCTTTCGAATATCGAAGAAGCTATTAGAAATGTTTTGTGCTCGGGCGGAGTGATTGAGAAAATGGCGCTTCTTGATAATTTTTGCTGGGGAGATACGAATGACAAAAAAGAGCTCGGTGGAGTTGTTTTGGCTGCAAAGGCTTGCTACGACGCGTCGATTTTTTACGAAATTCCGTTTGTATCCGGAAAAGACAGTTTGAATAACACTTATCTCGATAAGAGCGGAAACAAAAATTCTATTCCAGGAACTCTTTTGATTTCGAGCATTGCGGTTTTAAAAGATATTCGAAAATGTTTGACAACAGATTTTAAAAAGAGCGGAAATTTGCTTTATTTAGTCGGAAATACAAAAGCTGAAATGGGAGGAAGTATTTTTGCGATTTTGAATAATTTAGATACAAATTTAGATACAAATATTGTGCCAAGTTTGGATTTGAAAATATCAAAAGATACGATCAATTTGTTGAATAGGATGATTGACGAAGAACTTCTTGTGTCGCTTCACGATTTGAGCGACGGAGGCTTGGGAAGTGCATTAGCTGAAATGGCTATTGGAAATATGCTCGGTGCAGAAGTCGATATTACAAATATTCCGGTAGTTTGCGAAAAAGAGTTGCCATCATTCGTAAAATTATTCTCAGAGTCAAATTCTAGATTTTTAATAGAATTGAATCCTGAAAATAAAATAAAACTCGAAGAAGAATTAGCTAAATTTAATATTCCGTTTTCAATGATTGGAAAAGTCGTTGCAAATCAAAATCTCGTTATAAAAAACAAAGAAAAAATTATTGTTAATCAAGATTTGGAGAATTTGGCGAAAAGTTTCAAAAAATTTTGTTTTTAATTCATTTCATGACGGGCAATATTTCGCTGCTTCGAGAAAACATAGCCTTTAGTGAAAAATACAAAATAGACAGAAGTTGTTATTATCATATGAGTACTGTTTCGAGGATAAAAAATGAAAAAAATTTGTTTAATAATTCCGTGCTATAACGAATCTAATCGTCTAAATTTTGAAGCGTTTAAAAATGAAAAAGACATTTTTTTTATTTTTGTTAACGACGGGTCAAAAGATGAAACTTTGGAAAAATTGCATCAGAATTTTGATAACAATTCAAATATTTTTATTTTGAATTTAGAAAAAAATTCTGGTAAAGCCGAAGCCGTTCGTCAAGGCGCATCATTTCTTTCGACGCTTGATATAAAAGACGAGGTCGATTGGTTTGGCTTTTTTGATGCTGATTTAGCGATTCCGCTTTGTGAAGCAAAAAATTTTGTAAATTATCAAAATTTATTTTGCTCAGATTCCGACGCTATTTTTGGTTCTAGAATTGAAAGACTTGGATCAAATATTTCGAGACAAAAACTGAGATGTCTGTACAGCAAGCTGTTTGCAATAACAGTGCGGTTTATTACAAAAACCAAAATCTATGATTCGCAGTGCGGCGCAAAATTATTCAAGATTAGTTTAATCGAAAAAATTTTTCGCGAGTCTTTTATTTCAACCTGGATTTTTGATGTCGAAATTTTGTTTAGACTCAAAAACCAAAAAATTGTCGAATATCCGTTATTAAAAACAGACGAAAAATCGTCAGCTTCACACATTGTTTTTCATAAAATTTTTATCAAAATATTTTGCGATCTCATCAAGATATATCGGAAATATTCAGTAAAATGAAAAATATTTTGTCGATAGATTTGGAATGTTGGACGCATTTTTATCGCGACGCAGTTTGTGAGAGAAAAAAATTCATCAACGACAAAATTCCAGATAAAAATTATATTGAGTTTTGCGTCGACAAAATTTTAGATTTATTGAAAAAATACAATCAGAAAGCGACTTTTTTTGTAATCGCAGAATTATACGATTTAAATCCTAAAATTATTGAAAAAATTCTTGAAAACGGACACGAGATCGGATTTCACGGTTTTGACCATAAAATTTTGAAAAATGAAGAAGTTTTAATCGAGCAATTTAAAAAATCCGAAGCATTTTTGAAAAAATTTACACCAAAAGGTTTTAGAGCTCCAAAAATTTTTTTGACGAACGAATCTGCAAAAATTTTACAAAAATACGGTTTTAAATATTCCTCGTCTATTTATGCGGATTTTTTGAAGATAAAAAAAAATAATATTTTTGAAATTCCAGTTACTACGAAGAAATATTTTTTGAATTCGAAAGTTGACTCAACAAATTACGAAAATATTTATCCTAAAAATTTGACTTTTAAAATATTCGCTCGAGAAATACCGATTGGAAGCGGATTGTTTTTGGCTGTTTTTGGGAAAAAACTCAGGTTTTTTATCGACGCGTTGAATCGAAAAAATCAACCGATAGTTATGTTTTTGCATAATTGGCAACTTTTTCAGACAAAACAAATTTTTTCGTTTGTTTTCAAACTAAAAGTTCTTTTAAAAAATCCGCTATGTTTTTTTTACACGAGAAATATTTTAAAAGACTTTGAGTTTTTACTGCAAAATTATGAATTTACGACTTTTGAGGATTATTTTGGATTTTAAAAAATGTTAACGAAAAAACAGATAAATTTATTGATTTTTTTATTTTTCATTTTTTTGGGATTTAGGCTTTTGACTTTAGGGATGTATCCGCTTATGGATAAAACCGAGTCGAGATATGCAGAAATTTCGCGAGAAATGGTGACGCAAAATAGCTGGATCACGCCACTCCTCGACGGAAAACCGTTTTGGGCAAAGCCGCCTCTCTCGATGTGGGCAGTAAATGTTAGCTATAAAATTTTTGGAATAAACGAATTTGGAGCAAGATTTCCATCGTTTGTTTTTTGTTTGTTTGTGTTATTTTTTACATATTTTTTAACTTATAAAATCACGAATAAAAATAAAATAATCGCTTTTATTTCAAGTTTTATACTTTTGACTACGACGATTTTTTTTGTAGTTTCCGGCGGAGTAATGACAGACGCTTCCCTTCTTTTTTCCGTAAGTCTTGCGCTTGTTTCATTTTTGCTTTTGATCGTGACGGAAAAAAAAATTTGGAATTATCCGTTTTTTGTTGGGGTAGGTTTAAGCCTTTTGGCCAAAGGACCGCTTGGACTTGTTTTAATTTTTTTACCGATTTTCGTCTGGCTTTTAGTTTTTAACGAATGGAAAAATATTTTCAAAAAACTTTATTTTTTTCAAGGAATTTTTATCGTTTCAATTACTGCAATTCCTTGGTATATTTTGGCTGAAAAAAATACGCCGGGATTTTTAAATTATTTTTTACTTGGAGAGCATGTTTACAGGTATATTTTTAAAAATTGGAGCGGAGATCTTTACGGTAGCCCAGCCGGAAAACATCTTGGAATGATTTGGCTTTATGCCCTTCCAACTTTTTTTCCGTGGATTTTTTGGGTCTCAAAAGACGTTTTTAGCTTTCTAAAAGCAGAAAAATTTTCAGGAATTTTCGAGTTTACAAAAAAAACATTTAAAGACAAAACAATTAGTTTTTTAGTATTCTGGATGCTAAGCCTTTTTTTATTCTTTACAGTTTCGAAAAATATACTTTTGACATATACTCTTCCGTCGGTAGTTCCATTTTCGATTTTGATTGCTCTTTTTATAGAGCGAAAAATTTTAACACAAAAGTTTAATTTTAGAATATTCGCAATCACAAGTTCAATTATTCCCATTGTTTTGTTTTTTTCTCTCATTTTTGTGATGCCAAAAGAAGAATTGAAGAGTTCGCAGAAATTTGTGATTGAAAAATATCAAAAAAATGATTCGCAAATTTTTTATTTATTTTTTACGCCGCCTTATTCTGCGAATTTTTATTCGAATGGAAAAGCAAACCATATAAAAAATTTTAAACAATTGAACTTGGTTTTGAATTCAGATAGCGATAGAAAAAATTATTTTTTTGTGGTAAAATTAAATTCTTTAGAACAAGTTGAACAAAATTATAAAATAGAAATTTTGGAAAAAATTTCGGATTACGTTGTTTTGACTATCAAAAGCGTTTAAGATTTGCAGATTTTTTTGTTTTTCGATTTAAATTTTTGCTTCAAACAGTTAATAAATATGCAAGACCTGCAAGGTCAAAAAATAAAAAAGCGAGGGAAAAAATGAAGAATTATAAAATTGGAGTAATTGGCGGTGACGGAACCGGTCCTGAGGTCGTGAGAGAAGCTATAAAAGTTTTGAAAGTTGTCGAGGAAAAATTTGGTTTTAAAACAGAGCTAGTTGATTTTGATCTCGGCGGAGAAAGATATTTGAAAACCGGGGAAGTTTTGCCGGAAAGCGTTTTGGAAGACTTGAAAAAATTGGACTCGATAATTCTAGGAGCTATCGGTCATCCAGACGTAAAACCCGGAATTTTGGAAAAAGGCGTTTTGCTTAGGATCAGGTTTGAGCTCGATCAATATATAAATTTGCGTCCAGTGAAATTATACGAAAACGTCGAATGTCCACTCGTCGGGAAAGGGCCAAAAGAAATTGATTACGTCGTGATTCGAGAAAATACAGAAGGGCTTTATGCCGGAAGCGGCGGATTTCTGCGAAAAGGGACAAAAGACGAAGTTGCGATTCAAGAATCGGTCAATACTTACAAAGGCGTTGAAAGATGCTTGAGATATGCGTTTGAGTACGCTCAAAAACGAAATAAAGATAAAAAATTAACGCTTTGTGGGAAGACGAATGTTTTGACATATGCTTTTGATCTTTGGGAGAGAACGTTTCATGAGCTTGGTAAAAAATATCCGGACGTAAAAAAAGATTATGCTCACGTCGATGCGACTTGTATGTGGATGGTAAAAAATCCGGAATGGTTCGATGTGATTGTAACGGACAATATGTTTGGCGATATTATAACAGACTTGGGGGCTATGACTCAGGGCGGAATGGGAGTTGCAGCCGGTGGAAATATAAATCCTGAAGGCGTTTCAATGTTCGAGCCAATCGGCGGCAGCGCTCCAAAATACACAGGGCAAAACGTCATAAATCCAATTGCTTCGATTTTGTCTATTCAAATGATGCTTGAGAATTTAGGTGAAAATGAAGCCGGTAAAAAAATCGAAAATGCTGTGATGAAAACGATTTTACAGATGAAAAGCATGTCAGCCGGAAAAATGGGAATGGGAACTCGTGAAGTTGGAGATACAGTAGTAAAATTTATATAATTTTGGGAGAGAGAAATGAAAAAATTGTTTCTATCTAAAACCGACAAGAAATTACTTGGAGTTTGCGGGGGAATAGCAGAATATTTTGAGGTTGATTCGACGGTAATTAGAGCCGGTTTTATTTTACTCTGCTGTTTATTGGGATCAGGAATTTTTGCTTATCTAATTTTGGCTTTGATTATGCCGAAAAAAGAAGATTAAATTTTAGGGCTTATGATCAATTTTGATTTTTGAAAGTACTTTCGTGTTTCTATTATTTTATTTGAGCGTCAAAAATCTTGCGCAAATTTGGAAATAGAAATTAATGATTAAATTTTAAGAGGGAAGAAAATGAAAAATTACAAAGTAATCGTAGTTGGAGCGACCGGAGCAGTCGGACGAGAAATGATTTCGACTCTGGAAAAACGTGATTTTCCTATTCTTGAATTAAAGCTCTTGGCTTCCGGAAAAAGCGCTGGTAAAAAAATCAAATTTCGAGGCGAAGAACTTACTGTTCAAGAGCTGACGAAGGATTCTTTTGTCGGATTTGATATTGCGATATTTTCAGCCGGCGGAAGCGTGTCGAAAGAGTTTGCGCCATATTGTCGAGACGCAAAGTGTTATTGTATCGATAATTCCAGCGCCTGGCGAATGGAGAAAGAGATTCCTCTCGTTGTTCCAGAGGTGAATGCTAATATTTTGAAAAAAGGCGATTACATTATCGCAAATCCGAATTGCTCGACGATACAGATGGTGGTGGCTTTGAAACCTTTGCACGATTATGCAAAAATAAAAAGAGTTGTTGTTTCGACTTATCAAGCGGTTTCCGGAGCAGGGCAAAAAGGGATTGAGGACTTGAAAAATCAGATTTTTGCTCTTGAAAATTCAAAAAATATTGAAATCAAACAATTCGCTTATCAAATTGCTTATAACGTGATTCCGCAAATCGACGTATTTTTGCCGGATGGATACACGAAAGAAGAATTAAAAATGATGCTTGAAACCAACAAAATTATGGGCGACGACAATATAAAAGTAAGTGCAACAACAGTGAGAGTTCCGGTTTTCAGAGGACATTCTGAGTCAGTGAATATCGAGACTGAAAAAAATATTTCTAGAGAAAAAGCAATTGAAATTTTATCAAAAGCGCCTGGTATAGTTGTTGTCGATGATCCAAAAAATAATAAATATCCAATGCCGCTTTTTGCAGAAGGAAAATACGAAACTTTCGTTGGAAGAATCCGAGAAGATAACTCCGTTGAAAATGGGCTGAATATTTGGGTTGTTAGCGACAATCTTTTGAAGGGCGCTGCTCTTAACGCTGTTCAAATTGCTGAAGCTTTGATAGAAAAAGGATTGGTTTAAAATCAAAAATTGGAAATTTTTAAATTATGTTGCTTTTAGTCAATTTAAATTTTGAGATGGAATTTTATGAGTAATTCGATTTTGAGCTTTTTGAGCGAGGCGAATAATATTGCAAATATTAAAAATCTGTCGCTTGATGCTCTTTTACAATTGTCTCAGGAAGTTCGGGATTTTATTGTTAAAGTAATCTCGAAAACCGGCGGGCATTTGGCGAGCAGTTTGGGAGTTGTTGAACTCACGATCGCGCTTCTTCATACTTTTGATTTTGAGTCTGACAAAATAATTTGGGACGTTGGGCATCAAAGTTATGCTTACAAAATTTTGACCGGACGCTATAAAAATTTCGAGACTCTCCGTCACTATCAAGGTCTTAGCGGTTTTCCGAATATTTTTGAGAGCAAGTACGATTTTTTTGGAACCGGGCACAGTTCGACCTCAATTTCAAGTGCCTTGGGTTTTGCAGTTGCTAGAGATTTGCTACATCAAAACCATAAAGTTGTAGCGGTAATTGGCGACGGAGCAATGACAGGCGGGCTTGCGTTTGAAGGGATGAATAATTCCGGGCATTTAAAAAAAGACATGCTCGTGATTTTGAATGATAACAATATGTTTATCTCGGATAGAGTCGGTGCGATTGGAAAATATTTTACGAAAATTTTGTCCGGCGGATTTGTTAGAAAAACTGAGAAGAGAATAGATTTTTTTGTGAAAAAGTTTAATCTTCCGAAAAGCATTATTGACAAACTAATAAAACGCGCGAAAACGATTTTTACTCCGGGAATTTTGTTCGAAGAATTGGGGTTTTCATATTACGGGCCTGTCGACGGAAATAATTTACAAACTTTGATCGAAGTTCTTGAAAAATTGAAGAATTTAAAAGGCCCGATTCTTCTACACGTGATCACGAAGAAAGGCAAAGGCTACAGTTATGCTGAGGATGCGCCGGCGAAATTTCATGGGCTTGGGAAATTCGACTCTGCGACGGGAAATCTCATCACGTCCAAGCATAACGTTTTGACGTACACTCAAAGTTTTGGGGCAGCGCTCGTAAAAGAAGCAGAAAAAGATGACAAAATCGTGGCAATTACTGCTGCGATGGCAGATGGAACTGGACTCGAAGAATTTTTGCAAAAATTTCCGGATAGATTTTTTGACGTCGGAATAGCCGAAGCTCACGCAATTACTTTTGCTTCTGGACTTGCTATGCGCGGATTTAAACCGGTTTGCGCGATTTATTCGACGTTTTTGCAGCGAGCCTACGACCAGATAATTCACGATATGTGCTTACAAAATTTGCCGGTGATTCTTGCAATTGACAGAGCCGGAATCGTTGGAGAAGATGGAGCTACGCACAACGGCGTTTTCGATTTGTCGTATTTGCGGCCTATTCCGAACCTCGTCATTATGTCGCCAAAAGATGAGAATGAGCTTGCGTCTATGCTAAAAACTGCGCTTTCTCTCGGGAAGCCTTGTGCTATTAGGTATCCTAGAGGAGTTGGTGTTGGAATTCCAGTTGATGTTGAGCCCAAAATACTTGAAATAGGGAAGCATGAGTTGATTTATCCCGATGGAGATGTAGCAGTACTCGCAATTGGGAATGCGGTTTATCCGTCAAAAAATGCGATTGATTATCTTGAAAAGAACGAAAATTTAAAGTTTAAACTTGTGAATTTGCGGTTTTTGAAACCACTCGACGAGGATTTTTTGCGAAACTTGGCTAGAAATTCTAAAGCGATAATTACAGTTGAGGAAAATGTTTTAGCGGGAGGACTTGGATCTAGCATCAGAGAGCTTTTATTCGACGAAAAGACCAAAATTTTCTCAGTTGGTTTGCCGGACGAATTTATAAAACACGGGAGCCAAGATTTGATTCGAGAGATTTATAATTTGTCAGAGCAGAAATTGCGGGTTATATTTAGGCAAATTTTTACCAATCATAATTAAGTCGGACTAATTGAATACGAGGGAATTTGAATGACAAAAAAGGATTGGACAGTTTTGGAAATGCTCGATTGGACGACTGACTTTTTGTCGAAAAAAAATATAAAAGAAGCAAGACTTGACGCAGAAGTTTTACTTTCTTTTAGCCTCAACATAAAGCGTTTGGATTTGTATTTGAACTTTGACAGAATTTTGAAAACAAACGAGATTGTGGGATTTAAAGAACTCATAAAAAAACGCGCAGAAAGATTTCCGGTTGCTTATATTCTCGGCGAGAAAGAGTTTATGTCGCAAAAGTTCAAGGTCAATGAAAATGTTTTGATCCCGAGACCAGAGACTGAACTTTTAGTTGAAGAAGCTGCCAAAATTGCTAGGGATTTATTGCAAAAAAATGAGAAATTAATGATAGTCGATACTTTTACTGGCAGCGGCTGTGTTGCCATTAGCCTTGCGAAAATGCTTGAGAATTTTACAAAAAATTTTTTTGTTTTTGGGATTGATCTTTCGGCAAAAGCGATCGAGATTGCTCAGGAAAATATTTATTTGAATGGAGTTGTGACGAGGGTGCGGCTAGTTTGTGGAGATATTTTGAAGCCTTTGAGCATTTCTGCTTTAGAAGATAGCGTCGATCTCATCACTGCAAATCCGCCCTACATAAAAACTAGAGATTTAAGTTCTCTCGATAAGGAATTATTTTATGAGCCAAAAAATGCGCTTAATGGAGGCGACGACGGGCTTTTTTATTATGAAAAATTAATCAAAGAGTCCAAAAAATATTTGAAAGAAAACGGTTTTCTGGTTTTGGAAATTGACGAGTCTCTAACAACAGAGCTTTCTAAAATTTTTGAAAAAGCAGAATTTACGGATTTAAAAATAAAAAAAGATTATCAGAATTTAGATAGGATTTTGGTGGCAAAAAATAAAAAATAACTACAAGTTTTTTTATCGAATAAATTTAAAGTAGACCTTCCTAATGTTTTGGTCAAAAGTTTGCCACCGTAGCAATGGGAATTTTATCGATTTTTTTGATGTTCAGGCGTGAGAAGGAAAGATAAAAAAGTTTTATAAAATCAAAAAAACGAAAATATATTTTCATATGTTAAAAATTTTGTTTTTTTACGATTTGAAAACAATTCCTGACTAAAATACAAAAAATAAAAAAGGAATAAAAAAATGATAGAAAGATACTCGAGAAAAGAAATGACTTCTATTTGGAGCGACGAATACAAATTTCAAAAAATGCTTGAAATCGAGATTTTCGCTTGCGAAATTCTATTCCAAAAAGGTCGTATACCGTCAGAATCTTTGAAAAATATTAAAGATAAAGCAAAGTTTGATATCAAACGAATTAAAGAAATCGAAGAAGTTGTTAAACACGACGTGATCGCGTTTTTGACTGCTGTCGGAGAAAATGTTGGCGAAGATTCGAGATTTATACATGTCGGACTTACCTCGTCAGATATTTTGGATACTGCGCTTGGTGCGATCATGAAGAAATCAATTGCGATTTTGCGAAAAGATCTGGAAGAATTACTCGGAGTTTTGAAAATAAAAGCGCTTGAATTCAAAAATTTACCAATGATCGGGCGCACTCACGGCATTCACGCCGAGCCGATGACTTTTGGACTTAAAATTTTACTTTGGTACTCGGATATGACGAGGAATTTAGAAAGACTTAACGAAATCGAAAAACGTGTTGCAGTTGGGAAAATTTCCGGAGCTGTTGGAACTTTTGCGAATCTCGAACCTTTTGTTGAAGAATATGTTTGCGAGAAGATGAGCCTCAAACCTGCGGCTATCTCTACTCAAGTTATCCAGAGAGATAGACACGCAGAATATTTGAATACTTTGGCATTGATTGCTGGAACAGTCGAAAAAATAGCAACGGAGCTCAGAAATTTACAGCGAACAGATATTCGTGAGGTCGAGGAAAATTTTTCAAAAGGGCAAAAAGGTTCATCTGCAATGCCTCATAAAAAAAATCCGATCACGAGCGAGCAACTGACCGGACTTTCCAGGATAATTCGTTCTAATGCTTTGGCCGGAATGGAAAATATTGCGCTTTGGCACGAGAGAGATATCTCACATTCGTCGGTTGAGAGAATTATTTTGCCTGACAGCTCGATATTACTCGATTATATTTTGAACAAACTTAAAAATCTCGTAGAAAATCTTGTAGTTTACAAGGACAATATGGAAGCGAATTTATACAAAACACAAGGGCTGTTTTTTTCACAAAGGCTGATGCTTGGCCTCGTCGGGAAAGGAATTTCTCGAGAAGACGCATATAGTTTTGTTCAGCGAAACAGTCTTAAATCTTGGGACATAAAAAGGCCGTTGAAGGAACTTGTTTTAGACGACAAAGATATTACGAATCTTTTGTCAAAATCTGAACTTGATGAGATTTTTAGTTTAGATTTTTATTTGCGAAATATTGATGAAATTTTCAGGAGAGTCGGGATAAATTAATGCCAAAGAAAATTTTGTACAAAGACAATATTTACAAAGTAATTTTTTTGAGACTTTTTGTGATTTTAGCGATATTTTCAGCTCTAAGAATTCTTTTTTTTGCGATAAATCGTAATTGGTTTAATGAAATTTCTTTTGCAACTTTTCTTAAATGTTTAGTTTATGGAATTAGGTTTGATATAGTTGCAATATTTTTGACTAATTCAGTTTATGTTTTTTTGAGCATTTTGCCGTTCAGTTTTATGACGTCTAAGCTTTATCGGCGATTGACGGATTTATTTTTTTATATCCCGAATTTATTCGCAATCATCATCGGAATAATCGATATTGTTTACTTTCGCTACACGCTCAAAAGAATGACTTACGACATTTTTAAATATCTCGAGCTCGAGTGGAATTTTAAGGAACTTTTACCCAAATTCATGCGCGATTTTTGGTATGTAATTTTAATTTTTGTCGCGATTTCTTGGATTTTGGCAATCATTTTTAAAAAGATTAGCCACAAACGTAAGCAAGTCAAAACCTCATATCCACGATATATTTCAAAAAAAATCTTTGCTTTTTTTTGTTTAACGGTATTTTTTGTCATCGGAGCTAGAGGCGGTTTGCAGCTAAAACCTTTGACTTTGATCACTGCGTCGAGCTATTTTTCCGTCAAAGAAGCGCCGATTATTTTGAACACGCCTTTTAGCATAATGAAAACTATCGGGCAAAATTTTGTTCCGGTTTTGTCTTATTATGACGACGGAACTTTGAATCAAATATATTCTGTCAAAAGAAATCCATCGCTATTTTTAGATCAAAAAAAGAAAAAGCCGAACATAATTATTTTGATGGTTGAGAGCTTATCGACGGAACATATTGGACATTTTAATGACGAGAAAGGCTATACGCCGTTCCTCGATGAATTGATAAAAGAAAGCTTCGTTTGCGATGGTTACGCGAATGGCAAACGCTCAATCGAAGCTCTTCCGTCAATTTTGTTGAGTTTACCGAGTTTAATGAATAACGATTTTATCAGCTCGATTTACGCTAACAATAATATAAAAAGTATTGCGGACATTCTAAAAAGCGAAGGCTATTACACTGCATTTTTGCATGGCGGAGAAAATGGGACGATGGATTTCGAGTATTTTATCGAGGCAAAATCTTTTGATAAATATTACGGAATGAACGAGTTTAATACTTATGCTCGAGGGAAAGGCGATTCAATCGGTAAATATTATGACGGAACGTGGGGAATTTACGACGAAGATTTTTTGCAATACTGCGTAGACGAATTCACAAGATTCAAAAAACCGTTTTTTGCGCATATTTTCACTTTGTCGTCGCATCATCCGTACAAAATTCCGGATAAATACAAAAATAAATTCCCGGAAACTCCGATAAAAATTCAACGTACAATTGAATACACAGATTTTGCTTTACAAAAATTTTTCGAAAGAGCCCAAAAAGAGAGCTGGTTTGATGATACGCTTTTTATTATCACAGCTGATCACACTTCTGAAGTTTATAACGACAAATATAAAAATGCGCTTGGAATGTATTCGATTCCTATAATTTTTTATCACCCGAAAAATCGTGAATTTTTCAAAGCCTTCAAAGAACACGAAGTGATGCAGCAAATCGATATTTTTCCGTCGATTTTAGATTATATTGGTTATGACAAAAAATATTTTGCTTTTGGCTCGAGCATTTTTGACAATGAGTCGAAGCATTTTAGCGTCAATCATAGCGGCGGAATTTATCAATTGCTTGAGGATAATTTTTTGCTTTTATTCGACGGACAAAATTCTATTGGATTTTACGACGCAACAAAAGATAGAACTCTTCAAAATAATTTGATCTCGGATAAAAAATATAGCGAGAATATTGTAAAATCAGAAAATTTTTTAAAAGCGATTTTGCAACAATACAACAATAGATTGGCTAAAAATAAGTTGAATTTGAACGAATAAGTTTTGGGCGTAAAAACGCGTTACGGAAGCCGCGATCTTAAAAATATTTTCAAAATTCGCTAAACTAAACAACAAGTTTTTGGTATAATGCGTTTTAAAAATTTTTTGATCAATTTTTATTTTTAAAAAGTAAGTTTTATTTGGAGGTTTTAAATGGCGACATTGGTTGTGGTCGGAACTCAGTGGGGAGACGAAGGCAAAGGTAAAATCGTACATTTGCTCTCGGAAAAATCAAATTATATAGTTCGATATCAAGGCGGAAATAATGCCGGACATACTGTAATTTTTGACAATAAAAGATTTGTTTTGCATTTAATTCCTTCGGGAATCTTGGAGCCTGGCAAAAAATGTATTATTGCGAATGGAGTTGTTGTTGATCCGGTCGAGCTGCTTAAGGAAATCGAATTTCTAGAGGAAAAAGATATTGACGTCGAAGGCAGATTTTTTGTAAGCGACGCAGCTCATGTAATTTTGCCGTACCACAGACTTATAGACGCTTGGCTCGAGCAAAAAAGTTCGAAAAAAAATAAAATTGGTACGACAAAAAAAGGGATTGGGCCGACTTATGCTGACAAAGTTGATAGAATAGGAATTAGAATTTCTGATTATATTTGCGACGAAATATTTGAGGAATTACTCGATAGAAATTTGGAAGAAAAAAGAGTGATGTTAGAAAGTTTTAGTACTATTTCTGAAATCAAAAAAAACATTCTTGACGATAGAAAAAAAGTTTTGGACAGGCTAAAAAAGTTTGTTTGTAATTCAAGCGTGATGATAAACAAGGTCATTAGCGAGGGACAAAACGTAATTTTTGAGAGTGCGCAAGGAACGATGCTCGACGTAGATTTTGGAACATATCCTTTCGTGACGTCGTCGAATCCGATCGCAGGAGGCGCGTGCGTCGGGAGCGGTGTAGCTCCAAATAAAATAGATTCGATTTTGGGAATCGTGAAAGCTTATACGACGCGAGTCGGCGAAGGCCCTTTCCCGACTGAGCTTTTTGATAAGTGCGGTGAACATTTGGGAACTGTGGGAAAAGAATTCGGCGCAACGACCGGAAGACCTCGGCGATGCGGCTGGTTTGATGCCGTCGTGGTGCGTTATAGCGTGATGGTCAATGGCGTGAATGCGCTTGCTTTGACCAAACTCGATGTTCTAGATGGACTTGAAGAGATAAAAATTTGCGTAGGTTACAAATACAACGGAGAATTGATCGAATATTTACCGTCGTCAAGATGGATTTTTGAAAAACTCGAGCCTGTTTATATTTCGATGCCCGGTTGGAGCGAACCGACTTATGGAGTCAAAGCTTACGATAAATTGCCCAAAAATGCTGTGAATTATATCAAAAAACTTGAGGAGCTCGTCGGTTGCAAAATAGCGTTGATTTCTATGGGAAGCAGCAGAGAAGAAACAATAATTAGCGACGAGAGCATCCTGGATTTTAGTTTTGCAAAAAGAACATTATAAAACTTTTGAAGAATAAATTCCTCGCTTCCTTCCTCATCATAAAGGATTTTCAATGTACGAAAAAAAATTTTTTATCAGAACATTTGGCTGCCAAATGAACGTTTATGATTCTGTCTTGATTAGCGAAAGCCTGGAAGAATATGGCTATAAAATTACTGATGATATTAAAAAAGCTGACTTGATTTTGTTTAATACTTGTGCGATTCGCAGCCTTTCCGAGCATAAAGCGATAAGCGAACTCGGAGCAACAAGAAAACTAAAACATAAAAATCCAAAACTTTTAGTCGGAATAATCGGCTGTGTGGCGCAAAAACTTGGCGAGAAAATTGTAAAGAAATTGGATTTTGTGGATTTTGTTTTGGGAACAAAAGACATGTATCAGCTGCCAAAACTCATCCAAACGCATTTCGAAAATTCAGACGATAAAACCAACCAAAATCAAAAAATCATACGAACAAATCTCGATTACGAAATCAAAGGTTTCAAGACGAAAAAATCAAACTCGGTTTCAGCGTTTATCACAGTTGTGCGAGGCTGTACAAATTTTTGCAGTTATTGCATAGTTCCGTTTGTGCGAGGCAAAGAAAACAGCAGGAGTTTGGATGAAATTTATGACGAAGCTTCCGAACTCGTGAAATCCGGAGTCAAAGAAATTGTTTTACTTGGACAAAACGTGAATATTTACGGAGTTGACATAAACGAGAAACTTGAAAATGTACTTGTGAAATTGAACGGAATTGGTGGGCTTGAGCGCTTGAGATTTGTAACGTCGCATCCAAAAAGCGTGACTCAGGATTTTCTCGAAAAAATTAAAAATTTGTCAAAAGTTTGCGAGCATATTCACATTCCATTTCAGAGCGGCTCGAATAAAATTTTAAAAAGCATGAACAGGCAATACACGAGAGAAGAATATTTTGACAAAATTCAAATGATACGAAATACTATTCCAAATGTTGCTATTACAGGAGATGTTATTGTTGGATATCCGGGAGAGACAGGCGAGGATTTTGCGGAAACCTTGGATTTGTTGAAAAAGTGTGAGCTCGACAACATTTATTCGTTTAAATATTCTCCTCGAGAAGGAACTGTTGCGTATAAAAATTATCCAGACGAAATTCCGAAGGAAATTAAAGAAGCGCGACTAAGTTTGCTACACGAAACTGCGAGCATGATTTCAAAAAATATTCATGATAAATTGAAAAATACCTCGCAAGAAATTTTGTGGGAAAATGTAAAAGTTTATGAAACAAAAAAAATGCTTGAGGGAAGAACTCGAAATTACAAAAAGGTTTTTGCAAATTTTAAAGACGACAGAATTGGAAAATTAGATAAAGTTAGAATTTACGAAATTTCTGAGCATTCTTTGATTGGCGAGATCGTCGAAGAATAATACAAAATGGAAAAAAATAAGCTGTATAAAAATATAACTAAAATTGCCGGAAGCACGTTGATTTCTCGGATTTTGGGATATTTGCGAGATATGGCGATAGCGCATTATTTTGGCGCCGGAGCTATTGCCGATGCATTTTACGTTTCCTACCGAATCCCTAATTTGTTACGTCGTTTACTCGGAGAAGGCGCATTAGTCTCGTCTTTTGTGCCGGTTTATACAGACTATATAGCGCATAAAACCAAGGAAGAACAAGAGAAATTTCTCGGAACGATTTATTTTGTGTTGACGAGTTTGCTTGTAGTTTTAACGATTTTGGGAATAATCTTCACGCCTTTTATCCTCACCATCATTGCTCCGGGATTCAAAGCCAGCCCTGACAAATTAAAACTTGCGATTTTATTAACGAGAATTATGTTTCCATTTTTTATTACAATCGGGCTTGCGGCATTTTTTATGGGAATTTTGTACGTTCACCATATTTTTGTTTATTCGGCACTTTCGTCTTGTTTTCTCAGTATTTCCGAATTATTTTTTATGTTTTGTGTTTGTCCTTTTATGAGCGCTCCTATCGTCGGTCTCTCGATAGGCGTGGTTTTAGGCGGGCTTTCGCAAGGGCTCTTTCAAATGATTCCGATAATCAAACAAAAAATAAAAGTAAAATTTTGTTTTGATTTTAAAAATGAAGGCTTTCGAAAAGTTTGTCTCTTGATGCTGCCTGCGACTATTGGAGTTTCTGTCGATCAAATTAGCGCGTTTGTCGATATCATATTCGCGTCGTGGCTGAGAGAAGGCAGCGTGAGTGCGCTTTACTACTCGAATCATTTAATGCTTTTGCCGCTTTCGCTTTTTGGAGTAGCGGTTTCGTCCGTCTCGTTGCCGGTTCTTTCGAAGTCCGCTAGTTTTGAAAATTACGACGTTATGAAAAACCAATTACGCGAAAATATCAACATCATGAGTTTTTTTATTCTTCCGTCGACAATTGGGTTAATAATTTTGGCAAAACCGATCATAAAACTGCTTTTTGAACGCGGAAAATTTGATGCTGCCGCGTCGCAAATGTCGAGCTCAGCGCTAAAATTTTATTGCGTTGGTCTTATCGCTTACGCGCTAGTGAAAATTTTATCAACAGCTTTTTACTCATTAAAAGACACAAAAACTCCGGTTAAAATTGCTGCGATTTGCGTGATGAGTAACGTTATTTTGAATGCGGTATTGATGCAATTTTTAGAAGTTGGAGGATTGGCCTTAGCGACTTCGCTTTCGTCATTTTTAAACGCAAGTCTCCTCGCTTACAAATTACGCGGGAAAATTGGGAATTTGGGTTTTATGCAAACTTTGAATAATTTTTTGAAGATTTTAGCGTCGAGCATGATAATGGGAATTATTCTGTTTTTTATTCCAAAACTTCATCATTTCAATAAACTTTTTAGCGTCTTTATTCCTTTAGTTTCAGGGGTTTTGACATATTTTATTTTTTGTTATATTTTTAGAGTAAAAGAAGTTGTTTTGTTCACAAATTTTTTAAGGGCAAAATTAGCGCGAAAAGATTAAATTATACAAATTAAAATTGGAGAAAAAATGAAAAAATTTATAATAGCAACTTGTGAGGAATGGGAGACAAAAGTCGCAATCCTCGAGAATTCAGAAGTTGCTGAACTATTCGTTGAACGCGAGAACGACGAAAATATTTTGGGAAATATTTATTACGCAAAAATCGAAAATATTTTGCCGAATTTGGAAGCAATGTTTTTGAATGCCGGAATCTCAAAATCTGCGTACTTACCGTTTGATGAAATCGTCGGAAAAAAGCCGGAAGATTTGAAAAAAGACGACAAAATTTTAATCCAAATCACAAAAGGGCCGATCAGCACAAAAGGCGCAAGATGCACGACAAACATTTCGCTTCCCGGGAAATATTTGGTCTTTCAACCGCTCGACAAAGGTATCGGAATTTCTAAAAATATCGCTTCGCAAGATGAACGCGACAGACTAAAAAAAATATTCGAAAAATTGACAAAAAAAATTCCGGGCGGATTTATTATCAGGAGCAAAGCCGAAAATATTGACGAGGAAATTTTTAAAACCGAAATTAGAAATCTCAAGAATATTTGGAAAAAAATTTTGGAGAATTTCGAAAAAGCTTCAAACCCAAAGCTTTTGCATCAAGATTATAATATTCTTTTTAAAATGGTTCGAGAAAAATTGAACGATGAAATGGAATTTTTCGCGATTGATTCTCTCGAAGATTATAAAAAAACTCTTACTTTTGCAAAACTTATTGCCCCGGAATTCGCGGAGAAAATAATTTTTCATAACGACGGAAAAACTTTGTTTGAGGAATACGATATTGACTCGATTTGCGAAAAAATGATGAAACAGAAGATTTATTTGAAATCAGGCGGATATTTGATTATTCAAGAGGCTGAGTCGTTATGTGCGATAGACGTGAACAGCGGAAGCACAAAAGGCGAAAATTTTGAGCAAGTCGTGCTGAAAACTAATCTCGAGGCTGTGAAAGAAATTGCTTTGCAGCTGAGATTGCGGAATATTGGCGGAATTATCGTGATAGATTTTATCGATATGGAAAAAGAAGAGCATAGAAAAAACGTTTACAATACTTTGAAAGAAGCAGTCAAACTCGACAAAGCTAAAATAAAAATTTGGCCAATAACAGATGTTGGGCTAATCGAGATGACGAGGCAACGAAAAAGCGAGAGTATTTTAAGTTTTTTGTCAGACAAATGTCCATATTGCCGAGGAACCGGCAGAATTTATTCAAAAGATTCGATTCTTTCAAAGATCAAGCTTGAACTCAAAAAAATTGAGCAAAATCCCGGCATGGCTCCCAAAAAAGTTTTGCTGCATCTAAATCCAGATTTTGAAGGATTTATGAAGAACAAAAAGAAATTTTTGAGAAAAAATATTACGTTTGACGTAGAATTCATTTATGACCACAAAACGCCAATCAATCAATACGAAATCGTAATTACTGACGAGAAATGACCACAAAAATAGCGGTCGCTATGAGCGGCGGGCTTGATTCATCGTTTGCGGCTTATCTCCTCAGAAACAAAGGTTACGAAATCGTCGGATTACACATGCTTTTGCCAAAAATTTGTTCAAATGACGAGCAAAAACATGACGACCTCGAGAAGGTCGCGAAATTTTTGAACATTGAAATTCGCAAGCTTGATTTTAAGTCGGAGTTTACGAGTAAGGTTATCAATTATTTTTGCGAAGTATATTCCCGAGGGAAAACGCCGAATCCTTGCGCGATTTGTAATAAGTACATAAAATTCGGGCTTTTGCTCGATGAAGCGCAAAAAAATGGCGCAGAATTTTTAGCGACGGGGCATTACGCAAAAACGGTTTTTTACGAGCGAAAAAATTTGTTTTTTATCGAAAAAGGCGTTGATAAAATAAAAGATCAGTCATACTTTCTTTCGCTTTTGACGCAAAATCAAATTTCAAAAATTAAATTTCCGCTCGGAGAATTGACAAAAAAAGAAGTTTTTGATTTGGCGCAAAAAGTTAAATTGCCTGTTTCAGAAAAAAAAGAAAGCCAAGAGATTTGTTTTATTCCAAATAATGAATACCGTGATGCTCTCAAAAAATTGGGCGCTGCACAAAAGTCTTTGCCCGGCAAAATCGTTTTGTCGAGCGGTGAACAAGTTGGCGTTCACGATGGAATCATAAATTTCACAATCGGGCAAAGAAAAGGAATTGGCGCGCATTCGAAAAAAATGTATGTGAAAGAAATTTTACCTGAGACAAATCAAATTATCATCGGAGAAGATAGCGAATTATTTGCAAAAAAATGTTTAGTGAAAAATATAAATTGGCTTGATCCTGAAATTTCAAAACAAAAAAGCGTGCATTTTAAAGCAAAAATCAGATATCGAAATCTCGAGCAGAATGCGGAAATTTTGAATGACGGGAATGAAAGTGTTGTGATTTTTGATAAACCACAGCGAGCGATTACGCCAGGTCAAATTATGGCTTTTTACGATGGAGAAAGAGTGGTTGGCGGAGGATTTATCGAAAATGTCATTGAATGATTTGTCAAAAAACGAGAAAATTCGATATTCTCGAAATATTTTGCTGCCGGATTTTGGTGAAAAAAAACAAAAAATTTTGAAAGATTCTAGGGTTTTAGTGATTGGAGCGGGCGGACTTGGCTCGAGCGCTCTTTTGTATCTGGCTGCTGCCGGCGTCGGAAATATCGGAATTGTTGATTTCGATTCCGTCGAGCTTTCAAATCTTAATCGGCAAATAATTCACACCTCAAACGATTTAACCTCAAAAAAAACTTTATCAGCAAAACAAAAACTTTTGGCTCTGAATCCGGAAATTAATGTCAAAACTTACGAGCTTTTTTTTGACGAATTCAATCAAGAAATTTTGGACGATTACGATTTTGTACTCGATTGTACAGATAATTTCGTGAGCAAAAAGTTAATCAACAAAATTTGCATAAACAAGAATAAGCCGTATTCATACTCGGGAATCTTGGATTATTGTGGCCAAACTATGACGATCTTGCCGAAACAAAGCGTTTGTTACAATTGTGTTTTTTCTGGCGAAAATCCAGACTCTCAAAGCAAAGCGGTTTTGGGAATTATGCCTGGAGTTCTGGGAATTTTGCAGGCTGCTGAAGCAATAAAATATTTCCTTGAACTTGGAGAACTTCTCGTTAATAAAATGTTGATTTATAATTTTTTGGAGAATAGTTTTAGAGTTGTAGATTTGCAAAAAGATAAGGATTGCGAGGTTTGTGGTCTTTAAAATTTTTGGATTTTTTCATTTTTTCTTCGCTATGCAGACATTTAAAAAAAGACAAAAAATAGAAGATAGAAATAAACAAAAAAATCTCTCGAGAATAAGAAAATTTTAACAAGGTTTTTAAAATTTAGCGGTTGTAGACTCTTAAAAGTAGACGAAAAAACTTTAGGAAGGGGCAAAATTTCCGGCGGGGGTGAGAGTAAAAATACCTTACTCGCGGTTGTATGAGCGAAGTGGAACGGAGCGAGTTCTGCGAGGAAAAGCCTAGGAAAAGCTCGAAAAACCTGCGGCTTTGGAGCTGGTTTTTCGAGAAAAAAGTAGGCCGCGCACGATATAAATGAAAATCTCAACGTGTGGACGGAAAGATAAAAAAGTAAATTCGGAGTAAAAAAAAGCGGCTATTATTTTTCTGAATTTTTCTTGATTTTTGGATTCCGCATAAAGTGCGGAATGACGGGAACAAAAATATGCTCGTCGCGCAACGACTCGCGTTCGGAAGAAATGAAAATCTCAATGTGGGGGCTGGAAAAGAAAAACGGTTTTTCAATTTGAAGAAAACGAAAATATAAATTCTCTGAATTTTATCCGATTAAATTTTTCACTGAAAATTTGGATTATTTACGGGAAAGCGGCAAGAATCAAGATGAGACTTTAAAGGCCGGCGGCTTTGTACGAGCTTCGAACAAAAGGCCCTGCTTCGACTTTTGTAAACCCAAGATTTAACGCAAAATCTTTGTAGCTATCAAATTCTTTCTGCTCGAGAAATCTCGCGACCGGGTAATGATTTTTTGACGGCGCCAAATACTGCCCGATTGTCAAAATTTTAGCACCGGTTTCTAAAATATCTCGCAAAGTTTGCTCTACCTCACACGGCTCTTCGCCTAGCCCGAGCATTATTCCTGTTTTTATGAGTACATTTTGTGTAGATTTTTTTGCGATTTTTAGGACGTTAAGAGATCTTTTGTAATCAGTAATAGTTCGAATTTTTGGATAAAGCCTCGGGACAGTCTCAATATTGTGAGAAAAAACGTTTATTTTTGCGTTTTCAAAATTTTTAATTATTTTTGCTAAACTTGACTCGTAATCTTCGTCTTGTCTTGAATAAAAATCCGATGTCAAAATTTCTATTTTTACATCATCATTTGTTGGAAAATTTTCTCTAATTTTTGTGATGATTTTTACGAAATGTTCAGCTCCTCCGTCCTCCAAATCATCTCTCGTCACCATCGTCAATACTGCGTATTTTAGTTTGAGTCTTTTGATAGCTTCCAAAATATTGTCGGCTTCCTCGGTCTCAGGTGCTGAAGGTTTTCCTTTTTCAACTCCGCAAAACAAACAATTCCTCGTACAAATTTCGCCCAAAACCATGAATGTCGCGGTTCTATTCGCAAAACATTCGGAAATATTTGGGCATTTTGCGCTCTCGCAAACAGTGTGAAGTTTATAATCTCGCAAAATTTTTTTCATCTCGCGATTTTGCAAAATATTCTTTTTTTTTATCAGCCAATCCGGCTTCCTATTCGTATTTTCCAAGATATTTTCCCTCAGCAAAAAAATATTTTTTGAGTTTATTTATAAAATTTTCGATTTGAGATGAGGTTTGTTCACGCGTTTCGAGAGATATAAATTCTTTCATTTGCGACAAATTTTGAAGAACGATCAAAAGATCGTATGAAATAAGAAAAAATTCGTTTTGAGGAATTTGTGCTTTGCAAATGTTGCATAAAATGCCGCCGACTTTAGGCGAAAAAACGAGTGATTTTAGAGGAGAATTTGTGAGCTTTAAGCCGCAATTCGCGCATTCGTTTATTAAAAATTTGTAGCCAAGTTTCTCGAGAAGCCTCATAAAAAACCAGCTTTCTAGATTGATGCATTCGTTTAGCGGTTTTTCGTCCAGAATTTGCAGGCTTTTTCTCGCCAGGTCAAAAAGTTCAGCTCCGGTTCCGGAAATAGTAAAATTATCCAGGTTTTGCAGTATAAAATAAGCTTTCTGCAATTTTTTGAAATCTAGCCGAATTTTGTAATTGTGTTCTAAAATTTTGATGTTTTTGATTAAGTTTTTATCTTTTGCCGAGTAAATTCCAAGCTCTGCGACACAAAAAAAATCCAGGTACGCGCCAAATTTTTGCGTGATTTTTCGAATACCTTTTGTCCAAGCTGTTATTTTTCCGAATTTATCCGTCAGCAAAATGAGAGACAAATCCGCGTCCATAACGTCGTATTTTCTTAATAAGATTGCGTTTGTGGTAAAGTCTCTCATCTAAACTAATTTTTGTTTAACGAGCTCGGCAAAATCATTAGCTAATTTTTGAATCTCGTCTTGATTTTCACCTTCGAGCATTATTCGCAAAAGCGGCTCTGTACCAGAATATCTCACCAAAATTCTCCCGGATTCCCCTAGTTTCGTTACGATTTTTTCATAAAAATTTTTTATTTCAGTAACAGAAAAAATATCAGTTTTTTCTCTCAATCTTACGTTTACCAAAATTTGCGGAAAAATTTTTATTTCATCAGTGATTTTATTAAATTCTTTTTCACCGATTTCTTTTAAAATTTTCATTATTTGCAAAGCTGCGAGTAGTCCGTCGCCAGTTTTGTGGAATTTTTTTAGAATTATGTGTCCGGATTGTTCTCCGCCGATCACAGCATTTTGTTGCGTCAATGCTTCGTAAACGTATCTGTCGCCGACTTTTGTCTCGCAAAAATCTATGTTTTCCCGAGCCAGAAAAAGTTTTAAACCGAGGTTACTCATCACTGTCAAAACGAGACAATTGTTTGTGAGCTCATTTTGCGATTTAAAGATTTTCGCAAAAAGCCCCATAATTACGTCGCCATCAAGAATTTTTCCGTCTTTTCTGATCGCGATCAGTCTGTCTCCGTCGCCATCAAAACTGAAGCCTATGTCAAAGCTCATGCTGTTTTTTTTCATAAAATTGAGTAAATTTTGGATGTGAGTTGACCCGCAATTTTCGTTGATGTTTTTGCCTGTTGGAGTATTAGAATTGTCGGCAAATTCGATTCTTGTCCCAAGCTCAGAAAAAATTTTTGGAGCAAAATCAAACAGCGAACCATTTGCCGGATCAAGCGCAATCCTAAATTCAGTGAATTTTCTAATTTCATCGAGAGAATCCAGTAAAACGTTCTTGTAAATTTTATAAATATCTTGGCTCACATCGTTATAAAAAGAATCCGCGCTTTCTAGGTTCAAATCAGCTAATTCGTAATATTTTTGTTCGATTTTTAGCTCGATGTCGTCAGATAATTTTTCGCCAGTCTCTGAAAAAAATTTTATTCCATTGTCGTAAAACGGATTATGCGAGGCAGAAATCATGATACCGAAGCTATAAGCATTATTTCTAGTGAAAACGCTGAGAGCCGGCGTCGGAATTATACCGGAAAAATCGACTTGAATCCCAAGTTTATTGAAACCTTTCGCAAGACTTTTTGTAATCCAAACACCGGATTCGCGAGTATCTATTCCGATTGCGACTTTTTTTACGTTCTTTGAGTTTGCGTTTTCCGTCAAAACTAGACCAGCGGCATAGGCGATTTTCGAGATTGTTTCCGGAGTCAGTGGAAACTCGCCGGCTTTGCATCTGATTCCATCTGTTCCAAATAATTTTTTTTGCATTTTAAGTCCTTTGAATAATTGTTAGGCAAAGTTAATAAAAAAGAAATTTAATTACAAACGTTTTTTGAATTTTTAAAGTTTACTACATTGGAAATCCAATCAAAATATTTTTGGTTTCCTGCTTTTATCTCGAGACATATTATTTCAGGTATTTGATAGGAGTGATTTTTTTCTATTGTGGTTTTTATTTCTTCAAAATTTTTAAATTCACTTTTTATGATTGCTAAAACTTCAGAATCTTCAGTTAGTTTCCCATCCCAAAAATACATTGATAAGATTTTGGGGACGATATTTACGCAAGCAATTAATTTTTTTTGCAGTAAAATTTCGGATATTTTTTTTGCTTCTTTTTCATCCGGAAAAGTAGACAAAATTATACAAAAGTTTTCCTTCATAATAGTCCGCCTAAAATAAAAAAAACGAGAAACAAAATTTTGTCTCTCGTTTTCTTAAAACAAATCAAATTATTTTTTTAATTAAAATTTTATACCTACGTTAACTCCAACTGTAAGACCACTTAGGTTTTTCAAAGTTTCATTTCCCGGGAAAATAGCTGCAAGAGCAACTTCGTTAAAGTCTATAAATCTATAACCTAATGCCAACGAGAAGAAAGTTTTAACTCCATTGCTGGCCTCAGATTCATAAGAAAGTAAACCGTGAATTCCTGCCAAAAGAACACTTTGTGAAGCTGTTGCAGGAGCTGCGACGGTACCAACGAGAGCAGCGCTTGTTAAAGATCCAAGTTCAAGTCCAATTGAGACTGGCATATTTTTTACCGGAGCTGCAACCACTTTATAAAAGTTCAAAGAATCAACTTTAGTTTTTAATAAAAAGTTATTAGCACTATTTCTTGAGTCGGATACAACTAGATCTCCTTGTCCTGTTTTATAAGAAAGTGTGATGTCGTCTGAAGCATCAAAAAGAATTTCAACATTTTTATTTTGTCCTGAAATTCTAGAGTCGCCAAATAAATTAAAATCAATTCCTGTTTTAATTCCAACTTTTGCACTTGCTAGACTTACCAATATTACTACGAAAATAAAAGAAAAAAATAATTTATTTCTCAATTTTTTCCCTCCATAAGATATAAAAATATTTGACGTAAAGATAACAGAAGTAAGGAACCAAGTCAAGATTTTTTTGCTTTTTAATATACAAGTTTATCTTGACATTTGGATAAAATTTGATATGCTCTTTTTGAAAAAAAAGCTATATATCTAAAAGTTATAGGTTCGTATCGATGTATAAAAACAAAACAAGATTTACAATTCTTGGGCTTTTAAGCATAAACAAGATGTCAGGCTATGATATTAAAAAAGCGGTCAATGAATTTTTACCATATATTTGGAATGAAAGTTATGGTCAAATTTATAAAGAGTTGAAAATTTTATTAGCAGAAGATTTTGTGATAAAAGAAAGAGTGCCTCAGGAAAATAAGCCTGATAAAAATGTGTACACGATTACAGAAAAAGGGATGGAAATTTTACGCAGTTATCTTGAGAATTCAAAGAGTAACAAGATTTTGATACGCAACGAGTTGATGTTAAAATTTTTGTTTGGATTTAATCTATCATTTGAGCAAAATATAAAAAAACTAGCGGACATGAAAAATAAAAATGATGTTATTTTAACAAAATTTTATGCTCAAAAAAAAGGTTGCTCAAACAAAAAACTTGCAAAAAAATTGTTTTATCCTAGACTGTTGGCAGAGCTGGTAGTCGAGATTTTAAAAACACAAAATCTGTGGGCTGAGAAAGCGATGGAAACTTTACGTTCGTATGAAGATTAGGGAGGCATAAGGTGCTTAAAAGTAAAATCGCTATTGCTTTTTTTTCGATTTTTTTATTTGTTGACGTAATACAAATCCATGCTATAGAAAATCCTGTAAAAGTTTATAAACTTGGGGTTAAAGACGCAGTTCAGTTAGGGATTTTGAAAAGCGAGGCTCTTGAACTCAAAAATAATGAGATTCAAAATTACGAGCTAAAATACAAGGAAACGCGGTCAGGCTTATATCCGAGCATAAAAGCAATGGGCACTTATCAGAGATATTTTGAATATCCGTCAAAGCTTGATTACGAGAAAAGTTTGCAGATCACATTGAATCAGCTTGTGTATTCGTTCGGAAAAGTGGAGAATGCGTTAATTGCTGCCGATAAATTAAAGGACATTACTTACTTGTCTAAGACTAACACTAGCCTTGAGATAACTTACAAAATTAAAAAAGCCTATTTAAACACTTTGCTCGCTCAAGAATTGTTAAACATTACAAAAGAATCCTACAATAATGCGAACAAAAATAAAAATTTGCTTTTGAAAAGCTTTGCTTACGGTCGAGTAAATCAGCGTGATAATTTGAAAATGGATACTGATATCGCGTCGCGAGTTCCTGCATTGAAACAAGCTGAAGCAAACTTGATGCTTGCTAAGAATGCTTTAAAAAGGCTACTTCGAATAGAAGAATGGCAAGATATTGTATTGACTGATGGGTTTACAAAAAATTTTGGGCATTTTGACGTTACTAAATTGTTGAACGAAATGTATTTTGAACAAGTTAATTTGAAGATTTTACAGAAAAATATTGATTTGAAAGAGAGCTTAGCTAAGCTTGAGAAAGCTAATAAATATCCTGTAATTTCTGCTTTTGCTGGTTTTGGGTATGCTATGAATGATAACGAAGTTTTTTTTAATAAACTTGATTACTATCAGCAGCTGAGTTATATAGGAATTAACGTCAGCGTTCCTCTTTATGAAGGAGGCAAATATAAACATCGTTACGACGAGGCTAATCTTGAAATAGATAATCAAAAAATTATTTTAGAAAGAGCTAAACTCGACTTGAAACTTGCTTTTGAAAACGAGATTCTTAACTATCAAAGCCTGCTTGAAATTTATAGATCTAATCTAAAAACGTTAGAGCTTGCTGAAAGATCGTTTAGTTTGAGTCAGGAAAAGTTTTCTTTCGGAAAACTGGGGCTTCTGGACTTAAACGATGCGGAGCTAATGCTTACAAATGTTAGGACGAGCGTGGTAACTACGCTTTTTAAGATAAATATTTCACTCGTTGAGATAGATGAGTTATTATCTCGACAAGGAGTTTAAAAAACATGAATTTTTGGGAAATATCAAAAAATTTATTGAGGATCATTTTTTATATTAGCGTGGTTGTAGTGACGCTTTTTGCAATCAAGAATCAGAAGGAAAAATTGGTTGCGAAAAATAAAAAAGAAATAGTCAGTTTTAACAACGAATGGGCTAAATACGGAAAACCGGTTTATGTAAAAAACATTACGACTGAAAGTTTTTCACAAAATTTAAAAATAAGTGGGAAAATTTATGATAAAAAAAATATTGTAAGTTATTTGCCTCTCGATATGAAAAGACAAATAAAACGTGGTCAGATTTTTTTTGTAGTACACCAAGATGAAAAATATTTTGGAAAGGTTGGCGCAATAGCTAATTTTGTAGATTATAAAACCGGGCTTTATCGTTTGGACTTGAATCTGAACAAAAGTTTGAATCTGGCAAATGAAACGATTTTAAATTGCAGCGTAACCGTAAGCTCAAAATCGAATATAAGGATCCCGGTGGAGTTAGTGGATTCGGATGAAACCGGAGATTTTGTTTGGGTTATTAACGATGAAAAGGTTGCTAACAAAAAGTATCTTAAGCTCGGCGAAAGTGATGGAATTAATATTGAAGTTAAAAAAGGGTTGCTAGTTGGAGATAAATTGATTCTCGAGGGAAGTTTTATGTTGAAAAAAGACGATAAGGTTGATGTTGTGAAAGAATTTTAGCGAGTTTTTTATACGGGAAAACAAAGTTTTTTGAAAACGAAAATATAAATTTCTAAATTTTTAGTGACGGCATTTTGAGTAAAACAAAAAATTTAAATTTGAGATCTTTCGCTAGCCTTCAAGAAGAGAGAAAATTATAGAAATTAAATAAAAATCTGTTAAATAAAAAAACCAGACAAAAGAGCATTGCATTTTTTTGCGCATTGGAGGAAAAAATTGATTGATATTTTTGTAAAAAGGCCAGCTACTACAATCGCTTTTATATTGTTTTTTATAGTTTTGGGATGTGTGTCCTATTTCAATCTTGGTATAGAAGATAGTCCCAAAATCGATTTCCCGGTTGTTACAATTGTTACGACCTATCCTGGGGCGAGCCCTCTCGAGGTAGAAAGTCAAGCTGTCCAGAAAATGGAAGAAGTCATTGCAGAGCTTTCCGATATAAAAAACTTGAGCAGCAGATGTTATGATAGCTTTGGTTTTATATTTGTAGAATTTAATATCGGAGTTGATGTTAATACAAAAGCCATTGAAGTTAAAGATAAAGTCGAAGCGATCCTGAACGATTTACCTGCGACGATAGAAAAACCAATCATTCAAAAATTCGATCCATTTTCAAAACCAATTATCGACTTAGTTTTGAGTAGCGATAAACGCGACACAAAAGAACTATTTAGATTTGCAGATAAAGTTTTGAAACCCAAATTCAATGCAATTTCAGGCGTTTCTACGCTCGAGATTTTTGGGGGAAAAGAAAAAGAAATTCGAGTCAAACTCGACCCTATTTTGATGAAAAAATATTACATTTCGATTGGCAGCGTTGTCGACGGTCTTAAAATGAAAAATTTGAATATGCCAAGTGGCGCTATTGATGCTTTTGACCAGAGCATTAATGTTAGATTTCTTGGAGAATTCAAAAGCTTAGACGACATTCGCAATACACCGATAAACTCTCAAGATGGGGAGGCTATTCCATTAAAAGAATTTGCGGTTGTCGAGGATAGCTACAAAAAAGTTCAAACTATTTCCAGATATAAAGGGAAGGAAATTGTGAGTTTGTCCGTCAAAATCGTCTCGGACGCAAATTCCGTTCAAGTTGCACGAGCTGTTTATAAAAAGATGCCGTCTATAAAAGAACTTTTGAAAGACGATATGAATCTTTTTATAGCAAATGATAATACTAAAGATATAGTAGGTGAAACAAACGCTACAGTCGAAAACATCATAGTCGGAATCATTTTAACAATTATAATTTTGTTTTTGTTTACAGGAAATATTCCGATTACATTTATTGCATCGATCGTAATTCCAACGTCAATTATATCTTCGTTTTTGCCGGTTGATTTTTCTCATTTTACAATCAACTCAATGACTTTACTGGCTGTTGGAACTGCTCTCGGAACGCTGATTGCTAATGCTATCGTGATCATTGAAAATATTCTCGTTCACCTCGACAAAGGTGAGGACAGGATTACAGCGTCGATCAATGGTACAAAAGAAGTTTTTGTTGCAGTGCTAGCGTCTGCGGGAACTAATATTGTTGTGTTCACGCCAATAGCTTTTATGGGCGGAATTATCGGGCAATTCATGAAACAATTTGGTATGACAGTCGTTTATACAACGCTATTTTCAATAATTGCCTCGTTTACCTTGACTCCAATGCTTTGTGCTATTATGTTAAAAAATAAGTCAGAGCAGCCGAAAAAAAAGTTTTTTTTAATTCGCGTTATAGATTGGGTTGTTGATTTTTTGATACGAGAATACAAAATAATTTTTGATTTAATGCTTAAATTTCACTATTTAACGTTAATTTTTTCATTGCTTATTTTAGTTGGATCTGTGACTCTTGTAAAATACATTGGGAACGAATTTATCCCAACCTACGACCGAGACAAGATCAGCGTTTCTATAGTTTTACCTCAAGGAAGTAGTTTGGAAAAAACGCGTAAAAAAGTCGAGGAAATTGAGGCTATAATCAAGCAAAAAGAAGAAATAGTGGATTTTACAAGTACTGTCGGAGGGAAGCAAGGCGTAGAAACTGCTGAAATTTCTATAAACTTGACTCCAAAAAATATTCGAGTTAAAAAATCCGATCTTGACATAATTAATGATTGGATCCCAATTTTTGCAAAAATACCAGATGTTGAAGTGACTCTAGGTCGAGGAATAAGCATGGGAGGGTCATCGGGAGATTTAACGATAGATTTATATGGTCATGATTACGATGTGATGGATTCGTATCAGCAGCAAATTATAAAAAAGATGGAAGAAAGTGGGTATTTTAGGAGCGTGAAAACATCATATAAAAAGCCTAAAAAAGAAATAAATTTCGTTTCAGATCAAAAGCAATTGCTTAATTATGACGTCGCAAATGCTTCATTAGGAAGTATGATTAGGACTGCAATTTATGGCGATGAGACTAATTTCTATCGAGAAAAAGGAGATGAATATAAAATTCGCGTTGAATTAAATGACAATTATAAGACGAGTATCAAAGATTTAAATCATCTTTTTATGATTACGCAAAAAGGCTTGGTTCCGATTTTGGAGCTTGGAAAATTTGTTGAAGATAAGGCGATTCCTACGATTTATAGACGAAATTATGAGCGAATTATATCGATCGATGGATTTTTATCTAAATCTTCAGCAGGACAAGTTCAAAAGTATTTGACTGAGAATGTATTTAAGGACATAAACTTTGAAGATGGGTATGGCTATAGATTTAGTGGAAATAGTGAGCATCAAGCTGAATCTGGTCAAGAAATCGTGAAGGCTTTTATCATTGCGGCAATTTTGACTTATATGCTTCTTGTTGCAATTATGAATTCGTTCACGATGCCATTCGTTATTGCGACTACGATTATTACTTCTTTTGCCGGAGTTTTTTTGCTTTTATTTTTTACAGGAGCAAGCATAAACATAGCGTCGATGCTTGCAATGGTGATGTTAGTTGGACTCGTGGTGAATAATGCAATTTTGGTGTTAGATTCTGCTGATACTGAGCTTGCCAAGGGAGCTGAGCTGAGAGAGGCTATGTGGATCGGTTTTTCATCGAAATTCAAGGCTGTGCTTATGACGTCTATTGCGATTATTGCAGGTACGTGGCCGCAGCTTTGGTCAAACGACGGAATGAAAGTGTCGATGGGAGCTGTAATGATCGGTGGAATGCTTGGTTCGATGTTTTTTACTTTTTTTATGATACCAGTACTTTATTTTTACGCTGAAGAAGTCTTGATGTTTTTTAGCAAGATCTGGAAGCTTTTGTTTGCAAAAAAACAAGAGAATTAAATGTATATAATTAAGTAAAGCGAGCTAAAAAAAGTTGCAATTAATTTTAAATTATTTTATAATTTTAATTCAAAAATTTATTTTATTTTTTTAAGAGGTTTGGGAAAATGGCAAAATTAAAAACCGGAAGACATACTTCCGGATTGAAAGAAATGAGAAAGAATACCAAGAAAAGAGAAATTAATTCTGCGAAGAAAAGTTTTTTGAAAACTATTGCAAAAAAAGTTGTTACTGCCGTTCAAAATAACGATAAAGCGCAAGCAACCGAATCTTTGAACGTTGCTTTTTCAGCTCTTGATAAGGCTGTAAAAACTTCAACAATTCACGCAAATAAGGCTGCTAGACAAAAGTCTTTATTGTCAAAAAAACTTCAAAAAATCGGCTAAAAAATTTGGCTAGATTTTTTGTTTTTTTAATGGAAATAAAAAATCTAGCTTTGAGACTTTTACCATCCATCTATCCCAAATTTAGTCGCTATCTGGCGACACCTCGGGACCACAAAACCCTATCAACTTTATAATTCCAATACTAGAAAACACAAAATTTTTAGTCCAAAAACTAAAATGTAAATTCTCTAAATTTTATCCGATTCTTTTCTTTTTCCATCGTACAAAAACAAAGAATTTTTCACATTTATTGTTTTTCGGCTAACGACTTTTGTTTTATTTTTCACAAATTGTTTTTGTGAGGTTTGTTCATTTTCTTTTGTTCGTCCAGAAATAAAATGAACCAAAAGAAAACGACGCCCCAAACATTCCGGATATAGGTAAAAATTTTTAAAAAACTTAAAATTTTCAAAACTCGCCACAAAAAATTAGGCTCAAACAATTGAAAATTTCTTAACAGTTTTTCAAAAATTTTTCCACTTTCCTGCATGATGGGGTTTTGAAAAAATTGTCTAGCAATTTTTAGAGATAAAACCAAAATAAAAAATTAAAATTCCGTATTGTATAATAACGATTTTTTGTTATTTTAGTGATTCCCTTACTTCGATTTCAACATCCATCAGATTTTTATCAATTCTATTTACTTTGTCTTCTATTGCTGCCTCGGCAACGCTTTTTGCTACCAAAGGCCCAATCTCGAGATTATACGCTTTTGGAATAAAGTTCTCAAACGTTAGCTCAGAATCTTTTATGTAACTAGCGATCGCGAGGCTGGCTTTTAATTTCATGTTTTCAGTGATTTGACTCGCCTGAACCGCCAATGCTCCTCTTATTATTCCCGGGAAAGCTAAAACATTATTTATTTGATTTGGAAAATCGGATCTTCCGGTTGAAACCAATCTTGCTCTGGCTTTTTTTGCCAGACTTGGATCAATCTCAGGATTTGGATTTGCTAATGCAAAAATGATTGGATCTTCGTTCATATTTTTTATCATATCTTCTGTCAAAATATTTCCGGCTGAAACTCCGATAAATACGTCGGCATCTTTTAAGGCAACAGTTAAATCTCCCTCACTACCAGATGGATTTGTGATGTTCGCTAATTTTTGTTTATAGATGTCATATTTTTCATTATTTTTTTTCAAAATTCCATTTTTATCGCAAACAACAATATTTTTTATCCCATAGTTCAATAAAAAATTAGTGATACTGTTTCCGGCGGCTCCAGGCCCATTTACAACAACTTTTATGTTTTCTTTTTGTTTTTTTGCTAGTTTTAGAGCATTTATCAAACCTGCCAAAACTACTACAGCTGTTCCATGTTGATCATCGTGAAAAACCGGAATATTCATGATTTGTTTCAATTTTGTTTCAATTTCAAAACATCTGGGTGCTGAAATATCTTCCAAATTTATCCCACCAAAACTTGGTTCCAAAAATTTCACGGTATTTATTATTTCGTCGACATTTTGCGTTGAAAGGCAAAGCGGGAATGCATTGACGCCTGCGAATTCTTTGAACAAAATACATTTGCCTTCCATGACAGGCATTCCGGCCAGTCCACCGATATTTCCGAGTCCAAGAACAGCACTTCCGTCTGATATTACAGCTATCATATTATTTCTAGATGTATATTTATAAGAGAGTTCTGGATTTTCTTGAATTTTTTTACAGGGCTCTGCGACTCCGGGAGTATAGAGCAGCGCCAAATTTTCTTTTGTGACTTTTTGTTTTGAGATTACGCTTATTTTTCCATTTAATTTTTCGTGTAATTTTAGAGATTCTTGTTTGTAGTCCATATTTTCCCCTCGACGTTTTTTTGTGGGAAAGTTTAACAAAAAATTTATGATTGGTCAAATCAAGTTTTTTAGGAGGATTTTTTAAAAATTAATGAAATTTTTGTTTTTTACTCTTTCGAGCTAAAAGCAGATTTTTCGTTATTTTTCTGTAATTATTTAAATTTTTTTGCTAATATTACATTTTTAAAAATTAAATTCACAAAAGTGAGAGGGAAAAATGCTGTTAACTTTAAAAAAAGGCACAACCGAAGAAGGGATTAAACACGTACTCGACAAAATAAAAGAATTAAATTTCGAGCCACATATTTCAAAAGGTGCTACTGAAATTATAATCGGAGTGATTGGTGAAAACGTTTTGGCGAAAAAAGATATTTTTGAGTCGATGTTCATGGTTGAATCAATTACTCCGATTTCAAAGCCGTTTAAGCTTGTTTCAAAGGATTTTCAGCCTAAAAAGATAAAAATTAATGTTGGACACGACAATGTTGTCGGCGGAGAAAGGTTGGCTGTAATGGCCGGCCCTTGTTCGATTGATACGTTAGATTATTTGTACGAGACTGCGAAGGTTTGCAAAAAATCTGGCGCAAATATTCTGCGAGGTGGAGCTTTCAAGCCGCGAACTTCTCCATACGCGTTCCAAGGGCTTGGCGAGGAAGGATTGAAGATGCTAAAACAAGTTGGCGATGAACTAAAAATGTCTACAATTTCTGAAGCCATGACTATGAAACAAGCTAATCTTTTAGCAAAATACGTCGATATTATTCAAATCGGAGCTAGAAATGCGCAAAATTTTGATCTCTTGAAAGAAATCGGAAAAATCAAAAAACCTGTGCTTTTGAAGCGAGGAATAGCTATGACGATTTCAGAATTTTTAATGTCTGCGGAATACATAGCTTCTGAGGGAAATTACGATATAATTTTATGTGAACGTGGTATAAGGACTTTTGAACAAGCGACGAGATTTACTCTTGATTTAAACGCAGTGCCTGTTTTGCAGAGTTTGACGAATTTGCCGGTAATTATCGATCCGAGCCACGGCACGGGAATCAGGGCGTACGTAAAACCTCTCAGTATGGCGGCTATTGCAGTTGGAGCCGATGGAATAATCGTCGAAGTTCATCCAAAACCTGAGGAAGCGCTTTCTGACGGGCCGCAATCTTTGCTTTTTGATCAATTTGATGATCTGATGCACGACGTAAAAAAGATAGCGACTGCTGTAAATCGGAGTATTTAGCTCAGGTTTTTTATGACAAACAAGATTTGGTGCCAAAAAATTTTGATTTATGGGCTCGGGCTTATAGGTGGAAGTATTGCGCTAAAATTGCGAGAAAACCTGACAAATGCTGAGATTTATGGAATCGTATCGAGAGAAGATTCTTTAAAAAAAGCGAAAAAATTGAAAATTGTCGACGAAGTAAGTTTGGATTACAACAAGTTTATTTCTGACGTAGATTTTATCATTTTTTCTGTTTCGCCGCTAACAGTCATAAATATTCTTATCGAAATCTTCCCGAAACTAAAACAAAAAGTTTTTTTGACTGACGTGAGCAGCGTAAAAGGTAAAATCTATAACGAGATTGATAAATTCGTCACTGAAAATAATAAAATTTATAACAAAAAAATTGTATATGTTGGCTCGCACCCGATGGCCGGCAGCGAAAAAAAAGGCTGCGAAAATAGTGATGGAAAAATGCTTGAAAACGCGACTGTCCTCGTCACTCCTTTTGAAAAAACGCAAGCCAAAAATATTTCGCTTTTGCGAGAATTTTGGCATTGTCTAGGAGCAAAAACGAAAGTTTTGTCACCGCAAGATCACGATCTTTTTACCGCTTATTCTAGTCATTTTATGCATTTGATTTCAGGACTCACGACGAATCTTATTTACGAGAAATTTGAAGCTGGAAATGATTTGAAATTTACGCTCGGACGATCGTTCAAAGAAATGACGAGAATTTCTCAATCTGATCCGAAACTTTGGACGGAAATAACTCTTATGAATCGGAAAAATCTGCTCAATATTTTGCAGAGTTATAAAACAAATCTAGATAAACTCGAGAAGATTTTAGATCCAGGAAACGAAGATGAGATTTTTGAATTTTTCGCTGCTGCAAAGAAGCAAAAATTAGAGCTAAATGAAAATTAAATGACGAGGGCATAAAATGTCAAAAAAATTTTTTTCTTTATTTTTAGCGAGTCTGGTGATTTGTTGTAGTGCGAGTTTTTGTTATGCAAATCAGAAGCGCGCTTTTTTTGATGTTGCTTCAGATTTTGCGAACATCGCGCCGTCGGATAAAAGTAATCCGTTAGGTGGCTTTTATAACCCGGCGATTCTCGGTTTCGTAGATTCAAATATTACGTCCGTTTTCTGGTCTGCCGCGAATCGCGATAACGAAGATTATAAAAACTGGGCGATTTTTTCTGCATCTCCAAATTTTGGGCTAGCGTACGTGAACGAAACTTTTCAAGGGCATGAAATTTATGACGCGAGAATTTCGATGGCTGAGTCTCGTGAAAACTTTAGTTTTGGAACTGGATTTGGTTGGAGCAACGGGGATTCATATTTTTTTAATCATCACAAAAGTTTTTGGATCTTTGGGATGCTGTATAAAGCGCATCCAACGATTGATATCGGCGGAACTATTTTGATCCAGGATTATTCGAATTATAAAGAAGAAGGTTATTATTTTGTTTTTAAGCCACTCTCAAATGAGACATTGCGATTGGCTTACGAACATAACTACCAGTCGTGGTCGCTATGGAGCCAATTACGTGAAAGCTATTCGATCAGTGTTAGGCCCTGGAAATATCTCGACTTACAAGCGCGTTATTATTCCGACGAAAATTATACGATTGGAGTTTTCGTGAATTTTAGCGGTCAGATTTCCGCTATTTACAATTCGTTCTTCTCAAAAAAATATGGTTACGAAAATTCTATATACGGCATAAAACTCAACTATAAAGATGAGGAATTATATGCTTAAAAAACAAATCTTTTTATTAATTTTGCTTATTTTTAGCGTAACTTTTGTGAGAGGAGAAAAAATTGATCGAGCTGTCATAAAAAATTCTGAGATCATTCTGTACCAAAACGGGCTTAGTTTGATCAAAGACAAAGTTTCTGCGGATTTGACTTTGGAAAAATCAAAAATCGCAAATTTTTCACTCGAAAATATACCAAAAGGTTTGATTTTTGACAGTATTTATTTTGATTTTTCCGGGAATTTTAAAGTTTTGGATAAGAGTGTTTACGATATTTATTTCGACATATACAATTATGTTGGGCAGGAAGTTTTGGTCAAGAAAAGAGATGAGATTTCTTACAAAAAGGCAGTGGTTTTAGGACTTTTTAGTGAGATGTTAAATTACAAAATTGAAGACGAGGTTTTTTTTGAAAAACTGAATAATTTAAATATTAAAATGGAAAATCTCGATGTTAAGAAAAGAATTTTGGTGTCTGGTGAGATTTTGAAGAATAAAAATTTTGATTTTAGAATGACGTATCTTTTGGACTCGATCAATTCAAACGTGAATTATAATATGTTTATTGATGGACAAAAGGCAAATTTAGATGGATTTTTGATCGTAGAAAATAATTCAAACTGTGATTTCTTGGGAGCAAGCGTGAAATTTTTTATCGGAGATTTGGCGAAGAATAACGAGGATTCACATATGGTGATGTATTCTAAAATGGCAGGAAATTCCTATCAAGATTCCGAAACCAAAGCGCAAAGTTTTGACAAATATTTTATTTTTTCTTTACCGCAAAAGCTCGATTTGCTAAAAAATGCTAAGAAAATATTAGATCTGGTCAGCTTGAAAAATTTTGATATTCAGGAAAAGATTGAGATTAGAAATGAAAAAAGTTATATTTCCCAGCAATATTATGAAAATCCAGACGAGAAATTTTACGCTGACAACAAAATAGAATTTACCAATAAGAATGATTTCGATTTGCCGAGTGGAAAGATAAAGGTTTATAGAAAAGAGAAGACAGATTTTGCATTTTTTGGAGAGACAAAAATAGACAATGCCGCAAAACTCGATAAGGTAGATTTTATTACCGGGAAAATTTACGGAATTTGTGCGACGAGAAAACAGTTGATTTATAAAAAAACTGATGACAATATTTACGAAATCGAATGGGAAATCACGATTCAAAATAATACTTCAAAGAAACAAAATATTAATTTAATCGAAAGAATTGACGGAGACTGGGAAATTTTAAATGCAGACAAAAATCAAAAATTTGAAAAACTTAATTCAAAAAATATAAAATTCTTTTTTGATGTCGAGCAAAATTCAAAAAAAATTATTATTTATAAATTTAAGACTAAAATTTAGATTGGTCTAGATTAAAAAAAGGAGCTGAAAATGTATAAAACATTAGATTATGTATTTACGTCAGAATCTGTTACTGAGGGGCATCCTGATAAAGTTTGTGATCAGGTTTCTGATGCGATTTTAGACGAGGTTTTACGTCAAGATCCAAATGGGAGAGTTGCTTGTGAAACGTTTATTACAGTTGGGATGGTGATTGTCGGTGGAGAAATAACAACTACAGCGATGTTCGATCCACAAACGATTACTCGCAAAGTAATAAAAAATATAGGCTATAATGACGCAAAATATGGTTTTAATTATGAGTCATGCGGGGTTATGAACGCTATCGGTAAACAATCGCCGGATATTGCCCAAGGGGTTGATACCGGAGGAGCTGGCGATCAAGGGTTGATGATTGGATATGCGTCACACGAAACGCCTGAGTTTATGCCAATGCCGATTACTCTTGCTCATAAATTGTCGAGAAAGCTTGCAGAAGTTAGAAAGAAAAATATACTTCCGTACCTAGGGCCTGATGGAAAATCGCAAGTCACAATTGAATATAGAGACAATAAGCCTTTTAGAGTTGACACGATCGTGATTTCGTCGCAACACACCGAAGAAATTTTGGACTCAACCGGACATCAAATAACAAAAAAGGCGATTGACGAGATTATTGAGGCAGTTATTTATTCGACTATCGATAAAAATTTGATCGACAACAACACGAGGTTTCTAGTTAACCCAACCGGCAAATTTGTGATCGGTGGGCCACAATCTGATACAGGCATGACAGGTCGAAAGATAATAGTTGATACATACGGTGGAACAGCTGCTCATGGTGGCGGTGCATTTTCAGGCAAAGATCCATCAAAAGTTGATAGAAGTGCTTGTTATGCTGCTCGTTATATTGCGAAAAATATTGTTGCTGCGAATCTTGCTGAAAAATGTACAGTCCAGTTAGCTTATGCTATCGGAGTTGCAAATCCGGTTTCTATAATGATAGACACAATGGAAACTTCGAATATCCCGGTTCAGAAACTCGTCGATGTCATAAAACGTGTTTTTGATCTTACGCCTCAGGGGATAATTAAAATGTTAGACTTGAAAAAACCACAATACTTGAAGACAGCGAGTTATGGGCATTTTGGAAATCCGGATTTTAGCTGGGAAAAGCTTGACAAAGTCGATGAATTAAGAAGTCTTTTGCAATAGATTTTAAAAGACATAATTTTCTAGAGATTCAATACAAAAAGGCGCGTTGGTCTAGTGGCTAGGACGCCTCCCTCTCAAGGAGGAAATCACGGGTTCGAACCCCGTACGCGCTACTTCCTTTTAATTCTCGTCTTATCATCTAAAAAACTTCCAAGTAGTCAACAAAAGATTTTTTGTTTGTACACCTCGAATAGAGACAGCTTTTGTTGATTTCGTTATTCCTTCACAAAAAATTCGCAATAAATTCGTTTTACAAAAAGCTTGACATGTGGTAATTTTATATCGTGAATAACAAGAAAAATAATTTATCGGAGGAAAGATAAATGGAAATAATAAACAAAAAGAGATCAAAGGTTTCGAATTTTTTTGTAGGGTTTTATAATAAATTTTTCAATTGTTACGAGAGCAGCCA
>JAVBNQ010000013.1:0-6254 GCA_031551405.1 bacterium | reverse complement strand
ACAAAAAATTGGGCTCAAACAGTTAGAAATTTTAAACGATTTTATCAATTTTTTCCATCTTCTCTTCGATATGCAGACATTTTAAAAAAGACAAAAAACAGAATAAAGAAATAAAAACCTAGAAAAAGGACAAAAAAATCTCACGAGAAAGAGAAAATTTAAACAAGGTTTTAAAAATTTATCGTCTGTAGGCTCCTAAAAGTAGACCAAAAAAACTTTAGGAAGGAACAAAAAAATTAGGCGGGGGTTAAATAAGAAAACCTTGCTCGCAACTGTATGAGCGAAACGGAGTGGAGCGAGTTTTGCGAGGAAAAGCCTAGGAAAAGCTCAAAAAACCTACGGCTTTTAAGTTGGTTTTTCGAGAAAAATAATGCCGCGCACGAGAAAAATAAAAATTCTGACGTGTGGACTTGAGACAAAAAAACAACGTTTTCAAGCAAAAGACAAAAATATATTTAAATCGATTTAAAATAAAAGATTGAAGCTTAGCTCCAATTTAATGTATTTTTGTTACTAAAGTTCTCAATTTTATCTATGTGGTACATACATACAGCAAAAAACAACGTCTTGAAAGCTTCAAAAAAATCTTTAAATAAAAATTTAATTTTTATATAATACACAAATTTAGCAAAATAAAATTTATAGAGTAGAAAATGTCAAATTTAGACTTAAAAAATCTGTTAAATGAAGAACAAGAAAAAGCGGTTTTGACGACGGAAGGGCCAGTTTTGGTTTTGTCAGGAGCCGGCTCCGGTAAAACTCGCGTTATAATTTACAGAATCGCGTATTTGTTATCGAGAGGAGTTTCGCCTGAAAATATTTTGGCCGTTACTTTCACGAACAAAGCTGCTCGCGAGATGAAGGAACGAATCGTTAAATATTCCGGACTCACGAATAGCGGCGTTTTGATTTCGACGTTTCATTCGATGTGCGCGCAGTTTTTGAGAAATGAGGCGGAAAATATCGGGCTGAACAAAAATTTCAGCATTTGCGACGTTCAAGACCAGCGAAATATTATCAAGCAGTGTCTGATGCAACTCAATTTAGATGAGAAGAGATTCGTCCCAAATATTGTTTCCTCAATAATCGGACGCGCGAAAGACGATATGATTTCGGTCGACGAGTTCAAAAATACGGCTGCAGGTCGTCAAGATATGTTTTACAAGTTGGTGGCTGATGTTTATGAGCTTTATCAAAAAATTTTGGAGAATAGTCAAAACTTGGATTTTGGGGATTTGCAATTTAAGACTGTTGAGATGTTGCAAACTCGTCCTGATATTTTGCAAAAATACCAGGAACGCTTTAAATATATTATGATAGACGAGTTTCAGGATACAAATTATTCTCAATATTTGATGATCAAACTCCTGGCCGGGAAATACAAAAATATTTGCGTGGTTGGAGACGACGATCAATCGATTTATTCTTGGCGAGGCGCTGACATCCAAAATATTCTGAATTTTGAGAAGGATTACGAGAAAACGAAAATAATAAAGCTTGAGCAAAATTATCGGTCGACGAAAAATATTTTGGAAACAGCAGATAGACTCGTCAAAAACAATAAAACTCGAAAAAACAAGACTATCTGGACGGAAAATGAATCGGGAGAAAGCGTTAAATATCGTCAGGTTTTAAATGAGAATGCTGAAGCTGAGGAAATCGCTCGAGAAATTGAAGAACTCATAAATCAAGGGTTTTCGCTGAATGATATCGCGATTTTTTACAGGACGAACGCTCAGTCGCGTGTTTTTGAAGAAATTTTTAGAAAATACGGAATTCCGTACATTTTAGTTGGAAGTACAAAATTTTATGACAGAAAAGAAGTCAAAGACGTTTTGGCTTATCTCAAAGTCCTCATCAACCCGAATGACACAATAAATTTAAAGCGAATTATAAACGTTCCGGCGAGAGGAATTGGAGATACGACGATTGATTTGATCGAAAGTTTGAGAGAGGGAAATGACTCGTTTTTTGATATTTTGACGAACATTTGCAACGGATTTTACGCAGAAAATGTGGTATCAAAACGAATTAGTTCGAGTGTTTACAAATTTTATGCTTTTATGACGGAAATTATGTCGAATATTAACACGCTTTCAGTCAAAGAAATCATAAATTTAGTTTTGGAAAAAAACGGTTATATGCAGAGTTTGTACGATGACACGACGATATATCGAGATTCTCGAATAGAAAACGTGATGGAACTAGTTTCGGCTGCCGACGATTATCAAAAAAGATACGGCGACATTACTCTCGAGGGATTTTTGCAGCACACGGCTCTAGTAAGTGATGTCGATAAATTGAATCTTGATACGCCAAAAGTTACATTAATGACGATTCATCTCGCAAAAGGATTGGAATTTCCGGTTGTTTTTTTGACGGGAATGGAAGAAGGCCTTTTCCCAAATCAAAAAGTTGATTACAATAAAGACGAACTCGAGGAAGAAAGGCGACTTTGTTTTGTTGGGATGACTCGGGCGATGAAAAAATTATACTGTTTTTCAGCCAGCCAGCGAAATATTTACGGGATGACAAAATGGCATTTACCATCGAGATTTTTGCGAGAATCCGGATTGTTAGATGAGTTTGTAGACGACGAAACTATCGAGATAAATCCATATGCGCGTTTTGACGATTTTGTAAACAAAACAACAGTTGAAACAAACGACGGATTTTCGAGGCAGGCAAATTCGTTTAAAAAAGGTGACAGGGTTTCGCATCCTAATTTTGGGATTGGCACGATCAAAGATTTTTATGGAGACGGAGACAAGGAAACAGTTTACATCAAATTTTATAGTGGGCAAGAAAAAAGATTGCTCGTAAAATACGCGAAATTGTCTCTTGCATGAAGTGTTTTTTTCGTTTATAAAATTTGTTTTTTGAGACAAATCCTCATTTTTTAGAAATAAAATTTTTACGTAGCTTTTTAAAAATAGGACTATATTATGAAAACTTTTCAAGAAATAATACTTGAGTTACAGTCGTACTGGTCAAAAAACGGATGTGCTGTGATGCAGCCTTATGACCTCGAAAAAGGCGCCGGAACTTTCAATCCAGCGACTTTTTTTAGGGCTTTGGATAAGGACGTTTGGGCGGCGTGTTACGTTGAGCCATCGAGACGTCCAACTGACGGAAGATATGGCGAGAATCCTAATCGGCTTCAGCATTACTATCAGTTTCAAGTCGTGATAAAACCCACGCCGGATGATATTCAAAAACTTTATCTCGAGAGTTTAAGTGCGATCGGAATTGATGTCAAAAAACACGATATCCGTTTTGTCGAGGACAATTGGGAATCACCGACGCTTGGAGCGTGGGGGCTTGGCTGGGAAGTTTGGCTCGACGGAATGGAAATTTCGCAATTTACATATTTCCAGCAAATCGGTGGTATAGAATTATTCCCAATTACGGTAGAGATCACGTATGGTTTAGAGAGGCTCGCGACGTACATTCAAGGCAAAAATAGCGTTTACGACATAATTTGGACGGAAATAAATGCCGGAAATGAGAAGCGAATTTTAACTTACAAAGACGTACACCTCGAGGATGAAAAAGAGTTTTCACGATATAATTTCGAGGAATCGAATATTCAAATGCTTCTCCGCAATTTTCAAGAATTTGAGCAAGAGGCGAACAAAATGCTTGATATTGGTCTCGTCGGACCAGGCTATGATTATGTTTTGAAAACTTCGCACACTTTTAATTTACTTGATGCTCGAGGCGTGATTAGCGTTACTGAGAGAGCAAACTATATTTTTAGAGTCAGAACTTTGGCTAAAAAAGCCGCGGAATTATATTTGGCTACGAGGGCAAAATAGTGGAAAATACAAAAAATTGTTTAGTCGAAATTGGTACAGAAGAGCTACCTTTTTCAGCGCAAAAAATAATTTTAAACGACGCGAAGAAAATTTGCGAAGAGCTTTTGACTGAAAAAAAAATCGGGTTTGAAAGCGTAAAAATTTTTTCAACGCCTCTCAGAATTATAATTTTTATCAAAAATATTTCAGACTTTCAAAAAAAGGCGGAAAAAGAAATAATTGGCCCTTTGAAAAAAATTGCATTTGACGACGGAAATAATCCTACAAAAGCTTTGATTGGATTTTTAGAAAAAAATTCTGCTAAAATTTCGGATTTGCTCGAAAAAAATACTGAAAAAGGTGTTTATCTTTGCTTGAAATCCGATGACAAACCTCAACAAACTGCAGATATATTACCAATGATTTTGCAAGAATTTTTGACGAAACTGCCATTTCATAAAATGATGGTTTGGAAAAATGAAAATTTCAGATTTATCCGTCCTATTCGTTGGATTTTAGCTTTTTTGGGCGATGAAATTTTAATTTTCGAAATTGCGAGCATAAAAGCGCAAAATTTCACGTTCAAGTTTGGTGGTTTTAAGACGCAAAAAATCGCGGTTTTGAGTCAAGAAAATTATTTTCAGATTATGAAAGGCGAAAAAATCGAAATAGATTTTGACGAGAGAAAGCGAGACATAAAAACGCAAATTCAAAATCTCATTCGAGGTTTTGGAAAGTTGATTTCTGAAGGGGAAGAGCTCCTAGACGAAGTCGCAAGTCTAGTCGAAAAACCTTTTGCGATTTTGTGTGATTTTGACGAAAAATTTTTGGAACTTCCGACGGAAGTGATTTACACAGTTTTGAAAAATCACCAAAAATGTTTTGCACTTTTAGGTGAGAACGGGAAATTGCTGAATAAATTTATGGCGATCGCAAACGGTGAATTTAGCGATTTTTCAGTCGTAAAATACGGCTATGAGAAAGTCGCGATTGCGAGGCTAAATGATGCTACTTTTTTTTATCAAAATGATAAAAATTTGGATTTCGCAGATCTTAAAGGAAAACTGGAGGATTTGGTTTTTCAGGAAAAGCTTGGCTCGATGCGAGAAAAAATCGAGAGAATGCAAAAAATATTTTTGATGCTTAAACCAAAAATTCAAGCTGCGAACAGAAATTTTGATGGCGAGACAATCGAAAAAATTTTAGATTTATGCAAGAACGATTTGCTGACAGAAATGGTTTATGAATTCCCGGAACTCCAGGGAACGATGGGAAAATATTATGCTGCGAATGCCGGCTATGACGAGGAAATTTCGCGAGGAATTGAGGAGCATTATTTGCCGAGATTTGCAGGAGACGGCTTCCCGACGTCGCTCGAAGCCTCGATTGCTAGCATTTGCGACAAAATGGATAGTATTGCGTCGACGTTTATTTCCGGGAAAAAACCTACGGGTTCGAAAGATCCTTTTGGCCTTCGTAGGCAGCTCAACGGAATTTTCGGCATTCTGAAAAACGAAAAATTGCCTCTCAATTTATTCCTTATTTTTGATGAAATTATGAGTTTGTTTCAAAGTAAATTCGATAAAAATATTATTTCTGAAGCGCAAAACGAATTGAAAAAATTCGTAAATATTCGTCTTGAAAACTGGCTCGTCGAGGAAAAAAATAGTAGTTTTAGGATTGACGTAGCGAGGGCCGTGATTTTTAATTTTGACGAGTGTAATCCGTACCTTTCTTTCATAAATTGCAGTAAAATAAATGATTTTTTGAAGGTCGAGGCTTTTAAAAATCTCGTCGAGCTTTTTAAGCGAGCGAATAATATTTTAAAACAAGCGACGGAAAAAAAACTAGAATTTCAAAATTGGACTATAAAATCGGAAATTTTTACTGCCAGTGAGAAAAGTTTGTATGAGATTTTGTTAGACGAAAATAATTTCGATTTTTTTAAATTTAACGAGCAGATTTTTATCGAAAAAATATCAAAGCTTAAAAATAATCTCGATAATTTTTTTGATAATACGATGGTGATGGTTGATGACGAAAATTTGCGAAAAAATAGACTAAAAATGCTTTCTCTTCTTGTTGAAAGACTGAAAGTTACGGCAGATTTTTCGGAGTTGTCTTAGACAAGCAAAATTTATGAATTATTAAATTTTTTTGTATTTTTTGTAGAGTTTTTTGAGTCGTGATAAAACAAGAAATTTTTCACCATTGCTTTTCCGTTAACGACTTTTGTTTATTTTCTTTTGCTCGTCCGGAAAGAATAGTTTTCATAAAAAAATATTTTTCGAGATAGATAAAAATAGAAAAATAAAGCTAAAAATTTTCATTTTCGGCACGGACTGCGAATTACAAAAAACAAAAGTTTGGTCAAATTTTAATTTTCTTTTTTGACATTGCCCAAAAAAGAAACAAAAAAGGCTAGTCTGCTGTACCTCAGAGATAGGGAAAAAATTT
>JAVBNQ010000009.1:0-51566 GCA_031551405.1 bacterium | reverse complement strand
TGTTTGGATTTGTTAGCTCGACTGCTCGTAAATCCACGCCGATTTGCCCCGCTAAATAAATGCTTACCACTAAACTCGCTACGATCTTCCTGATCTTTGAATTAAAAAAATTTGCTTTGTTTTTGTTTAAATTTTCCATTTTTTACTCTTTTGAAAATAAATTTTAAATTTTGTGAAATTTGAAATTTATTCCTTGGCTTTCTCCTCTGATTTAAAAAATTTAACGCCGATTGTAATTCATTTGTTTTTCGATGTAAAACGAATTTCTTGCGAATTTTTTGTTAACTAGTTTAGAATTTAGTAGTTGATTTACTGTTTCAAAGTAATTTATGATGTGTTTTAAGATATGCGTAATTAGGACGTGGATTTTAGTGATTGAACTGCGTAATGAGGTGATAGTGTTGTAGACAGGTGAGGACTGAAGAGTTTGCGCTAGGAAATATTGTCTTAGCCATTGCTGCACGAGAAGTTAGAAAAGACGGAGAAAAGTTGATACGTTTCTCGTTTTGCCTAATTAAAAACTGCGTTCTGCTTAATTTTTTCGATTTTGTCAGAGATCAATCTTTGTTTTTCGCGAATTCTATCGACTTCTTCTTTTGGCGCTTTTTCTACGAAATTTTGATTTTCAAGCTTTTTATTGCATTTCTCGAAATCACTCGCCAAATTCTGCAATTCTTTTTCCAGCCGTTCTTTTTCCTTTGCAAAATCAACCAATCCCTCGAGCGGAACATAAATCTCGTAAATATTTGTAACTCCAAACGCGCATTTTTTTGGTTTTTCTAGATTTTTCGCTTGACTGACAGCCTCGCATTTTGTCAATTTTTTTATGCGCTGAATTTTTTCTTCCGAAAGTACGTTTTCGTCGTTTTTGTAATTAATGAAAACCTCGAGATTTTTCGCGTTTTGTAAATTCATTTCAGCTTTTATATTTCGAACAGCTGTGATAATCTCGATAATATTTTGGATTTCGGATTCAGCTTTTTCGTCGATAAATTTTTCATCAAAATTTGAAAAATTCGCAGTTGCCAGATTTTTATTTTTTTCCAGCAAAACGGAGCTCAAATTTTCGTTAATTTCTTCGGTGATGAACGGAATGATTGGATTCAATAAATTTAAAATCTCTCGCAAAACAAAAACTAGAACAGCAAGAACGTTCTTTTTATCATCTAAATTTTCACTGTAAAGTTTTGTTTTTGAAAGCTCAAGATACCAGTCGCAATATTTGTTCCAGACGAATTCGTACATAATTTTCGCGACCATTGCAAAATCTGATTTTTCGTAAAATTTTGCCACCTCAAATTTTGTTTTCTCGAGATTACTCAAAATCCATTTTTCCGGAGAATCCAAATTTTTTAAGTCTAGATTTTCAATAGTGAATTTATTCGTTTTTTGCAATTCCGAGAGATTCATCAAAACAAGCCTCGAAGCATTCCAAAGTTTGTTGCAAAAATTTCGAGACATCGTAAAATTTTCCTCGGAAATCTGCAAATCTCGTCCCATAATTCCATTGTAAATAAGCGAAAATCTAAGCGCGTCCGTCCCAAATTTTTCAATAATTTCGAGCGGATCAATCACATTTCCTTTTGATTTGCTCATTTTTTGTCCGTGCGAATCTCTTACAATTCCGTGGATATAAACTGTTTCAAACGGGATTTCGTCCATAAATTTCACGCCCATCATAATCATCCGAGCCACCCAGAGATATAAAATCTCGTGTCCGGTCGCTAAAATTTTTGTCGGGTAGAAATAATCCAAGTTTGCGTTTTTTTCCGGCCACCCCATTGTCGAAAACGGCCAAAGCGCTGACGAAAACCAAGTGTCAAGAACGTCAGTGTCTTGAGTGAAATTCGTTTTATTTCCGCAATTCGGGCAAACGTCGGGTTTTTTATCTGAAACGATTAGGCCTTCTTTTTCTCCTTCGACATAACAAGAATCGCAATACCAAATCGGAATCCGATGTCCCCACCATATTTGCCTGGAAATGCACCAATCTCGCAAATTTTCCATCCAATTAAGGTAAGGCTTTTCCCAAGTCTCCGGCAAAAATTTAACGCTTTTATTTTGAACTACGTTGATTGCTTCTCGCGCTAAATCTTTCACATCTAGGTACCACTGCAATGAAACCAATGGCTCAATGACAGTTTCGCATCTGTAACAAACGCTCACTTTATTTGAATATTTTTCTATTTTCTCGACGAAACCTTGCGCCTCTAAATCTTGTAAAATCCGTTTTCGCGCTTCGTACCTGTCAAGTCCGTCGTAAATTCCGGCGTTTTTGTTCATTTTGCCGTTTTTGTCAATGACTGAAATGAACTGCAATTTATGCTTTATTCCGGTTTCATAATCATTCGGGTCGTGACTCGGCGTTATTTTTACTGCGCCGGTTCCAAATTCTTTATCAACCATTTGGTCGGCAATTATTTTTATTTCTCGGTTTGCGAGAGGCAAGAGAACAGTTTCGCCTATCAAATTTTTGAATCTCTCGTCGTCAGGATTTACTGCAACAGCTGTATCGCCAAGCATTGTTTCCGGTCGAGTCGTAGCGACGATCACGAATTTTTCATTCTCACCCGAAATCGGATATTTCAGGTAGTACAATTCACCGTTCCTGTCTTCGTGCTCCACCTCAATATCTGATAAAGCTGTATGACACCTCGGGCACCAATTCACAATATAGTTCCCTCGATAAATCAAACCTTCATCAAAAAAACGTTTAAAAGCTTCGAAAACTGCTTTTGCGCAAGTTTTGTCCATCGTGAACCGCGTTTTGTCCCAGTCGCAGAGGCAGCCTAATTTCCTGAGTTGCGTCAGAATCGTATCTCCGGTTTTGCGCCGCCAGTCCCACATAATTTCCAAAAATTTATCGCGTCCAATGTCTTCTTTATTGATTTTTTGTGCTTTTAGCTGTTTTTCGATGACGTTCTGAGTCGCGATTCCGCCGTGGTCCGTCCCTGGGATCCAGCAAGCGTTGTAGCCACGTTTTTTCGCTAGCCTGATAAAAACGTCCTGCAAAGTATTGTTCAAAGCATGACCCATATGAAGAGCACCTGTGATATTCGGCGGAGGAATGACGATTGTGAAGGATTTTTGCGAGGTTGGATCTGCGTGATTTATTTTGTTTTCAAGCCAAAAATCGTACCATTTTTGCTCAACAATTTCTGGCTGATATTTCGATGAAATTTCCATCTGATCCTCTTTTTGCAAAATTATCGTAGATCTGAAGTAGAATTTTTTGAATATTCACTCAGAGAGTTGAAGTTTCAACTTGTTGTTATTTGAAAAGATTGTTCGGTTATTAACAAAAGGGTAAATGTTAAAAATAAACACAGTATTATGAATTTAGTTTAAGAAAGCGTCTTTTTGATAGAGAAAAGTTTCTAGACTGATGCTGCCAATTTTTTTAAGATTTTATTTTCTTTATAAACTTCAAGCATATCTTTTTCCTGGTAATCCGTAAAATTCACGAGTGAAACTCCGCATTCATAGCCTTTATCGACTTCTTTCACATTGTCTTTAAAACGCTTCAATTGTTCAATTTTTCCTTCGAAAATTACGCTATTATTTCGCACGACTTTTACAATTCCGCTTTTCTCTATTTTCCCATCGACAACCATGCATCCTGCAATCAAGCCGATTTTTGGGATATTTATGATTTGTCTGATCTCCACTTTACCGACGAGTTCCTGCTCGATTTCAGGTTCAAGAAGTCCTTCCATTGCAGCTTTTATTTCGTCGATAGCTTCGTATATAATTTTATAACTTCGTAATTCCACACCTTTTTGCTCAGCCATAATTTTAATATTCGTCGGAATGTCGAGATTAAACGAAACTAAAATCGCATTCGAAGCAGTCGCGAGCATCAAATCAGACTCATTGATCATTCCAACGCCGCTGTGTATCACGACGAGTTTAATTAAATTATTACTCATTCTTTCAAGTGAATCACGCAAAGCCTCAACCGAGCCTTTTACGTCAGCTTTTATGATTATGTTTAATTCTTTAAATTCTTCGTTCTTCATTTTGAGATTTAAATCTTCGAGTGTGATCAATTTTTTCCTGGACAATCTTTCTTCTCGAATCAATTCTTGTCGTTTTTCGACGATACGCTTTGCTTCTTTTTCGCTCTCTACGACTGCAAAAACGTCTCCGGCATCAGGTACTCCGTTTAGTCCCAAGATTTCGACTGGAGTTGCCGGTAAAACTTGCGTTTGTTTTCGGCCTCTGTCGTCAATTATTTCACGGATTCGGCCATATGAAATTCCCGATATAAAAGCGTCGCCTTTTTTCAAAACACCGTTTTGGATCAAAACAGTGGCTACAGCTCCTCGTTTTTTGTCAAGTTCTGCTTCTATTATCACGCCTTTCGCTTTGCCTTTTTGAGTAGCTTTTAACTCCATCATTTCTGCTTGAATGGAAATCATCTCGAGAAGATTTTCGATACCTGCACCGGTTTTTGCAGAAATTTTTACGACGATCGTTTCTCCACCCCAGTCTTCACTTGTCAGTCCGTAACTTGCAAGCTGTTTCAAAACTTTGTCCGGGTTCGCGTCCGGCAAATCCGTTTTGTTAATCGCGACAATTATCGGAACCTGCGCAGCTTTTGCGTGGTTTATGGCCTCGATAGTTTGCGGCATTATTCCGTCATTCGCGGCTACTACAATGATTACGATGTCAGTCGCTTGAACACCTCGAGCTCTCATTGCTGTAAAAGCTGCGTGTCCAGGCGTATCCAAAAACGTCAAATTTCCAAATTTCGTTGAGATTTGATATGCACCGATGTGCTGAGTGATTCCTCCGGCTTCGCCGCTTACGATGTCACTTTTTCTTATAGAGTCTAAGAGGGATGTTTTTCCGTGGTCAACATGCCCCATTATCGTGATTACAGGTGGTCGCGGCTCTAGATCTTCTAAATTTTCGTGAGAAGTTTCAGCTCCCAATTTTTTTATATCTTCAAGCGTCGTAAGCTGCAATTCGTAGCCGTATTCGTCTGCTATTATTGACGCGGTTTCAAAGTCAAGCTTTTGGTTTAAAGTCGCCAAAACGCCCAATCCCATTAATTTTTTTATGATTTCAACGCCATTTATTTTTAGCTCTTGCGCTAAAATATTCACAGTAAGCGCGTCACCAATTTTGATTACGTTTTTTTTCGCCAATTTTTCTGCTGTTTCTTGTTCTGCTTGGGTTTTAGCGCTTATTCTTTTTTCTTTTTTGTATTTTTTTCTGTTTTGTATAGAGCCGGTTTGTTTTTGAATAGGTACTTTTGTGGTTTTTTTTATAACTTTTTCAGGTTTTGACTCGATTTTTTGTTCTTTTTTAACAGGCGTTGCGGTTTCACCAGAAGGAACTTCTGTTTTCTCTTTTTTTACTGGTTTAGTTTCTTCTTTTTTGACTGATGCTACAACTTTAGAAGTTTTTTTTGCAGGTTTTTCTTTTTCCTCAGGCTTAGTTTTTTTTTGCGCTGATTTTTCTTTTTTGGTTTTTACTACTTTTTCTTCTTTTTTAATTTTTGCCGTTGAATCTGTAACCTTTTTCGTTGACTTAGTTTTTTTAGGAGTTGTGGCCAATTCTAAACTTTTGTCTTCTTTTTTCTCAGAGCCCTTTTCTTTTTTAACGATTTTTGTATTTTTTACTGCCGTTTCAGTCTTTTTAGCCATTTTCTCCTCCTAAACTTTAGTTTATTTTTTGATTATTGCGATGACATTTTTATTTTTTTATTTCATTCAATTTATTTTTTAAACTTTCGGACAACATTTCCCCTAGCGTCGGATTTGAATCTTTGTTAGCATTCATAAATTCTTGGATTTCTTTTTTTTCTTGTTCTTTTTCAAATTCTTTTAACGAAAAAATAAGCTCTCGCTTTCTTTGATCGATTCTAACAAGTTTTGCCGAAATCTCGTCGCCAATTTTGAATTTGTCAGACAAAAGCGCCGTTTTATTCTCAAAAGTATTGATCCTTGGAATTATCCCCGTAATTCCGTCGTCAAATTTTACAATAACTTCATCTTGTTTGACTTCAGAAATTTTGCAAGTGTAATTATTTTTGTATTTATATTTCAGAATTGGATCAATTTCTTTTTGTTTGAGCCCGAGAGAAAGTCGCTGCATTTTATTGTCAATATTTAAAATCACAGCGTTTAATTCCTGGCCGATTTCGAAATTTTTCTGATCAAAAGTCTCCCCGTGAAGCCAAGAAATATCGCTCGAATGAATAAGTCCGCTCACTCCTTTTTCAATTTCAACAAAGAGTCCGAGGCTTGAAATTGAGGTTACTTTGCATAAAACTTTGTCGTTTTTTTGATAATTTGCTTTGAATTTTTGCCACGGACTTTCCTCGATTTGTTTTAATCCGAGAGACAATTTTTTATTTGCTTTGTCGAAAAAAAGAACTTTGACTCGCAACGAATCACCGACTTTTAATACATCGGAAACCTTGTGAACTTTTTCAACCCACGATAATTCTGAAATATGCAAGTATCCATCAATTCCATCTTGAAGAGAGATAATCGCGCCACTTTCCAGAATTTTTGAAACTTTCCCCTCCAAAATTTCGTTTATGTTAAAATTAATGCTATTCCAAGGATTTGGAATCAATTGTTTTATACTAACGCTAATTTTGTTTTTTTCAAAATCAATTTCGAGTATTTGTACCTCTATTTCTTGGCCAACAGATAAAACCTCTGACGGATTAACTCCTTTCGTCCAACTAATTTCCGAAACGTGCAAAAGCGCGTCTATTCCTCCCAAATCAACAAATGCACCATAATCTTTTATACTTTTAACAATGCCTTTCACTTTAGAACCAAGTTTTAAAGTTTTTTTGAGTTCGTCAGTTTTTTTGAGTTTGATCCTATCAATAAATTTTTTTGCAGAAACTATAACGTTGTTATCGATGTCAAGAATGAAAACGTCAAAAATTTTACCGATCATATTTTCAGCGGAAATTCCAAACGGGCTTTGCGACGCAGGCATAAAAGCTTCTACGTCGATGTCTACGATAAAACCGCCTTTTTTGGCAGACAAAACTTTTGCTTTGATAGGAATTTCGTTTTGAAATTTGTACTGAAGCTCTTTCATCACGAGTATTTCCTTCGCTTTTTTGTAAGAAGCTTTTGCTATGCCGGAGCTGTTTCTGCTCAGCACAAAAACATCTACGAAATCCCCAACTTTAATATTCAAATTTCCGGCAGAATCGACAAATTCTTCGATTGGAATATAAAGCTCCATTTTTGAGCCTGTGTCGACGGTCACGTCATCTTTCCCAACTGCGATTACTTTCACAGAAACAACTGCGTTTTCAGAATCAACCGGTAATGGCGCAGCAGCTGATTTTAAGAGCTCAGCCATCGATAATTCTTCGCCCTCAATATAAAATTCTTTCAAATCGCTCATTAATCCTCCTAATCTCCGTCAAACTTTCTCAATATAAAACAAATTTTGATTGCTCTCGACGCTATCTTTATCCTTCAAAAGAATATCTACAATTTTACATTTAAATGGCGCTTTTATCTCGTTCAATACTTTCATAGCCTCGATAATACAAAGAGTCATTCCCTCGTCAACTGTGTCTCCTTTTTTGACAAAAGGCAAAGCATTTGGGTTTGGTTTTGAATAAAAAATTCCGACGATTGGAGATTTGATTGACTCGTGATCTTCGGAAGATGATGTAGCAGTTTTTTGTGCATCTTGCATCGCTGATGAGGTATTTGCGTTTTGTGAAGGCGCTGCCGAATGATATTGCGTCGGCATATAAGTATGACTCATATCCGTTTCATCGGAAAATTTTTTTATAGAAATGTAGTGACTGTCCTCGTTGAGTTCAAATTCTACGATATTTTTTTCTTGCATCAGTTTATTCAAAACCAAAACTTCTTCCTCGGCAGTCACGGGTTTGACAAATTCTTCTTTTTTCACGTTTGGATTTTTTCTATATTTGAAATACTCGAGAGAAAGCTCCGGAAATAACGCATAAGTAATAAAATCTGTCTCATCATCTATCAGCTCGTCTGGCAAAGATTCCTTAATTTTTCTTAAACTAATATTCAGGTTTTGGTGAGTATCCAGAACATTCGAATCTTTTTTTATCAAGTTGGTGAGATCTTCGTTAATAGGATTACGAATTTTTCCGTAGCCGCCTTTGAGCAATTCTTTTATTTCCGTCGGAATTAGTTTGTAACGTTTTTCCATTAGGACGTTGTAAACTGCTTGGGCGACTATAATTTGACTTATTGGAACGATCATCGGTGGAAATCCGAGATCTTTTCGCACTTCAATTATTTCATCTAAAACTTTTGGAAATTTGTTCAAAACATTTCGTTTTTTGAGTTGTTCGTACAAAAATGTGAACGATCCACGAGTCAGCTCTGTTAAAAAAATATCTTGAGGATTAATCGGGAAAAATGGTTTTAATGCCTCTTTTTGGTAATAAAGCTCCGATAGCTTTTTTGAAGCCTGGTAAATTTTGTCTACATTTACATCAAATCTTTCTTCTTCGCCTTCGAACATTTTCAAAATATTTTCAATCGAAGGCTGAGCTGACGGAAAAGACAAGAGCCCTAGACTACAATCGATTCCATTAATTTTATTTTGAATCAAGTCGTAATAAGTCAAATTCACGATTCCGTTCGTCGCGTGGCTGTGCAGATTTATTGGCAATTTTGTCTCTTGCTGCAAAGTTTTTACGAGTTCTACTCCAATTTTTGGCGTCAAAATTCCAGCAGGATCTTTTATCGTGATTGCGTTTACGCCTTCAGATTTCAACTGGTTTGCATAAGTCGCAAAAAATTCTAAGTCGTAATTCGGAGCCATCGTATAACAAATCACACCTTGAGTGTCAATGTTCGATTCTTTCGCAATTTTTATAAGAAATTTGATATTCTCAATGTCGTTTAAAGGATCAAAAATTCTAATTCGAGTAATTCCGAAATCAAAAGATTTTTGCAAAAATGCTTCTATAATTTCATTTGAATAAGTGTGATATCCAACGAGATTTCGTCCCCTCACAATCATTTGAAGTGGCGTTTTTTTTATGTTTTTTTTGATGGTTTTTAGGCGAACCCAAGGATTTTCATCCCAAAATTTCAGTGCTGCCTCAAAAGTTCCTCCGCCCCAAACCTCGAGAGCATCGAATCCGCATTCATCTAAATCTGATAAAAGCGGCAAAATTTCCTCGATATTCAGATGTTTTGTCCAGAGAGATTGCTGAGCGTCTCTTAAAGTTGTGTCTGTAATTTTTATTTTTAATTTTTTTTCTTTTGCCATATTTTACCTCGTTGATTTCGAAAGGTTTTGAAATTTGCGAGTCAAGTTCGGGATAATTACGATTTTAGAAGTTTACAAACTTCTTCATATTTTGCAATTGTTTTTTCAATTATTTCTCCTGGTAGCTCCGGAACTGGCGGCAATTTGTTCCAACCAAGCGTTTTTTCCAAATAATCCCTGACAATTTGTTTATCGAAACTGTCTTGCGACTTGTCGGGAGAGTACAATTTTTTATCCCAAAATCTGGAAGAATCCGGTGTTAAAATCTCGTCTATCAGAATGATTTCGTCATCTAAAAATCCGAACTCGAATTTTGTGTCTGCAATAATTATGCCTTTTGAGAGAGCGAACTCGCTCGCTTTTTTGTATAAATTTATACTTTTTCCCTTCAAAATATCGAAGGTTTTTTGTCCGACTCTTTTTACGGCCTCAGCTTCAGAAATATTTACATCGTGATCGCCGACATCGGCTTTGGTAGACGGAGTAAAAATAGGTTCAGCGAGTTTATCGCTATTTTGTAAATTTGGTGGTAATTTTATGTCGCAAACAGTTTGCGAAGCTTGATATTCTTTCCAGCCCGAACCTGCTATGTATCCTCGAACAATACATTCAATATCGATTCTTTTTGCTTTTTTGACTAGCATAGATCGTCCGACTAAAATGTCTTTGTATTTTTGAAATTTCGCCGGATATTCATCGACATTCGCCGTGATAAAATGTGTTTTGCAGACGTCTTTCAGATAATCAAACCAAAACACACTAATTTCAGTCAAAAATTTGCCTTTGTTCGGAATGAGAGTCGGTAAAACGTAATCAAATGCTGAAATCCGGTCACTCGTCACAATCAAAAGTTTGTCACCGAGATCATAAACGTCTCTCACTTTTCCTTGCGTCAAAATTGGAAATGGTAAGATTTTCATTGTTTTATTTTCCTTATCGATAAATTTTTTAACTTATACTACCATCCAAAATAGTAATTTTATTTTCAAATGTATTGAGTTTGGCTTTTGCGCCAATTGGTACAGTAACAAAAGGGACGGCATGTCCGGATTTAAAATTACTAATTACAGGTTTTTGAAGGGCTGTAAAAAGATAATGAAAAACGTCGTCTAAAGACATCGCATCTGCATGATTTTGTTCAATATCTGTAAAATCACCCAAAATTATTCCTACTGCATCTCTGAATTTGCCCGCAAGTTTTAGCTGCTGTAGCATTCTGTCAACTTTGTAAGTATGTTCCCCAACTTCCTCGATAAACAATATTTTCCCTTTTGTATTAATCTCATATTCTGTTCCGAGACTTGCAACAATCAAAGATAAATTTCCTCCGACTATTTCTCCTTCCGCGATCCCTTCGCTTAAAGTTTTAAAGTCTGCCCACAAATAATCAGACAATTCATAAGTGCTATTGTTTTTCATTAATGTAGTGATAAGCGAGTTTATTGTGATAACGTCAATACTTTTAAAATTGTAGCTCATTGGTGCATGATAAGTTACTAATTCAGCTTTTTGATTAATAGCCAAAAGCAAAGTTGTTATGTCGCTATAACCAATAAAAATTTTTGGATTTTTTTTAATTATTTCAAAATCTATTAAATCTAATAATCTTAGACTTCCATAGCCGCCTCTCACGCAAAATATTGCGTTTATATTTTTATCTTCAAACATTTTATTTATATCGGCTGCTCTTTCCTCGTCTTTTCCACCAAAAAGATACCATTTTTTACTAAAAGATTCAGCCAACACCACTTTAAAACCCATAGCTTCGAGGTAATCAATCATATTTAGTGTAGTTTCATCTGCATATTTTGCTGGAGTTATTAGTCCGATAGTATCTCCTTCTTTCAAAGCTTTTGGCAAGACAGTTAGATATCCTGATTCCGCTACTCCAAGTAAAAATAAAATTAAAAAGATAATTTTTTTTAATAGCATATTCTGAATCCTATCTCAAAATTCAACTTTCTCTTACAAGCAAGTGTGTAATGACAGGAACAAAATATTGCTCGTTCTGCAAGTACTTTTTGTATTTTATCTTGTGAATTAAATTAAATTTTACGATTTTGCCTAACATTAGAGAAATAATCTTTAAGCTTTTTTTCAATAGTCGGATGCACAAAACTTGAAATATCTCCTCCAAGCTTCGCAACTTCTTTGACGAGAGACGAACTGAGATAGGTGTATTCCTCATTAGGCATTAAAAAAACTGTTTCAATGTTATCGCTAATTTTTCTGTTCGTTAAAGCGAGTTGAAGTTCATACTCAAAATCTGAAACTGCTCGCAATCCGCGAACTATAATTTTACTGTTATTTTTCTTGACGAAATCCACTAACAATCCGTCGAAACTTTCGACTCTAATATTTTTGTTGTTCGAGTAAATTTCCCGCAGCATCAAGACGCGTTCTTCGAGGTTAAAAAGCGTATTTTTGTTTTGGTTATTTACGACGGAAACGATAATGTTCTCGAAAATAGTCGACGCTCTATCAATAATATTCAAATGTCCAAAAGTCGCAGGATCAAAACTTCCCGGATAAATTGCCACGTTATGCATCTAATTTTTCCTTCAAAAGCTTGTTTACGATTGCAGGATTCGCTTTCCCTTTGCTTTTTTGCATCACTTGTCCGACGAGAAATCCTACGATTTTTGTTTTGCCTTCTTTGTATTCAGTGATCGAATTTGGATTTTCCGTTAAAACTTCTGATATTATCTTTTCTATTTCCGACGTATCAGTTATTTGTATCAAGTTTTTTTCTTTGATAATGTCATCCGGAGTTTTATCTGAAACGAACATTTCGTCGAAAACAGTTTTTGCGATTTTTCCAGAAATCGTCTCGTTCAAAATCAGAGTCACAAGTTTCGCTAAATTTTCTGCTGAAATCGGGCTTTCTGAAATGTCTTTGTTTTCTTTGTTAAGCCTGCCTAAAAGTTCAACCATCACCCAGTTTGTAATCTGTTTTGCAAGAATCTTTTTGTCAAATTTGCCGAGATTTTCTGCAAATTTTACGGCTTTTTCAAAGTAATCGACAAGTTCCCTTTCAAAAGTCAAAACATCCGCATCGTAATCCGAGAGTCCAAATTCGTTCATCAAAATTTGTTTCCGTTCGTCTGGCAAAAGCGGCATATTTTCACGTATATTTTGCACCCATTCATCCGATATAAAGAGTGGTTTCAAATCCGGCTCAGGAAAATATCTGTAATCGTGAGCTTCTTCTTTTGAGCGCATAGAAACCGTGATCTCCTTTTTCTCATCCCAAAGTCTGGTTTCTTGCACGACTCTTTCGCCTGATTCGACCAAATCCGTTTGCCGTTTTATCTCATAATCCAGAGATTTTTGTACGGCTTTGAACGAGTTCAAGTTTTTAACTTCTGCTTTTGTGCCAAAAACTTTGCTTCCAGCAGGCATTATAGATATATTTGCGTCGCAGCGAAGAGAGCCTTCTTCCATATTGCAATCGGATACGTCCAGATATTTCAACATTTTTTTTAGGTTCACAAGATATTCGTAAGCTTCCTCGGGAGTTTTAATATCCGGCTCAGACACGATTTCGACGAGAGGAATTCCTGTTCTATTGTAATCGACTAAACTTGCGTCTCCATTCGCGTGAATGAGTTTCCCGGCATCTTCCTCGATATGTGCTCGCGTGATTCCGATTTTTTTACCGTTAGATAGCTCGAGAAATCCATCGTAAGTTGTAGGTTTGTCGTATTGCGAGATCTGGTAGTTTTTCGGTAAGTCAGGATAAAAATATTGTTTGCGCGAGAAAACGGAAGTTTTTGCAATTTTACAATTAAGCCCAAGACCAATTTTGATCGCATTATCGACTACACTTTTATTCAAAACCGGCAAAACTCCGGGCATTCCGGTGCAAACAGGACAAACATTCGTGTTCGGCTCTTCGCCAAATTTTGTGCTGCAAGCGCAGAAAATCTTTGTTTTTGTATTCAATTGGACGTGAACCTCAAGTCCAATTACAACTTCATATTTGCTCATTGTTCCTCGTTATTTGAAAATTTGGCCGGTTTCGTTTCGCCAAAAAATGAAATCCAAATGTTCCAGCGGAATCTGTTCTTTTTCCGCAAAATTTTGCATTTGTTGCTCGATACGTAAATATTCTTTTTTATCCAAATTTTTTGGAAGCGAGTCAAGCACACCTAGTAAAACCAAATTTTTTAAAATGTGGCGATCAAGAATCGCTAAATTTTCTCCAAAACCAAGATTTCGCATAAAATGGCTTGCTTCTTTTAGTCCCAAACCTTTTATGTTTTCATAAAAATAAAACCGCGTTTTTTTCGTATTTTTTTCGTCGATTTTGCATTTCAAACAAAGCTTTCCGTTTTCAGAAAAAAAGTTTCTAGCCTCTACAATATAATTCGCTTTATTGTTGTGAAATCTAACAAGTCCTTTCAAATGTTTTGAGATTTCATCAGCTCCAGCGAAAAATAACACGTCTTTTTTTAGTAAACTTTTTATGGCTTTGTCAGCATTCACAGCTTTCGTCTGAGGAGTACATAGACAAAAACATAATTCGGCGAAAACTTCTTCGTCTTTTGCATTTTTCCACAAATTTTTAAATTCTTCAATACGAGTTTCAATCTCTTTCTGAATTTTTTTGTAAGTTTGCCTTAGTTTTATCATATTCATTTACGTTAGTTTACCAAATTAAAGCCATTTTTTCTTTTTTTGTGTCGTCTTCAGTTTTCACCAAAACTATGTAAACTCCGGAAGCCAGTTTGTCGCCTTTTTTGGAAAGGCCATTCCATGAAATATAATTTCCATTGTAATCCATAATCAAATCTTTTTTGTAAAAACGTTTTAGCATTTTCCCGGTGATATCGTAAATGTATACGTCGAGATTCTTGGAAGTGTTCGGCAAACCATCGATTTTGACATTTGTGTGTTTCTTGACGTAAAACGGATTTGGATAAATTTTGAACTCGCTTAAATCTGAAATATTATTTGCGAGCAAAATTCCATAAATCGAAAAATGCGAAACTTTTGTGATCAAAAGTTTTTTGAAATAATCAATTTCCGTAACGGGTAGCCTTTCCCAGATGTTAGAGAATTCGTTCAGGTAAAAAATCGCTAAGCTTTCTACGCTAACATTGTTGGACCCGTCAATCATTCGATCGCCATTTGCGTCTTTGTACGGTAAGCGGATCGTGATTTCTTTATCAAAATTTTTGATTGCTGTTCCATCTTGGTCAAATAATGCGAACTTTCTGTAAAGCGCATTATTGTCCGCAAAATTTTTTGAATTAATGTTTTTTATCACCGCATTCGCATAACTTATTGGCGCATCTTTTGGTTGTTTCTCTTCAATCGAGACAGAAAATTTGTTCTTGAAGGTTCCTTTTGGTATAAAGACTTCTGTTCCATCTTGTGACACCAGCGTAACGTCTTTGTTAAAGTCGAGCAAAATATTAATTGTAAACGTGGATTTAGAGAGTTCTGAGCCGATATTTTCAGCTACATCCTCAACATCTATTTTAAAAATAATAGATTTTGCATTTGAATTGAAATCCACAAATCCGTCTCCATACCAAACTTTGTCCATTCCATTTAGCAAAATTTTGATATAGTCGGTTGTATTTTCGTATCGATAATAAAGATTTGGTTTTTTTGTGCTGATTCCGCTTATGATTTCCAAAGAAACATTAAAAATTCCATTCGGAAGCGGTTCTTGCTGATTTAAATAAATTTTGGCAGTTGGTTTTTGGTAATAAACAAAAATTCCGTTACTTCGCGCCGGATTAGAAACTCCACCGGTTGAATTTTCAGCACGAACATACGTGTAATACGTCGTAGCATTCAAGAGAGTTAACCCAGTTTTTTCCATGAAATAATTAGTTGTCTCGTTCCAAGTCAAATCTTGAATCTGAGCAGCACTGTTTGAGCTGACGGCAAAATAATATTTTATCGCAGAGTCATACTCCCAAACAGCTTTCAATGTATCTGTGCTGTTGGTGAAATCAAGATCGCCTTTTGGGCTGATTCCGTCATTAAGCATAATTAGTTGCGGTTTATTAATATCAACACTGATTCCATTTGACGTCGTAACACCAGAAAATAACCCTACATTATTTTCAGCTTTTACACTTGTGTAGTACGTCGTGTTGTCTAAAACCGTTAAATTTTCTTTAAAACTAGTAAGGGATGTAGAAGTCCAGTTTTTTACGTCAGTTGCTCCCGGAGAAGTTCCGATTGCATACCAGTATTTTGCAATTCCTGATTCTGCGTCATTAGCAGGTTTCCAATTGGCTGCAATGTAGGTGTTTTGCTTTTGTGTAGTCTGATCTACCCAAAAAACTTCTCCATCATAAACTTCTAATGGAGCCTCCGGAGGCGTTGTGTCAAAGATAATACTGTTCGAAAAAGCTAATTCGCTAGTTAATCCGGCACCGTTGACAGCGATTACAGCGAAATAATATTTCTTCCCGGTTTGAATATTTTGATAATTCAGAACGGCAGAAGTTGTACTAGCTGGCACTTCAACCCAATCACAAACATCTCTCCCACCTTGCGATGTTCCGACACAATATCTGTAAGCCATAATTCCCGAGTCAGGATCATTCGAGGCTACCCAGTTTGCCGCCAAAACTAAATTGCTAGAAAATCGTACGTCGTACCCGATATTTAGTCCATTGTAAATGTTCGTGATTTTTGGAGGCGGCGTGAAATCAGTAGCACTCGAGAAAGAATTTGCAGAATAAATCGAGTTGGCTGGAACTATTAAAAAGCCACGTGATGCGTTGTTGCTTCTGTTTTTGAAATCAATCCTTTTAGTTTGATTAGATGGATTGAAAACTATGTACGTCGTAGTTCCGGTCGCTTGATTCAAAAATATCGAATATCCCGGATAGTCTGAGACAAGGTCTTGCTTTAATTTTCCAAGCTTTTCGAATGAGTACAACCAGTAGTATAAAAAAGCTTTAGAAGCGCTTTCGTAATTAGAGATACTGACTGGATTATAATTTGAAATCGCTGTTTGGGAGTCGTACATCACTTGATATTGCAGAAATATATCCTTCCAGACATCAGCGGATTTGTTGCCATTTTGGAAATAAAAAGATTCATAATTATTTTGCATAAAAGTTTGGTCATAAGCTAAGTACAAGGACATTGGATTTATAGGAAGCATCTGAATTCCGTAGACGTTCTCAGGTCGATCTGCGGCAGACTGAGTGAACCAAGTGTCATAAATCACTTTGTTCCCGAATAAAATTCCAATCGAGGTTTTGTCATATTGGGAAGGATAAATATCATTATAGATGTCGTAAAAATAGTTTTGGATAGCCGAATATTCGGTAGTATATCCCCACATTCCAAGCTTAGTATACTCGTCATTTCCAGTTATGAGTCCCCACAAATAAATAGCTGCCCAAGAATTCATAGCCTCTGACGAAGATTCTATGTCATTCCCTTCAATTCGCGCAGGGTTCCCTTCTAAACCCACAGCAAGTCCGTTTTGAAAGCTGTGCCCTTCGTACGGACTGAAACTACGTAGAAATGGGAATTTGGCATCATTTCGTGATGGGCAAGCAAAATCTTTGATCAAAAGTTCTATAAACTCTTTGTAATCATTTCTGAAAGCTTGATCGTAAAAAGCTAAAATAGCGGCAGCATAGACTACATAACCGTAGTGATAGTTGTGGTCATTAAGATATTCAGAGCCATAGTTGTGAGGGAATGCCATCAGAGAATTTAATGCGCTGTGATAATAAAAAAAGTTTGAAGTTTTACTCCCTGATGTAAACCAATCAACAAGAGAAGTTTTTAACTTATCTAAAAAATAGGCTTTGTTTGTAGTATCGCCGAGCTTATCGCAGAGCATAATTAGATTGACTATTCTGTTTGCGTTTTTGCCGACGTAATACAGATTAGAGTCAGAAAGATTTAGGCCAGCTTTGTCGTCATTAATGTATTGCTGCAACGTCGTTTTATTGTACGAGCCGTTGTCTCCAAAACTTGGGACTATTCCATAAAAGGGAAGTTTTGTTTGAAAACTTTTCCCTTTCAAAATTTTCATTCTTCCCCGTAAAGTCGTAAACTGATCGGTCATGAAAATGATTGTATTAGTTCGATATTGATGCGGAAAAAGCGCGATCAAAGTGTCTCCACCGTCGTTTAAGGTTGTCGTATTTATATTGTCTGTCGTGACTTGATAAGTAGACGTAATATCGTTGTTAGAACTGCTAACATTCCATGATACTTTCGTGTCGGTAATAAAATTGTAGGCATAATCTTTCCAAGTGTTGACATCGGCTAATTTGAACATTGCGCCTACTGATATAAAATTTTTCCCGGCAGGCAATTCAAAAATAATCCTGTGATAGCCATATTGCCCTCCATCATAATCCGCAAAATAAACCGTTGTTCCGGCAGGCAAGAACACGCCGTAATAATTTTTTTCCCAGGTCCCAGCGTTTCCGTCGCAATCCATAGCGGCTTCAATAGCGATTCTATCCGTGATAATCTTTCTAACGTTTCCATAAACCGGATGCGCCGTATCAGTCCCTTTGTGAGCCGTAAAATTATCATCGTGATTGTAAATATAAAACGCTCCGGTTCCCCAATCTCTCGGTAAGACTATCTCAGGTTTAATATCTCCAAAAAATTTGAAATAAGTAAAAACAAAACCTTGACCTATGGTTGCTTCAAAAGATTGAGCAGAATTATTGTTATGCGTCCATCTAGAAGTCACACTCCAATCTGTGAAACTCGAAACTCTTACGTCTTGCGAAATTAAATTAGTTTTTGTAGTTCCTAGAAAAGCGCGCATTTTGAGGTGAGCTTGAAAATTAGCTGTTACGTGAGTTGTTCCGGCGGTTACGTAATTAGGGGTCCCAATCGTGAGTCCGTCATTATCGGCTTTGTGGCAGAGTGGGAAAGCGTACATTTCTCTGGAAAACTGATCGAACAAAAGAGAAGTCCACCAATCGTTTGTTGGCGTTGGAGTTGTAGAAAGCTCAGATGTTTTGTAAACTACGCCCTGGAAACTGCCGGATTGAAGAACGTCGCTATATGAGCCTTGGCCGACTGAAGTAGCGAATGCAAAACTACCCAAAAAAAAGGCAAATAAAAAGCTAAATAAGACTAATTTTTGACTCATAAAAAATATAGGTCTCCTAGATGAGATTATTTTTTGAAAAAGCATTATATCTATAAACTCAAAAAATTTCTAGTATTTTAATTGCATAAAAATTTTTACAATTGACTATATCATAAAAAAAATGCTACTATAATTTTCTTTAAAATTGAAGCAAGAAAGTTGGGAAATCGTTCAAAATTCATAAAAATCTTCACTTTTCGTAATTCAAATCTAAACCGCCTTTCTTAAAATTCTTCATTCAACAAAAAAAAGCAAATATAAAAAATAACGAGGTTTTACAAATTTATGGAAAAATTTTTATTTAGCGATCTTAACTTATCGCAAGAAACTTTAAAGGCTGTTGCCGATATGGGCTTCGAGGAAGCTACACCGATACAATCTTTGGCGATCCCCGAGATTATGAAAGGTCTTGACATAATCGGACAAGCGCACACAGGAACAGGCAAAACCGGTGCATTCGGACTTCCGATGATCGAGATGATGGACGCGAATAATCTAAACGTTCAGTTTTTGGTTTTGGCGCCCACGAGAGAATTGGCTGTGCAAATCGCAGAAGAAATTAAAAGCTTTGCAAAGTATAAACGGCATATTTCGATTTTGCCTGTTTATGGAGGACAGCCGATAGAACGACAAATTTATGGACTAAAAAAAGGCGCGCAAATTGTGATCGGAACGCCGGGACGAGTAATAGATCACATTGATCGAGGAACTTTGAAATTAAACAATATAAAAATGGTTGTACTAGACGAAGCCGACGAAATGTTGAATATGGGCTTTATCGAGGATATCGAACAAATTTTGCAGCATGTTCCTAGTGAAAGACAGACAGTGTTTTTTTCAGCGACTGCTTCGAGTCAATTTATTTCTCTGACGAAACGATATCAAAAAGATCCAAAATTTTTGCGAGTTGATTATGAGAATAAGTTGGCTGTTCCAAAGATTAAGCAATATTATTATGAGGTAAAAGAGGCGGATAAGCTCGAGTTATTATCTCGAATCATCGATATAAATGACACAAAATTGTCTATGATTTTTTGTAATACAAAGAAAAAAGTCGATGAAGTTGTAGCGAATTTACAGGCGAGAGGTTATTTTGCGGATGCTATCCACGGCGACATGACCCAAAGTAAACGTGACCAAGTCATGAATAAATTTCGAAATAATGCGATTGAGATCTTGGTTGCAACAGACGTTGCTGCGAGGGGATTGGATATAGACGATGTAGAAGCAGTTTTCAACTACGACGTACCTCAAGATCAGGAATATTATGTTCACAGAATCGGTCGTACGGGACGAGCCGGAAAATCCGGTTGTTCATATACTTTTGTCGCTGGACGAGATGTTTACAAATTGCGAGATATTCAGCGCTATGCAAAAATGGACATCGAACGTTCCAAAATACCTGCTCGAAAAGACGTCGAGGGCGCGAAAGTTACGAAATTTTTCGAGAAAGTCAAAAAAGTTTTAACTGACACGGAAGGTTTGGAAAAGTATATCAACATGGTCGAGCATTTGATGGCGCAGGATTATAGTTCACTTGAAGTGTCAGGAGCGTTACTCAAAATTTTGCTTCACAAAAAACTTGAATCAATCAAAGATATTGATGAGAATTTGAGCTCGAGTTTTGAGAGAGGTTCAACAAGTTTTACCGGCGACAAATCAAAATTAACAAAACTATTTATAAACATCGGAAGGCAAAACAAAATTACAGCTCTTGACTTAATAGGTAGTATTGCTACGGAGACCGGCGTTAACCGAAAATCTATCGGGAAAGTCGCGATTTTTGATTTTTTCAGTTTTGTCGAGGTTCCAAACGAAAGCGTAAAAGACGTGATGCGGCTTATGAAAAACAAGAGCATAAAAGACTGTAGAATTCGAGTCGATTTAGCAAAAAAGAAATATTAAATTTATAAAAATGCCCGGTAGTGTAATTGGTAACACGTGAGATTCTGGTTCTCATTTTCCAGGTTCGAGTCCTGGCTGGGCAGTTTTTTTCTTGAAAAAACAGCCGAGGAGACATTATGAAAAAAATTATAATCTACACGTCAAAAAGTTGTCAATACTGCGGTATGGCAAAAAATTATTTAACGAGTAAGAATTTAAATTTTGAAGAAAAAGATGTTTCAAATAATGCAGAATTTTTTCGTGAGATGAAAGACAAATCTAAGCAAATGGGGATTCCGGTTTTAGATATTGACGGGAAAATAATCGTAGGTTTTGATAAGGAAGCGATTGATAAGGAAATCCAACAGTAGATAAACGATTGTTTTGAAACAATATTTTTGAGGCTGAGACCTAATAAAGTTCTCTTCAAGTCGACAAAAAATTTTTCGAAGCAAAAAAACGTGTGGACTTGAGACGAAAAAACGAATTTTTGAGCAAAAAACGAGGGATTTTGGTTTTGTTTTTTTCTTTGAGTTATTCTGAGAAAAAAATAAAGCTAAAAATTTTCATTTTCGGCAAAGCCTGCGGATTTCGAAAAATAAAAGTTTGGACAAATCTTTATTTTCTTTTTTGGCATTGCCCAAAAAATAAACAAAAAAGGCTAGTCTGCTGTACCTCAGAGATAGGGGAAAAATTTTCTAAAATCTAAATTTCTAAAGAGACTCGCAGCCCAAAAAGGGGCTCAAACAAGTTTAGAAATTTCAAACGATTTTTTGAAAATTTTACTCACTTTCACTCACGAAGGGTTTTCGAAAAATTGCCAAATCAATTTTTAAATGTAGAAAAATCAAAAGCTATTTTAACGCTTTTTGTCTCTCTTTGCTCATAAAAGGGCACTTTAAAAAATTACACAATTTTTAGAGAAAAAACGAAAAATTTTTTTTATCATCAAAAATTGATAAATAAACTTTTATTAACTTTAACATCTAACAAAAAATTTATGTTTAAAAAAACTCTTAAAATTTTATTTTTAATCTCCTCAATCTTTTTGAATTTATCGATTTTATTTTGCGACGACATTCTCGTAGAGGCTTCAATAAGTGACACAGAAATTGCAGTAGGCTCACGTTTAATGTACACCATAAAAGTAAGTGGCACCACGAGACTTTCTGCACCAAACATACCTGCCATTGATGGAGTGATTACGTATGGATCCGGCACTAGCACTAGAATTAGTGTTGTTAATGGGCAAACGTCGTCGAATTTTTTGTTCAATTACATAATCGTTCCGAGCAGAGAAGGTAATTTTTCTATTCCGGAAATTGAGATAGATTATCAAGGCAAAACTTATCGTACGAATAGCGTAAGTTTTAGTGCAAGGCAAAATCCAGAAACCCCGCAAAAACAAAATATTTCACAATCCAGCAAAAATTTTGCTACACCGCCTTCTAATTCACAGTCCCAAAATAAAATTTCTAAACGTGGTAATAAAAACATTTTTGTCGAAAACGAAATCAATAAAAAATCAGTTTTTATCAATGAACCGATTATTTTGACTTTTAAAGTTTACAGCCGCGTTGCATTTCTAGAGCAGCCGATTTATAAGGCGCCGGAGACAAACAGTTTTTGGAAAGAAGATGCTCCTGAACGAAACGAAGCACAAAAAGTAAATTATAACGAAACATTGTATTATATGCTCGACAAAAAGACAATTTTGTATCCAACATTGCCAGGTGCGCAACAAATCGGCTCAACTCGCCTTGAGTGTGTAGTCGAAGAACCTATTGAGTCCGATGATTTCTGGGGAATTTCTTTTGGTTCGAGAGCACGGAGAATGAATCTTGAGACAGACCCTATAGACATTACGGTCAAACCTTTGCCTGCCGACGGTAAGCCTGACAGTTTTAAAGGCGCAGTTGGCGATTATAAGATGGACGTGAAAATTCTTCCTGAATCTGATTATAAAACAGGCGAAACAATTACACTCGACGTAACAATCTCTGGCCGAGGAAATATTAATACCATAAACGAACCTAGTTTATCTGACTTTGTGAATTTTAAGAAGTACGATACTGTTTCAAAAAATAATATTTCCAGAGATAATTACGGGCTGAAAGGTTCGAAAAATTTTAAAATTGTTTTAGTTCCACTCGTGCCTGGAGATTTGAAAATGCCGGAACTCGAGTTTTCTTTTTTTAATTATCAAACTAAAAAATACGTGGTAAATAAAAAAAATTTTGGAGTTATAAAAGTCGCAAAAAATGCAGATCCATTTCAAGTTTCAGCGCAAAATCAATTGCAAAATCAAGATTTTTTGAACAATGACATCAAAATAATTAACAGCGATATCCGATTTATAAAGACGAAAGAAAATCTCAAATATCAACAACTTTTGTTTTATAAGTCCACGATTTTTCTTATTTTGCTTTTGTTTTTTCCGTCGATATTTTTGCTTTTGCTTTTATTAAAATTTTACATAAATTACATCTCAAAAAACAAAGTTCAAATTTCGTTAAAAAGAGCAGATTCTCTAGCTCTACAAAAATTAGAAAAACTCGAGAAAAATTCTGCAACCGAAAATTTTATCATAGAATTAAATTCTATTTTTGTTGAGTTTTTGCGAGATAAATTTGAGATAAAACAAAAGATTTTCTCTTTAAGCGAATTAAAGCAGATTTTACAAACTAAAAAAATCAGCCAAAATAAAATTGAAAATTATGAGAGAATTTGGATGGAATTGGAGTTTATAAAGTTTGCGAACAAAAAACTCGAAGCAAAAGATCGTGAAAATTTGGTACAGACTTTGAAAAATAGCATACGAAATCTGGAGTGAAAATTCAAAATTATGTCTAAAAAAAATTGTTTATTTTTTATAATTTTGTTTTTATGCATTAATTTTTGTTTTGCAGCTCAGAAAAAAATTTCGATAAATTCTTATTTTCAATCTGCAAATACTGCTTATTTCAGGGGGGATTATGCAAAATCTCTCTCGATTTATCAGGATTTAGAAGCGCAAGGTTTAGTCTCAAAAGAATTGTTTTTCAACTTGAGCAATACGTATTACAAATTAAATAAAATCGGTTTTGCCGTGCTCTACAGCGAAAAAGCGTACAAGTTTTCTCCACGAGACAGCGATATTTTATACAATAGAAAATTACTTCTTCTCAAGACAAATCAAAAATCTGAATTTATCGAAAATATAACGAATTTTTTTTCATTGAACGAACTTTTTTACGGTTTTACGTTTTTTTATGCCATTTTATTTTTAAGCTGCAGTCTACTACTTTTTTGGAGACGGAAACTTTTAATTTCGATGAGAACTTATTCGTTGATTTTATTAATTCTCACAAGCGTCTGGATTTTTTTTGTTTATGAAAGCGGGTATAAATTCAAAATCGGCGTTTGCATTTCGAGTGAAATTCCTGTCTATTCAAGTCCAAATCAAAGCAGCCAGGCTTTGTTTTTATTGCCTGAGGGGAAAAAAGTTGTGATTGAGGATGAAAATAACGATTGGGTGAATATTTTTATAGAAGACAAAAAGTTAAAAGGCTGGACGAAAAAAGAAAATTTAGGAATCTTGTACTAACGGAAAATAATCGGAGAAAAAAATGATAGAATTACACGCGCATACTTTCATGAGCGACGGAGTTTTGAGTATTTCCGAACTTGTTTATAGAGCGAAGCTGACCGGATATACTACAATCGCGATTACTGATCACGCTGATTACTCAAATTATAAAGAGATTATCGATGCAGCCAAAACCGTGAAACCCTCACTCGAAGAAGGTTACGAAATACAAGTTTTGCCGGGAGTAGAATTGACGTATGTTCCTCCGGAAGATTTAAAAGATCTGGTAAAAAAATGTAGAGATTATGGCGCTGAAATCGTTGTAGTTCACGGCGAGACTGTTGCTGAAAATGTTCCAAAACTCACTAATTTGAAAGCTATCGAGGCGCGAGTTGATGTTTTGGCGCATCCAGGAGAAATCACGGAAGATGAGGTAAAACTTGCAAAAGAAAATGATGTTTGTCTTGAAATCACGTCGAGAAATTGGCACACCCAAACAAATGCGCATGTTGCTGGTCTTGCGAATAAAATTGGCACAAAATTGGTTTTTTGCAATGACGTGCATTTACCGGAGAACATTTTGTCTAAAACGCAAATTCTTTCAATTTTGACTGGTTTAGGACTGTCTGAAAAAGATTATGAAAAAATGCAGGCAAATGCTCGTGAAAAAATTTGTAGGAAAAATAATTCATGAAAAAACTATACGTTTTGAAATTAGGAAGCAGCTTATTAACGAACGACGACGGTAGGCTGAACAAAAAATATTTAGACAAAATTGCATCGATAATTTACAAAAACGTTTTGAGTCAAGGCGATGAGATAATTATCGTGACCTCCGGGGCAATAGCGACTGGCGTTGGGCTTTTGAATTTGAGCGTAAAACCAAAAGACATCTCGGAAAAACAGGCGTTAGCGAGCATAGGTCAAGTCGAGCTTATGAATCATTACAACAAATCTTTTGCAAAATACAACAGAATCGTCGGTCAAGTTCTTTTGACAAAAGCGCAAATCGATGATCGCGAGAGATATTTGAATATAAAAAACACAGTTTTTACATTGTTAAAAAAAGGCATAATCCCTATAGTAAACGAGAATGACGTTGTTTCAATCTCTGAGATAAAATTTGGTGACAATGACACGCTGTCAGCTCTTGTTGCTGCAAAAATGAAAGCAAATGAGCTTGTGATTTTGACGGATGTCGACGGTGTTTTTACCTCGAATCCTAGAGAAAACAAAGACGCTAAGCTCATCAAAAAGATCGAAATTCAGAATTTCAAAAATCTTGACATAGAATTTTCGTCGAAATCCGGGACTAAACGAGGAACCGGTGGAATGGTGACGAAATTTAAAGCTGCACAAATCGCGTGTTTTTCCGGCGTCGAAGTTTTTATCGCTAACGGGAAAAAACCTGCAGTCTTAAAAAATTTATTTCAAAATTACGAAATTGGAACAAAATTTTTGCCGGCGGAGAAATTTTTTAATCAAAAGCAAAGTTGGTTGGTTTTCAGCGCAAAAATCAAAGGCTCGATTTCCATCGACAAAGGCGCAGAACTCGCGGTTTTAGAAAAAGGAAAAAGTCTTTTAACAGCCGGAATCACGGAGATTTTTGGAGATTTTAAGGAAGGCGACGTAGTTGATGTCAAGGCGTCGACTGATAAAATTATCGCAAAAGGTATGGTTGAGTTTGGATCAGCCGAGCTTACAAAAATGATTGGGAAAAATACGAGCGAGCTAAAAATTTTATTTGGACAAAATTTCAAAAAAGTAGCGATTCATCGAGACAACTTGGTGATTTTGTCAACTGATTTTTTATAAAATGCTGGTTCATCAAAAAAACAAAAGTTTTTTGTTTATATTTTTTACGTTATTTTTTGGATATTTGTTCGCGTTTTTTTTATATTTCAAGAATCTTAGTCCATTTTTAGTTTCGCATCCATTTTTCGCAAATTTTATTTTTGCATTAATATCTTTCAACTCAGTTTTTATAGTCAAAAGTTTGATTTATCGCGAACTTTTTTGGGAAAAATATTTTTTAAAAATTTGTTTAGACTCAAAAATTTTGCTGGTAATTTATTCTGTTTTTTTAATTGAAGTTCTCGTATTTTTGTTTGATATTTTTTTGCCGGGAATTTATTTTTCGAGGCAATTGGAAGTTTTGTTAGCAAAATATTCACTGCTTTTTGACGAAGCAAAGTTAAGCATTTTCAAAAAATTCGCGAGTGATTTTAGTGTGGAATATTTTTGGGCTTTAAATCTTTTCGTTGGAATTATAGTCGGAATGACGAGCGGCGCGATTTTTTATTTTTTGGAAATGATTGGTTGGGTCGGACTTCTTTATGATGAGTTTAAAAAAATCGGTATTTTTAAGGCCGGAATTTACGTCGGATTTTGGTGGGGAATGTTTTATATTCCGTTCGTTTTTCTTGGATTTTTCGGCAAAAATTCTCATCTCATCAATGCTTTTTTGATTTTAAGTTGGCATATCCTTATCACGCCGATTTTGTTTTTTATCCGGGAAAAAACGGATTCTTTGCTTTATGTCTCACTTTTTTTGGGAATTTTGAATGCGACGTATTTTTTGGCGACATTTTTTGTCGTTGGCGCAAATGACATAATTATTGGCGTCAAAGGCGTTTGTGGAATTTTGATTTTGGGAATTTGTAATATTTTGTTGTTCGTGATAAAAAAAGACGTATTTAAAAAATTTATGGGCTGACAATATTTAATTTGCTGAGCTTTGTAGACGATGTCCTCACACGACAGGCAATAGCTGCCGCTTCGCAAAAATTTCTCGCTTTTTGTTTTTTTCGTGGCTTCGAATGGAGATTTTACTTTAAACTTTTTGTCTCTGCCAAGCATGCTGACCGCAGGTCACAAGCAAAGAAAAGTAACAAATAAATTTGATAAACTTTTGGTCAAAACAAGATTACTGTCTTTAGCATTTAGACGGAAATTGAAAAGCTTTTTTCTTTTTCAATCGCAAAAATAAAAACCAAATTCTCTCGTTTTCCGGCTCGAAAAATTTTTTTTCGACTTGAATAGAACTTTATTAGGTGTCAGTCTCAAAATTTATGCGTTTTGAAAATAAAAATTATGACTAAAAAAAATTCTAAAACGAAAATTTCTTACAACGAAAATGAATTATTTTTCGATATGTTTACAGATGAAAATAAATCAAAAAAAACGCAAAAATCGAAAAATCACGAAAATTCTAGTCAACAAAAAGCTTTTAGACAAATTTTTTCAGTAAGCGAAATCAGCCAAAAAATCAAGGAATTACTCGATAAAAATTTTCAAGAGATTTGGGTCGAAGGCGAAATCTCAAACGGCAAATTACAGTCATCGGGGCATTTTTATTTCACGTTGAAAGACGGGGGCGCGCAGATAAAAGCCGTCATGTTCAACAATTTGTACAAATTATTGAAATTCGCGCCAAAAGACGGCACAAAAGTTTTGCTGAAAGGAGACGTTTCTTCCTTCGTTAAAGCCGGAATTTATCAACTCGTCGCGTTTTATATGGAACCGAAAGGGATCGGCGCGCTACAACTCGCGTTTGAACAACTAAAAGAAAAACTTTTGAAAGAAGGCCTGTTCGACCGGACGCACAAAAAACAACTCCCGATTCTACCGCAGAAAATCGGAATTATCACTTCGCCAACCGGAGCAGCTATCCGAGATATTTTGGCAGTTTTGAATCGTAGATATTCGAACATTAATGCGATAATTTTTCCTGTTCGCGTTCAGGGTGAGACTGCAAAATTTGAGATTTGCGAGGCTTTGAAATATTTTAACGAAAATTTACGCGATGTCGACGTGATTTTGCTTGGACGAGGCGGAGGAAGCATCGAGGATTTGTGGGCTTTTAATGAGGAATTAGTTGCACGAAGCATTTTTGAATCAGAAATTCCAATAATATCTTGCGTCGGGCACGAAGTTGATTTCACGATTGCGGATTTTGTGTCTGATTTGCGTGCGCCAGCTCCGTCGGCAGCTGCAGAACTCGTTATTTCTGATAAACGCGAACTAAAAGCAAAAATCGATTTTTTTAAACATAAAATTTTTAGTGAAGTGAAATTTCTTGTCGAAGCAAAGATTGCGGATTTCGAGTTTTTAAAAATCAGTAAATTTTTGCAAAATCCTCTGCTTTTTATTGACGAGAAAATTCAAGTTTTAGATTTTTTTAGGGAAAACATTGAAAGAATTTACGCAAAAATTTTGGATAAAAAAGCGTACAAACTCGGACTTATCGAAGGAAAGCTCGCGAACTTGTCTCCGAAAAAAATTATTTCACGAGGCTATGCTGTTCTTTTTGATGAAAACAAAAAAATTTTAAATACGCAAAATCTTAAAAAAAATGATAAAATTCAAATATTAACGGAAAATTTGGAAATTTTATGCCAAGTTTTGAGATTAGGAAAAAACAAAATTTATGAATAACAAAACCTTGAAATTCGAAGCAGCCATAAAACAAATAGAAATAATCGTCGAGAAACTGGAAAATAACGAAATCGAGCTGGACGAAGCTATAAAACTTTTTGAGCAAGGTTTTGAACTCTGCAATTTCTGCTCAAAAAAATTGGATGAAGCCAAGAAAAAAATTCAGATTTTGGTGGATTCAAAAAATGGTGAAAAAGAGCTCCAAGATTTTGACGAGAATTTTAAGGAAGAATAGATTTTTGTGAAAAAATTTGAAATTTGAAAAAAGGAAACAAAAATGCGAAGAAAAAATATTAATGACATAAAATTCATGAAAAACACGGAAAAAATTTCTGCTCTCACGTGTTATTCGTATTTTAACGCTAAAATTTTCGACGAAGCGAATCTCGATATAATTTTGGTAGGTGATTCGCTTGGAAATGTTGTCCTAGGCTACGAAAATACTTTGCCGGTCGAAGTTGAAGATATTATTTATCATGCTCAGATCGTCGAGCGCGGCAATAAGAGCAGCCTTCTCGTTGGAGATATGCCGTTTATGTCATATCAAGCGTCGACTGAAACAGCAGTCATGAATGCCGGCAATATAATAAAATACGGAAAAGTCAATGCAGTGAAACTCGAGGGCGGCGCCGAAGTAGCCGACAAAATTGAAGCGATAATTAACTCCGGAATCCCTGTAATGGGGCATTTGGGATTGACGCCGCAGTCGATAAATGTTATGGGTTCCTATAAAGTCCAGGCGAGAGGCGAAAAAGAACAAAAAAAATTGATGGATGATGCGAAATTACTTGAGGATTTAGGCGTTTTCGCGATTTTGCTCGAATGTATCCCGGAAGAATTTGCAAAAAAAATCACGAAAGCTTTAGAAATTCCTACAATTGGAATTGGATCCGGAAGGTTTTGCGACGGACAAATTTTGGTTTTTGAAGATATTGTCAATATGAATTTTGATAAACCGAAAAAGTTCGTCAAGATTTATGAAAATGTTGGTGAGATATTTCGAAAAGTTGCAAAAAAATATTCTCAAGACGTAAAAAATAAAAAATTTCCAAGCAAAGATAATGCGATAAAATAATTTATGAAATTTCTGCCTCAATTTTGTCCAAAGTTTCGTCGATGTTTTTCGCGCTCAAAATAGTTCGGCCCATAACAAGATACGATGCGCCGTTCTTAATAGCTTCTGTCGGAGTTGCTACGCGTTTTTGATCACCGGCTTCGTCGCCATCTAATCTGATTCCTGGAACCACGATTATACCGTTCTTCCCAGTGATTTTCCGAACAAGTTTTATTTCTTTTGCTGAACAGACAAATCCTTTGAGTCCTGCGAATGTAGCGAGTTTCGCCAGTTTTTTTACCTGGCTCTCGACTGTTCGATTGAGGCCGATTTCTCGCAAATCTTTCGTTTTCATGCTCGTCAAAACCGTTACGCCAAGTAGAATCGGTTTGTTTCCAGCTTTACCATTTTTATCGACTGTCAAAACCGCTTCTCGCATCATTTCAAAACCGCCAATCGTGTGCAAAGTAATCATGTCGACTTTTAGATCAATAGCATTTTTTATCGCGTTAGAAACTGTGTTTGGTATATCGTGATATTTTAAGTCGAGGAATACTTTTTTCCCCAGATTTTTCAATTCTTTAACAAAATCTGCGCCATATTTCGTGAATAAAACTGATCCGATTTTGTAAAATTCAATTCGTTTTCCAAGTTTTTTCACGATATTCAAGGCTTCTTCTCGCGTGTCAACGTCGAGAGCTACAATTATTTTTTCCAAACCCATTTTTTCTCCTTACCAAAAAAATTTATTTTCTATGATATTCAGTTGGATTTTGTCATCGCTAGGCCAAATTTCCATTTCGAGGTCAAATTTCAAAGCTTTTAGTGTGAAACTCAGATTTTGTGGTTTTGTTCCAAAATACGTGAACGGAATTTTTATCTCGATACAATCATCGGCTCCAATACAATCTTTCGGCAATTCTATGATAGATTCATCTAAATTTTTTAGCGCCACTAAATATTCGTTTTTTGACTTGTACACCCTGGCTTTCAAATTATTGTCAAAATCAATTAAAAACTCGATGTTTTTATTTGTTTTCGTGAAGTTTAAACGAGGTTCGATTTTCATATAAAAATTTTCCAAGTCATAGCCATAATAAAAATTTTTTACAATGTTCGTGACTTTATGCATAGCAGCCCCGGATTTTTCTGTCGAATAGAAACCGGCATTGTACCATTCAAAAAAGTTGGTGTTTTTTCCATCGATAGTCGGAGTGATGAAATAAATAGGTGTGTACTGGAAATTACTGCTTTTTACAATGTGATCTCGGATAGAATCATCTAATTTAGCCGGATATTCTTCGCCCAAAAGTTTGTAGACATTTTGCAAGTGCTGCCTGAACATACTGTCATATTCCGAGTCATTGCTTGAGCTGTGGTCGTCGCCGTACCACCAAAACCAGTCGCTTCCTTCTGCAATATGAATTTCATTCCAAGCTCTCATTAAAGTATTATTTTCGATAGATTCCGACGTCATTTTTTTTTCGAGAAAATTCCGCGTTTTGTAAAGCCAATCCCAAGCGTCATTGTCCTCGGGATGCCCGATCCAAATATCAAAATTAGAATTGATCCACGAGCCGGGCCAAATATTATCAAGATTATTTTTTGTCCCGAATTTATCGAGATATTCAGAAATAGTAATCGTCTCAAATTCATCGGAATTATTTAATGCAGAATAAAGCTCGTTTAAAAATTCGTTTCCGTCGTTTTCAAAATATTCCCAGCAATTTTCTCCATCCAAAATTATATTTACGATATTATTTTCTCCTCGAGGTAAATTGTTTTTTATATTCCTCAAATTATCCATAAAATCATTGACGGCAATTCTCGCGTTCATATTCGAATAAGTGAAACCAATCAAGTCCGACAATCTTTTGTCCCTGAAAACCAGGCTCAAATTTTTGTATTTGTAGGCGTTGTAAAGATCATTACGGTTCCTGCTCAAGTTTAGAGAGTTGAACAAAATGTCTTCGTCCGTAGCCAGCCATTTTATTCCAAATTCTTGCATCAAATCCAAAACTTCGTTCGAAACTGAGCCTTCGGAAGGCCACATTCCGCTTGGTTTTTTCTCAAAAATTTCCTCGAAATATTTCAAGCCATTTTCAATTTGAGCTCTTGCGTCTTCTTTGTGTGTAAATTTATTTTTTGGAGTTGGTTTTATCGGTGAGGAAATTTTGCTGATAGATGAATCAATCAAAAGCGGCAAAATCGGGTGATAAAATGGTGAGGTGGACAGATCGATTTGTTTTTTGTCGAATAATTCTTTGTGTTTTGGGATGATTTTCCCCATAATTTCAATATGTTTTTCGAGTAATTTTAACTTCTCGCTTTCATTAAAATTCTCGCCTTTTTCGAACAAATATTTAATAAAATTGTCTCTCGTCTTAAAATACGGGTCCACCCAACATAAATTAAACCAAACTTGCAAATCCAAAAAATACTGATTATCAAGCTTCCCAATTAAATTTTTCAAGAAGTCGTCATTTGAGTTTTTTCCGCGGATTTCCAAAAGCTGTTTATATCTCGGATGAGGCTCAACCATCCTGGCCCAATTACAAAGAAAAAAGTTTTTGACGAGGAAAAATTTGTCGTCGGAAGTAAGTTCATTTACGTTTTTTGCACTAATTATCCAGAAATCATCGCGCGCGCCATTTTCCACATAATCCTTAATTTGCAGTAATAACGACGGAACGAGATTGAACGTCATTTTAACATTTTGGTAATTCTCGAGTATCGCGACCATATCGTAATAGTCTTTGACGGAATGTAGCCGCACCCACGGCAAAATATATCTTCCTGTCAAGTCGTTTTTGTAGTACGGCTGGTGCTGATGCCAAAAAAATGAAACGTATAATTTTTCAGTCATGATTTGTCTCTCTTGGATGAATTTGGTCAGGGAAAAGTTCGTTCATAGAATATTTTCTCGACTTAAAAAGCTGTTTTTTTTAGTGTGGGTTCCAAGAAAATAGTTTTAAAATCGGAAAAATTTTTAATTTATCGTCGCAATTAATCTGGCTACTTTATTTCTTGAGATTCAATTTTCCAAAAAGACAAAATTGTATGTCCGTAAACCTTTTCTCTAAATTTCAGCAATTTTTTGTTTTTGCTGACATTATTAACACATTCAAGGACTTTTTCTCGTTTTTCGTGCTGAATTATAATTATCGTTTCGTCGTGTAAAATATTTGAATTAACTAAAGCTTCTAAAATTTTATTGACGAAATTAAACGGGTACGGCGGTCCTGCAAAAATTAAGTCAAATTTCTCGCTCGCAAAATTTCCCAAAAAATCAAATACGTCCATGCAAAATAAATTCGCTTTTTCGGTAACTTTGCAAAGCCGAATATTTTCCGTCGTACATTTACAGCCTTTTTTGTCTTTATCTACAAAAGTTGCTTTTGCGGCTCCTCGAGAAAGAGCTTCAATCCCAATTGCTCCGGTTCCGCAAAAAAGATCGAGGAAATTTGCATTTTTAAGATTTGGAGACAAAATATCGAAAAGTGATTTTTTTACTCGAGCTAAAATAGGACGCGTGATTTCTGTTTCGATTGTGCTTTTTAAAACGAAATTTTTGAAGTCGCCGGCAATGATTTTTATTGGCATTATTCGCTTTCCAAATATAAATCTTTTGCGAGGTAATTCCTCACATAATCCGAAACAGCGGCCTTTAGATCGTAAAATTTATAATTTCCGACTACAGAAAACGTTTTTTTCATATCAGCTTGCGTGAAATACTGATATTTGTCTTTTAAAAATCCAGGCATATCAACGTATTCTATTTTTGGTTTTAATTTCATTGCTAAAAATATTGCGTTTGCCAATTCATTCCACGAATGCGTTTTCCCGGAGCCTAAATTATATACGCCGCTAATGTTTTTCTTCGATTTTTTTTGTTTTTCTGCAAGTGATAGAACTATTTTGACAGCATCTTTTACGTAAACAAAATCTCTTTTTTGATCACCGTCAGCAAATTCTTTTTTGTAAGATTTGAACAAACTTATTTTGCCGGTTTCTTTAATTTGAAAAAAAGCTTTATTAATCATACTTCGCATATCATTTTTGTGGTTTTCGTTTGGCCCGAATACATTAAAAAATTTTATGCCGATTATTTTGTTTTTTACGTCTTTAAAATATTTTTGTTCGATAAGCCAAAGATCGAATAAATGCTTCGAATAACCGTACATGTTCAAAGGTTTCAGTTTAAGCTCTTTTTCACTGTATCCATTTTCTCCATCGCCATAAGTAGCTGCGCTCGAAGCATAAATGAATTGAATATTTTTAGTTTTGCAAAATTTTGCCAATATTTTACTATATTCGTAGTTGTTTTCAATCAAATAATTCGCGTCACTTTCTTGAGTATTTGAGCATGCTCCAAAATGGAATATTGTCTCTATATTGTCTTTGTCGTAATCGCCAGCTAAAATTTTTTCTAAAAACTTTTTTTTATCAATATAATCAGCAAATTTTATGCCAACCAAATTTTTCCATTTTTCTGAATTTCCTAAACTATCGACAATTAAAATATTTTTTTTCCCGTATTGATTCAGTTGCCAAATCAAAGCGCTCCCGATAAGTCCCGCTCCGCCCGTCACAATTATCATATTATACCCCCAAAATTTCTTGACTGAATTCAATTAAATGGCTAAATTATATAAATTTTATGAAATTTTGCAAAAGTTTTTATGGGGGCGTAGCTCAGCTGGGAGAGCACAAGGCTGGCAGTCTTGGGGTCAGGAGTTCGATCCTCCTCGCCTCCAAAATCTTTTTCTTAAGAGGGAGTTTATGAATAATTTTAGAATTTTTTTGTTTGTTTTATTTATTTTTTTAATTTCTTTGAATTGCTTTGCAAAAAATAGATTAAAAGAGAAGCTTGACTTCCGAGATACAAAGCAGATTGTTAAACTTGTGAATGCCGCAGCTGAGTTGATAGAGATAAAAGGTGAAACTGCGTTTGATATGTTCCGAGTCAAAAACTCTATCTGGTATAACAAAAATTTATACATTTTTGTAGATGATATTTCAGGAATTGAAGTAGTGAATCCTGTTCTTCCAGCTCTCGAAGGAAAAAATATACTTGATATGCAGGATAAGTGGGGCAAATATGTTGTTAGAGATTACATCCGAGAAGTTTACAGATACGGAAAAAATAAATCGAGCGGTTGGTATCATTATTTATGGCCTGATCCTACGACTGGGCAAACTACATGGAAAACTACCTATGTTGTAGCAGTAATAAGCCCTAGTAAAATGGAATATGTAGTCGGAATCGGAATGCACAATTTGAAAATGGAAAAAGCATTTATGATCGACGCGGTAGAAGACGCAGGGAAACTATTGCAAACTCAAGGCAAGCAAAAAGGTTTGGAAATTATCAAATCAAAAGCTGAAAAATATTGGTACAAAGACACTTTTGTTTTTGTTACAAACGAAAAGGGAGACGAGCTTGCAAATCCTACTTTTGACGATTTTGGGCAAAAGATTGATATTACCACAAAAAAAGATTTAAATGACGTCTTGATCTTCCAGGACATGGTAAAAATTGCAAAAGAGAAAAAAGAGGGCTGGCTCTTCACAGCATGGCCGTCCAAAATCAAAGATTCGCCGGTTCCTGTTATTAAGCAGACATACATCAAAGTTTTTGAAATAAACGGCGAATCATTTATCATCGGAACAACCTCTCCTGTAGAGTCGAAATAGTTCTAATCCAAAAGAATGACTAGAAAAGCTGTAGTTTTATTATCTGGCGGACTTGACTCTGCCACAACGCTTTATTGGGCTATAAACGAAAATTATGAAGTCACTGCTCTAATTTTCGATTATGATCAGAGGCACATCAAAGAAATACATTGCGCTGAAAATATTGCTGCACTTTGCAACATACCTTACAAAATCGTAAAATTAGATTTCTCGTGGAAAGGCAGTTCGTTATTAAGCAATTCCGGTGAAATTCCAATCAATAGAAAAATAGACGAAAGTTCCATCCCTTCAACTTATGTTCCTGCTCGAAATTTAATATTCCTCAGTATTGCGACGTCTTTTGCAGAAGTATTGGGCGCGAATGTGATTTTGATCGGAGCGAATAGCATTGACTATAGCGGTTACCCGGATTGTAGGCCTGAATTCATTGACGCTTTTCAGATGGCCATCGACAAAGGTACGAAGCAAGGATTATCAAAAAATCGTCTCAAAATAGAAGCTCCACTTCTTAATTTGAGTAAAAAAGAAATTATTTTACTCGGAAAAAAATTGAACGTTCCTTTTGAAAAAACTTGGTCATGTTATAATGGAGGCGAGAAGCCGTGTGGCGTTTGTGATAGCTGTCTACTTCGCCAGAAAGGATTTGTTGCAGCAGAAAATAATCAATGAAAGCTTCAAAAAAAATTTTTTTCATTTTTAGTTTCACGTTATTTTTTATTGGATGTATGCCGCCACCGTCTTATTACAAAACGCATCCAAAATCAGAGCAAGCTTTAAAAAAAACTAAAAAATCTTCGAAAAAGCAAAAATCAAAACCTAAAACTTCAAGCGTAAAAATTCAAGACTTGAAAGTCGACATTGAGTCTCTTCAAAAATCTAAAAAAGGACAATTTTTTGACATGAATTATCCTGTAAAAGTTGCTATTACCGAAACTTTCAAGATTAATTCAATCACATTGATTTGCGACGGAGATTATGAAATTTACGTTGGCAAAAAATTGAAAGGAGAACTAAATTCCGGAGGCGAATACAAGCTTGGAATTTACTCCGGTGAGAGAGTCGTAATCGCGAAACAAAAGATTTATGACGATGTGATTTACTTAAAAGGAAAAACTGGAAACGAGACTTTCACTCTTAACGATAAAAAATATCGCGAGAATTGTTATATCGGAGTGAAAAACAATAAATTTTACGTGATAAACGAGCTTGACCTCGAGAAATATTTATACGGCGTTGTGGTTCGAGAAATTGGATCAGGTTGGCCTATCGAATCCATAAAAGCTCAGGCAATTATTGCACGAACTTACACGATCAAAAACATTCGAAAACACGAGAAAGACGGGTTGAATTTTGGGCTTTGCGATACAGTAGACTGCCAAGTTTACGGCGGACTCAGCGCAGAATCTGAAACAATTAACAAAGCTGTAGACGAAACTGCTGGTCAAGTTTTGACGTATGATGGCAAATTGGCGAATGTTTTTTATCATAGCACTTGCGGCGGGCACACTGAAAATATTGCAAATGTTTGGAATACGACTTTGGAGATGCCGTATCTTCTTGGACGGACGTGTAATTTTTGCAAAACTTGTCCTGTTTTTACGTGGGAAATGCAAATTCCGTATGACGAACTCACGAGAGTTTGTACACGATCTGGCTGCAAAGTTGGCAGTATCAAGAAAGTTAAAGTGCGCAGATTTACTAAAGCTGGCAGGGTCAAAGAGCTCACGTTATTTTGGAATAATGCGTCGACAACAATTTCCGGTACAGACCTTAGAAAAATGTTTCTTCCAAAAATGAAAAGTACAAAATTTGAGATTATCGAGAAAAAAGGCGGAATTTTCATCAAAGGTTTTGGCAACGGACACGGCGTCGGCATGTGCCAATACGGCGCAAAAGGCATGAGTGAGGAAAATTATTCTTGTGAGGCGATAGTCAAACACTATTTCCCAGGTACGGAGATCAGAAAATGGACGGATTTGGAAGAAGTTTGAACGACTACGCGTTCAATTTACCTGAGACTTTGATAGCGCAGCATCCGTCGGTAAAAAGAGACGAATCAAAACTTTTGATTTATGATCGCGCGAAAGACTCGATTTCTCACAAGAAGTTTCGCGATATTTCGGATTATTTTTCGAGTCAAGATTTGCTAATTTTGAATAATTCGAAAGTCAAGCCTGCAAAACTCGTTTGCTTAAAGATTAAAAGCCAAGTTTTTTTTGAAATTGTTTTGGTTCAGGAAATTTCGTCGAGAGAAAATTCTGTGGATTTTTTGGTTTTAGTAAAGTCATCAAAACTCAAAATTGGTGACGAATTTTCTATAGGCGAAGTCGACATTTTGCGAGCTGAATTTTTGGAAAAACGCGGAGAATTATGCCTTTTTCGATTTTATTGCGATAGGTTAGAGCTCGAGGTTTTTGTAGAAAAATTTGGAAAAATGCCGCTTCCGCCGTACATAAAACGTTCGATATCCGGCGAAAACAATGACGACAAAATCCGTTATCAAACGATATATGCCAACACTCTTGGATCAATTGCTTCTCCGACTGCAGGATTACATTTTACAACTGATGTTTTGCAAAAAATTAAAGATTCCGGCGCTGCAGTGAAATTTATTACGCTTCACGTTGGAATTGGAACTTTTAAACCGATAAAAACTCAAAATATCGAAGACCATAAAATGCTCGCTGAAGCATATGAAATTTGTAACGATACTGCAGATTTGCTCTTGCAAAAACAGAAAATTTTGACAAGTGTCGGGACAACTTCAACTAGAACGCTGGAAAATTTTTTTATCTCAAAACAAAAAATTGGGGAAACGGATTTGTATATTTATCCCGGTCATAAATTTTTCATCAACAGGCTAATCACAAACTTCCACGTTCCAAATTCGACGCCGCTTATGTTGGTTTGCGCGTTTTTGGCTGATTGGTTGAACTCGCAAAGTGTGCCGGATTCTAATCGTGAAAGCATCAAAATCTTGAAAAAAATTTACGCTGAAGCGATTTCAAAAAATTACAGATTTTATAGCTACGGCGACAGTATGTTCGTAATTTGAGAAAAAAATGAAAAAATTTAAAACTATCGAAGAATTACAAAATATTTTGAAAGCGGAAAATTATAAAAAAACAATTTTGGCGACGGGAGATTTTGACGTTTTGAATGTTTGCGACATTCGGTATTTGAGAGAAACGAAAAAATTTGCTGATGTTACAATCGTCGGACTTTACTCTGACGAATTTATAAAATTTAGCAAAAAAAATCTAGATTTTCCGCTTTTATCATTTAACGACAGATTGCAAATTTTGGAAGGATTGGAGATGATTGATTATATAATTCAACTTGAAAACGACGATTTTACGCGACTTTTTGAAATGTTGAAATTTGATTTTTATCTAACGCGAGAAGAAAAAAATTCGACCGGAAGTATAAAAACCATAAAATTTGAATCAAAAAAGTGTAAAAACATCATCGAGAAAATTTTGGAAAAAACAAAATATGCTTAAAAATTTTTTATTTTTCTCAATTTTTGCCTTAAGTTTACAATTTTCGCTCGAAGCGTTGACTGTGACGAATGTTGAGATCGACGGCAAAGATTTGACAAAAAAAACGAACAAGCAAAACCCGGTTGTAAATTTTGAGGTAATCGATTCTATAAATGGAATTGCGACGAAGCCGCACGCGCTTACTGTTAATGCTGATGTCTTGGCTTTATGGCATTTCGACGAAAAAAGTAATTTAATTCTAACAAATGAATTTTTCGAAGACGCAAAAAATAGTGCACAACTGGTTCTTAAAAATGGCGGGATTTCCGTAGTAGCTAATTCAAATCCTAATTTTAGCAAGGCTCTGGAAATAATCTCGAACGAAAATTATTATTTGACAAATCCGAATATTTTGCGAGCAGAATTGCAAACCGGCGCGATTGAGTTTTGGTTCAAGCCTTTAGCCAATATAAATCAAACTTTAAGTGCCCCGCAATATTTTGTTTACAAGGGCCTAGATATCGGGAAACATATTTTGAGTTTACGGCTAGGAACAGACGGAAGTTTAGAGTGGATTAATTACGACGGGAATAGTGAAAAGGTTTTGAAATCAACCAAAAGGACTTGGCTCTCGAATGAATGGTATTATGTATCTTGTAATTTTGACGGGAATTCCAAGAAAATTTTTATAAACGGAAAACTCGATAACTCTGTGGCTTCCGATGGAAAAGTGATAGCAAATTCAAATGATTTTAATGTTTGCGGAACAGGTCTTAGTTCAAATGACAGTTTTTTGGGAAATTTTGACGAGCTCAGAATTAGCTCCACAAAATATTCTGACGAACAAATTCTCGCGAATTACTTTAGCGCTGCTTACAAAATTAGTCGAGATCAAGGCGTAAGTTGGGATAATTGGGAACGACTGGATTTTGGAGCGCAGACGCAAGATGGCTCAAAGTCTGCGAACGCTCTGATTTTATCGACGAATACGTTGAATTTCGTGTCGTCGTTTGAAGCGAATAAAATCGTCATTTTGCTCAAAGATACTTTGAACAATTTTGCGACATCGCAATATACTGTAAAAATCGACACAATCCCGCCTCCAAATGTGCAAAACTTTAATGTGAGTTCGCCTGACCCTTCTAATATGAAAATTTTGTTGAATTGGAATGCGGTAGAAGACGAGCCGGGTCAAGAAAAAATAGCGAGTTACGAAATTTTTATTTCGACCCAAAATCCGGCGAATTATCCTGACACGAAAACTTGGAGCTTAGTCGCTCTCATCTCAAATTCGATAACTCCCGGGATTAAAGGTTTAGCGGAGAATTTTGAGTTTTTAGTGACGGAGGTAGAGACGGATTATTTCGTGAATTTTAGAACTTACGACGGATTTCAAAACTCTGACTTTTTAACGACAACTTCTGTGAAAAGTAATGGTTTGAAAAATATCACGAATTTTAGGAGTAGCGAAAAAACGCGCTCGTCGATTGTCTGGACTTGGCAAAATAACACGTCCAGAGCAACAAAAATTAATTTTTATGACGAAAATATGAATTTCATATCGCAGCTTCCGGCAAATACTACGTTTTATTTGGAGACAAACCTCGAGGTTGGGAAGTCTTACACTCGTTATATTCAGGCCCAAAATTCTACTTTCGGGTGGAGTACAAGCATTTCTCAAGCTGTAGAAATGACGGTTTCGGATTACCAAAAAGACATTGATTCTGACGGGTATGCTGAATTTTTTACCAACGGTTCTTTAATCGATAATTTTGCGCCGATTTCGAGGCTTATCAAGGCAAAAAATAATCTTGTTTTTTTTAGCTTGAATCAAACGCAACAACAAATTTTTCCGACGCATGTTTGGATTTTGGACGAAGATTTTGTTTCGGAAGTTTGGCTTTTTGATGTTGATGGCGATGGGATTCAAGATTATGTTTACAAAAGTAAAAATTCGAGTCAATTTGATAGATTTTTTAATGTTGCCAGCGAAGTAATATCCGGGTTTGGAACGCTTAGATGTTCGGTAAAAGATCAGACTGGAAATATTGTCGACGGAGCAAATTTGAAGATTTTTAGCTCGACACAAGTAGTGACGGGAATTACAAATTCTGTCGGGGTTTTCGAGATGAATTTGGCTGCTGCAACCGGGCAAAAAATTAAAATTACAGTTGAGAAAAATGGTTTTCAATCCCAAGAAATTTCGTATATTTTAGAAAATGGAAAAGATAATTCTGTAGATATAAAACTTGTAAATTACAATTTGAATGTTTCAAAAGACGATATTCATAATTACCCGAATCCGTTCAAAAAAGGCGGGACTTCAAAAATCGTTTTCAATGTAAAAACTGACGGAGATTTGAAAATTTTTATTTCTGGCGGCGACGGAAAAATCCTGAAAAAATTAGTTGATGGATACAAAACTCGTGGTTCGTATGAGTTAGATTGGAACGGAAAGAATGATCAAAATAAAACTTTGGAAAAAGGACTTTATTATTTGATTTTTAAAATGGGAAGTTCTAAAATCGTAAAAAAAATTGTGATTAACTGAGAATAGCTTTATACGAGATTTAAATTTAACGAGTTTTAGGAAAAGGGTTAGCCGGTGACAAATTATGAATTTTATATGCAGATGGCGTTGGACTTGGCTGTAAAAGCCAAAGATTTGACGTATCCAAATCCTCTCGTCGGAGCTGTGATCGTCTCTCAAAATTCAGAAATAATTGGCTACGGTTTTCACTCCGGCTACGGGAAACCGCACGCTGAGATCGAGGCTTTGAGTTCTGTCATAAATCAGTCGAAACTTTTTGGTGCGATTCTTTTTGTGAATTTAGAGCCTTGCTGTCATTTTGGGAAAACGCCGCCGTGCGTCGACAAAATTATCGAATCCGGTATAAAAAAAGTCGTTATCGCGAATATTGATCCGAATCCAAAAGTTGCAGGCAAAGGCGTTTTAAAACTAAAGCAAAATGGGATTGGAGTCGAGATTGGAATCTTGGAAGAAGACGCTGCGAAAATTAACGAATTTTTTTTCAAATTATTTCAGTCAAAATAAAAAAATCGAGGGAAAATGTTTACAGGATTGATCGAGGATTTGGGGCGCATCAAACAAAAAGGCAAGAATTTTTTGTCGATTGAATCCAAATTTCAAGATGTGAAAATTGGAGATAGCGTGGCTGTAAATGGCGTTTGCTTGACAATTACGCAAATTACTCGTGATTGTTTGAAGTTTGACGTAATGCCCGCAACATTTTTGTCTACGAATTTAAAACGTTTGAAAACAGGCGATTTTGTAAATCTTGAACGTGCGCTCAAAATCGATTCCAGGCTGGGCGGGCATATTGTCCAAGGACACGTTGAAACCGTCGGGAAATTAATGGAAATCAAAAGCAAAGATAATGCGAAGATTCTCAAAATTTTAGTATCGGAAAAAAATATTCTCGAAAACATTGTCGCAAAAGGCTCGATTGCTCTCGACGGAATAAGTCTAACTGTTACTAAAAAAAGTTCGAATAATTTTAGCGTTTCAGTTATTCCGGAGACCTGGTTAAATACAAATTTAAAGTGCAGGAAAATTGGCGATTTTTTGAATCTTGAGACGGATTTTTTGCTCAAAAATTTAGTGAATCGAAAAAACTCCGGTAATCAAAATTTTTTGAATTTACTACAAAATGAGGGATTTTTATAAAAATGATAAGTACGATTTCAGAAGCGATTCAAGACATAAAAAATGGTAAAATGGTAATAATTATCGATGACGAGGACCGCGAAAACGAGGGAGATTTGGTTTGTGCTGCGAGTAAGATTAGTCCGGAAATTATCAATTTTATGACGAAGTATGGTCGCGGTTTGGTTTGCGTGTCGATGGAAGAAGAAAAATTGTCGGAGCTTGAAATTTTTCCGATGGTAACGAAAAATACTGACGCTAAACAAACAGCATTCACAGTTTCCGTTGATTATAAAATCGGAACAACAACCGGGATTTCGGCTTTTGACAGAGCGAAGACAGTCGAAGCTTTGATTTCGAAAAATTCAAAAAAAGATGATTTTACTAGGCCCGGGCATATTTTCCCTTTGATTTACAAAAAAGGCGGTATTCTCGTCAGAGCCGGTCACACGGAAGCGAGTGTGGATTTGGCTAGGCTGAGTGGCCTCGAACCTTCCGGCGTAATCTGCGAAATTTTAAACGACGACGGTTCGATGGCGCGGCTCCCGGATCTCTTGAAGTTTAGCGAAAAACACGGTTTGAAAATTATCACCATCGTCGATCTCATCAAATATCGGCAAAATCAGGAAATGCTAGTCGAAGAAGTCGCGGCTGCAAATTTACCAACGGAATTTGGTGAATTTATTATCAAAATTTTTAAAAACAAAATCGATAATTCTGAGCACGTTGCTCTCATAAAAGGCGAAATAAAGTCAGAGGAAAATACTTTGGTCAGAGTGCATTCGTCGTGCTTTACCGGAGATTTGCTGGGTTCGTTGAGGTGTGATTGTAGGAACCAGCTCCACAAAACGCTTGAGATGATTAATTCAAACGGTGGCGTTTTGGTCTATTTGAACCAGGAAGGTCGAGGAATTGGGCTTGGAAATAAAATTAAAGCGTATAATTTGCAGGATGAGGGGCTCGATACTGTTGAAGCGAATATTGCTCTCGGATTTAAGGAAGATTTGCGGGACTATGGAATTGGCGCGCAGATTTTAAAATGTATCGGCGTGAAAAATATAAAACTGTTGACAAACAATCCAAAAAAAATAGTTGGATTAAACGGATATGGTTTAAATATCGTCGATAGAATTCCAATTTTAGTTAATCCGAATGAGAAAAATAAAAAATATCTCGATACAAAAAAAAATAGAATGGGACATTTAATTTAAAAATCTCAATGAGAAAATATGAAGATAAAATTTTTTGATAATTTTAAAAATTGTTATTTTTGGCTGATAATTTTATTTTTTGTTTTATATTTCATCCCGACTAAGCCGATGCAAATTTACGACTTAACTAATAACGGAAAAATTGCGACTGATTTTTCCATTCAAAAAGATTTTAATCATACGTTTTTTGCGCCATTTTTGGATGTTGCGAGTTATTTTTGTCAGATGCAAAACTTGAAGACGCAACTCTTATCATATGTGTCCTGGTTTTTCGTAATAAATTTTTTGATTTACTTTGGTTTAAAATTTTATAAAAAAGACGAGCTCAAGGTTTTTTTTACATTTAATCCGTTTCCGATTTTTTTTATCAAACTATTCGTGATTTTATGGTTATTGATTGTTTATGTCGTATTTTTCCCTTATCTCGGAAACAAGTTGCAAAAATTAAATCCTGACGACATTGCCGTTGATTTTCATAGTCACACATACTATTCATGGGACGCGATTTCCAGTTTTAAGAGATCGTTGAATTATCACAAAAGCAATGGTTTTGACGCTTATTTTGTAACGGAACACAACTCGTTTTTGCCTAATCTCACCAATGTAGAGAGCTTAAAACGGCAGGATATATTTGTTGGATTTGGTGAGGAAGTTCCGGATTCAAGTGGTGTTTTTTATTTGTTTTTTAATATTGATGAAGCGGTTTCGCCGGATGAACTTTCAAGCGCAAATTACCAAAAAAACATGTTAGATTTGAAAGATAAAAACGTTTGTTTTAGCCTCGCGCTTTGGTGGGAAAAGATAACGCTAAATGCTATCTTGGAAAAAGATTTTTCGTCAGCAGAAATTGCAAACATGGGTCACAAAAATTACAAAGATGTTGATTTGAAAAACGCAATTGGAAATTTCAAAAAACGAAATATTACTCTTATCGGAACTACGGATTGGCATGGATGGTGTTACAAAACGAATGTATGGACGATCGCGAATATTCCCGGCTGGAGGGACTCAAGTTTTGATTATGATGCGAAAAAGAATGCGCTTCTGTATGTTTTGGCTGGAAAAAGAGAAACGCGAGTGCTGGAATACAAAAGAAATGAGCTAAATTCAAAAATACGCTATATTTTAGACCCTTTTTTTGGATTATTTTATATTTTGACGAGCGCAAGTTTTTTGGAGCTTTTAATGTGGTTTTTGTGGGTTTTTGTGGTTGTCAGGTTTTTCAAAGCAGTCGCGCGAGATAAAAAGATGCTTTGGGTTTGGTTTGCTGTTTTGGGTTTTAACGTTTTTTTTAGTGTAAAATTCTTTTTAACTTGGCAAAAAGTTTCGAAATACAACGAGATGCTTGGGAATGTAAGTCTTTATTTTTTTGTTGCGGCCTTAATTTCAGGCATAATTTGTTTTTTTATGTGGAAAAAACAAAAGCAAGTCTGTAATAAAAACATGTAAAATGACGCGGCTAGTTCTAATTCTAAAAAACTTTGAGTGTAAAAAAATAAGGGGGACAACTAATCTTTTGTTTTTTTGCTTTTAAAATTACAACGTAATTTTTTTAAAACCCCAGTGTGAGTGAAGGTGGGGAAAATTTTTTAAAAATCGTTTAAAATTTCTAAACTTGTTTGAGCCCCTTTTTGAGCTGCGAGTATCTTTAGAAATTTAGATTTTTGGAAAATTTTCTTCCCATATCGCGAGCATCGGGGCGTCCTTTCTTTTTCGTCCATTTTTGCTTTGGACGAGCAAAGAAAAATGGACAAAGCTAGCCACAACGTTTTCTGAAAAGTAAAATAGTCGTCGTTAGCGTAAAAATGGAAAATGTTAAAAGTTGTTGTGTATGTATCAATGTAAAAAGCAAGAAAAAAAGTGGATAGCGTACTTAGTAATAAAAAATCCCTTTTTTCGACTTGAAAAGCCTTCTTAAATAACTTTATCAGGTGTCAGCCCATAAAAATCAGAATAAAATCAAAAATTTATGCACAAGAAAGAGCTTTATAAAATTTACGAAAAATTGCTAAAAATTTATGGTTTTCAAGGCTGGTGGCCGATTCACGATTTTTTGAGTATAGATGGAAGAGACGCGGCGTTTTACCATCCGCAAGATTATTCGTATCCAAAAAATGAAGAGCAAAAATTTGAGATAATTTGCGGCGCGATCTTGACTCAAAATGCGAACTGGCAAAACGTTGCGAAATCTGTGCACGAAATTGCAAAACTCACGCAATTTGATGCAGCTAAATTTTTAAAATTAGACGATGAAATTATAAAAAATACGATAAAATCTTCCGGTTATTTTAATCAAAAAACGAAAAAATTAAAATTAATAACAGAATTTTTCATTAACTTAAAATCCAAAACTCCTACGAGAGAACAACTATTGCAAATTTGGGGAATAGGTCCGGAAACTGCAGATTCTATTTTGCTCTACGCTTACAAACAGCCGGGATTTTTGATCGACGCATACACAAAGCGAGTTTTCACGGATTTTGGATTTTTCAACGAAAATGCGAAATATGACGAAATGAAAAAGTTTTTTGAGGATAATTTAGAAAAAGATTATAAATTTTTTCAAGAATTTCACGCTTTAATTGTCGAACATGCAAAAAATACCAGGATTAAAACTAATAAAAAACAATAAATTTGGAGGATGAAAAATGTTTAGAGGATCGATTGTAGCTTTAGTGACGCCTTTTAAGGATGGGCTTGTCGATAAAAATAAGTTGGTTGAGCTTGTAGAATGGCATATAAAAAATGGCACCAGTGGGATTGTTCCGTGCGGTACGACTGGAGAATCCGCGACATTGAGTCACGATGAACATAACGACGTTGTTGAAACAGTTGTTCTTGCAGCAAAAAAACGTATTCCAATCATAGCTGGAACAGGCTCGAATAACACAAAAGAAGCGATTCTTTTGACGCAGCATGCTAAAAAAATCGGAGCCGATGGAGCATTGATAATCGCGCCGTACTACAATAAGCCGACGCAAAATGGGATGTACGAACATTTTAAAACGATTGCCGATAACTCAGATATTCCGATTATTTTGTACAATATTGCGTCAAGAACTGGTGTCAATATGGAAGTAAGTCTCATTCAAAAATTATCAAAAATCAAAAACATCGTCGGAATAAAAGAAGCGAGCGGAAATTTGACGCAAATGAGTGATATCATTGAGGCTTGTGGTGAAAATTTTGCACTTTTGTCCGGCGACGACGCATTGACGCTGCCTGTTATGAGCATTGGAGGACGAGGAGTGATTTCCGTTTTGGCGAACATTATTCCGCGAGATGTCGCGAATTTCGTCCAAAGTTTTGAAAAAGGCGATTTGCAAAAAGCAAAAGAATATCATTACAAAATGAACCAGCTAGTCAAAGCGATGTTTATTGAGACTAACCCGATTCCGGTCAAAAAAGCGATGGAGCTGCTCGGACTTTGCTCGAGCGAAATGCGGCTGCCGATGCTAGCTATGCAAAACGAAAATGTCGAAAAATTAAAGCAAGCAATGAAAAATTACGGTTTGTTATAACGAGGCAAAATTGAAGCAAAAAATCGAAAACGTTGTAAAAGAAATAATCGAAAACGTCAAAAAAAACGGCAACAAAGCTTTGATCGACTATTCGGAGAAATTTGACAATATTAAGCTCAAAGAAAAAGATTTGATTTTGGACGTAAAAATTTTTGAAAAAGACTATAAAAATTTAGATAAAAAAATCGCAAAAGCTCTCGAAAAAGCGAAGAAAAATATTTTTAATTATCACAAAAAACAATTTGAAAATATATCGAAATCTCAAGCAAAATTTAGTTTTTCCGGAGAAGATTTTAGTATTTCCGAAAAAAACACGTCAGTCAGAAGAGTTGGAGTGTATATTCCGGGCGGAAAATTTCCGTATCCGTCCAGTGTTTTGATGACGATTATTCCGGCGAAATGTGCGAATGTTAAAGAAATCGTAGTCGCGACGCCATATAAAAATTTAAACCAAATCGTAAAAGCTGCTCTTTACATTTCCGGAGCAGACAAAGTTTTGTGCGTCGGCGGAGCTCAAGGGATAGCTGCTTTGGCGTATGGGACGAAGGGGCTCGAGAAAGTTGATCTCATCGTTGGGCCGGGAAATGCGTTTGTGAATGAGGCAAAACGTCAGGTTTTTGGGCAAGTTGGGATTGACATGTTGGCTGGGCCTAGCGACGTGATGATTTTTGGTGACGAGACAGTCGATACAAATTGGATAGCGGCTGATCTTTTGGCGCAAATTGAGCACGACAAAAACGCAAAAGCTATTCTTATTTCGCGGGACAAAAAAGTTCTCGATGATTGCAAAGCAAAAATTAGTCGAGACAATTTAAAACAAATCGAATTTGTGTTCAAAAAAACAATCAAAGAAATCGTAAATTTTATTGACGACCACGCACCAGAACATTTGGAGATTTTGACTAAAGACGTGAAAATTTGTGACGAGATTGTAAAAAAGATTTCTAACGCCGGAGCTATTTTTGCCGGGGAAAACGCGACTGTTGCTTTTGGCGATTATTTTTTGGGCCCGAGCCATACTTTGCCGACGAATCTTGCCGCTAAATTTTCATCCGGACTTTCGGTACAAACTTTTTTGAAAAGAGCGAGCGTAATGAAAGTGTCGAACGATTTTGCGCAAAATAACGCAAATTATATCGAGACAATCGCAAATGCAGAAGGTTTGAAATTTCACGCAAAAAGTGTTTCAATTCGCAAAAAGACAAAGTAATTTCGAGGGAAGTTGATGGAATTAAAAAGTTCAAAAATTTTGGAAAATATCGAAGTTTGCAAAAATTATTTTTTTATGAAAATCGCTTGGAAAAACGCTGATAAATTTTTTTTGCCGGGTCAATTTTGTATGTTAGAAGTTTCAAGCGGACTCGATCCGATTTTACGGCGGCCGTTCAGTATTTTTGAGACGGATGAAGAAAATTTCACGATTGCTTATAAAAAAATCGGAAAAGGCACGAATTTTCTTTCACAAAAACGTGCCGGTGATGAGATAAATTTAATTGCAGGCTTGGGAAACAATTATCTCGATCAAAATTTCGATTTCAAAAATTACGAAAAAATATTGGTTGTCGGCGGAGGGACAGGAATTGCGTCCGTCCATTTTCTGCACTCAGTCTTGAAAAGTAAAAATGTTTCGCATCGACTTCTTCTCGGAGCAAGGAGCGCGGATGATTTTTTTTGTTTGCATAAATTTCCAAAGCCGAACGAAAATTTGAAAATTATGACTGATGACGGAACTTTTGGCGAGAAAGGATTTTTAACGGATTATTTTGGCGCTAATGATTTGTCGAACAGTTTGATTTTTATGTGCGCTCCGGATATTGTCGTTAAAAAAAGTTTCGAAAAATTAAAAGAGAAAAACGTTAAAAATTTCAGATTTTACGCTTCATTCGAGGAATATATGGCGTGCGGAATCGGAATTTGCAGCGGCTGCGCGATAAAAATAAAACAGAATAACGGATTTATCTACAAAAATGTTTGCAAAGACGGAGCGATTTTTGACGTCGAGGAAGTTTTATGGGAAGATTAGAGGTAAATTTTGGAAAATTGAAATTACAAAATCCCGTCGTAGTCGCATCCGGAACTTTTGGTTATGGCCTTGAAGTGAAGGAATTGATTGACGTTGAAAAACTTGGCGCTATCACGACGAAAACGATTACTTTGGAGCCAAGAATTGGAAATCCATTGCCGAGAATTTTGGAGACTCCGTCTGGCCTTTTGAATTCGATTGGATTACAAAATATCGGACTCGAGATGTTCGAGAAAAAAGTTTTGAATGAGTGGAAAAACATAAAAAACGTGAAACTTTTCGTGAGCATTGGCGGGAATAATGTCGATGAATACGTCAAAGCTTGCGAGAGACTAAATTCTTGCGACAGGATCGACGCGTTTGAGCTAAATATTTCGTGTCCTAACGTAAAAGAAGGCTGCCTCGCAATTGGACAAGATCGGATTTTGCTCGAAAAATTGATAAAAAATTGTAAAAAAGCTACGGACAAAACATTGATTGTGAAAATTTCGCCAAGTTTTTCTGATATTGCGAGCTTGTCAAAAAAAATTGAGGATTTTGGCGCTGACGCAATTTGTATGACGAACACTTTCCTCGGAACAAAAATCGATATTGCAAAAAAAACGTTTTATTTTAAAAACAAAATCGCAGGATTTTCCGGACCTGCAATAAAACCGCTGGCTTTGAAACTTCTGCTCGATGTGAGAAGCGCAGTTAAAATTCCTGTTATCGGAATGGGCGGAATTGCGAGCGCAGATGACGCGCTTGAATTTTTGATAGCCGGAGCGAATCTTATTAGCATTGGTACGATGAATTTTAGAAATCCAAAAATCGGACTTGAAATTGTGAGCGAGCTTGAAAATTATTGTTTGAAAAATAAACTCGAAAATATCTCGGAAATTATTGGCTCGCTAAAATGACGAATTTTTGCGCAATAGTTTTATTTTCAGTCGTGAATTTTAAATTGAAACGTAGAAATTCAATTTCTTTGTAAATCTAAAGGCAAACCGGTTTTGACCACGATAAAGGTACATCTCTACTCTCAGCAAAAGTATAAAAAAAATATTGCTTAACTTAGTTTTTTTTTATATTATAACGCTCGGAGAGATGGCTGAGTGGTTTAAAGCGGCGGTCTTGAAAACCGTTGAGGCGCAAGCCTCCGGGGGTTCGAATCCCTCTCTCTCCGTTTTTTTCCGGAATACCCAATCTTCGCACTCTTCCTCAAAAAAATCCAAAATTTATTTTTCAAAAATAATTTAAAAATAAAGCGGTTTTTTATGATAAATTACAATGATTTTTTTAGTATTATAAAAACAACGGCTTTGAAAGATTTTGCAGACGAAACAAAAGCCAAATACGAGGCGTCTTTATTCCGCGATAACTTCGAAGCTTACTTGTCGCAAAAAGCATTGTTTCAAACCCTTCCAAATTTTTCAAATTCTCTAGTCGATTTAACTTCAGACGCAATAAAAATCCAAAATACAAAGCCTTTGAGTTCCGAACAACAACAAAATTTAGAAAAAGTTTTAGAAAAATTAATGCCGTGGAGAAAAGGGCCATTTGAGATTTTTGGGATTGATTTGGATACGGAATGGCGTTCTAATTTGAAGTGGGATCGAGTTAAAAAACACATGGATTTTAAGAATAAAGTTGTTCTTGATATAGGAGCCGGAAGCGGGTATTATGCTTTTCGGATGAAAGGTGGCGGGGCAAAACTCGTCTTGGGACTTGAGCCGTATTTTTTATATTTTACGCAATTTTGTTTATTGAACAAATTCGTACAAGCCAAAAACGTGGCGATTTTACCGTTTGCTTTTGAAGATTTTCCGAATGTTTCCAAGGCTTTTGATACCATTTTTTTAATGGGGGTTTTGTATCATCTCAAGTCTCCGATCGAACATTTGGTAAAAATAAAGGCGTGTTTAAAGGACGCTGGAGAATTAGTTCTGGAAACTTTGGTTTTGGATTCAAAGAAAGAAGCAGTTTTAACGCCAAAAGAGGTTTATGGCAAAATGTCAAATGTTTGGTTTATTCCGTCACTAAAAACAATGGAAATTTGGCTCGAAAGAGCTGGTTTCAAAAATATTCGTTGTATTGACCTTTCTAAAACCGGAAATGACGAGCAGCGCAAAACAAAATGGATGAATTTTGAGTCATTGTCTGATTTCTTAGATCCTACAAATCCAAACAAAACCGTCGAGGGATATCCTGCGCATACTCGAGCAATTTTTCTAGCAAATTCGTAAAAAAATAAACCTACCTTTAAGATCTCACCTAAAAAGTAATCAAAACACAAAATATTATTTTAGCCATTCTTGATACACTTCTAAATTACGCCGCGGCGTTCAGTTTTAGTAGAGTTTTTTCATTTATTTTAGTAGCTTCGACTTATCTCTTAAATAGCTTTCTTAGCCTGATCCCCATCTCTAACACTTTCGCTTTTGCAGTTCTCAACATTGTTTCATCTACCTTTTCTCGCTCCATAATTATCATGCTTTTCGCTTGATTTATATCTATTTTTTGGCTCATTTTATTTTGGTCTACTTCGTACATTATTCCGATCCCGGTTTCGTGAGTGATTAATACTTTTGTTGTTGTCGACGCTAAATCGTTTGTTATCTCTGATTTCGCTTTTTCGTTTTGTGCTTCAGTCTCGATAATCAAAAAAGCCGAAGG